>NZ_SJPI01000001.1:1394668-2092002 GCF_007859865.1 Rubripirellula amarantea | reverse complement strand
ACTCGATATCGCCTGCACCAATCTTCGCCGTCAAGTCGGCAAGCGACACCAACTCGCCAAGTTCCGCATCAGCGGCAGCAACGAACTTCTGCGCCTTGCCGAGCGAACCCAACTTCTTGTTCATCGCGATGCCCGCGGCGACCATATCGGCACCCAAAGCTTCGCCAACGACAACAACCGCCTTATCACCAGCTTCAACGATGTCGTGAGCAAGCTGATCCAAGAAACGCTCTAAACGAGCCCCCGCATCCAGCTCATCAAAGGCGACCGTTTCATCGCTGTGATCGTGCGAATCACTCTTAAGCGATTCAACCACTCGACCGAGCTCTGCTAGAAAAGCGGGCATTTGGCTTGGCTGAAGAGCCAATCGCGTGTCACTCGACGCTCCCGTGATCGTGAAGTTCCCTTCAACGGCATACAGGCGATTCATTTCACCGTTGATCGGGTCGCGACGCTTCGCGTAACCCTTCGCCGTTCCGATCATACCTCGATCATTGCCCAGGATATCCGCCTGCAACGTGACAACCACGTCAGCCTGCTCGAGATCCAAAACCTGAGTCGCAGGCTTGCCGAACACCTTTGTTGTCGCCACTCGCATCACACCAGCATCGACTGAGTCGTAGCTAGCGAACGTCGCCTTTGGCAACTGCTTCTTGAGCTCACCAAGCAAACGAGCCGTTGACGGCGAGTGAGTGCCGGACATCAAGACAGCCAACTTAGCCCCTTGCCCGGCGCCCTTGTATGCCTTAACCAACCCACGACCAAAAGCGTCAAACTCATCCCAGCCCACTTGGCCACGACGCTCGGGCCCCTTACGAAGCAGCGAGGGTCCATCGCCACGAGCGCGATCAGGATCATACAGCCCCAAAATAGAAGCCTGCGAGAAAACATCCGTCCCACCGCCACTGGGGTGCTCGTTGTTCGGTTCAATCTTAAGCGGCCGACCGTCAAAATTAGACACCAGCAGGTTATAGACCCGACCAGCAAGCTCAAAATTCGTTGCCCGAAGATAACTTTCCCCCGGAATCCGGCCTTCGGGACGAATCACGAACGGCAAAATCTCCTCTTCGGGATATCGGCAACCCGCTGCACCGACCATTGCCAGCGAAGCCCCCATCAACTTCATCCAACGACGTCGCGAAACGCCCTCAGGGAACTCCGACGCCGCGACTGGAAACTCACGATTGAGATAGTCGCTTGCAAATTGCTCCTTGCCTCGCAACTGACTCAAACTTCGCCAGTACTCCGGCTTCGACTTCGGCACATCGGGATCCGACGCACCAGGCGACTTGCAAGTCAGCTTATCTTTCGACTTAGTAGGGGCCGACAAGGAATAGGTCGTCGGTGCCGAGTCGTGAAGGGTCATATCAGAGGTAAACGTGAGAGATGAAAAGGTGGTAACAAACGCGAAACCGGCCGCAACCGGAAAGCCAAACTAGCGATGACAAACAGCACAGTGAACTTGCGGATGAATGCTGTGCTCTTCTCGCCACTGCTTGGCAAACGCCGCCTGGGCTTCTTCGCTTTCGAATTCCCAATCGAGCTTGGTCACAAACTCAGTGGGACGAAGATGAGGCTCAGGATTGCGGTGACACTCGATGCACCAAGCCATTGAAAGCTCTTCGTGCTGATAAACCACTTCCATTTGGTCAATCCGACCATGACAGCTCTTGCAACTGACGCCGGAATTCACGTGAGCAGCATGGTTGAAGTAAACAAACTCAGGCAGATTGTGAACGCGTTTCCACGCCACACTGCGACCGGTTTCCCAACTCTCGTGCACGGGGGCAAGCTTGGGGCTTTCGGCATGAACCGCCGCCAGCGCCGAAACACCCTGGTCGTTCGCCGGGCTGTGGCAATTGATACACGTTGCCGTTGGCGGAACCGCCGCATGTGCCGCATCAAAGACGGTGTTGTGGCAATATCGACAGTCCATTTTCAACTGACCAGCGTGAATCGCATGGCTAAATGGCACCGGCTGAGTTGGTTGATAGCCGATATTGAGCGTGACCGGATCTGTCAAAAGCCCACCCATCGCACCGGCGAAAACAGCGCCTGTCGCGATTGCGACCGCCACTAGCCCGAGAAATGGATTGACCCATCGAGGAAATAAAAACCGTTGCATGATGTCGCTTATTGCGCTATTTCGCCGGAAAAATAGCGTGAAAACCAAGATCACGCTGACCGAGAAAAGCGCCAGAAGAGGCTTGAAAGTAAAGGCGATAATGCCTGCGGGCGACAGTATGGTGCCCAAGCGGGTTGTAAGGCAATCCCGTCAGGGATTCGAGCGACATTGTGTCGCATCAGAAATTGCCAGCTTCGGTCCCCCGCTTGCCGTTGAATCGGCTTGATGCTTCAACAAGTTGAGCGCAAAGAGTCGCCTAAACGCTTTGCGTCAACTCTCATACACCGCGATTAGACACCGCGATTGAGCTTCGCTACTAAGCTTCCACTTCGAAAATCGCTTCGATCTCGACGGCGATTCCCCCAGGCAAACCGTTCGTCCCCAATGCACTGCGAGCGGCAACTCCAGCTTCATCGCCAAATACGTCTCGGAACAATTCGCTACATCCATTGATGACTGCTGGCTGATCGACGAACCCATCGGTGCATCGGACCAAACCCAGCAGCTTCACCAGTCGCTTCACTTTGTCGAGACTGCCCAATTCACCCTTAAGCGTCGATAGCATCCCCAACCCGGTGACCCGCGCCGCTTCGAAGCCCGCTTCAACATCCATATCCAAGCCCAAACGCCCCTTGATCAGCGTCTTGTCAGTCTTCAGTGGCCCATGCCCCGAAAGATAAGCCATCCCGCCGGACACCACGATCGGACGGTAGAGCCCGACTGGTTTCGGCGCAGGTGGAAGTTCAATGTTCAGTTCAGCGAGACGCGATTCAGCACTCATGGGGTCAACTCAGCAAGAGGAAGGGCGGGGAACCAAATAACTACACTCGCAAAGCTAGATGACCGCGATCGAGCGGGCAACTCCCTCACTCGCTTCCTATTGGCCGTACACAGACTGAGGATCCACCAATCGCTCATCGACAACCGCGGCTTCCCCATCCGCCAACACTTTTCGAAAGAAGCAGCTCTCGAATCCTTCGTGACACGCCGCACCGGTTTGCTCAATCAACAACAAAATCGCATCGGCGTCACAGTCGACTCGCATTTCCAAAACCTTCTGCTGATGCCCGCTCTGCTCGCCTTTCCTCCATAGCTTCCCGCGACTGCGACTGTAATAAACCGCTCGCCCAGTCGCCAACGTCTCGGCATAAGCCTCTTGGTTCATCCACGCGAACATGAGGACTCGACCGGACACAGCATCCTGGGCGATCGCGGGCAACAGCTTGCCAGACGCATGATCGAGTCCTTTAGAAAAATCGGGGATCATCGGATCAAACTTAGTAAGGAAGAGACGTGGCAAGGCATGAGTTGCCCACATTATAGGGACAACCCTCATACATGGAACGACGCCCCACTTCGCGCCAAACCGACGACGAGTCATGCCACCACGGGATGCCGCCGATGCTTGACGTGAAGCGTCCCGTCTTGGTTCGACCCACCAACACGAATTTCTATGAGTTCAGCCTTTTCGCACGATTCGATTTCACTCGTGCTACCGGTACGCAACGAAGAAAACGTCGTCACGGCTTGCCTAACACGCTTGATCGGTCAACTTCGCACACTTGGTGAACACGATGACCTTGGCGACTTTGCCCTGCCTGAGGCCGAGATCATGGTCGTGGACGACGGCAGTCGCGACTCAACCCCGAAGCACCTTGTGGCGATGCAAGAAAGCTTTTCACAAATTCGCATCATCCGGCATGACCGACCAAGAGGCCTCGAATCGGCGGGGCAAACCGGACTCGAACGAGCCACCGGTACGTTGGTGTTAGTCCTTGAAGACACTCGCCCCGTACGCGGTGAAGACCTCCGGCAACTCATTCGCATCGCTCGAGACCCAGCCGTAGTTGCCGCGCGAGTTGAAAGCCGTTCCACCGAACCATCAGCACCGCTTTTGAGACGCCTTCGTTGCTGGGGAACTCACGCTGAGAACCAATTCGATTCAGTGGAGACCCGCAGCGAATTTTGCGGTGTGCAAATGATTCGTCGCGGCCACCTCAATGCCCTCGCCGGTCCGAAGGGCGGACGAATGCGACTGAAGAGTGAAACATCGTACTTGGCTACAGCCTAGTTCTTTTCGCAATTCGTTGCCTGACAGTTTCGTCAGCACGAGGGTTGGTCACAGACAACCTAACGAGACAAGAACAGACGCTTGCTCAATACTTTAGGCGCAGTCAACACGAGCGTCTCTTGATCGTCTTCTTCTTCCGCACCGTTGCCGGGAACACTATCCACATCGAACTGATCAAGCTGAATGATCTCGATCGGTAGCTCGCGAAAACCTCGCTGATCTACACGTGCGGTCACGGTCAGTGTCGAGGAAGTGGCATTTGCAAGAGTCCCGATCTCCCATCGCCCCGTGATCGGATCATAGACTCCTCGCGATGGCACGGCAGAGAGGATCGTTAACCCTGTGGGAATCAACACGCTGGCAACCAACCCACTGGCTCCCGTTGTGCCTTCGTTCTCTGCAGTAAACACAATCGTGATCACATCATCTTCCACGGGCGTAAGATTGTCCGCCGTTGCCGAAACAGTGATATCAACGATCAAAGGTGTCACCACCACGGCAGCGTAATCATCTTGCGTTGTTACCGAATCGCCGGGCGTGCTGTCCGGATCAAACTGCCGTGAAGCAAACACTTCGGCAACGTTTGTCAACGAAGTTGCCAGGCTCACACCGGCGACAATATCGAGCGTGACGGACGCATTATTAGGGACGTTGGCGAGCGACCAAAAACCAGTCACCGGATCGTAGGACCCCGTCGATGGATCAGCCGAAACGAACGTCAATCCAACCGGCAACACATCTCGCACGACCACCTCGGTCGCGGCATCCGGCCCATCATTAGTTAACGTCAATCGAAACGTGACATTTTCTTGTTGGCCGGGGGATGCGTTGTTGACGGTCTTGGTTAACCGTAGGTCAGCAACCTGGGTTTCAAGCGCGACTTGCGCGTCATCGTCTTCGGCGGCAACGCCATTTCCAGGAGTGCTATCTAAATCTACCTGATCCACCGCCGTCACTTCGGCGCGATTGATCGCACTGCGAACATTACCCACGGTGGCAACCAAACGCAGTGTGGCGGTACCACCATCTTCAACTTGCCCCACCGTCCACAAACCGGTCGCTGCGTCGTACGCACCTTGACTGACAATCGCATTGTCAAACAACACCCCGTTGGGCAACTGATCGGTTACGACAACGCCGGTCGCTGCAGAAGGGCCACTATTGGTAAGCGTCAACAAGTATTCCACGCTGTCGCCTACGTTCGGCCGGTCATCGTCAATGATTTTCTGAAGCGCCAAGTCGACCAATTGAGGCGACAAGGTTGCCTCGGCGTAGTCATCTCCCTGGCCATCATTCGGTTCGCTGTCCGGATCGAACTCGCTCGACTGAATGACTTCAACGCGATTGGTTTTATCGCCAACCGAGTCGACTCGCATCACGATCGTCAACGCAACCGATTGCCCGCTGCGTAACAACGGAACATTCCATCGACCGTTGGTGATGTCAAAGCTTGTTCCGCTTTGCGGTGCCGAGGAAATGATCGTTAAACCGGCGGGTAAGTTATCGCGAACTACAATGTCGCTAGCGTCATCGGGACCGTCGTTGGAAAGCGTGACAACGAATGTCACTTCATCGCCCACATCCGGTTCGGCGTCGTTCACCGACTTAGCAATCGACAAGTCTGCGCTGGCAGGCGTCAAGGTGATCGTGTCTTGATCGTCGTCCGACTCGATGTTGTCGCCGGGAACACTGTCGATATCAAATTGGTTTGCCGAAGTCACTTCGGCGGTATTGGTAATAGCACCAAATTGATTCACTCGAGCGGTAATGGTCAACGTTTCGGAATCGTTGCCGGCAACGGTACCCACCGTCCATCGACCGCTCGGCGCGTCGTAACTTCCTGTGGTTGGATTACTGGACACGAATGTCAAATTCGCTGGCAAGAGATCCGTGACCACCACTCCGGTCGCGTTAGATGGCTGTGAATTGCTGACCTGAATCGTGAATGTCACTTCACCGCCCACCGAAGGTCGAATGGGCAACGCAGTTTTGTCGATCGAAAGATCAATCACCGGCGGAGTGATCGAAACCTGACCCTGATCGTCTTGCGAAAGCACATCGTCGCCGGGCTGCGAATCCGGGTCTGCCTGATCCGATGTCTGAACGCGGGCAACGTTGGTCTTTGTGCCTTGGGTCACCACAGTTGCGCGAATGGATAGTCGAGCGGTGGCGTTTGCCGCTAGCGTTCCCAAATCCCAAATTCCAGTGGTATCGTTGTACGTGCCCGCACTCAAACTGGTTGAGACAAACTGCACACCCGTAGGCAACAAATCAAGCACCGTAACACCGGTCGCGTCGTCGGGGCCTACGTTTTCCAAATCAATGGTGAACGTCACTACGTCACCCACGTTAGGATCGCTTTGGCTGACGGTTTTGGTGAGTTCCAAGTCGGCCACCGGCGTCGAAAAGGTGACGCTGGCAAAGTCGTCTTGACCGTCATCGCCCGATCCAGGCACCGAATCAATATCAGGTTGATCGGCGGCGCTGATTTCAGCAACGTTAACCGTCTCGCCGAGCACTTGCGTCACCCGTACGGTCAGATCGAGCGTTTCATCGGTTCCACCCGCGAGAGTCCCAACCGTCCATACACCCGTCGTAGTGTTGAAACTGCCTTGCGAGGGAGCACTGCTAACTAGCTCAAGTCCGCTGGGCAATATGTCGGTTACTTGCACTCCTGTTGCGAGCGAATCGCTTTCATTGAGTACGCGAATTTGAAAAGTAACCTCTGATCCAACGTTGGGCTGGGAATTGCTGATGGTTTTGAACAACCTCAAGTCGACCTGCTGCCCCTGCAATTGAGCCTGTGCAAAATCATCGCCCGTCCCATCACCGGGTTTCGAATCGGGGTCCGCTTGGTCGGCGGCAATGATCTCGGCTGAATTGATTACCACGTTATCAGTCGTCGCGGTAGCAACGATCGTCAACATTTCGGCATTGGCGTTCCCCACCGCGACCGAACCCACGTCCCAGATTCCGCTACTTGAGTCGTAGTTCGTCGCGTCGCTGGTCGACACGAAAGTGGTGCCAGCCGGCAAGATATCTCGCACGGATACTCCGGTTGCCGGATTGGGACCATCGTTGACCACGCGGATCGTGAACGTGACGTTTTCGCCGACATTAGGACTTTCGGTGTTAACAGTCTTGGTCAACGACAAGTCGGCACTAGCGATCGCAAACGTCGCTGTTGCTCGATCGTCTTCGCCATCGACGTTATTGGCGGGCGTAGAGTCGCGGTCGAACTGGTCCACCGCAATCACTTCGGCTGTGTTGGAAGTGTCGATGGCTGAATCGATACGACCTCGCAAGTTCAGTGTCATCGATTGCCCCGCGTCGAGCGATGACACCGTCCAGACACCCGTGGTTGGGTTGTAGTTGGCGCTGGCCGGTGTGCTTTCCAAGAATGTGACACCTGATGGAAGATCGTCTTGGACTTGTATGTTCGTAGCCGTGTCACCGAACTCGTTGGTGAGTATCAACGTGTAGGTCACTTCGTCCCCCACGTCCGCCAGGGCAGGCGAAACAGACTTCTCGAGTAGCAGGTCAATTACCTGCGGTGTTACCGTAATTGTCTGCTGGTCATCTTCGCTTTCGACGTTATTACCAGCGGTGCTATCGGGATCAAACTGATCGACGGACAAGACTCGCGCCGTGTTGGAAAGCGTGGTGTTGGTCGTGCTGGCTGGCGTTTCAACGATTGCGCGGATCGTTAAGGTGCGTGACGTATCGGGCTCCAGCGTGCCTACTTCCCAACGTCCCGTAGCGGCCGTGTAGACGCCTGCATCAGTGGTTGCCCCACTTGAACTAAGACCTGTTGGCAAGACATCTGACACAACGACATTGGTTGCCTGCGACGGACCGCGGTTGAAAATCGTTACCAGAAAGCTTATTTCGTCGCCCACGTTGGGAGTCGCGTCGCTTGAATTGACCAACACCTTCGAAACTTCTAAATCCGCACGCGGTGGTGTCAACGTCACGGATGCAAAATCATCCTGACCATCGTTGCCCGTGTTGGGTTGGCTATCGCTGTCGACTTGGTCCGCTGCGATCACCTCTGCGGTGTTAACGATGGAAACCTGGTTACCCACGGTCGTGTTCAAGACAAGCTGAATCGAGCTGCCCGCTGCTAAGCTCGGCACGGTCCATATTCCGCTCGTCGTGTTAAAGCTGGTGCCTGCACCTGGGTCGGCATCGTTAAGCGTCAACCCAGAGGGCAATACATCCTGGACCTGAACATTCGTTGCGACACTGGGGCCACGATTAAAAAGGGTCAACGTGAAGGCAATTGATTCACCCACGTTAGGCGTGAATGTGGATGGCGTTTTGCTGAGTTCCAAATCAATTGCCAGTGTCTCGATCATCACTGACGCCTCATCGTCATCCGTAATCACGTTGGTGGCCAAGTTGCTATCTGGATCAGGCTGATCCGATGCCGTGACCCGAGCAAAATTCTCGCGAGTCCCCGTCGAGGTCACTCGACCGGTAATACTTAATGTCTGAAAACCACCGCTGCTAATCGTGCCGACGTCCCAGATTCCGGTAGCCGGCATGTAGTTCGCCGTGCTGGGGCTGATGGAAACAAACTCAATGCCCGCCGGAAGCAAGTCCGTGACTTGAACACCCGTCGCGTTGTCAGGACCCGAATTATCTACTCGGATGGTGAAGGTGACGTTCTGGTTCACATCCGGAGACGAATCATCGACGGTTTTGGTCAGCGATAAGTCAGCGGACTGCGTGTTGGCAAAGTTGAAAACCTGCTCTGTGTTGCCAACCACACCGATCAGACGCGACAAACCATCAACATCGGCCGGCTGGGTGATCACTAGCTCAATCGCACCGACGCTCGTGAAGTCGGCGCCTCCACCAGAAGAGCTGGTAAACCCATCGGTGAAGGAAATGAACTCGGGCGACAATGAGTTGTCGGGAGTAGCCGGAATGGGCATCGTCACTTCGCTGTAACGAGTCGCTGTGCCAGAGACCCCGTCATCGGAATACACTCGCAGCCTCGCCACCCCACCGTTGTCAGCCCGAATCTGCAATTGGATTCCTCGGGCATCCAGTGTTAGATCAACCGGCCCAAGTCCGGTATCGTCCACCAGAGTCGCATCATTGTCGGCGCCGTCCCAGACAATCGTTTGCGAACCCGCACCTTGGAATTGAGCGCTGAAGGCGTACCGACCCGGTAACGCCGCATTGTTGACGTCGGCTTCCAAGATTCCATCTGCCGAAGTCTTGTTGACGATCAATTCGCGTTCACCGCCGATCACTTCCGTGGTCGGCGCCACCGCAATTGCAACAACGGGGTTAGTGTCCGTGTCGTCGCTAACGCTCTGAGTCGTCACATCAAAGCTATCGATCGTGCGGCGAACTTGACCAAGCACGTCGTCGGAGCTCACGCTTAACCGTGGTGAAACTTGCCTTTGAATCGACTGACCACCGGCAACCGTCTGCGCGGACTGCAATACGAAGTAATTTCCCACGGTTAAATTGTCGAACCGATAATTACCCGACGAATCGGTCATCGTCATGCTGACTTCGGCATCGTCGGCACCAGGCTCGAAGATACCGTCGCCGTCGTCCCGATAAAGGTCCAAGGCTGCACTGGCCACCGGTACCGATCCGGAGTTTCCCGATATCGAAACCAAACCGACGATCGACGCTAAGTCGGTTGCCGCGACAAGTAACCGTCGATCTTCAAGCTGCTCACTGAACATTCGGCGTCGGGCCCGCTTTTTGCCCGACGACTTACGAAATTGACTGAAGGGGCGGTATCGTGACATCGCAGAAATCCAAGGGTTCATCCATCAAGGTGTGAACCATTGGTTTGTCACATTCGCGGGGGCAAAACAAGCACCCTAGGCAATTTGCAGCGAGTTTGCCGCTGCCCCGTTCTTCGGGAGCCTAAAACCTCAATTCGGCGCCCAGGTTTAGGCCATGGGCCCAATAATCGCTTTCCACGAACTCGAAACCAGGCCGCAGCGTGCCCACCGGTGCCGCCGCTTCGGGAGCGATCAGGTTTGAGTTGACGTCCGTGTCGATCTGCGTTCCCGCTCTCACGACGCTTGGGAAGTACATCACAGAGTAGCCCACAGTGGCATCAAGCCAGTCCGTTAAACGGATGCCGAGCGTCAGACCGACTTCGGGGATCATGGTGAATTGGTCTCGTTCATGTTTGCCAATGTTGCTTCGCTGGGCAAACAATCCATTGGAATAATTGTCAGTCGTTCCGTTTTCGGTGATCGAAGTGTTACCGGAAATATTGACTTCTTGCTTCGTGTTACCAGCCGCCACACGAAGCATCGACTCGAGCCAACCACGCTTGAATTGTGTTTGATGAACGACCCCCAACTGCAATCCATGAAATTCATTGCTCGAAGTGAATCGGTCGTTCAGTGATATCGTCCCCGGAGCTTGCTGTAATTGGGAATCGAGCGATGGTTCCGAAAACGTAATCGAATCGTCGAGATCCAAGTAGCGGTAACCGACAATCCAATCAACTCGATCGGATAACCCATTGGCATTGCAAACACCCACCGGGCACAACGCCACCCGTCCGTTGATAAGCATGGACTTTAGATCGCTGTCCGTTGCAATTCGAAGCGTCCCATCAACCACGTTCGGGAAGTTGATCAGTTGAGCCGTGTCAACATCTCGCGAACTGTCGTAGAAGGGACGCGCAATGATCGAGGTTCCTCCACCGCCGCTAAATCCGTCGTCCTGGTCACCGAGCAACTGAAAGTACTCACCTTCGATTGCAAACGTTCCCTGCTGGGTCAACCAAAATCCACTCTTCAGTCGAACTCCGCTAACGCCACCGCCGTTAATCTCGCCGCCGCCAAACAATGTTTTAGTGCCGGGTTCACCCAACACGCCAGCGTCGAATTGGCTCGTCGTAGCGGGACTGGTCGTCACGAGAGGTGGCACGTCCATGCCTTCGGTTTTCCAATACAAGTATTCTGCTCGCACCCATAAGCGTTCCGACAACACCATGGGACTGGGGATAATTCCCTGACCAAAATTGACGCTCCCCAGCCCGCCGCCAAGACTGGGAAAGGTACCGGCCGCTTGACTGACGCTCGAATAGGGGTCGGCTGAATGAACAGCCATAGGAACGAACGCGACTCCGTTTTGAGCCGCTGCGGATGAGGGCAACAGAGCTGCGAAAAGCAGCAAAGCAAGGACGTGAAACTGGCGGGATAACAAAGGCTGCACTCGTTTTCTCATTTCTTTTGCCAAAACGACTCAAGATGAAGGCATGTTCAACCGGAGTACTCGCAATTCCAAGCAAGAGCCGTCAAGAGGAACCTGGGTGCTATCGGACCTGGAAACTTCCCCCAACTCGCATTGACGCATCGCTGGAGCCCAGAATCGCTGGAGCCCAGATTGGGGGCAGCGACAACTTTGCCGCTTGCCGCTTGGCGGGTCTTGATGGATGCTTAGACTTAGGACGGGTGACTTTCGTTGCCCAGGCTTCCTCGTTTATGTAGTTCTGTTGCTTTAACTACGTTCAATCCCTCCCACCTAGCTCTTCAAGGAGTCCCTCCTATGCGTTCAATCGCCTACGCCATCGCCGCTCTCGCCGCGATCGGAATCGCTTTCGTTGTCGCTAATTCTTCCGGCCCTGAATCGGAAACCACCTCACCGGCTTCGGCTGTTTCCGCGTCCAACGAAACCATGCAAGAAGCAGGAACGTTGACCCTTGCTGTGCCTGAAATGCACTGTTCGTTCTCTTGCTTTCCTCGCGTCAAGGAAACACTCGAAAGCAACCCAGCCGTGGCGGCAGTCGAACTGGGCCCGCAAAAGGAAGAAGGCACCATCGACAACCGGCAAGTGATCGTGCAGTACGAACCGGGCTTTGATCTTAGCCAAGCACTTACCATGTTGGCCAAAGAAGGCTTTACCGATTCCCAAGCGGTCCAATAAATCCCAAACGGGCCAATAAACGCTTTGTCGTTCGATCAAACCCAATCGAAGTCTGGAGTGCTGCTGGTTGGCCACGGCACTCGGGACGCTATTGGCACTGACGAATTTTTCGCACTAAGCCGACTGCTCGATCAGCGGCTTGGATCAATCCCGGTCAAACCAGCGCTACTTGAATTCCAATCTCCGACAATTCCCGAAGCGTGGAAGGCTTTGTTGGACCAAGCCGTGACCCAGATTCACGTCGCTCCGTTACTGTTGTTTGCCGCTGGGCATGCCAAGAGTGACATCCCTGAAGTTGTCGAGCAGTGTCAGCTCGGCGAGCGTCAAATTCCTTTTGACCAATCTCGTCCTCTATCTCGACACCCCGCCGTCATTGAGTTGGTCGTTCGACGACTTAACGAAACGATGAATCGCGTCGGGATTAATTCGGAATCGACTGCCGTTGTCATGGTTGGCCGCGGTAATCGTGATCCGTGTGCACAAACCGACATGCGTGTGCTTTCAGAAATTGTGCGACACCGGATCATGGTACAGAACGTACAAACAGCGTTCTACGCGATGGCGGAACCAAGCCTGCCAACGGTACTTGAGCGAGTTGCGAAGACAGGAAACGTGAAGCACATTATCATTCATCCGCACCTGCTTTTTCATGGCCGATTGTTTGAAGCGATCGTCAAACAAACCGAGGATGCGTCTCGAAACTTTCCGAACATTCGGTTCGTCACGAGTGATTACCTTGGTCCCGATCCCTTGATCGCCCAGGCGATCGCAGACCGAGTGCTCGCGAACGCATAGCGTCTTACATGACGCCCCGACCGGTAATCGCACTTTTGTATCGGTCGACCGATCGATGAAGATCCGCTCTCGCCATCGGTATTCGTATCGTTTTTTTATTGGCGAGCAATATCGACGGTCACGTCCGCAATGACACGGTCCTCATATTGAGTCACTGACCCGGCGGCACCTCGGAACCATTTCATTGCGGGAGCTTGATATCCCAGCGGCGCCGACAGGGCGGCAAGTTCACCCTGCCAAGCGGTACTGATCCAACGATGGCTAACGTTGGAATACAGATAGTCGCCCCCGAGCGTGCACTGCAAGTCGGCTCCGAGAATTTGACGCGTTGCCCGTTCGACGTCCTCTGGTTCCACGCCTAGCTGACGTGTCAACAAACTTAAGAATCCAGCGCCTGCAACACTGCTTTGCCTTGATCGCTCGTATAGCTGCTCATTGACCCAACCTTGCAACTGGCTGCCTTGTAAGTTTCCAATGCGAATCCTGATCTGCGCGTCGTCGCTCACATCAACCGCTTCCAAGTGCGGCAAACTCGCTTGCAAAATATCAGGCCAGAAACTCAGGATGCTGAAACTACCATCGGTGTAGCGATACAAGCCGCCAATCAATCGACTCATGCCGGGTCCGACGGGCGTTCCTCGACCAAGCCCTAGCGGCAAACGATCCAACGCACCGGGTTGCGGCCAGGCGCCTAAGTACCCAGGGATCTCTTTTAACGATCGGTAGATATTCAGGATGCCATCGAAGTCTTCGGGCTCAGGCGGAACCGAATCCTTGATCGCGCCAAAGAGGTGCGTGGGTGGGCCTAGTTGTTCCGAAGCAACATGAGCCTGCAAGGCGACGATATCATCCGGCGCAAACTGCATTGCTACTCGCGTTGGTGGGCCTAATTGGCGGGACCATTTGCCATACTTTCCAGCATCCAGCGGTGCGATCTCGGCATGAATGGTCAAGCGTTCGACACCCGTGGCGGGATCAACCGGTTCTCGCTGCAATCCCACCATGACGGGATCAAAGGTGGGGAAACGGTGAGTGTACTCGCTGGCGATCCGAGCATACCAAGCGGCTTCCTCCGCAGTGACGCGGTCCATTTCAACATCCGCAATCGGCAAGAACGTGCCGCGCGCGCCGCGCCGCGTGTCCATCACGTCATCACCCACTTCAACGGTGCCACTGCCATCCGGCCGCGTTCCAAAACCCGTGGGCAAAAAACCGGCTGACGTTAATCCAGGAATCCCTAGCGTATCGTTCTCTGGCGCGATCACGCCCTCTTGGCTGGCGGCCAAATGGCTTAATCGAACCATTGCAATTTCCGACTTGGCTGACAAACGTCGGCGAAGCTCGATCAAGTACTGCGGCGAAACCAATCCACGCAACATTTCCGGCGAAAAGTAAGCGAAGATCGTGTCGTTGCGTTCCAGCGGCATCAATTGCCGAGCAAGTTTGAACGAGGCAGTTGAAGCGAGGGATTGTTGGCTATCTCCGACTTCCAAGAACCGTTCTGCGATGTGGAAACTGTTCGTGATCAGGATGTATCCACCGTCCTCGACCATGTACGACCTCACACGATTGTCAGCCGACGAAAGAAACGTCGCTGGCGTTCCCGAGATCGTGATGTCGTCGAGGGTGACGTGGTCATGATCACGAGCAAGCTTGGTGCGATCACCGTTGAGTGACGTGCGAAGCAAGAACGCGTTCGTCGCTTTGAATAGCACTCCCATCGACGCACCGTCCGCCAGGAACAAGTCACGACCGATAATTGCTTGGTCTTCGATGACCGTAGGCCCTAGCACTCGAGACAACTCAGTTGTCTTGACGTTCAACTGGTCCTCCACACGTTTGGCTGCATCATTGTCGATCCCACGAAGCGTCATCATCTTTGACAGGTCACCCCCGTATTCGTCTGACAGATCACGAAACCACAGATAGTTCGCAAACGATCCATAGCGAATGTAGAAACACTCTGGCGGGACCCGCGTAGCAAGAGGCTCTACCGATACGCTTTGTAAAGCTGGATTGTCATAAAGCGGCGACCATCGCGGTGGTGGTGGCAACGGAACACTTGCCGAGGCTGTATCGCCAGCGGATGCCCCCAGATGATCCAGACCTGCCGCGTGCTTACGGAAGATGGCTTCCCCCACGCCTTCGACTCCACCGACCAATTTCAATGTGCTAAGCAATTGATCTTCTTGCGCATCGGTTTGCAGGTACCAATCGGGAAGCGGCAAGCCCAAGCGTCCGGACAACATCGCAACCAAGTAAGTTTCCACCCAAGGCGGATAGTCGGCAGCATTGATTTGTCGATGAGCTGCGTCCGTGTATCCAGCCCACCAATCCTGAATGATTCGTCCATGGGCCACCGGATCATTCGTTGGAACAACATCAAAGGTACCCAACACACCGCGGGCATCGGACAGCCGAACGTTCAGCGGCGAATCGCCAATGAACAAGAACGTCACTCGACGCGAAACCGTTTGATACTGAGGCTCTGCGTCGTCGTTGGCGATCTCGCGAATAAGGTTGCCCAACCTGCCTAGTAATCGCCCGCGACCAGGCTGGGGAACCGGTCGCTGCGACGGCCTGGGAACCTCTATCCGCACGTCTTCGCTGAACGGATAGAAAATTCGATGAGAGGGATCCGACACTTGCAGCGGTGGCGGAACTTGACCGACGATAGGAACGTCGAGCGGAATCTCGATCAAGCCCACTCCGTAAGGCTGGCCGGGTTGCCCTATCGACGCCGAAATGATGGGCGGCGCGGCAAAAACACCGCCGGCGAACATGACTACCGACAACAGTGTCAGCAGCAAGGCGGAATTTGCTCGGGTGATCGTCGTATATTTGGAAATCATGAGTCGATCGGCTGGACGGCTTGCGATGAGAGGATGTCCCTATTGAGAGGATGCCCCCTTAGAATTGACGGCTCGTCAATTAGAGTGACTACGCATTATTGACCCCTTTGACCTAACCGGGAATAGCCAAGCTGTGAGCGATACGCCGTCCAACACTCCGTCTAGCAGTCCAAGCAACACCGCCAAAGCGAGCCCCTCTCGTAGCGGTGTATTTCAAGCCAGCACCGACAAACGGCTCGAAGCGTTCGCGGAAAGCATCAGTTTTGATCGACGTTTGTACCGGCATGACATCCGCGGCTCGATCGCACACGCCGACATGCTGGCAACCGTAGGGCTAATCAGCAGGGAAGAATTTTCGCTGATTCGTGACACTTTGAAAGAAATCGAAGCGGAACTCGACGCCGACAAGCTGCCAATTCAGTTTGAGCTCGAAGACATTCACATGCATGTCGAACAGGCGTTGATTGACCGAATTGGTGACGTGGGTCGAAAACTACACACCGCTCGCAGTCGCAATGATCAAGTCAGCACCGACATCCGCATGTGGATTCGCGATGCCCTCGATGGAATCGACTCGCGGCTCGAATCGCTGCAACGAGCTTTTCTAAGCCGGTGCGATACTGACTTCGACATCATTCTTCCCGCGTACACTCACTTGCAGAGAGCCCAACCCGTCCTGGCTTCTCATTATTGGCTCGCGTACATCGAGAAGTTTGCCCGCGATCGCGAAAGGATTGCCGATTGCCGCAAGCGGGTGAACCAGTGCAGTTTGGGCGTGGCCGCTGTTGCCGGTACGACATTGCCCATTGATCGAGAACAGACTGCAAAAACACTCGACTTTGCCAGCGTCACCGCCAATAGTCTGGACACGAGTAGCGATCGCGACTTCATGCTTGAAACCGCGTTTGTGCTTTCGGTAATCGCATCGCACCTAAGCGGTTGGGCGGAAGAATGGATTTTGTGGAGCACCGTGGAATACAACTTCATCAAGATCCCCCAGGCATTCTGCACCGGCAGTAGTATCATGCCGCAAAAAGTGAATCCCGACACGCTGGAACTCACTCGAGGAAAGTCGGCCCGTGTGATGGGCAACTTGCAAACACTGATGCTGCTTATCAAGAACTTGCCGATGGCTTACAACCGCGACTTGCAAGAAGACAAGCCACCCGTGTTCGATTCGTTCGACACGATTGACGCGATGCTTGAATTAGCCGCCCCGATCGTGGAAGGCAGCGTTCTTAACCGCGAAGCAATCGCCGATCGACTCGAACGAGGTTACCTCGACGCGACGACCTTGATGGAATGGATGATTCGCAAAGGCATGCCGCAGCGCAAGGCTCACCACTTGGTCGGAGCGATCGTGGGCGACGCAATGAAACAGGATGTCCCACTGAGCGAATTGTCACTCGAGACTTTGCAGGCCCACGACCCCGAAATTGACGCAAGTGTTTATAAGTGTTTGGGAAGTGAAAATGCAGTCAAGGCATTTGTCAGCTACGGCAGCACCGCACCGAACCAAGTTCGGTCCCAAATCGACCGTTGGAAAAAGACGCTCGGCTAGTTGCTGATCTCTGATTGCCAATTGCTGATTGCTAGTTGCTGATTACCAACGAAAAAATCCTGCTTCCCAAGTGTTGGAAAGCAGGATTTTAATGAACTCAAAATCGCTAATCGAAACTAGCTCTTCTTCTCTTGAGGTGCTTGTTGTTGCAGACCTGGGCGAACACGCTTGTTGATGTCGGTTTCCAAAACGCCGAACACCGACTCGTGACGAGCGACCGACATTTGCAACGCGGCAAGCAATCGCTTCGCGGTGAAGAAGTTAAGGATGATGCGTTGCTTCACTTGGATTGGATCCTTAGGGACACCGATCGGTTGTGGGTTGAGACCAAAGTCAACGATCAGTTCCTCTGGCGAGCCGGTCACGCGACAAAAGTTAGCATAGGTTGCCAACGCGTTTTCGTCGTTAACCTGAACTTGCACAGGTGCTTGGGCTTGAGTTTGAGCTTGTTCTGCTGCTGCAGGTGCTGCGGCGGCGGCTGGCTTTGCAGCGGAATCGGTCTTGGCGTCTGCCATCGAGAAATCTCCGGGAGTTCGAGTACTCCGCTTCATGCTCATCCACTGTCACTTTCGAGTGGTCTGGGCCCGATGCGGGTTACTACGGATCAAAAAGGTTAAATCTGGGCGGGTAAAAGATTGCCCGATGGTGCTGCCCGTTTGTGGCACCAAAGTCACCGCGAGGATTGCGAGACATGCACGGCATGGTACCGAACACTCCCGCTGCCGCAACTTCCGACAATCAAGTTCTGATAGGAAATCCGAGCTTTCAAACAAGGATTTGTTAATTTGAATGGGCCATAGGCATTATGCGAGTAAAGGAACCCTCTCGTTTCGTCCTACAGTTCAAAGTTAAAGGTCTTCGATAGAATCCGCCATAAGCGACTACCCAGTGACATCGGATCAACGTGTACTTTCGCTGACCCTCGATATCCGGGTCGCACGAGCATGTCATCAAGCTTTAGTGGGACCCGCGCTTGGTAGGAAACGTTCCGCGGTTTGACCATTCCCGTTGTTGGATCAATCTCTGTTTGTAAGTCGCCACCGGTTTGACTGGACATGGAAACCGAAGTGGATTCCAAAGGCTCGTTGGACTTCTCGGTGATCACGCCATTGAAAACTTCCATACGCCGCGAGTCGAACAACATATCCACTGCCTGTCCTTCTCGCACGAGCTGGACATCGCCCTGGTCTATCACCAGCACCGCTTCGTAAGCACCTGGATCACCAAGTTCGCAGATCACGTCATCGGCCGTTAGCAAAGCGCCGCGGTTCTTGGATTCCAAAGGCGACCCGGTCCATCCCGGCAATCGGCCATCGTTTGATTTTTGTGGTTGTCGATAAGGTGGCTCAATGACGTATCCCGTACGCTTTGCACGCACCGTTAAACGGTCGATCTCTTCTTGAGTTTTTTGCTTGAGCTGTTGCACGGATTCGAGCAACTCTTCCTGAGTTTCCAACTGAGCCTTGATCCGTTCATCGTCACGGACTCGGTAGTTCAAGTTTCGCAACTTGACTTGCGATACTGTTTCTTCGCCCTTCAGATCAGCCAAGCGAATTTCCAAATCAGGGTTTTTTAAGATGGCGATCGGATCACCTTCTTTGACCAAAGTCTTGGGAGTGACCGTCCACTCGATTCGACCAGGTGTCCCCGCGTAAACGGCTCCCGCTTGACTGGGATGGACTTCAAAGGCGCAATCGATGTGATGGGGCAATGGGATGTAGCAGACCCCCGCGATCACCGCTGCGAAGAGTGCCAGCGTTACGAACAGAGGTTTACGTTTCACTTTGGATAGTCTCCCAGGAGTACGGCAAAATTTCCATGTTTGAATGATGGGCTGGGCAACCAACCCAAAGAATCCGATCACGGCCACAATTCGGCCAACCGCTTGCAATCCATAGGGCTCAAGTACCTTGATCACAAACCAACAGATCGAAAAAACAACGACCCAGCGATAAATCACACTGGCGAGCGTAAATACGGCAAAGAAGAACTTTCCTCGAGTTGGCAAGAACGGATCGTCTTGCAGTTCCAAGCCAAGGCAAGTCTTTTGAAACCAACGCTTCAGCACTTCGGTGCTCTTCTGACGAAGGTTAGGAATTTCTAACGCATCCATCAGGATGTAATAGCCGTCAAAACGCAGCAACGGATTTCCGTTAACAAGCACCGTGCTAACGACATTCAAGAACATCATGTTCAAACACAAGTCATTGATCGTCGTGCCTTGCTCGGTGAAGTACCAAGCGTAGGCTGCAAAGGACGCCAAGATCATTTCAACGTAGATCCCCGCCGCACCGATCCAAACACGTTTCCACTTATTGGGCAACATCCACGAATCGGACACATTGCAATACAAGCATGGTGTGAAGACCAGCAACATGAAGCCGATCTCGTGACATTCACCCCCAAACTTCTTGCAGCTTAGACCGTGGCCAAATTCGTGCAGCACTTTCACGATCGCCATCGTGCCAGCCAAGATCACCCAACGATCCGCAGCAAAGAATTGCTGGAACGTCGGCAACTTGGCGTATACCGTTTCGTACTGGCTAGCCAGCAACAGCGCCGCAGATATCAAAAAGCCAATGAAGAAGAGCAGGGCGGGAACGGTGAAGATCCAACCAAACCACGGCAGGATTGCATTAAGAATTTTCTCGGGGTCGAAACCGCGATAGCGCAGTGCAAAGACGTTGGCAAACTTACCCATCGTCTCTTTGTTTTTCTTTTTACGCCCGCGTTCACGAAGCGCTTTGCCTTGGCCTGGTGAATTACTAATTACCAAACCGCTGCGGTGCAGCATCCCAATGAACTGTTGCAAATCACCAAAGGTGATCTTCTGAGGGGCGAAACGCCGCTCGAATCCTTCTTTGATCTGCTGCAGCGACACATGCCCATCAAGCATGTTAAGGATGAAGTACTCTTCGTCGTGAAAGCGGAAGTACTGCAGTCCAACCGGTTCCTTCACCACCCAATATCCCGTGCCTTGATAACGTTGTCGGTTAGCCGACAAGTCAGGGCGTTTGCGCACCGTCAGCGGCCGCGATGAGCTGCTAACAAGGGATTCGGCGAGCGTGGGCATAGGGAACGTAGAAAACAGGTGTCAGGGATCAGGTATCAAAAACGTCGGAAAGCAAATCGGGAACCGAGGCTTCGCCTCGCCTAAATGCTGGGAATCCTTCCCGGTCTTGCTACTTCACAGCAATGTCGGCTTTCATGCCGGGCTTGAACTTCCAGTCGGTACCGAACTTTTCATTCTCGATTTCGACCCAGATTTTGTTGTTGTCGTTTAAGTCCACTTCCATGCTGATGTAACCAATCACTCCATCGACCTTCACTTCACGGTCACCTTGATAGACCGTCACTTCGACGCGAGTTCCCTTAGCGACGTTGCCGGGATAACTCAGGGCATCAATGTCACCTTCCACTCGCAGCTTGTCCATTTGAATCAACGTTGCGATTGGACTACCGGCTTGGACCCATTGGCCAATTTGAGCGATGCGTTTTTCGATGAAACCAGTAGCTGGGGCGGTAACCTTTCGCTTTGTCAATTCAAACTCGGCCATGTCGAGTTCGGTTTGCTTGGCGATCCGTTTAACCAAAGCAATCTTTTGTTCCATTTCGGCCAAACCGATACGAAGCTTTTGTCGCTCGGCTTCAAGACGCTTCTTTTCCATTTCCCAGTAGGGCAGGGCACCTTCGCGGTGCAGTTCTTTGAACGCTTCGTACTCGGCTTTGGCCACTCGCTCGCTGTTAACCGCGTCCTTTAAGTTGATGTCGTTCGAAGCCGTCAGAATTGCTTCCTTCTCTTCTGCTTTCTTTAAGTCGACAGCAAGCTTAGCGGCGGTGTCTTCGATGATTGCAAGCACGTCACCCACAGTGACGGCATCGCCTTCTTCGAAATTCAACTCCATCACCGGACCGTCCGCCTTGGCAGGAACATCCACCTTGTTGATGTACCGCACAGAACAGTTGACAGCTCGGATGGTACGCTCGCCGTTCTGCGCATTGGCACCAACGGCAAAAAGCGACAAAGCCAACAGGGCAAAGATGGCATTACGCATGAAAGTGACTCAAAAAGAAAAGGATTTGACTTGGTAATCCGAGGTATTCACCTCGGGTTTAAAAACGTTGGGATGCGGTCGTCGACCCTACCGGGACGGTGACTTTCACCCTCGAGCTAGGTTTAAAAGAAGAACTTGCAACACCACTCATAAATCTCATGGAGGAAAACAAAACCGCTCGATGCGCGACCGCAATGCACTTTGGCAATCACTTTCGCACCCGGACGCGGATTGAGCCGACGCAGGGGGTCCTGCTCTGGCACGGCACGCATCTTGATAATTGCACCATGCTCTTCATGACTTTCTGCACGTGTGGCGATCGTCGCTACCGGAAGCACTGCTTCAAGTGGTTTGTCTGGATCGGTGGCCAGGATGTACGTGACTTCCAAGTGCGAATCCGGCTGAGTTAGATTTTCCGTTTCGACGAACTCATCAAGGTGTCCCTCACGTTTCTCGGGCAGTTCAAGCTCAAGCGTCAGAGGCTGGTTGAGATCCGCGATCTCCATCAATACTTGTCCGGTCATGATAGGCCGACTGCGGAGCGTCTTTTCGACGTCCCAGGAAACCACGATGCCGTCGATCGGCGATCGAATCACGAGATCTTTCTCGCGTTCAACTTGCAGCTTCTGCTTTTCAAGCAGAACCTTCTTCTTGACTTCCAACTCCATTTGCTCGGCCTGGATAGCAAGCTTTTCAGCAGCGTCCATCTCGCGACTTAAACCTAACTGCCCGCGAACGCGAGCCTGTTCGGCAAGTGTGGTTTGGATCTGGCCTTGGATTTCAGTCAACTGCACCTCTAAATCAGGATTGCGAAGTCGAACCAAGACATCCCCAGCCTTCACGACATCATTGTGCTCGACGGCCACTTCGATTACTTCACCGTCAATCGGTGCAAACACTTCACGCCGAGCCTCAGGAACGAGCGTTCCTTCCGCTTCGAGATTGAAGTCCTTTTGAATGAAGATCAATCCAAGAACGACCGCTGTGATTAACCCAAGGACGGCGAGCGTTTTTGGTAACGTTCGTGCACGAATGATCCAGGTTGCGCGGCCAAGGGCTCGCCAAAGAGGCATCAGAAATAGATTGCTATGCGAACGCGAGTTCGCGATCGCCCGAGTGCCGTGTTCGTACACCAAGTCCACTCGCGAACGGTAGATGTCGCGTGGAATGTCAGTTTCGATTTGCTCGACGATCAATGCACCGATCACTTCACCACGGTGCGAGTTGTCGCGATCAATTGTGCCGGCGGCACCAGCTTCTTCGTCTTTACCCAATTTGCGTTCGGGCTCGCGAAGAGGCAACACCGCGATGTTTCGGCCGTACGATTCGTCCACATAGTCTTCGAGTGCCTCTTCAATCTGAGGAGGCAAGTCTTCGGTAGCCCCGTCGTGCCACAACGGTTCGCCAGCGGCTACGACTCGAGTGGCCAAGTTATTCAGTGCGGCCACAATGTTGGAACGATTTTCGATCGTGTCTTGTCCACTGATCGCTTGAACGATGCACTTGCGACCCTTCTTGATCGCAACACTCACTCGGTCGCAACCGATCAATCGTCGGCCTTCGTTGGCCACGATATAGCAGGTTTCTTTGAGGTCGAGCGATTCATGCGAAGCACGAGCGAACGAGTCCGCTTGTTGCCATAGCGTTTGGCGATCGCCAAGTTTGCGTAGCTTTTGCCCTCGCAACCACTCGGCCGCCAATTCGCACATCTGCTGCAGGAATCGCAGGTAGCCTTTTTGAGTATCCGGCGCAGTATCGGGACGTTGAAAAATCTCGATCAGGCCGTCGTTCTGGTTCTCGTGCTTAAGAGCCCCCAGGACCAACAGATAGCGAGTCGGGTTTCCTTCGGCGTCGCCGTCGGTCGTGCCCGAGTAGGGCGGCACTAACAACGACTGCCCGGCATTGGACACACGCTGGATCAATCGCTTGTGGCGAACACCGTCGTCAGTGTCCTCAGCCAAAATCGACGGCTCGGCATTGATTTGGTACTGCAATCGCAATTGGCCGTCATCGTCAAGCAACCAAACGGCGCCACCGGCGGCCGCTAAGGCCGTGATGATCCTAGAAAGAAGCTCGGAATAGAACTCGTCTGCCGTGGCTCCGCTTTTCGCGAGCGCGGCAATTTCATTGACCAGCCCTCGAATTTGAGCCTTGGTTTCCTCGACGGTTTGCTGATTGACCGACATGGCGTCGTTTGCCCTAAGGATTCAAGAAAATGAAAAATGCCTGATCAAGAGAGACGGAAAACCGCTGGGCGGGCTCCGAGACACTCCTGCGTTAATGGATCAACGTTCGACGGTACTGAATCGCACCGAGTTTCGCCACGTTGACCTGAGGAATGAATTCAGAAATAGGGAGCCTCCATGAGGAGGGTAAGGATACGAAGGAATGCGTTGGATGGTGAGTTTTTGAGTCACGCGTTAAATTCGACACTCGACAACTTATACAACTTGTATAAACTTGTCGAGAGTGAATTTGAGAATCCCGATGCTCGCGGCCAATTGCGAGCCCGCCAAAGGATGCAAACAGAACGCATGACGCCAGATCTGCCCAAGGCCGCTCTCCCTACTGCCGGCAAGACGCCTCAGGTCGATGCTGCACAAGCGACCAGTACTTTAAGTGAGCTCGAGCAAGATCTAGCCCGACTGCAACGTTCGATTCGGCTGACCATCGCCGAGAAGCTGAATCAATTTGCCGGCCAAGCGTTTCCGACCCTGGAAGAGAATCGAAAACTCGTCGACACGATCGCCCAGCTGATTGATTCCCATGGGCTACGTGTCCGATGCAGCGAGTGCGGCCATCCCGCCATCCTCAGAGTGTCGCCGCGAGGGAATTCCAGTGGTGTGTTTGTGTTTGATCACACAATCGACAATCGGCGAACTTTTCATGGTGGCAAATCGCGGTTGCCGGTGATTCATTTGGTCGCCAAACCTCCACGACGTAAAGCGAGCAAGAAGCTGGCGTCGTAGAAAGCTGGCTTGTAAGCGCTACGCCACTTTAGGCCTTCGCCGCTGATGCCTACATTGTCGGGATGAACATGCCAATCGACGACAATGCTCCCGACCCTCAAGCCACGATGCAAATGCTTTGCGGTGCCGTGGGCCAAATCAAATTCGCACGCGACTACACCCTGGGTTTACTTGAACAAACGCCGAGAGAGCGTTGGTTCGATATCCCCGATGGTTTGTGCACCAACATCGCGTGGCAAGTTGGTCACCTGACGGTCAGCCAATACGGATTGCTGATGTTCCGATTGCGCGGCCGGGCCGACGAAGACCTCGAATTGATTCCGAGCCGTTTTCGCAAGGCATACACGCGAGGTTCGACGCCGTCCGCAGATGCTTCAAAACAAATGAGCGCCGACGAACTACACGAACGACTCTGCGTGATCCACACCCGAGCGATGAGCGTGCTCGATCAGGTCACCGCGGAAACGCTTCTGGAACCGATCGATATGCCGTACGCGGCTTACCCGAACAAACTTGGGGCGGTCCTATTCTGCCCTTTGCATGAACACATTCACGCGGGCCAAATTGGACTGATCCGCCGTGCGATGGGACTGGAGAGCGTGCGATGAACCGCACTAAGAAACCGGCATCCAAACCGGCAAAAGTTTCGGCCATTAAGCAAAACAGTGTTTTTGACGAAACACCGCCGCCCAATCCGCAGAACCTCGCCGTGCTCGACGAGTCAATTTACGATCACCCAAAATACTATGACCTAGTATTCGGAGCCGACTGTGCTGCGGAAATCAAGTTCATCCTCGCATGCGGAGAAGCGCACCTGCGCGGAGGCAGCATCAAGCGATTGTTTGAACCCGCCTGCGGCACTGGAAGACTAATCCAGGCCTTCGCCAAAAAGGGATTTGAAGTCTCGGGACTGGATTTGAACCCGCATGCAGTTGCGTTTTGCAACGCCCGATTTCGCCGGCACGGCTTTCCCGAGTCGGCATTTGTCGCAGACATGGCGGACTTCAAAGTCAAACGCAAGAGCGACATTGCATTCAATACCATCAATAGCTTTCGACACCTCAACAGCGAACGTGCGGCTCGCGATCACTTGAACTGCATGGCACAAGCGGTTCGCAAAGGCGGGCTGTACCTACTAGGCGTCCATTTGACTCCCACCGATGTTGCGCCGAGCGAAACGGAATCGTGGTCGGCGCGCCGAGGCCACTTATCAATCAACACACACATGTGGACCGTTGGAAGAGATCCCAAGAGTCGCGTTGAACGGTTCGGCATCTACTTCGATGTCCATCGTCCCTCTGAAAGCTTTCGCATCATCGATGAACTAGTGTTGCGAAGCTACACACCCAAGCAAATGGATTCACTGATCGAGTCGAGCGATGGCTGGGAGGTTATCGAAACGTACGACTTTTCTTATGAACTAGACGAGCCAATCGAAGTCGACAGCACGACCGAAGATGTCGTCTATGTGATGCGTCGTAAGTAGCAAAGAACCAGTCGACCGTCGAGTCAACTAAGTGTCCGCCTTTGCCTAATTCAACTAGTCAAATTTTCAGTTGACTTGTCGCGAGATTTTGCGACTGAAACTAGCGCGCCAACGAAGGCCAGCGAACCAACAATCGCAGCCATCAAAGCATTGAAGCCCCAATCATCTTTTTCACGCTGCGTGACCTTGTATCCATAGGGTCCGCCGATATCTATATCGAGCTCTTCCATCTGCTCGTACTCACGAATCAACTGTGCCGCGTTGGCCTTCGAGTATTGCTCCGCAAGCAGAGCCACGTGCTCTTCGGTCGTGGTTTGCGATTCAATCAAATACCAACGAATTCCGCATAACCCGGCGACCAATAAGCACGCGGTCGCAATCAACGCGCAGATCACGAACACAATCGAACTGCTATCGGAAAGCCCCCTGGCGCCCAATTCTCGCCTACCGCCACCATCCTCGACCGAATCAACGCGAGGCAAAGACTTCAATTGCCCCAATTTGGGAACTTGAACCGCCCGCTGGCACTCAGGGCATAGCATTTCTTGCCCCGCCTTTGAGGGGGCAACAGGAATCGCATGCTGGCAATGCGGACAGGTGAGTGAATACATAGAATGTGAAAGTTTGGGGAGGATTTCGTGTGCCGATGGCTGGACCATGGGTCTGCCGAGACTAGAATCTGGACGAGCAGTTGACAACACTCACCCAAAAGCCGGTTCTTAACTCGGGTATGGTTTCCAGATTTGTCATCTTAAGGTGCGAGTGAGTGCCTTTTTCGATGTTTTCATTTTGGTCTCAACCCAAATCAACGCGGCAAAATTAACTACGAACAAGTACGTTCGGTTGTGGAATCGAAGGAATCGGTTTCGCGTTCTCGTGTGGTTCACGCAATGTCTTCTGCTTGCCAACGGATGGTACCGACACGCGTAGGTCTCGTTCCAAGTTCGACGGCGAATTTGGCTGTGATTAGTACATCAAGAAAAGCACTTCAGTTCTGTCGCAATCGAAGAGAACACAGAAATAGACAGCACTGAGATCACGCCAATGACACTACGTCGCTGGCATTTTTTGGTTCACAGGACGGGATGACCGCGTTTGTTGGCCGAATTCCCCCAGGCGGAAAATTTTTCCAATTGGATGGTGTTTGATAGATGGAGAGGGTTCGAGTGGTACAGTTGAGAAGTGACGAACCGCCGGTCGGTCTTCTTCACTTTCCAGCGACTATTTCTCTCACAAGATCGTTTGACTCAAACGTCCTTGCTCACCTCTCTGCTGTCGCTCACCGACCGAACAGACTGATTTACAACATTGCCAATTTCACCCTGGATCATGATCGCACGTCGTGCTCCAACCCCGGTTCTCACTCAGACACAATTTTCATTGCAGGATGATGACGCCCTACTGCTCCGATTCGACCCCTACGCACACCCTCTGCGGAACCCCAACTGACTTGGCAATTTGATTTGCTAACTTTTTTGGCCAAAACCATGCTTCCAGCGTAGCATTCGACTGACTTTCGCGTCTTTTCAACCATCATTTATTCCCACATCCATTTTTCCTATTCCTAGGAGTCACTCTCTTGTTCGACACCCTCTTGGACGAATTTGAATCCGTCGAAGCACAGAGCACTGAAGCGATGACTGGCGGCTTTCGCAAGCTTCCCGTCGACGAAAACGAGGATGGCGGCGTTTCTGTTGACCTTGACAATCAGGCCGACGGCGACGTTCAACTCGAAAGCCCTGACGAATTGCTCGCGGGCGAAGAAACCGAATCTTGGTCCGACGACCCTGTACGCATGTACCTAACGCAAATGGGCGAAATCCCATTGCTGACACGCAAAGAAGAAATTGAACTGGCAAAGCGAATCGAAGAGACTCGTCGCCGCTTCCGTACAAAACTGCTCGAAAACCATCACGTTCTCGTTGAAGCCTACAAGACTCTTAAAAAGGTCTACCGAGGCCAACTGCCATTCGATCGCACGGTTCAAGTTTCAGTCACCGACCGTCTTGAAAAAGAACAGATCATCGGTCGCTTGCCCCACAACCTTCGCACCCTGCAAACATTGCTGAAGCGAAACCGCCACGACTGGAAGGTTGCCTTAAGCAAGAGTGCATCCCAACGGCGCCGTGCTGAAGCATGGCGATCGCTGGCGCGTCGCCGCCGTCGTGCCGTACGTTTGATCGAAGAACTCGGCTTGCGTACCCAACGCATTGAAACTCGCATCGACCTGCTCGAACGATTCTCGGTTCGATTGTCACAAATCGACGCTGAAATTGAAAACCAACGGCGAACCAAACATGGTCGCGAAGTTCGTGACGTACTGCTTCGCGAACGTCGTCAAATCTTGACCGCATGCCAGGAAACGCCGACGTCACTGCGTCGTCGCGTCGACATGCTCAACAAGGTTTATGGCGAATACCAACAAGCAAAACGCGAACTTAGCGAAGGTAACCTTCGCTTGGTCGTTTCGATCGCCAAGAAGTATCGCAACCGTGGTTTGTCATTCCTGGATTTGATCCAAGAAGGCAACGCTGGCTTGATGCGTGCGGTTGATAAGTTTGAATACCGTCGTGGCTTTAAGTTCTGTACGTACGCGACTTGGTGGATTCGCCAAGCGATCACCCGTGCTGTCGCTGACCAAAGCCGTACGATTCGGATTCCAGTGCACATGGTTGAAACGATGAGCCGTGTTCGCAACGTCGCTCGTCAATTGCTTCAAGAACTAGGTCGCGAACCGACGATCGAAGAAACCGCTCGCCGCGCCGACGTTACCGTCGAAGAAGCTCGCCGAGTGCTCACCATGAGCCGTTTCCCGATCTCGCTCGACCGTCCCGTTGGCAACAGCGAAGACAGTCAGTTCGGTGACTTGCTCCCCGATAGCACGGCCGAAAGCCCTCAAATCGGTGCTACTCAAGAGATGCTTCGCAATCGGATCACCGGCGTGTTGAAGTCGCTCTCGTACCGCGAACGTGAAATCATCAAGCTTCGTTACGGCCTTGGCGATGGCTACAGCTACACGCTTGAAGAAGTCGGACACATTTTCAAGGTGACACGAGAACGCATCCGACAAATTGAAGCCAAGGCTGTCCGTAAATTGCAGCAACCAAGTCGAAGCCAAGATCTAGTTGGCTTCTTAGACTAGTAGACTTCAATCGCAAATTCTGCACATTAGCGACGTGACTCTTCTTGGGTCACGTCGCTTTTTTCGTTTACGAATGTCCGCTCAGCAAACGTCAATTTCACTCGTGCTTGCCTCATCGACGAATGTCTAACTCAGCCCAATCATTAAGCCACGCATGGAAGCTGCATCAAGCAGGGCAGATCAATGAAGCGGAACAGATCTACCGCAATGTCGTGTCAATCGAAAAGAGAAACGCAGACGCTTGGGTATACCTTGGCATCGCATTATTCGATCAACGACTTTTCGACGAATCGGTTGCTGCTTATCGCAAGGCCATCGACATTCGCCACCAGTTTCCAATTGCCTGGAACAACATGGGAAACTCGTTGCGAATGCTCGGACGAACAGAAGAAGCGGATGACTGCTTCGAAACGTCACTTCAACAAGACCCCCATTATCTTTCGGCACTCAAGAATCGCGGTACGCTTTGGATTTGGAGCGGCGAGATTGAACGCGGGATGCATTGGTATCAACGAGGCCTGGAAGTGTCACCCGACCATGCAGAACTGCACCGCAATATCGGAGTGATTGAACTTCTAAGAGGAAACTACGAAAGAGGATGGAAGGAGTATCGTTGGCGTTGGAAGATGCCGGGCCTGACACGTCCGCAAACGAATGCCAAGCCATGGCGAGGCGAAGCTCTCGATGGGAAGTCGCTTCTGCTGTATCCCGAGCAGGGTCTGGGCGATGCCATTCATTTTGTTCGAGTCGCTCATGACTTAAACCGGCTCGGGGCGCGAGTGACGTTACAGTGCTCGGAAAAGCTGATCAGTCTGTTTTCCTCAACGGTCGAATCACTCGGCGTTGATGGACTGGTCATTGATTCCATCGCGGCGCCGCCGACGGACTATCAAGCGTCGATGATTGAAGTGGTCGACAATTTGTTTGAAACGACGAAAGCAGTTCCCTACGGGAATGGACTCTTTGACGAGGGTGAAGGCTACTTGCGAGTTTCAGATCCATTGGTGCAATACTGGAAACGATGGTTCGATGAACATCTACCTCGAACGCAAGACAAACCACTTCGCGTTGGGTTGAACTGGCAAGGAAATCCAGAACATCACGCGGATATCTATCGCAGCCTCCCGCTCGACGCTTTCCGCGATCTTGCCGCGCTTCCGATCCAGTTAGTCAGCTTGCAGTTTGGTTTCGGCAGCGAACAAATCGAATCATGCGATTTCGCGTCGCAGATAGCCGAACTTCCTAGCGACGTCGATCGAGACGACGGCGCTTTCACCGACACAACGGCGATCCTTAGCAATCTTGATTACGTCGTGACATCGGATACTGCGATTGCCCACTTAGCGGGCGCGACCAACACGCGATCCCATCTACTGCTGGGCCGAGTTCCCGATTGGCGATGGTTGACCTCCGGAACATCTACACCGTGGTACCCTTCGATCACTATGCATCGGCAAAGCGAGCTAGGTGATTGGTCAGATGTCGTATCAAGCGTGCGGGAGACGCTGGCCTAAGTCTGCGTCTCTGCCATGTCTCGAGCGTGATAACTGCTTCGCACGAACGGACCACTGGCAACTTTGGTGAAGCCCATTGATTTCGCAATTTCACCGAGCTCGTCAAATTCCTCAGGTGGGACATAGCGAACGACGGGCAAGTATTTTTCACCCGGCTGCAAATACTGACCCAGAGTAAGAAAGTCGACGTCGTATTCGCGAAGGTCGGCAAGTGCGTCTAACAACTCACCCCGCTCTTCGCCCAAGCCCAGCATCAAACCGCTTTTGGTTTTTACTGCTGGGTTGTAACGTTTGACTTCCTTCATCATCGAAAGCGTCCAACGGTAATCGCTTTTGGGACCGCGGACTCGACGATACAAACGCGGAACGGTTTCCATGTTGTGGTTGAACACGGTGGGGAATGCGTCGATGACAATTTCCAATGCATCTTTGCAATGGACAAAATCAGGCGTGAGCACCTCGGTGGTCGCCCCGGTTCGTTCACGAACAGCAACCACGCAGTCGTGGAAATGCTTGGCACCGCCATCGGGCAAATCGTCGCGAGTCACACTTGTGATAACGACATGCTTCAGCCCCAAGCGAGCCGCCGCCTCGGCCACTCGGTCCGGCTCATCCGCTTCGGGCAATTGAGGCGGTCGCCCCCGATGAACCGCACAAAAACCGCAAGGACGAGTGCAAACGTTTCCCAGAATCATGAAAGTAGCCGTTTGCTGGCTGTAGCACTCCATTCGGTTGGGGCACTTCGCGTTCTCGCAAACGGTTTCAAGCTTGAGCTCGTCCAGCAAAACATCCGTCAAATGGTTGGCGTTGCTTCGCGGGATGGGCCGCTTCAGCCATTTGGGCAAGCGGCCGGAACCACTGACCTCGGTGCCTTCAGGAATCTCTGGTTCAGAAACAACGGGGAGACGAAAAGCCATAAAATCAGCTGGTTTATATCGGGAAATTGGATCGGAGCGTCCATTGTAATGCCCGAACTGATTCCGACCATTGCCAACGGGCTGGCTTCCGGGTGGTCCGCTGGGATTATCTGCAAAAATCGCCGCTGTGGTAGGTCAATCGACTTTCGATGCGATACGTCTACAATCCCAGTCATGGCGAAGAACAAAAAATCAAAGGGCTCCGTAAGCAAATCAGGCGGGGGAAAAGCAGGCGGAAATAAAAAGTCCGGTCCTGAATTCACCATCGTCGCTGAGAATCGCAAAGCTCGTCACCGTTACGAAATCCTTGACCAGGTTGAGTGCGGGTTGATGCTGATGGGTAGCGAGGTCAAAGCGATGCGTGAAGGCAAACTTTCTCTCGACGAAGCGTACATTCGTGTCAACAACAACGAATTGTGGTTGATTGGCTGCGATATTTCCCACTACCGAAACGCGGGAATGTGGAACCACGATCCGCGCCGACCCAGAAAGCTGCTCGTGCACTCACGTGAGTTTGATGCGTTTGCGGGAAAGGCCCAAGAACGAGGGCTGACGCTGGTACCACTGCGAGTCTTTTTTAACGAGCGAGGCATCGCTAAGTGCGTGATGGGATTGGTCAAAGGTAAGAAACTGCACGACAAACGTGCCGCGATGAAAAAGCGCGACTCCGATCGTGGACTTCAACAAGCAATGAGAATCAGAAAGCGATGAGCTCACTAGTACTCGCAAACGACGTCGTTAAGACATTCGAGCTTCCGCCTGATTCAATGTCCGATTCCAGTAAGGATGCCAATCGCCTTACGGTGCTCGACATTCCTCATTTTGAAATCGGTGAAGCTGAACAGGTGGCGTTGATTGGCCAGAGTGGCGGAGGCAAGACAACGCTGCTGCATCTTTTAGCTGGACTGCTCAAACCCGACAGCGGTCAAATCCGCGTCGCAGGAACAGAGCTCACCAAACTTAGCGAACAAGGACGAGACCGTTTTCGCGCTGCCGTGATCGGCTACGTGTTCCAAACCTTTAATCTGTTGCCAGCGTTCACAGCGATTGAAAACGTCAAGTTGGGAATGACGTTCGGGCAGGGCAGTCCCGACCAGAAACGAGCTTACGATTTACTTGATCGCGTGGGCTTGGCTGATCGCGCTGGTTATTTGCCAAGTCAAATGAGCGTTGGACAACAACAACGCGTTGCCATCGCTCGTTCGCTTGCGGGGAAACCCAAACTGTTGCTCGCTGATGAACCAACCGCCAATGTTGACCCCGCCAGCGCCAAGACGGTGCTGGACCTCATCCGAACATCGTGCCGCGACGAAAACATTTCTTTATTGATCGTGACGCACGACATGAACGTGGCAAACCAGTTTGATCGTGTCGAGGAACTGGATTCCATCAATCGAGCGCTCAGTCAGGTTTGACGATTGCCCGTCTCTTTTTTCGATCATCTCTCTCGATGCCTCTCACCGTCTGACAACGCTTCACGATGAACCTTCTTCAGATTGCATGGCGAAACTTTTGCCACCGTCCACTCTCGAGTCTATTGACCACGCTGTCACTAGCGCTCGGCGTCGGCCTAGTTGTCTTGGTGCTTTCGATCTACGGCATTGTCAGCGAAGCCTTCACCCGAAACGCTACGGTGGGATACAACTTGGTCGTTGGGCCAAAGGGAAGCGCACTGCAACTAACGCTCAACAGCGTCTTCTACTTGAGCCAACCGATCGAAAATCTCCCGTATACCGAATACATGGAGTTTTTCGACCAAGCGACACGAGCGGATATAGTTGATCGTTTCGGAGGCGACCCTGAACTGGCTACCCGTGACGGCAAGTACGCGGCTTTTGTGAGCGGTGGCTTCGCTATCCCACTTGCTCTTGGCGACTATTACGGCGAGTTCCGCGTGGTTGGCACGACGCCGGAATTTTTCAGTGAGCTTCGTCATGGAAGTGATCTCGATCAACCATTCTCGTTTTCTAGTGGACGAGCATTCGAAACCGACTCCGCCGACAATGGTTACTTCGAAGCCGTTCTTGGTAGCCGCGTCGCCAAAGAAATGAACGTCAAAGTCGGCGAACTGCTGTACCCGACTCATGGAGATCCCGAAGGCAAAGGCCATGAAGACGCGTTCATGATCGTGGGAATTCTCGATGCGACGGGAACTCCCAATGACCGTGCCGCGTTCGTCAACCTGGAAGGCTTCTACTTGATGGAAGGTCATGCCAAACCGATCGAAGAAGGCGCGACCGTAGTGCCCGGAAAACAAGCGTCTAGCGACAAAGAAGGCCCGATTCCGCTTTCCATTCCCGAACGAGAGGTCACCTCCATCCTAGTTCGCAACGGCAATATCATGTTCGCGCCGGGCATGCAAAACATGATTAACGAGAGCTTGCGGGCTCAAGCCGCGGCCCCGGTCGGAGAGATCAATAAGTTGATGAGCTTAATCGTAGGACCGTTGATGCAGGCCTTGCTTGGTATAACGCTAATCACATGCTTCGTTGCTGCGGTGGGGATCCTCGTGGCGATCTACAACTCGATGAATGACCGCCGAAGAGACATTGCAGTGATGCGAGCTTTGGGCGCTCGTCGCGATACCGTCACAACGATCATCGTACTAGAAAGCATGTTGGTGGCTGTGATTGGTGGCATTACCGGATGGTTATTAGCTCACGCTGCAATCGCACTTTACAGCGGTCAAATCGAGGACCAGACGGGGATTCAAGTTGGTTTCTTTAGTACGAGCAGCAACGAAATTTGGATCTTACCAGTCGTTGCCGTGTTGGCATTGATTGCCGCAATCTTGCCTGCGATCTCGGCCTACCGAACTGATGTTGGATCCAACTTGTCGGCTTGATCTTCGGCAAGACGCCTGTATTCAAGTCGGCTGACTACTCGATTGCGACCGTTTTCCTTGGCCATGTAGAGACACTCATCGGCTTGCCGAATCAGATCTTCTACGCGGCTAACGCCGGGATTCAGCGTTGCCAATCCGAACGATGCGCTGATGTTTAATTCCGGAAGGTCCCAAAACCGATGGCTCGCGATGCACACTCTTGTTTGCTCGCACATCTGCATTGCGTCCGCCAAACTGATTCCCGGCATCATGACGCAAAACTCTTCACCGCCATAACGACCGATCAATGAAGGTTCAGGGAACTGATTCTGCAAAATCGTGGAAACCAGTTGCAAAATTTCGTCGCCCCATTGGTGACCATACACATCGTTAACCTGTTTGAAGTGATCGACGTCTAGCATCAAGCACGAAAGTGGATGCTGACGTTCTTGGGCCGCTTCCCAGGCTCTACGAAACTCTTCAAAGAACGCACGTCGATTCAGACACCCCGTTAGCGAGTCGATATCGGCCAAGACTCGCAACTCGTGATTCTTCGTCCGTATCTCTTCGCGACTGCTTCGCAACATCACCAGCATTTGTTCCAGTTCCGCGCGATGGTTCTCGATTTGCGTGACATCACGAAACGTCATCAACGCTCCCTGTTGGTCGTCGTCATCTGATTTGACAGGCGACGAGTTGATCGAGAAGTACCGTTCTTCTCCGCCGGGCAGACGGTATCGCATGAGTTGTTGATCGCGAGAGGTCGATTGACGCGACGCTTGCACCCACGGCAGATCGCGCGTTTCTCGGGCGGCACCATGGACCCAGGACAATGAACTGGCCCGTCGACCGATCAGGTCCTCCTTGGTCATACCGATGCTGCGTAAGAAGGCATCGTTTGCGATCACGATGCGATCGTGCTGGTCGGTAATGAGCAGTCCATCTGGCATTTGATCCAAAATGGCTTCTAGTTGGCCTGACAATGCCGCGTTCTTGTGAAACCCTGACCCCTCGCGGCGGCAAATGGCTTGATGGGCAAGCAACGCCAAGATGATCACGGATGTTCCCATCGCCAGCGCACCGCCATCGATTGCACCGCTTGGATTGAAAACGAACGTCCAAGCCATCGCGTTGACCACCAACAGCGTGACTGCAAAATGCGCAGCACCACCTAGGGGTGCGAAACGCAACTCGGGTGGGGACTTTTTAGGTTCTGCATTGATGTCTGCAACGGTATCGTCGCATGCATCGCTGCAAGGTTTCGAGAAGGGCATGACGGTCTAGATGGGGCAAGCGTTCAAACCGCGACGATCGTTGGGACCCACGCGTGACTCATTTCCACACTGTGCGAATCGTGCGGATCGAGACGAGGGCAGCAAGACGACACCACAAGAAGCGCCGTCCTAATGAAGTCTGTCTTATCTATGCCCCGGTGGCTTCCGATGAATGGGATACACCGCGAGATACACATCACTTCGGTTGACCAAAGTGGTTGTACCGGTTGTAGCGACGACGCAATCCTTTCCTATCACACGCCTTTCCCAAAGCTAAATCATCCTGTGATTGACTCTTCACGATTCCGATTGCTAATCGTCCTGGCCGAACCGGTTCTGCGCGAACTCGTTTCGTTCCGACTCGAACTTCTTGGCTACGAAGTGGAATCGGTTTCTTCAGGCTCGGAAGGCCTTGCGGCGATTACGCGACAATCGCCTGACCTTTTGATCACAGACACCAAACTTCCCGAAGGCGACGGACTCGAATGGGTGGCTCGACTTCGCACAGAAGTGCCCATCGCAGAGTTACCGATTCTGATTTTCTCGTTGGACCCGAGTCTGGAGACCGTCGAACGTGCACACCATGCCGGTGCCCAGGGCTACCTGATTACTCCATTTGATCCGACTGACATGGAGGAAAAAGTGGAAGACATCCTGGTCAATCGAATTCCCAAGAACAGATCCAAAGTTGCGATGCCCACTAAGCCTCGTTGATCTCACCCTCAATCATTCAATCATTTCCCTTACAACACTTTCACTCAAACAAGGATAGCCGGCAATGCGACGACTTGGTGACATTCTTGTCGAACAAGGTGTGCTGACTGCGGACCAAATGGAGTCCGCTTTCAGTGGTAAACCGCGTGAAATGATGCTTGGCGATTGGCTCGTTCGGCAAAAGTTGCTCTCAGTCGCCGAACTCGGCCACGCGTTGGCCGAGCAGTTTGAAGTTCCTTACATCGACATTGACCCCGCCAACGTCAACCCACAAATCGCAAGACTGGTTCCCGAGGATTTTGCTCGGTCTCATCAAGCTGCGGCCATCGATATTTGCGGTAAGACCATGACTTTGGCGATGGTAGCGCCGGACGATATTGAAACCATCGCAGAAGTTGAACTCATGACGGGTTATCAAATTCAGCCTGCTGTTGCGATGGCTGAAGATGTCAGTGCGTTGGTCGGCCGAATCTACGACGATCGAGCGGTTGCGAGACAAACGATTGTCGATATGAAATTGGTGGAATTGCAACAAACGGCTCTCGAAGACGATGACCCCACCAATGCGATTTTGGCCGCCGAACAAGAAGATGCACCGGTCGTACGGTTGGTCCAAGCGATCCTATCCGGAGCTGTCGATGCAGGTGCTAGCGATGTTCACTTGGAACCGCTGAAACCCGAAATGCGTGTTCGATATCGCGTTGACGGCGAACTACAGCAAGTGATGACAATCCCTAATCACATTGAAAACTCGGTGATCAGCCGTATCAAAGTCATGGCTGATATGGACACCACTGAAAACCGTAGACCTCAAGACGGGCACCTCAACGTGTTCGATGGTGGCAAGCGGGTCGGGTTCCGAGTCAGCGGCATTCCCACCGTTGACGGTCAAAAGTTAGTGCTTCGACTACTCGATGAAGGTGGCAAAACATTCCAACTCGAGAATATAGGCCTGACACCACGAGATCATGCGACTTTGCGCGAGATCATCGACAAACCTCACGGCATGTTTGTTGTCACGGGGCCCACCGGTAGTGGCAAAAGTACAACACTCTACGCGGCATTGCAGTACCTCAACCGTGACGACCGCAACATCGTGACCGTCGAAGATCCAGTTGAATTCCGATTGGCAGGAATCAACCAAGTGCAAAGTGACAACGAGTTTGGGATGGGATTTGCCAACGCGCTCAAGTTCATCATGCGGCAGGACCCTGATGTCATCATGGTCGGGGAAATCCGAGATTCGGAAACGGCGACAACCGCTATCCAGGCCGCGCTGACGGGACACCTGATGATCAGCACGCTGCATACCAACGATGCCGTGGGTGCCGTGCAACGTTTGAGCGACTTGGGGGTCGACAATTTTAAGATTGCGGGCTCTCTGCTGGGGAGTGTTGCCCAACGACTCCTTCGGTGTGTATGCGAGAACTGTAAGCGTGCCGTCCCAGCGAACGAAAAATTGCTTGACGCCATCGACCCGGACGGAACAGTCGACCGGAATTCAAAGTTCTACAAGGGCGACGGCTGCAAGAAGTGCCTCGGCAGCGGATTCGCGGGGCGAATTCCGATCTTCGAAATCATGCCCATCACTCCCGAAATCACGATGGCCATCGAGGCGGGCGTGCCGCACTCAAAGTTGCATGACTTGGCGATTGATGCCGGCATGGTTGAACTTCCCCGAGCCGGTCTTGAACAGGCGCTCGCAGGTCGCACTTCAATTGAGGAAGTGTATTTCAAGACTAGTGGTGATCGCCGCAGCAGCGAATCGTCGCGCAACGCAGCCAAACGACGCGACTCGGATACCGACGCTGCCTAACTAGCAACGCTAACCTTTCTCATCTGTTTATTTTGTCATGAACGTTCGTACTCACTCCGCCAAATCCATCGCTAAAGGCCGTGCCGGCAATGCATCGTCGAGCGGACTCATGGGCTTGATCCGCAAGCTTCACTCGATTGAGTTCGGAGCCAAACGGGGCGGCGATCCAACGCGGATCAAGTCCGCGCAGTTGGCTGACCTTCTTCGAATGTTGTTGATGTTGCTAGAAAACGGTTTGTCGTTGCCTAGGGCACTGCAATCGCTTGCCGCAGACCGGTCGACTCGCAAGTTTGCTCATGTCCTTGATCGTTTGCGTATGACGATTGAGGCAGGTGGTTCGCTGAGTTCCGGTATGGAACGATATCCGCGAACATTCACGGCAATGCAGATTCAACAAGTTCGGATCGGCGAGCGGAGCGGAGCGTTGGAAAAGGCGCTGGCACGAGTTTGTGAGCAGATGGAACGCCAAGTTGCCCTTCGCAAACGGATCATCAAGAAGGTCAGCTACCCCATTCTGATCACGTTGGCCGGTACAGGTTTGATGATCTTCATGTGCGTGGTGGTCGTACCCGAGTTCGAAGTGGTGTATTCCAGCAGTGGCGTCGATTTGCCTTTCGTCACTCAGGTTGTAACGGCCGCTAGTCGGATGGTACTGGGATATGGTTGCCTCGCATTTCCGATCGCGATCGTCTTCATTGTTGCTTGGTTGGCGGCTCGATCCCGCCCGAAAATCTCGCGTAAACTCGACAGCTTTCTGCTGAAGATTCCGCTGGTTGGTCCCTGGCTTCGCGACGTTGCAATCTTGCAATTCGTGGAAGCTATTTCATCCATGGTTGAATGCGGTTACACGCCGGTGGATGCCGTTGGCGTGGCTTGGGAATGTGTCGGCAACCGCGAAGTTCGGGCGACCGTCGAGAGCGTCAATCGCAGCGTTCTGCGGGGCGAAAAGATCAGTAGCGAACTCGAAAAACACGAGCGATTTTTCCCGGCAACACTGTGCCAATTGGTTGGCGTCGGCGAACAATCGGGAGATTTCCCCAAGGCGATGCGAGGCACGTGCGAACACCTACGCGAGCGTTTGGAATCCAGAATTGACGCGACCGTTGGCTTGCTCGAACCCGTCCTGACAATTTCACTTGCTGTTGCGATCGGCGTGATGGTGCTGTCGATCTATACCCCGATGTTCCACATGTTCGAGGTGCTCGAATGATCTCATCAAAATCCACTTCCGCCTTTACCTTGATCGAAGTTATCGCCGCGGTAATTCTCGTCAGTGTAGTGGCCATGCTGGGCATTCAACACGTGCGTACGGCAGGCGAATCGGGGCAAGCGCGGGGCTGCGAACTAAACCGCCGCACCCTGCAATTGGAAGTTGAGAGATACGAACTGCTCAATCGCTCATTGCCGTCGCGCGACCTTCGCGAATTGAAGTCCGCCGACTACTGGAATGGCGATCTCCCCACTTGTCCGGTGACCGGCCAAGCCATGACCATCGATCGCGATGGAAACGTGGTCTGCCCTACTCATCGTTAGAGAATGATGGATTAAGAACCGGATCGAACCGTAAGCAATTTGCACGATGATCCGGACTCGATGGAAAGCGTTCTAGCAACTTCCGAACCAATCTTGATCTCGTTTCCGTCTCGTTCGATTTCGGTCATGACGCTGGTGAAACCATCACGATCACTCACTAGGATCAATGGTTCTTGCGAGTTGTTCGGCGCCTGATCTCTGACCTCCACGACTGTGGCCTGTTGGCAACGTTGGACCGCACCGATTTGCATTTTGGGACAACTCACTACGGGACCCGCATCGAAGATGTCAACTTGGTCGGTTTGAATAAAACCTTCGCCTTCGAGCAAAGCCAACGCAGGTTTTGTTTCATCATGAACGCACCCGATTCCGGCACGGACTTCCTCGGGCAACAAATCTACGTAGATCGGATACTGTGGCATTAGTTCTTCGATGAACTGCTTGCACACCGTTGACATCGAATCGGCAACGGAGAAATTGACGGGAATAAAGCGGCCAGTCACCGCCTTCCAGAACGGCACGCCACCGTCGAGGTCTGCCTTCCCCCGCATCTCGGCTATCACACGGTCGGCGAAACGATGCGGACGACTGGCGATCAGCGCAAACCTCGCCAGTGAAAGCCAACGTCCGCGACCAGCGCCGCGATGCTTCTTCCGAAGGAACAGGCTGCCGATTTCCGTCGGACCGTCGTGCGTTCGCTCGAGTTCCAGACGTGTTCGAGTGTGGCTAACCCCTAACTGTTCGCTGTGATGTTGCGACGTCACGACACGATACGAGTAGAAAGGCTGGTAACCACCGGTCTTTGCGTAGACCGTCGACGTACCAACGATTTCCCCTGTCGCGTCGTTGCACATCACCAAAACAAAGGGCTCTCCTCGCGGCGAAAGCCCCGTGCGACTAAACGCAAACACGGACTGTTCGACGCGATCGAGTAATTGATCACTGGTCAACTGAAGCGATGTAAGGCCTTGAGTGGCGAGACTGATCAACGACTGAAGTTGATCGAGATCGTCAAGACAAACAGCGCGAACGACCCACATGACTAGCTCAGTTTTTTGGAGAAGGCTTCAAGTGATTGATCGAGCAACGACAATGCCATGTCAATGTGCTGTTGCGTAGCAATCGCAGGAGGGGGCAAGAAACGAATCCGCGTGGGCTCTGCACCACAAACGAAACCAAGCAAGCCAATTTCGTACATGGTGTCCATCAAAAGTTTAGCCTGATCGTAGCTACCGTCGCCGGGCGTGAACGCAATCATCATGCATTCCCCGTACGGTCCCCGGATAAGACTTGGGTACTTTTTGTGCAACTGCTGCAAGCCCGCAGCAAAGTAGTCGTGGCGTTTTTGGTTTTGTCCATCTGCACCAAAGCAGCCGAACTCGTCCAACATGTCGAGCATCTTCAGCCCCGTCGAAATTGACGCCGATGACCCCGTAAACGTTTGACTAAGGATAGGCCCCTTGGGCACAAAATCAGTGCCGTACAATGTCGCGCAGACTTGCGTGATTTTGCCAATCGTCACAATGTCAGCGAACTGATCGAGCCCGTAATGCTGGAAGGCGAAAGGACGAGTCGTACGCGCAAACGATTGCACTTCGTCGAAGATAATTGGAATCCCAGCTTCACGAAGCGGCTCGCACAACGACCGGAAGAACCCCTCGCTGCCTGGATAATAGCCGCCTTCCCCCGCGATCGGCTCGGCCCAAAAGGCAGCATAACGACCTGGGTGACGTGCCAACAAACGATGCAGTTCATCAACCGCCCATCGCTGACTCTTATCGGGATCATCAGGATCCAAGAAGGGCAGATAATCGACTTGAACCGCTAGCGGTAAACCCATTCGATACTTAGCACGGTCCGTCAAGGAAGCCAGAGCGAGAGTTCGACCTGCGAATGCATTGTCAAAAGCAATCACTCGATTGGCTCCCGACAGACCTTTGTTGGATTGATGATGCATCGCAATCTTCAATGCGTTCTCGTTTGCCATCGCACCGCTGGTCGAAAGCAAACAGTGATTAAGCTTCGCGCCGCCGGTCGTGGCCAACCCAATCAGACGCTCACACATTTTCAGACTAGGGGGATGCTGCTGCAGGTTTCCTTGCATCACCGTGTCTTCCAACGCTCCGTCAATTGCCGAGTCAATCATTGCCGGATGGGAGTGCCCGCATCCATGCACTCCAATGCCACCAATGAAATCCAATTTGACACTGCCATCGGCCAGTTCGACCAGCGATTGGTTCCCTAGTCCCGCCGACAGATAAGGCCAAAACATAGAACCACCTCGAACGGCGGTGAAACGATCGAGCATGCCCTGATACCCGTCGGCCAAACCATCATTCTTGGCCACCGGCTTTTCCAGAGCGGCGGAGTGTTCCTGAACCGCCTCGGCGATCAACCTTTTCGCTTCTGCAATCCGTGGATCTGCACGCAACGCCTCGGCATGAGTCCGTGGTGACCCGCCGGTAGTTGGCGATGACTTCTGGGGATTGGAAGAAGAGGCAGATGAACTCACTTGCGAGGCTCTCGTTGAATATTCGACGGGCTGGAAAAGAAACTACTGCTCTTATGGTAGCTGTTGGCGGGCAAAAGGTTCAGACCAGAATCAAATCAAACGAAACGCTACCGAGACGCCATCTCCTGTATCGTCGCGACGACCGTCTGAGCCGCCTTGGTGAGTGAGTCAATCTGCATGTATTCCTGGGGGCTGTGAAGGTTTCCTCCCGTGACACTCATGGTGTCGATGTTGGGCAACCCCCAACCCGCAAGCTTGGAACCATCGCAAGCTCCGCCAGTATCACGCCACTGAATCGGGCGGCCCAGCGACTTACCTGCCTTCATCACGACCGCTTGAAGCTGCTCTATCGCGGGGCTAACTAACTTCGGCGGACTGTGAAACTCACCCAGTACCGCTACGCTAAACCCATTGGTACTCAATCGCTCTACCAGTGTATGTAGCTTCTCTTGCATCCGTTCCATCGACGAGCGATCGTTGACTCGGATATTGAACTTTACATTCGCTAAATCGGGAACTTGGTTAAGCGGGCCTCCGCCGGACACTTGCCCAACATTTACCGACACTCCCGAATCGGGGTCGTGCAGTCGGTTCAGCTCAACAATGATGTTTGCGAGATGAACAATCGCGTTGCGACCATCTTCGATATTGCGGCCGGCATGAGCACTGCGACCGCGAACATAGATCGCAAAATTGCCAGACCCCTTTCGCGCGGCTACCAATGTCCCATCGGGCAACGTTGGTTCGAACACAAGTCCATAAGCAAACTGACTCGCAAGCTCTTGCATTAGCGTTGCCGATGCCGTCGAACCGATTTCTTCGTCGGGATTAAGCAGAATCGAAACGCCGATGTCCCTTAGCAAATCGAAACGCAACATTGCTTCCACGGCTAGTGCGATTACCGCAATGCCGCCTTTCGCATCGGCGACTCCCGGTCCCACTAATGTCGCAGGCTCGGCCCCATGCCCATCAACTCTGACGCAAAAATTCGGTTCTGCATCGCTGGGATAGACCGTGTCGTAGTGGATCATCAGCAAGACACGATGTTTCGCTTGGGGGTTGTGATGCCACAACAAGGCAGGCCCCGTCGCACCTTCCATCCATTCGCCATCCTCACCTAGCAGCCTAAGCGGAGGAAGTGACAATGATTGAAACTCCACGCCAATTTTACCGAAGTCACGGATGACCAATTCAGCCATGTCACGTAACCTCGGTTCGTCCATCGACCAAGAATTTTGGTTGCACCAGCGGATCAGTTGTTCGATGGCATCGTCACGCTTGGTCGCGATCCAACCCAAGGCATCGGCTAACTTGGCGTTCATAGTTTCTATCGCATGGGTTGGTCAGAACACAGTTTCGGTCGCCACAACGCAGACCTCTTCCTTCGATTCAGGATACCTGTCACTCGAACTAGGATACCAAGCGAAAGCGACTGTCATGCCCCACAAGCCGGACTGGGCAAGCGACGTCAATTGAACAAAAATAGACGTTTGGCTTAGCCGCATATTGCGCACATTGGATCGTTTGCGATCAGGTTAAGAATAAGTGCCAGATATTGATCGCGATCACTGGGCCCATCCATACCGCAACTACAAGTTTCTGCTAAGCTAGGCGTTCGTAAAGCGTTAGCTACAAAGGTGTTTCGAGGGAAAGAACGCCGCGTTCGCGTTAATCATCTATGAGCGAAATTCTGCTCTATTACCGTCGCCCCGATCCAACGACATGGGTTTACCTTTCGTCGTTCTTGACGATTGGACTGTACTTCGTTTTTCGCCGGTTTTGGAGCATTCGCAACCTCGACCTCGTGCTGCTGATCTTGCTGGCACCAGGCCTGCTGATTGTGCACGAGGGTTATCGTCGCCAGTTCGACGATTCTGAAACGATAGTGCAACATGCCGCAGACCAGCATCTGCAGGAGGATTCCAATGGCGATACGGACCCGTTGGAAAAGCTACCCTTCGAAGCTTTCACAGACCCATCCGCAGATGGTTTTGAGAGACTGCTTTTGAATCGTGGAACGACTCTAGTTAGCCAATCGACGGATTCACCTGACGGCATCCCGCCGGATGACTTCGAAATAGATACCGCAACCAGTGGAAGTGACCAGGCGGCTTCGTCGACGTCGGGTGACCAGGCAGCTTCGTCGACGCCGGGCGACCAGGCGGAGGCTACCGTTGACGAAACGCTTGCCGAGAGCGCCGCGCGCTATCGAAGCATCCGTCGATTCGGTTTCATCTACCTGTTCGTCGTAGAAGCGTTGCTGCTGATTCGACTTATGCTCGATCCTCTCATGGTTCGCCGGCCGTTGCTTGACCCCAATCTGACCAGTGGTGGATTGACGTTTATCGGCATCTCGATGTTCGTGTTCATGATGGCCAACGTGGTCAAGAGCGATTCACGAATTCAGGTGACTCAGGGTCCCGCACTCGGTCCGGGGTACGCGTTGATGAACATGTTGCCCGCAATTCCAACGCGGCCAGTCAGTGATGCTCCCGGAGGCGTGTCCCCGGCACAGCCAACCAACCTTTCACCCGCTCAGCAGAGCCTTGCTCGCGTTGCCAAAACATTGGCCATCGCGGCCCAGCTCGCGATCGTTACGGGCATCGTGTTGTTTGGTAACCGACACTTTGGAAACCTTAAAGCGGGGGTCGGTTGCGCAACGCTGTACCTTTTACTTCCCTATACCGCACAAATGACCGGGCGCGTCGATCATGCCATTCCGGCTGCGCTGTTGCTTTGGGCACTGCTATGCTATCGACGGCCATTGATTGCTGGTGGTTTTATTGGCCTAGCAGCGGGACTGGTTTACTACCCATTGTTTCTGTTGCCGTTGTGGTTCAGTTTCTATTGGCAAAGGGGTGCTAAGTCGTTCTTGCTGGGCTTTTTGGCGACCTTGGCGATACTGGTGTTCGCACTGTCGCTAGATCAAAGTGCTTCTCTGAGCGAACATCTGCAACGGATGTTCGGTCTGTTCAATCCCAACAAAGATGCCAGCGAGCTACGAGGATTCTGGAGCCTAGGACTTGAACCAATTTGGCGGCTGCCCGTCATCGTCGCATTCGTAATCCTTTGCGTCTTCTTTGCCATTTGGCCGGTCCAAAAAAACCTCGGTACTTTGCTTAGCGGCAGTGCTGCGGTAATGGTCGCGGCTCAATTTTGGCATGGCTACGGCGGCGGACTTTACATCGCTTGGTTCTTGCCGATGCTGCTGCTGACCATCTTCAGACCAAACCTGCAGGACCGAGTGGCTACCAAGATGGTCATAACGAAACGTGGCAAGGGCAGCTCACGAGCCAGTGATTCCACAGGCACGACTAGCTTTGCCTCAGGCACCTGAGACATTTGCACCAAGAAGGCAGGGAGCTTTTCAGCCGTTGAATACCGATGAAATCGATGCGACATCACGTTACCGCGTCCAGCTAGAAACCATTGACCAACAACTTCGCGAACTCGAGCAAAAGGACTTGATGCTCGGTCGAATTCGCGTTGGGTTGATCCTGGTTGCCATCGTGCTTTGGGTCGTTAGCATCGGCTCTACCGGTGTACCGGGTGCCGGGTGGCTTGGATGGCTCGCCTTTGCACTGTTCTTTGTCGTCGCCACGATCAATGAACCAGTCCGAGATTCAATGGAAGAATTAAGACGCAATCGAAGCGTCATCGAACGACTGATCGCGAGGTTGCATCGTGACTGGGAAAAACTCGCTACCAAACGCATGACCCGCTTGCTAGACCTTGTGGAACTGCCACAACAGCGACGCGAAACGGCTGGCGACTTGGACCTGTTTGGTCGAGCCTCTCTGTTCCACCTAGTTTCGATGACCGCAACCGCTCCCGGAACGCGGACGATCTGTGATTGGCTATCGGGGCCGGCTATCGGTTCGATCGCGCGCGAACGAACAACCGCGATTGAGGCTCTAGCACCCCATCGAGACGAACGAATCCGGTTTTACACGCTCGCCCGCCGAATCGGCGATAGCAGCGGAGACCCCGATCACTTTGTGCAGTGGGCTACCGGCGAACGATGGCTGGAAAAGCGTGGATGGCTTGTCGCTTGGGCGAAGGCGTCGGCCGCGATCAGCGTCATCGGCGTCGTGCTAATGTTACTGGCCCTTGCAGGAATCGGCGGTGGGCTGCTGATGCGAATCGGCTTGTTTGGCTTGATCGCGATCATGCTGATTAACATCTTGATCACGACCGTAATGCTAGGCCCCGCCCATCAAATCTTTTCGATTGCGATGGCCAATCGCCAAGCCGTCACTAACTACATCGAATTATTCTCGGCTGCGAATTGGCTTCCTAAAACCAGCGATCAAGGGCGTCTGCAATCGCTGCGTTCAACACTTTACGACTCGCCGACATCTGCCTTTGAAGGCATGAAATCACTCGCGAAAGTTGCCCGAGCGGGTTCGCTTCGTCAGTCCGCGGGAACCTATCTGCTGTACTTGCCGCTGCAAGCCTTCGCACTGTGGGACGTTCGTGTACTGCGTCGATTGGAAGATTGGCAAGCCGAGCATGCTTCATACGTGAAGGGTTGGTTTGATTCGCTCGGCGAACTCGAATCGTTGATGTCGCTCGCTGCACTTCGCGACGACTACCCTCAATGGACGAAGCCCATCTGGCAGGACGATATCGACAAGGCGCAGGTGACTTCGGTGGCCATCGGCCATCCGCTGTTGCGAGACGCCGATCGAGTGACGAACGACGTTTCGGTAGGGCCGCCTGGGACCGTTCTACTTGTCACCGGCAGCAACATGTCTGGCAAAAGCACGATGCTAAGAAGCGTCGGTTTGAATGTCGCGTTAGCTGCGACGGGAGCTCCGGTTTGTGCAGAATCGTTCACGCTCCCTTCGGTGGAATTGACCACTAGCATTCGCGTCAGCGACGATGTTAGCCAAGGGGTCTCTTTTTACATGGCTGAGCTGCATCGTCTTAAGAGTGTCGTCGATCACGCCAGAGCGATGGCCAAACTGAACGATCGGGTTTGCCTATTCTTGCTTGACGAAATTTTGCAAGGCACGAATAGCCGCGAACGCCAGATCGCGGTCGTGCGAGTGCTCGACCATCTGATTCAGTCAAATGCCATCGGCGCCATCACGACGCACGATTTAGAACTTGCTGATGAAGAAGCGTTGATGTCGATGGCGACGACCGTGCATTTTCGCGAAACCATTCGCCCCGACGCTGAAGGAAACGAACAGATGACGTTCGACTACAAAATGCGCCAAGGCGTCTCGCCCACAACCAACGCACTGCGGTTACTTGAAATGGTCGGTTTAGGCGAAAACGAAGGCTGACCGACGCCAACTAGGCTTCGTTAATCACATTGATTAACGCTCGCAATTTACCTAAGGCTCTTCGATTGAAGTGAAAAATCAAGCGTGGCATTTCGGCAAGTTCCGGCTCACCACCCTCTTCGGCCAACGGTCCACACATTTCGAACTTTCCATCCACCAAAATTTCAGCGAACTCGGTTTGGATGCGTTCAAGGTGCTCGGGTGTGAGTTCTTGTTTAAGACGAAACACGAGACGGTCCTGGACATATCGCATGCTGTGATAGACTCGATAGAATCCCAGGATTTCCTCGATCGTTTCATCAATCGAGTTCGTGATCTTGTAAAGATTCACATCTGCCGGGCTGATCATCGCATTGCCTAGCAATTGCTTGTCTAAGAACTTGCCTAGGTCACTCCAATAGCTGCCGCCGGGATGATCCAGCAAGACCAACGGCATCATCGTTTGCTTGCCAGTTTGCATCAGCGTAAGCGTTTCGAGCGCTTCATCGAGCGTTCCGAAGCCGCCCGGTAAACAAACCACGGCGCTGCATTCTTTGACGAACATTAACTTGCGAGTGAAGAAGTACTTCATCGTGACAAGCTTTGCATCGCCCTCGATGTACTCGTTGGCAGACTGCTCGAACGGCAACATGATGTTGAGCCCCATCGACGCTTCGCGTCCCGCACCGCGGTGGCCGGCTTCCATAATGCCTCCGCCGGCACCGGTGATTACCATCCAGCCATGCTCGGCAAAGCGGCGTCCCACTTCGGCGGCAGCCTGATACTCGGGGTGGTCGGGTTGAGTCCGAGCGGACCCAAAGATGGTGACCTTGCGACGGCGACGATAGGGTCGGAAGACGGTGAAGGCATATCGCAATTCACGCAGCGTGCGTGAGAGGATTTTCAGATCGCCGCGAGCAGTGTCGTCGCTCTCGAGACGATCGATCGTGTGGCGCATGACTCGGTAAAGATCCTGGGAGTCCGCGCCCGGCTGGATGGGATCATCAGCCGGCTGCGGACGCAGGTCCTCATGCTCGCCAATCGCCTCCACAGGTAGCTTTTCGGTGTCAAATTCTTCAGCGCGGCGGGAAGATTCATCCTGAGTCATAGATCGTTCATTCACGAATAAAGGTCACAAAGCAACGGTAGCGAGGCAGAAATGCCTGCAACAGCTTAGCAGAGTTGTGCCTTGAATCGAATCTCAGCTCAGGATCGCAAAATCAGCCACGAATTCACATGGCCGGCTGGGGAGCATCCACGGGCGCTTCTAACGTTTCCAAGAACGCAAGGATCGCTCGCTGCTGCTGCAGTGGCAGTTGCAAGAAACGATCTCGAGTCCCAGCGGCCTCGCCATCATGCATCGCAATCGCCTCTAGCAGCGTGTCAGCACGTCCATCGTGCATGTAAGGCGCTGAGTCGGCCACGCCCCAAAGAGGTGGCGTACGCCATTCCTGGTTGAAGTTGGTGGGCTCGAAGTGAACTCGTAGATACTGGACCGTTCGTACGGTCGTGTCCTTGGTAATTGTGAGATTGCTTCTCGCGTCAACATGCTTCTCTTTCTCGGTCAGAATTTTGTCCTTGGAAGCCAACTCCACAAATACGAGTTCCTGAGAAGGCAAGTCGGGGGCTACGAAGTTGAATCGTGCGCCAGGTGCCTTCACCGTTAGGTTCCTCGATTTGTTCTGCGACGCGCGAAGAGGATTCAACGCAAACTCCGTAACAGAATCGTCCACACTGATTTGACTTGCAGGTCCGTAGTAACCACCAACCATCCGAGTGCCCTGAGTACTTGTTTGCGTTGAGGCCACATAAGTTTTTTGAGCGGGAGTGATCCGGCGTATGTAGGGTTCCGCGTGGTTAAGGTCGATCGATTGACGCCCCATGTCATGTACCAAGATATCGCTGTAAACCCCTTTGGCAGGACCGACATCTGGCACGTGACAAACGGCACATCCCACGCTCGCAAATAGCTGCTCGCCCGATTCAACGATCATTCGTTCTTTCGACGTCTCGGGCTGACGCCGCTGCGGTACCGGCAACGCAGCGACAAAGTCACTGATCGCTTCGATGTTTGCGTCGGCTAAATCACTTGCGGGATTGCGATAGCCGGGAAGCATGGGATCGCTTGGTTGTGGCTTACGATCAGTTTCCAAACCGATTTCGTTTGCTGAGGCTTGATCAATAAACTCGACAAGCCTTGCAACATTTCCACGCCATCCGAACCTGCCTAACCTTCCGTCCGTCAGTGTTGCTGGCCGTCCGCTAATTTCGGGGTGTGATTTTTGAGCGTTGACTAAGTCATAGATTTGCTTGTCAGTGATCTGGTCCAACAAGCCCGCACCATATAGCGCAGTCGTGTTTCGTTGGAACAACCTCGCCTGCAGCTTGATCGTGTGATTACCGATCGTGTTTGTATAGTGAATCGGAGTTTCGCGTGCTAGCCTCGCTTCGCTGGCGTCGAAGGCTCCCCCGGTATCTGCGCGCTTGATGTCGATCAAATTGAACATTTGTTCTCGCATGCTTTGAAACGGTGGACTGCCACCGTGATGCGAGATCGTAAACGTGTTGATGACCGTTCCATTGGGCTGGATAAATCCCGGATGGAAAGAAGAAACAAGGTTCTTCAGAACGAAGTCGTTAACCGTCCCACCATAGATTTGAAGATTCTTAATGCCAATTGTGTTGGCGTTGAACTTTGCTTCGCCACCTCCGCCAACCCCACCTTGGTTATGGCATGCGGCACATGATGCACCATTAAATAGTGGGCCTAATCCATCGCTGCCCAGACGAGGATTTCCCGAAGTCCAGGCCTTTTCAAAGAGTTGCCTACCGGAGGCGATCGATTCAGGAGATACCCCCTGTGCAAAGCCGTTTCCTACAACGACCAGCGCCAACGTCATGAGTAACCGAGACATACGTAGTACCTTTACTTCTTATTGACAAGATGAGACCGATTTCGCTTCAGCATTCCAGCGAAACGGGCGGGAGATTCGTTTTCACGCACCAAGTGGATCGAATTTCGATTGGGAAAAAGCATCGCGTATCGAACGTTGACTCCTCGCACATCGACTGGTGCCAACTCATTCTCACGAATGAGATGAGCGAGAATCTGAAGATCGACTAAGCGGTGCGGTTGAGCCGTGGCCAACTCATGGGTCTCACGCCACTTCGACGTCCTTGGTGATTGATCGCTGGCAATTGGGGGCCACACCTGATAACGTCGAGAAGCAGGTGGCTTCAGCGATAACACGACCGTCGTGTCCGACGTCTGCCGACTCACCCAATCTGCAAACCGCTCAAAATCAGCGTCGTTGTGCACAGGAAACGATCGAATCGCGGGATGGCCCCAAATGGACTCGACAAGTGCAGAAGAAACCTGTCTTGTGTGTTGCCCCACCACAAACGGCGTGATCGCTTCACTCCACGGACGACGAGTCTGACAGTGGTGTTCTAAAATGGCCAGCTTTGGCAAATCGCTCTCGTCATCGAGACCAAACCTCAACCTAACGTCCGCGATATAGGTGGGCAGCAATTTCTGACACACCTTGAACGTTTCATAAAATACGAACTGCTCACTTACGTCTTCGTCATCGGTGCTGTCACCATCATTTGCGCCCCTGTTTGTGGCTGCAGCATCAAGGGCGACTCGCCAAACACGACTCAGACGATCATGACTGCGAGCAACGACCGCATCACTCAAGTGCATTTGATTGTCAGGCGTCTTAGGCAATAACCGTTGCACTTCCTCGGCATCCTCAATTAATGCCACCAACTGCTTGGCTGTGGGGACACCCACGGTCAATGCGAGCGTTCGGTTTTCTGAGTCGCACACCATCACAAATACTCGCGACGCACCGCCACTGGCTTCACCGCTGGTTAATTCACGTGGCAATCCGCATGGCATCCATTGCAAATCTAATCGCTCTCGCCAATCTTTCCTCGTCGTTACTGCTTCACGGTAAGCAGCAGCAATCTCATTGGCGAACGCGGGGAACACAAACGCAGTCGCATCCTCGGAATCTGCTTGATTTGCATTGGGTAGCCGAGCCAAAAACGGATCATCATTGGTGACCGCGATCACAGTCATGTGGTCCGAATGTCGAGCCGACGAATTGGGCGACAGAGCAAAATGCCATTCAACCGCAATCGTTTCCTCACTCGGAAGCGAAATATTCTGTGATCGCGCATCGCTGTGGCCGAAGACGACGAGCAATGCAACGTTCATCAAGATCGGTGACACGAAACGTCGCATGGACTCCCCTTGTGATTTCAAAGACGAGCAAGAGAAAAGGCTGATTAGCAGTCAGCAGACTTCACGTTAGCGACGTCGCAAAAGTGAGTCAATCAAAATGAAGGCCTTCTGTTCGGTTCGCCAATGGCCTGTTCACTAATCGAAGCGGCTGCCATCCAAGCTAACGTCATCACCGTCGCGTTGGGATTGCCAATCGTCGGACCCGGCAGAACAGATGCGTCAGCACACCATAAGCAATCCAAATTGCGAAACTGAAACTTCGGATCAACCGGTGTGTCAATATGATGACCGAATCGACACGTACCAACAGGATGGTAGAGCGTCTGAGCAAACCTCGCGACGGTTTTCGCGATCGCATCATCGCTCACGCGCTTAGCCCCTGGGATAATTTCCTCAACAATCCAGTCATTGGCCTCGATACTTTGGAGCCAACGGCGAGCCCAGTTCACGCCTTTGACGAGGCCCGCTAAGTCATCGGGATCGCTCAGGTAGCCCGTGTTGATCTTCGGAGGGTCGGCAGGAAGCGCCGATGAAATCTCCAGTTCGCCTCGAGACTTTGGCTGAGTCAGATTGATGCCTAATGTCATCATCCCGGTTGCGCTGGCTTTCGGATAAGTCAAGTAATGGGTCGGCGTGACGTGCAGTTGCAACGATTGGTTTTGGAACAGCCCGCCACACTCAGCAATATTGGAAACCAGCTTACCCGTGCCCGCGATCTGCCACCTTGCGATGTCGCGGACCGAGTTCTGTTCACTAGAAAAACTATTTCCGCGAGTTGCATAAACAAGTGGCATCAAGAGGTGATCGCTTAAGTTTTTACCTACACCTTCTTGTTCTGCGCGAACGGGAATCTGGTGTCGCCTAAGTAACTCGTCAGATCCGATACCGCTTCGCATCAAAATTGTCGGCGTGCCGATGGCACCCGCACACATTACAACGCCATGACGACACAGGATCGTTTCGCAGTCACCTGAATTCGAAACCACGCGAATTCCGACCACACGTTGATCGCTCACCTCCACTCGATCGACATTTGCCCTTAACACTGTGATCCGTTGGTCACTGAAATCAGCTAAGAGTTGCCCTGCGTTCCAGCGACGACCGTTGCGATTGCAGCGATGGTACACCATCGGCTGATGTTCGGTATCGCAAAGATGATTGGCATGCCGCATGAACCACTGCCCAGCGTCGCTCAGCCATCGGGGTGACTCGGGGGCAACCATCGTCTCAATGCTTTCCAATGCCTCATCAAGCAGTTGGCGTGACCACTGACCTCCGCTGGCGGCGCGAAGTGATTCCAAATCTGAAGGAGTCGGCGGAAACCAAATCATCGCGTTGATTCGTGAACTGCCACCGAGTCCTCGTCCTCGCGGCCAGGCCAAACGACGATTTGCTAGGGTGGGCGTGGGTTCGGTGGCGTGATTCCAATCGTTCGGCGAACCGAGCAACCGCAACCAGTGTCGTGGTCGATTGCGGTCGTTCGCCGGCGCTTCGGTGACCGTGGGTGCCTCAACGAGTAGAATACGGCCTCCGGTTAAATGCGCCAGTCGCGAGGCCATGACGCAGCCGGCCGAACCGGCTCCCACGACAATGTAGTCCGGACGGCTCAACGACACAGTTTTGACTCCCGAACCTGGCATTTCTTGGTTCTGCCTCGATAGTCGATCTGCCGTCCTTTGAGTACCATTTCCACGGGACCAGAGTGGATGCGAAATTGTTTTTCGCTCGGCTCCGCGTTTCGCTTCATCCCAGTATCCTCACGCATCATCGCAACCATGACTGCAAGCTCATCTTCGACTAGCCTTTTCGGTGGCATCCCAACCGCTCCGCCCGATTCAATTCTCGGGTTGACCGAGGCGTTTCAGGCAGACAAGAACCCCGACAAGATGAACTTGAGCGTCGGAGTCTACAAGGACGCTTCTGGACAAACACCGATCCTGGACTGCGTCAAAGCGGCTGAGCAACGCCTAGTCGATACGGAAGCCACCAAGGGTTACCTACCCATCGATGGCGGTCCCGATTACCGCGGACACGTTCGCAAATTGGTGTTTGCCGAGACAATTGCTGCCGAGCGAGTGACGGTTGTGCAAACCCCGGGCGGAACGGGTGCGCTTCGTGAATCGGCCGCTTTCATCGCCGACCAATTGTCCGGTCGACGCGTTTGGGTACCTTCACCAACTTGGGCTAATCACAATTCGGTTTTTGCTTCCGAACGATTGTTAGTCGAAAACTATCGCTACTTGGGTAGCGATAAAAAGTCGTTCGATATCGATGGAATGCTGGATGACCTTTCGTCCAAAACGAACGTCGGCGACGCCGTTCTTCTTCACGCTTGCTGCCACAACCCAACCGGTGTCGATCCCACGCCATCGCAGTGGGCGCAGATCGCCGACGTAGTAGCCGAACGTGGACTGCTGCCATTGATCGACTTTGCTTACCAGGGCTTCGGCCATGGGCTCGATGAAGACGCCGAAAGCATTCGGGCGATCTCGGCTAAGTGCGACGAACTGATGGTTTGCAGTTCGTTCTCAAAGAACTTTGGTCTTTACAGCGAGCGAGTCGGCGCCTTGTGCGTTGTATCCTCTGATTCGGCAACCGCATCGGCAATTCAAAGCCAGATCAAGAAACTGGTTCGCACCAACTACAGCAATCCGCCTCGCCACGGTGCTGCCGTTGTGGCCACGATTCTGGATGACGAGAAACTGACCGCCCAGTGGCATGATGAACTAGCGATGATGCGGAACCGTATCAAAACGCTGCGTGAACAATTTGTCGAAACCATGAAGACCACCGGCGCCGGGCATGACTTTTCGTTCTTGCTTGACCAGAATGGAATGTTCTCTTTCAGCGGCCTCAACCCCATGCAGGTTGACGAACTACTGCACAAGCACAGCATCTACATCGTCGGCAGCGGACGAATCAATGTCGCTGGCATGAGCGAGTCACGCATGGGGCACCTATGTGAAGCGATCGCGAAGGTGGTTGAAGGTTCTTGATACCGGAGCTCGTTTCGCTTCTATTCTCGGCTAATGTGGGCAATCACCAGCCGCAAAGCCTGGGCGATTGAGCGAAAATGGGCTAAAACATGCACTCAACTTGGCATGACTTCCACTATGTGAACCAAGCTACTCGATGGCGACGCAAAGACTCACTAAACACAACTCCGCCATCATCATGGCTGCCGTCGCGCTGCACCAAGAACTCGGTGGCGATGCATTGTTGCTGCTGCTAGATGGGTCGACTGATTGGAAACGCATCGCCGAAATGACCTCAGAGATGGGCAAGCCCGTCATTGTGGCTGTTGACTTAGCCAACGACCTGGAAGGCGCCGCAGAGGCCGGTCTCAAGCCAATTGCCTTAAACAAAGAGAAAGCGCCCCTGTTGGAACGCCTTCAGCACGCCATCTTAGAAGCTGCTGCTGATGAATTTATCCGACCCAACGGCGAAGTGGTGGCGGTCTACAGCGGGTTTCAACAAGGTCGGCTCGATTCGATCAGCCATCTGCAACTTGACGAACGCATGCGGCGGCTGACCAGTCGCGACCTGCAAATGATCGAGAGCCGAGTGCCGTTGCAGACCTTAAAAATGGTCGTCGACTTGGCAGCTCAAATTGGCCGCGAAGGCCGTGAAGGCAAGCCAGTCGGAACGCTATTCGTCGTCGGTGACACTCGCAAAGTCCTCGAACACAGTAACGACAGCGGAGTCGATCCGTTCCGCGGTTACAACAAAAGCTACCGGAACCTGCTCGACGCCAAGGTTCAAGACGACGCCAAGGAAGTAGCCCAACTTGACGGTGCTTTTGTCGTCAATAGCGAAGGAGTGATCGAACGAAGTCGTCAGATGCTCGAAGTCACTCATGAAGATCTCACGATGACCAAGGGGCTTGGTGCTCGGCACTGGGCGGCGGCGGCGATCACGAAGAAGACGAAAGCAATTTCGATCGTTGTCAGCCAATCGACCGGCACCGTCCGACTCTACCAGGACGGTAATCTCGTCATGCGAATCGAACCGATGGATAAGGCGGTAACCTGGCAAGAATTCGCATTCGAACCGCCAAAATCCAGCCCCAGCGACGAGAACTAGTACGGCGCCCGCCAATCACCGTTGTCCTAACGTGATTGTCCGTACGAACTCGCTGAACACCGACTTGCGTTGCGGCAAGACGAGTTTTCGGTCACAGAGCATCTATTGCTCGCGAGATCCTCTTCTTCATCAAACGAAAATGGGACCTTCATTCCCACGAAGCGGTATCTTCACTCGGTCACGCTAACGTATGGCTCGTCGGGGAGGATCACGCATCTAGGGTTCGGTTAATGCTGAAAGTTCGATTGACGCTGAAGAACCAAAACGGCGAGAAAATCCGTTTGAAGGTTGATCGTGAACGTTTTGTGATGGGTCGCCACGAGTCTTGCCAATTCACGATCAACGATTCTCGCGCGAGTCGGCGGCACTGCGAAATCTATCAGCGTGACGACGGTGTTTACATCTGCGACCTCAACAGCCGAAACGGCACCTACGTCAACGGCAATCGACTGACGCCGACCAAGAGCATACGGCTGTTTCATCACGACCTTATCGTTGTTGGGCCACAACAATTCATGGTCTCGGTTCGCCGTCGCTCTGACAATCAGCCTCAGACTCGCAGCGACACCCAAGCCACATCACCTGGCAACACTGAAACACAAAAGAAGCTGGCTGCCGTCAATGATGAACTTGATGCGTTACTCAACGAAGTTCAGCTTTCCAAATTCACTCAAGAGTCACCGATTCGAGAATCTCCTACGCTGGGGCAACACGATTCGCCAGAGCACATTACCGAGCCATCGCGAGAGATCGAGAACAAAGCCCCCTTGGAAACCCCGCCAACCCACGGAAGCGGACCAAGCGACAGGACGGTTGATACCGTTGCCGAAATACTACCGACCGACGAAACGGTGGATGAGGCCATCGGGGAGCGCGTCAAGGATGCCAAAATCAACGATGTCAAACCTGACGACATCGAGTCCGATGACGAACCCAAGACGAAGGAGCGCTTCGGCAAACTACCTGAACACCTTCGCAAATTTGGAACCGCCACCTCACAGCAAGCAGCCGAAGACGCCCTCAGACGCGTGTTCGGTGGTGGGCGGCGTTAGCAAGTCCTTCGTGAAGACTAGGCCGATGCGACGAGATCACTAGAGTTGGATTTCGCTACTTCGTTACAGCGACTTAGAAAGTTGGGCCAAACCTCCTGGCTCAACTTGTCTTCACCGAGCGTGATCGTCTCATTCACGTTCAGGTTGCCTTCTAAAATGTGTGCCGAATTAAGAGCATAGAAGCCTGGCACGCTCGTCACGATAGGTGGCAAACGAGTGCTGTAATCGATCGTCGCTAATGCCGCAACATACTTGGCTCGCGCCACCTTGAAGTCCAACACGTTGTCTCGTGAGAAATGATCGTACATTTTCTCGAGCGTCGACAAGCACTTCTCTTGATAGTCTTCGTCGCTTTCGTTCAACCCTTCATGGTCATCGGGTAGATACTTCGGCAAATAGACCAAATGGTTTCCATCTAGTTGGGTTTCCGGGTTCACGATCGTAGACATCTCGATCACTGCGGTTAACGGCACCCAAGTATCGGTAATGTTGGTGACGTAGTACGGGCTGATCGATTTCTTGAGCAACATCGATGCACAAACGACACCGAGGTAGCGAATCGCTTCCAACTTTTGCTTTTCGTCTTGTGTCAGCTCTTCGCAACTACGAGCGATTAGCGGCGAAGCAATCGTGGATACGACATTGTCAAACGTCTCAACACGGCCATCGCCGAAGTCGACTTCAAGCATCGTCGATCCGTCGTCGACCTTGCGAATGCTTTGCACCGGGTGGCCTGCCAATAGGCGCACACCTTTTTCTGATAGATCGCTTGTCCAACGATCCAAAATTCGAGCGTATCCCCCAGGCACGTAGCCAAACATTTCCTTTTTCGCACCGCTTCGACGCGCTTTATACATTCGAGCAGTGTGGGCCCAGATGAAGGCAGCCGATGTCTGCTTGTAGGCTTCCCCCAATTTCGCTTTCAACAGCGGAAGCCAGACCTTTTCGAAAGCTCCATTTCCCGACCAGCGACGAAGCCACTTTTCGACGGATAAGCCTTCAAGTCGACGCCAATTCTTGATCTTCGAAGCGTAGAAGATGGTTCCGCCGAGCCGTAACCGCTCGATCATCGACAACGGCGGGAATCGCAAGAACTCCGCCGTGTTGCTCATCGAAAGCAGTTTTCCACCACTGTAGAAACCAGTCTTGGTCTCGACCCAATCGATCTCTTTCTCGAGACCGATCTCTGCTAGCTGCTCACGCAATTTGGAATCACTCAGCAGCGTCACGTGATAGTAGCGGTCCCAAGTGACCTCTTGATTGTCGGAACCGCTGCTAAGCTTCCACGCGCTGGTAAGACCACCGAACTTGGGTGCCGCTTCAGCGATGGTGACGTCTTGACCACGAGCATTCAGATCACGGGCGATCTTGAGTCCCATCACGCCCCCACCCACAACTAACCATGACTTCCGCGGCGCAGATTCACCCGCCGGAAATTGAGTTTGGTTTGAGCTCGACACGACTACTTAACGCCTGTGCGATGACGACCAAGCAATTTCAACGTCAACCAAATCGTACGGAAGACCTGCATCTTACTTGCGCCACCCTTTTGGTCGTATCGCAGTCGAAGCGGAGCCTCACCAAACAAGACGCCTTGCTTTCGTAACTTCAACAAGATGTCTGCCATACACGAAAACCCTGTTTCGCCAACAAAGTTGTCGCCGTGCTCAGCGAATGCCTGCTGGATCACGGATGCTTTGTAAGCACGGTAACCGGACGTGTAGTCGCGAACACCCTTAGTCGGAAACAATAACGTGAACAATGCTCGAGCGCCGATGCTTAAAAAGTGACGTTCAACCGGCACGCCTACGACCCGAGCCCCAGGTTGAAAACGTGAAGCGATCACAACATCGCAACCTTCATGAATTTGTTGAACCATTCGTTCAATCAATCCAGGCGGATGAGTATTGTCAGCGTCCATCGTGACAATGATGTCGCGTGCACCACAGCGATCAACGGCTTCACGAAGTCCATCACGGATCGTAACACCGAGACCTTGGTTCACTTGATGCTGCACCAAATGGATCGGCATTTGGAATGACATCTGCGAAACGATTTTTGCCGTGTCGTCCTTGCTGCCATCATCAACCACGATGACTTCGTACGGAATGTTGCTGTCAGCGAACGCTTCACCGATCCGCTCTAACAGTTCAGGCAGCGCCTCCTCTTCGTTGTACGCTGGAAGCGCCATGAAGACTTTGGAGGGGCGAAAGCGAATGGAATCGCGGGATTCGACAACCGAAGTACTCGTATTGCTAATCGACGATTCAGTGGATGATTGTTGGTTGATGGGTTCCATCACGGTGCATTTCTTGGCAGCAGGTTCTCTTGCAAATGAAGTCTGCAAGAAGATCATGATCCGCCAGCCGACTGTACACTAGTGTTATCCGACGCTCCGGATTCCACAAGATGCGCAATTGGTGAGTTTTATAACGATTTCCACACACGTGAGATCCAAGACGACTCAGGCAGCCCGAGCTTGGTCGCCGAACCGGGTCCTATTAGGGGAACCGGTGTAGCGGAGCCCTAAAACCAGCAAAATCACGAGCAAAATGGCCAACGACACTCCATTGAGACTCGTGAAAATCCGGGTCATTACCTCCCCGCCATCCAAAATTCGAATCAAACTTCGCGTGGAGAAGTAATTGTAGAGCGGTAAAAGCATTAGCGCGGCAACCAAGAATCGTGTCCTGTGGTCGAATTGACGCCAGAACCCATTAGCTCCCAGCACCAAGCCAGCGATCGGGGCCACCATCAACATCGAGTCGTAAGATTGATGATAGAGGCTCACTAACATCGCCGTCAGAATCAAAGCTCCTGTCAAACCGGTAAGCCCGTCGTCGATTCCTTGACGACGTCGGCGATTGAGCAAGAACAACACCGGTGCAAGCACGATTCCCATCACGATCAAATGCAGTGCTTCCTTGGGATCATCGCCAGTCCATTTCGCAATGACGGCGAGCAGGTCGATTCGAGTCCACGAATGGATGGGCGATTCGTCCTGGTCGGCTCGATGGATTTCTTGAGCCTGTGAAATTTGGTCCACCAGAGTTTCGATACCGTGAACCATATCACCGCCGCCTTCATGATGAGCCAACCATAACATTGGTCCAAGCGTGGTAACAACGCTTAGGATCGCTCCAAGGACAATCGCCCTAACGTTTCCTCGGAACAGTAACAAAAAACCTAACGGCAAGATGTAAGTTGGTTTCGCTGATACCACAGCCAGCGCGATTGCTGCTAACCAAGGTTTGGTCTTGCCATAGTGAATCGCCGCGAACGTGGCCAAGATCAACTCGAACGTGAAGTAACCATCGAACAACGTGATGTGGCCGCCACGCGAAAAAACCGTCAACGCAGCGATCGCGAACACGTAGTCCACTCGGATCGGTGTATCGATCGAGCGAACCACCAGACCGGCAATCGCCAACAACATGATCACCGACAAACTAACAAACGTGACCTCGGCCACGGTAAGCGGCATCATCGCGAAAGGAGCATGCAGCACCAGGATTGATGGTGAGAAGAACGGAATCTGCCTAGCGACCGGATACGACGCGGCATACTCGGCTCCGTAGGGACTCAATCCCTTCAGCAAAGCGATTGTCGGAAAGTACAATCCGTTATGAAAGTCGCAGAGCCCTTGGGAATCGTGGTCAAACGGTCCCGGAGTTTGGTACTGGATACCAATTCGAGCAATCGTCAGCCCCACGCCGAAGACAAAAATGCCGATCGCGATCATCGCGCCAAGTCGATGACCAAGCGTGAAGCGTTGACGTTCTATGCATGACATCTGATCTGGCGATTCCTGATCCGGTTTCGCTCGATTCGGTGGGGCTTGAGCGGTTGAGTGTGATGAAGACACTGGCAATAAAGAACCGAAAAGGATGTTGAGACAACGTGCTAAACGGTGAACCCGTAGAAAGGTTGACGCAGCAGGCAAGAACACACCGAATCAAGCCGGAACGACAATTTGCCAGCGAGATCCTGTTGTTGCAGCCTACGATCCTAGTTCAATCAACCGCCATTCCAAGCAGCCGCTTGGTCGCCACGGTCACATTAGGCTGACGCATCAGCGACTCGCCCACCAAAATCGCCTTCACGCCACCTTGGCCCAGGCGAATAACATCCTCATGCGTACGAATCCCGCTCTCGCCAACGACAAGCCGATCCTCTGGAATCAAGGGACGCAGGTTCAGCGTATGTTCAAGGGTTGTTTTGAAAGTCCGCAAATCACGATTGTTCACGCCCACCAACCGAGTTCCCGTCGCCAAAACGGCATCTAGATTACTCGGCTCGAACAGTTCAATAAGCGTTGCCATGCCCAATTCCGCCGCTTGATCATGCAGTTCAACCAACTCGCTTGGGGTCAAGCATTCGGCTATCAACAGCACGCAATCGGCACCGGCCGCTCGTGCCTGCAGGAGCTGATACCGGTCGACGATAAAGTCTTTGCGAAGCAGCGGCAAATCAACCGCTGCCCTGACTTGCTTCAAGTATTCCAACGAACCCTGAAAGAACGGTTCGTCGGTCAACACACTCAAACAAGCCGCACCGCCATCGCGATATGCCTGGGCCAATGTTGCTGGATCGAAATCTTCGCGAATCAAACCAGCCGACGGACTCGCTTTTTTTACTTCGGCAATCAACTGAACTTCATCACCGGCAGCGAGCGCGGCTACGAAATCGCGAGTCGATGGAAGATCAACGACTAACGCTTCGAGTTCATTCGCTGAAACCGAGGCTTGATCCGCAGCAATGGTTTCGCGAGTGCGAACCAAGATGTCATCGAGAATGGTCATCTGCGGATAGGCCTAGTGCTTGAAGTGCCGGCGTCCGGTCAGCACTAACGGAATCTCATGCTTGTCGCAAGCTTCGATCACTTCGTTATCACGCCGCGAACCGCCGGGCTGGATAATAGCAATCACACCGGCGTCAGCAGCGGCTTCAATGGAATCAGGAAAAGGGAAGAACGCATCGGAAGCGAGTACGCTTCCATCGGCACGATCACCGGCCTTATCGATCGAAATTTCAACGCTATCGACTCGGCTCATTTGTCCTGCACCCACGCCGATCAACGAGGTGTCCTTGGCAAGGACAATCGCGTTGCTCTTGACGTGCCGAACCATTTCCCAAGCAAAGGCAATATCGTCCCAAAGATCGTCATCGACCTTCGTCTTGGTGACGGTTTTCCACTGCAACGGTGAACTTGTCATCCGGTCGGCGTCTTGCACCAACATTCCACCGCTAATGAATCGGCGCTGGATAGGTGATTGCGGCAGATCCAAACGACCAACCTGCATCAAACGAACGTTCTCACTCCATCGAGGTTTTGTCGTCAAAAGCCCCACGGCTTCGGCTTGGAAGTCCGGAGCAACGATCGCTTCGATAAACAAGCCTGGTTCGCAAAGCAATTCTGCGGTTGCTCGGTCAACGGTTCGATTGAATCCAATCACGCTGCCAAAGGCACTAAGCGGATCGCCATCGAGAGCCTTTTGACACGCGACCGCCAATGACGAGTCGGTGGCTGCTCCGCACGGGTTGTTGTGCTTCATCACCGAAACGGCGGGGCTTCCAAAACCACGAACAATCTCAAGTGCCGAATCAAGGTCCAACAGGTTGTTGTAGGATAGTTCCTTGCCACTGATCTGGCGTGCCGAGACGAGGTTCGCCGAACGATCAGTAGGGTCAACGTAAACAGCGGCACGTTGATGCGGGTTTTCACCGTATCGCAATTGTGTCTTCCGACGTAGCGACAAGTTCAAGCTGGTCGGGAACTCGCCGCCGATCGTGTCACCTCGCATGAAGTCGGCGATCGCGCGATCGTATCCGGCTGTGTGATCAAAAGCCTCAGCGGCTAGTTGTTCACGCAGCTCGATCGTGGTTCCTTTGGTTTGATCAAGCTGAGCCAATATTTCGCCGTACTGCTCGGGGCTTGTCGCGACCGCAACATCCCCATGATTCTTAGCGGCAGCGCGGACCAAAGATGGCCCGCCGATGTCAATCTGCTCTACACATTCTTCACGAGTAGCTCCCGGACGCGATGCGGTTGCTGCGAACGGGTACAGATTTACAACGACCAAATCAAACGGCACGATTCCGTGTTCTTCGATCGCGTCCATGTGATCATCACGATCGCGAATCGCTAGAATTCCGCCGAAGATCTTCGGGTGCAGAGTTTTCACCCGGCCATCTAGCATTTCGGGAAACCCCGTGTATTCGGCAACGTCCAAGACATCGATGCCGGATTGTTCCAAGTGACGACGTGTACCGCCGGTGCTATAGATTTCAACGCCTGCAGCCTGCAAACCAGCGGCTAAGTCTGCTAGGCCAAGCTTATCACTAACGCTGATGATGGCGGTGCGAATAGGGACAACATCAGTCACAACAGGCTCTGGGGATTTGAAGGTTCAGCGAGTCGAAAAGTGCGGCCTCCATGACAACCACCATTCGTTCCAAAACGGCTCATTGCCGCGTCCATTGGTGTAGGTGCAAGGGCGGCTTTGGTCAACGGGGCGCCTGCCTTGCAAGCCAATTCAACGCGGTCTTGCCGGGTTGAGAATGGTACCACAGATGCCAAAAAACGACACCGCAAAGTTCGTTCTATAGACGGACCGTGATTCCAGCATCACGCATCACCTGTTTCGTTTCCGCAATGGTGTACTGTCCGAAATGAAAAATGCTTGCCGCCAATGCTGCGTCGGCCTTACCGAGCAAAATCGCATCCGCCAAATGCTGGGGGCATCCCGCGCCTCCACTGGCTACAACGGGAATTGAAACCGCCTCACTAACCGCTGACGTGATCGGTATGTCGAAGCCATCGCGTGTTCCGTCGGCATCCATGCTGGTCAATACGATCTCACCGGCCCCAAGCGATTCCACTTTCTTTGCCCATTCGACCGCCATTAGACCAGTAGGCTTTCGTCCACCGTTGATGTGAACTTCCCAAACTTCTTCACCATCTCGGATCACTCGCTTAGGGTCGATGTTGACGACAATGCACTGGCTGCCAAAACGATCAGCCGCACGTGCGACGAAATCAGGATCTTTGCACGCTGCCGAATTGATCGACACCTTGTCGCAGCCAGCCGACAATAGTGTCCGTACATCCTCAATCGTGCGGACGCCGCCGCCCACCGTCAGCGGCATGAAGACCACTTCGGCGGTGCGGCGAACCACATCAACAATGGTCTCACGTTGCTCGTGACTGGCCGTGATATCTAGAAATACCAATTCGTCGGCACCTTCTTGCTCATAGCGACGTGCGACTTCGACAGGGTCCCCCGCGTCTCGCAGGTTGACGAAATTGGTGCCCTTCACGACGCGACCTTCGTGGACGTCGAGGCAGGGAATGACACGAGCAGCAAGCATGGGAAGGTAAAGCCCTTAACGCGATCGAAGAATGTCGCCAGCGACTTGTCGGCACTGGTCCAAATATCCGCTGCCAAACAAGTTCAAATGGTTTAGCAGATGATAGAGAACATAAACGCTTACTCGTCGCCAGCAACCATCGGCCAGCGGAAACTCATCGTCATAGGCCTCGTAGAACTCGCCGGGACAGCCCCCAAACAGCTTCAACATCCCAAATTCAGCTTCCCGGCAGCCTCGGTAGGCCGCAGGGTCGATCATCACCGTGTTGCCGCTTTCACCCCAAAAGAAGTTGCCGCTCCACAAATCGCCATGCAACAACGACGTCGATTGTTCGCGTCCTGAAAGCAGCGAACTCATTTCGGTCATCACCCGATGGCAGCGATCGACGAGTTGACGATCGGCCAACCCCTGATCGACAGCCCATCGAAGTTGAAACCCAATGCGCTGCTGAGCCACAAATTCGGTCCAATCTTTTAGGGGTGCATTGAGTTGGCGAGCCGCTCCCAGAAAATTGTCGTGTCCTTCACCCATCGCATCACCGATTACCACGCCAACCGATTCACGGTGAAAGCGAGCCAATGAACGGCCGAACGCTGGGTAAGACTCGGCTTGCTGATCGCTTCGACAATGCCAGTCCATGACCAACCACGAGGCACCGGCAACAACCGCTACGGCTCGCGGCTGGGGAACGACGATCCCGTCCATCCGCTCGGCAACCGCCGCCAATTGACGCAATCCCTCGCTCTCGGCTTGAAAGTTCGCCTCGAACGACACATCGTTAGATTTCACGAACCAATCACCGTCGTCAGCCCTCACGCGGTAAGCGTCGCTGATACAGCCGCCACCGACGGAAACAACCGAAAACCCATTTAGCGAATTGGGCTCAAACGAACTGGGATCTTGCGATAGCAATTCGCGGACAATTTCCTTCGTGGGCTTCATGACATTTCTTTTACATTGTTTTGAAGTCGTTCAAACCTTTGAAAACGCGTATCTTCGTTCAATGGATGAGCCACACCTCTTCTCGTCCGTTTCAAAGGAATCCAGCGATGCAATTCTCTCGTCTCACCTGCCACTTGGCCATGATTGCGATCACTTGCATGATGGTCACGCAGACCACAAATGCCCAGATCTACACCGCCTTGCGTGACGGCGGTAAAGGAAGCGGCGATAACAAAGGAGATGGCCAGGCAAACATGCAACAGACCGGGCAATCCGAATCCGTCGATGTGCAAGTCCGACTATCCAACCCCACAATGTTATCGGGCAAGAACGAAACCAACTACGTTCGCATCTCCCTGAAGGGAACCGAGCCTGCCCAAACGCCCGAGGCACCTCCGGTAAATGTCGCGATCGTGATTGACACCAGCGGCTCGATGCAGGGCGGTAAAATTGAACAAGCTCGCAACGCCGCGATCGCTGCGATCGATCGTTTGCGAGACGACGACATCGTTTCGGTAGTGCTTTACGATTCCGTTGTCACCGTCTTGGTTCCTGCCACAAAGGCGTCGGATCGCGAGCTGATGAAATCCAAAATTCGCTCCATCAGGGCCGATGGAAGTACGGCATTGTTTGCGGGCGTGGCCAAAGGCGCCGCCGAAGTCCGGAAATTCCTTTCTAACAGCAGTGTTAATCGGGTAATTCTGCTATCCGATGGGCAGGCCAATATTGGCCCGAGCAGCCCTCGCGAACTCGAACGACTCGGTGCATCCCTCGTTAAGGAAGGCATCAGCGTCACCACGCTTGGGCTGGGACTCGGTTACAACGAAGACTTGATGAGCGGCTTGGCGGCATCAGGTAGTGGCAATCACATTTTCGTTGAAGAAGCTCAGGACTTGGTGGCTGTGTTTAACAACGAATTCAACGATTTGATGAGCGTTGTTGCGAGCGACTTCAAGATTAAAGTCACCACAAGCGATGCAGTCCGACCGGTTCGCGTGCTCGGCACCAAGGCCGACATTGTTGGGCACGAGGTCTACCTTCCGCTGGCGCAATTGTATTCCAAGCAAGAACGCTACTTTGTGCTCGAGGTCGAAGTGGACTCCGCCGAAGACGCCGAACAAGCTGGCCTGCTTTCGGTCGACGTTGACTACCAGGATTTAATCAGCGGATCACCGGCGAGCTTCCACACAGATGCAATCGTTCGCTTTACCCGTGACATCGCCGAAGTCAAAGCCGAACGAGATTACGAAACATTCGCGTACTGCAACGTTCAAATCGCCAACGAAAAGAATATCCGCGCGACGGCGTTGCGAGATGCCGGACAAATCGCTGAAGCGGAACGATTACTCACCAGCAACGCCATCTCTCTCGAACAGGTGTTGTTAGAGTGCCGTGAAAACGACGCACTGAACGTCTTGCCCGAACTTGAAGTCAATATCAAGTACAATCGCGATAGTGCCTCGATGGTCAAAGAAAAAGATTGGAACCGAAGTCGCAAGGTCATGCGAGGCAAGCAAAACGAAATTCAATCGCAACAAAGCAGTGGAATTTTGGACTACTTCCTGGGCGGCGGCAGGTCGGGCTCAAGCTCTGACTCTAGTTCTTCTAGGTAACGCTTCGATTGATCGCTGATGCCCAAACGCCTTTTCCTCGCACTGATACTGCTTGTTGCTGCACCGTTGGTGTTGTTGGGATGGCTATCCGCATCGCACTATCGTTCGCAAACGTCGCTGGCTCGCCAACGCATTGACGAATTGATGCAATCGCAATTGGCAGACTTCGAACTGCCTGTTGCGAGCGTCTTTGATGACTATGAAGATGCATTGCAAGACACCCCCAGTTCGATCAACGCCATCAGCCAGTTTGACCGCACAGTTCCCGCGATTCGAACCAGCATGATCGTTGACCGGCGGGGCAACTTGCTTTACCCGCCGCCACCGATCATGACATCGGGTGACGAAGCGATGCTCTATCGAGCATTACCCGCGATCATCGAAAGTCGCCCGCCGATGGGTGGCGACGACAATGCCAAGAGCAAGGCAAAGGCCAACTACGCGACTTCATCGGCGGTCTCATCAGCATGGCAAGTGTGGTTTCTGGACGAGGGTATGCAATTGATCTACTGGCAACGTTCGCCCGACGGCAAGTCCGACGTCGGGACGCTGCTGGAAAGGTCGCGCTGGATCGCCGATCTAGCCGCAGCACTCCCTGACCACGTCAACGTTCCAGCAACCGCTACCTCGTCTCGACGATCTTCGTACCCGTCGGACTCCTTCGTCAAACTTGAGTCCTTACGCCCCACGTTGGCCAAAGGCTTTGTTGGCTTAGTGGATGAACGACAGCAGATGATCTATCGGTGGGGCGATCGTTCCCAGCGACGTCCTCGCCCGATTGCGTCGCGAAATTTACCACCCCCTTTATCCGCATGGCGATTCGAACTTCATGATGATGATCCTATCCCTACAGCAGGCTTAATATCGACGCTCGCACCGCTCGCTGGGGTCGGAGTCGTTTTGCTGGCTCTGGGCGGTTACGTTCTAACGAGCGTTCGTCGACGAATGAAACAGGCTCAGGACAGAGTCAGTTTTGCCTCGCAAGTTTCCCATGAACTCCGCACGCCACTGACAAACATTCGGCTCTACGCCGAACTCGCCGAATCCGACCTGAAGAAGTTGCCATCGGGCGACGTTCGGGAGAGTTTGGCAAAACGATTAGGAGTGATCGATTGCGAAAGTCATCGACTCGGCAGGCTAGTATCGGGCGTCTTAGAAGTGATTCGCGATGGAAGACAGGCCAGACCACCACGATTGGCACTTGCCAATCCGAACGATGTTATCGAACAAGCGTTGACTCAGTTTTCGCCAAGCTTCGCCGGACTCGAAATCGATATCGACTCGCAGCTTGAGACTGATCGCGAAGTCATGATTGACTCGGACTTAGTTGAAATGATCCTGGTCAATCTATTTTCAAACGTTGAAAAGTATGCCGCATCTGGACGCTACCTGGGCGTACACTCTCGCTTCGACAACGACAACTTGGTCATTGATGTATCGGACCGCGGACCGGGTATCGCGGCTCGACATCGTCGAATGATTTTCGAACCCTTTGCAAGGCTTGACGACTCAACCACAGCGCCGAGCGGCACGGGCATCGGGTTGACGATCGCGCGCCGGTTGGCCCTACGTCATGATGGGTCGCTGAACTACGTCAACCGTGACCGTGGTGCGACGTTTCGTTTGAGCATTCCGATATCGAGAACATCCTCATGAAACTAAACATCTTGGTCGCCGAAGATGATCCCCATACGCGAGCCGCACTGTGCGAGGTGCTGCGTGGGGAAGGGCACAGCGTCATTGAAGCCGCGGATGGCAAGGAGGCCCAGTTCCGTTTCGACAAGAAGGCTCCTGATCTCGCGTGCCTTGATGTAATGATGCCTGGCGTCAGTGGCTTTGATCTGTGTCGCCATTTTCGCAAAACCCATCCCAAGCTACCCATCCTTTTCATCACCGCGAAGAGCGAAGAAATTGACAAAGTGGTTGGACTGGAACTCGGTGCGGACGACTACATCGTTAAGCCCTTTGGCACCAAAGAAGTGATCGCTCGAGTTCGAGCCGTAGCCCGTCGCTGCATCGATGGATTCTCTAGCGAAGCCGACGAGGTCCATCTATCCCAGCAAGACTTCGAGATGCGAGGCTTGGCAGTGATGCCTCGCCGCATGCAGGCTTGCCGCGGGGAAACAACCATCAATTTGACAGCGAAAGAGCTGCGAATTTTACAGATTCTGCATAGCCGTCCTGGTGAGGTGATCAGTCGAGAAACGATCTTCCGAACCGGATGGCAAGAAGGGCCACCCCCGAGCACACGAACGCTCGACCAAACGATCAGCAACCTCCGCAAACGTATTGAAATCGACCCCAAGCATCCCACAATCATCGAAACGGTCTACGGAGTAGGCTACCGCTACGAGCCACAGCCTTAGTGACACAGTGATCCCAGAACGCGAGAAACAAGCGAGACTGCTTTGATGCAAGACTTTGTGATCGAGTAATCTACGAGGCCCTGGCACTCCCGTTCCTTAAAACAGAAAATCGAACCCATGAAATCTGACGGAAATCAATCGAGCGAACTGCCTCCTAGAGATGCACACATGCGAGGATTACACCGGACCATGACACTGGGCGGGGCATACGCAACCCGAAACTACACCGTCAAGCACCTTCAAGACTTGAAGGGAAAGACCGTCCTGACCGAGACGATGCCGTTTACGATCAGTGAGGCAGTGGCCGCTGAAGAGGCGGGGATTGATACGCTTAAGGTCAAGTTCGATCCGGGCAATCCAGGCAGTGCGATTGCGATTCGAAAAGCAGCGCCGCATACGTTCATGACGTTCTGCATTGGCTTGACGAAGATTGCCACTGCGGCGGAAGCGGTCCGTGCAGGCTACGACGCTATGGAAGCCGGCGCCGATGGAATCATGTGCCAATGGGGACCCGCGTTCATTCGGGCTGTTTCTGACGCTGGGATTCCAGTGGAAGCTCACGCTGGCTTGGTGCCCCGCTTGAGTACATGGACCGGAGGCCTGAGGGCGGTCGGCAAAACGATCGAAGAGGCAATCTGGATCTACCAGCAGATTCAATCGTTCGAAGAGGCTGGTGCTTGGGCGGTCGAAGTCGAAGTCGTACCGGCTGAATTGCTACGGCAAATTTCCAGCCGCACCCGACTGGTGACCTCGTCGATTGGCGCTGGCAGTGGCGGCGATATTCAATTCATGTTTGCCGAAGACATTTTAGGTAATCACGCTCCTCCCTACCCACGCCACACCAAGCAATACCGAAACCTGTACAAGATGGAACAGGCCATGCAGGTGGAGCGAGTGGAAGGGTTCCGTGACTACATCGATGACGTTAAGAACGGAAAATTCCCAGGCCCCGAACATATCGTTCGTGCTCCCGAAGGATTGATCGACCAGTTTCTTTCCGCAGTCGACGGCGACCCGAGAGCATGAGTTCCACAATCAGTGGTGCATTCACCTACTAAGTTCGAAACGGTCGTGGAGCAGACATGCGACCGAAGGCTAAAGCGGTGTGGCGACCGATTGGTTTGATTCGACTTCGATGGCTTGAACCTGTTTCAGCGGAACAAGCAAGTCGGCTCGCTCGGATTGGACGGACTTCTCCCTTTCGTAGCGACGTCGGATCGCTTGACGTTCGGCTGCGACAAGTGCGTCGTATTGCTGACCCGACATCACTCGTACATTCTCACGCAACAACTCGGGATCGTAGGTCAGACCGGGATGATCCTGAGCCGTAGCGTAACTTTCGATGGGTTGCTTCTCGCGGTACAACCGTTCTTCGTGATCGGCAATTCGTTTGTCAGCAGTTTGCCTTTCGATGCCTTGCGGGGCTTTCTTCTTTGCCGATCCGAACGGGTCGTAATCGTCATCCGCACCAGTGATGCGGTCCCACCAACTCGGCGCTCGACCAAAGATGTTTGTGACGATGCGGTCGGATCGCTCAATCATGTGATTCGATACCGCTCTGGAACGCTTGAAAAACGCGGTGGGGAAAATAGCGTGATCCCAAATCGTTCGCGACTTTACGGCCATGTATCGCAGATTAGCAAGTAGCTCATAAAGCAATCCGAGACTGATTTCGTTTTCGAGCATTTGCCGATAAGTCACACCGTAATTGAGCGATCGCTCGGCGAGGTAGTTCAACTTCGGCATGATTCCACGAACACCGCCACGGCCCCAAGTGCGACATTCACGAGCGACCTTTTGCTCGTTGTAGAGGTCCGTCAAGATTGAGTCGACTAGTTCGTTACCGATCTCAAGGACCTCTTCATCAGTCATCGGTCGTTCAATGTACTTCTCGCTATAGCGGGGAAACGTGCGTTCGCTTACCAATCGAATGAAACGATCGACCTTGTCTTCGAACTTTAACGCCAAGAAAATCCCGTGCTTGTTCGCCTTACTGGTGATGAACCCACGGTCGATCGCGTCGATGCTATCCACTTCGTATAGCACTGCGGATCCCTTCGTCGAATCGAGCGTTCGCCGTACTTCCAACTTGCCAATCTTGCGTTTGCGAAAAAAGCCCCATGATGTATCACTATCACCGGTGTCGTAGCGATGAACGATGATCCATCGGTGCAGGGGATCGTCCTTGGACAACTTACGTTGCAGTCGTTTGGCTTCGGCTTCGAGCCACTCTTGCTTGGGCTGAAATAGAATCGTCCGTTTATTGATATCCAACTCATGTACTGCCCCCAGGGATGTATCGGCCACGTCTTGAGCATTGCCAGTCACACCACCGACCACGTCATGAGTGCGGGCGACATACTTGTTCCACCGTTTCACGGCTTTCAAAAAATCTCGCTGTGTCTTCAATTGGCTCGGCGACTTTTCATCGCTAACCGGAATCAATGAACTTGCCAACATCTCTTCGCCACCGGTGCGAGAATCACCCACGATGTAGAAGTTGATGTCGTAGTCGGCAGCAGCTCGCAAGAATTGCCCCTTGGCAAGTTGATCAAACGCGACCGTACGCCCCTCGGGCGTGCTGTAGTAGTTGTTGGGGATAATGATCGTCATCCCTTCCCATTGCTTGAGCAACGATTGGTTCTCGTCGACAGCTCGAACCAAATCAAGGAAGCCGTAGTACGACACATCCCAAACATCCAAGCCGCTGCCGAAGTAGTCAGCCAGTTGTGTCCACTTGTCGATATCGTCGGTAGTGGTTTTCTGGTTTGCAATCAACAAGAATCGCGAACCGTCTTCACGCAAATAGCGTTCGGATACACGAATGAATGTCTTTCGATAGTCAGTGCGACGGTAACGATCCGACTGAACGCTAGATCTTGGCCGCTGCAAATGGAGGTCAACACCAATCGCAAAGCCTTGGTACGGAATTGCCCCGGGTTGGTCACGAATGCCAATCCGAGTCTCGATAATCGCATGCTCACCAGGCCGCAATTCACCTACTCTCTTTTCAAAGTTTGTGTTGCGAATGTTGGTTTCCAAGTCTTGATCACTAAAGAAGACAACCAAATCCGGATTAAGGTCACCACCAAGAATTCGCAATTGGCTGCGTACGGCTCGATACAGATACTTTTGATCAAACGTTTCTTGACCGACATTCTTAACGGCCCAAATGAGCCGCGTAGATTCACCGGGGGCAAGGGAGTTCAGACAAGTGATCGGCGTCAGTTCGACCGGGAATGCGACGCGGATGTCGTCACCATTTTCAAAGTCGCGAAAGGGCCGACCGATGCCACTTTCCAAACGGGCTTGCGGACTCACGGGATGCTTTAATCGAAATGCACGCTTGCGAGGATCATCAACAACGTAGTCGCCCAACCGCATTCGCAATCCCACGCCGCTGAACGTGTACGTCTCGTTCGGTTCGAGTGAACGGTGCAAGACCAAATCGACTTCTTCACTAAGCAACCACTCATCGGGTTGGATGAAGACGCGAACCGTATAGTTATCTGGTGTCGGCGTGCCGCCGCAATTCCGCACAACGACGTTATCGACGGACACTAGCGAATCAGGCTCAAGCACTTCGTATTCACTGGCGATATCAAAAGTGATCAGTTCAAGATCAAACGGGGAAGGATAAGTTCGAACACGTCCATCGCGTCCTTGCACTTCGATCCGCAGCCTTCCGGTCTGGCCAGGGTTGCCGTCTTTGGCGCGATAATACGACGGGCGGCCATCGCGTCCGGGAGGTCCATCGATCCCGCCTGGGTTGGACCGCATGATCGTTCGAGTTCGCGTATTGCCTTCGGAGTCGCGAAACGTTTGGGTTTCAGTCCAGTGATAGCTGCTGCCGCCGCGCCCGCCCGGCCCTCCTCGACCGCCGCGCCCAGGCTCGCCAGCGAAACCTAGATCTCCTCCAACTAAATTTCCTTTGACGAGCATGAGCAATCCGAGTTGGTCCTCGGCCACGTTAATCACCACGTCTGCGCCATCGCCGCCGCGTTGGCCATCCGTTGGCTGCCCCGCATCGCCACCATCACCGCCCGGCCCGCCGTTGCTACCGCTGCTGTATCGAGTCGCGTTGCGACCACGATACCCTTGGCTCCCGGGACCACCATCACCGCCTCGCCCACCATTGCCACCTCGCCCGCCATGCCCGTCAATGAAGACATATCCACTTTCACCTATCTCGAGCGATTGGCGGATCGCCCCCGAATCACCGGAAGCGAGGCGAACGTTCGCATCAATCGAAAGCTTTCCGGAAGCCCGGTCATGAAGTAGCTGGGCAACAATAGCGCCGGCACATTGGCCAGCTTGCGATGGAGTAGCATCACCGCCATGTTGGCCTCGGGTTCCTGGAGTCGCGGGCGAGTTGAAGTAAGAAATTCCGTCGTGGCCCCGGTTGCCCGGCAGACCATGAATCTCGATCAACCCTATGCGATCCTCTTCGCAATCCGACGCGAAGCTGCCGGCGTCGGAAACGTGCGGTTCGTCGAAAGAATTTGCTAGTTCAAATGACAATGAATACGGACCACGAAAGAACAAATCTTGAAGAACCCAACCTTCCTATCCTACTCTTCGCCGTATTGGTCGAGCAACGATTGGGGAACTCGCTGCAATTTTCCCTCACGATCAATGACTCCTAACACGACCGTCGCATCAACAATCGACTCCGCGACGCCGTTGTTATCGCGAGTCACTTGGTACTCATGAGTAATCTTTGCAGCGGTTACTTTGGCGATTTTGGTGTGAATGGTCAGTAAGTCATCGTAACGAGCAGGTCGCCGGTACCGGCAATCAACTCGGGCCACCACGACCAGCACCCCCGCGTCTTCCATATCGCGGTAGCGACCGCCCGATGCCCGCAGAAGTTCGGACCGCCCGATTTCGAAGAATCGCAGGTAATTGGAGTGGTGGACGAACCCCATAGGGTCGCACTCGTCGTAGCGAACTCTCAAAGTGATCGTGTGTTCTCTCATGATCGTGTTAATCGATCAATTTTAAGCTGTTGTGGCAAGGAGTCTGCTCGATAATGTCGCAAATCGCTCGCTGCCAGATTAAGCTAAGCGAGTCTGAACAAGTCCCACCTTCCCACCTTTGCTAGACCCCAAAATCCATGATTGCTCGACGCTCATTCTTGAAAACCGCTGCTGCCACAACCGCCATCGGTATGATGAACCCTCTCACCGCCTTTGCCGATCAGGCGGAAGGCGAGTCAGATGCCCCGTTCAAGATTTCGCTGGCCGAATGGTCGTTGCATAACACGCTTCGTGACGAATCGATGGGATGGACGAATCTCGATTTCCCACTGCTGGCTCGAAAGCAGTTCGACATTGACGCCGTCGAATACGTGAATCAGTTCTTTATGGACAAGGCAACCGACCAGAAATATCTCGACGAACTGCAACTTCGCTGCGATGACCACGGCATCAAGAATGTCTTGATCATGATTGATCGCGAGGGAGCCCTTGGTGACCCAGATTCAGCAGCACGCAAACGAGCAGTCGAAAATCATTACAAGTGGGTGGATGCAGCCAAGTTCTTGGGATGTCATTCCATCCGTGTCAATGCACAAAGCTCGGGCAGCTACACCGAGCAAATCAAGTTGGCCTCGGAAGGGCTGCGATCGCTAAGCGAGTACGCTGCTAAACAAGACATCGGCGTGATTGTCGAAAACCACGGTGGCCTTAGCAGCAACGCAGCTTGGCTTGCCGTCGTGATTGAACGGGCCGGTATGGATAACTGCGGAACGCTTCCTGATTTTGGCAACTTCTACATCACTCGTGGTGAGAACGCCGAAATGTTTGATCGCTACCAGGGAACCCAGGCCTTGATGCCGTACGCTAAGGCGGTCAGTGCGAAGTTTCACGAGTTCGACGAGAACGGCGAGGAAACCACCATCGACTACAAACGCATGATGAAGATTGTCCTGGACGCCGGTTACCACGGTCATGTGGGCATCGAGTGGGAAGGTGCAACTCCTGATGAGTTCACCGGTATCCGCAAGAGCAAAGCTTTGCTCGAAAAGGTTGCCAAGGAATTGGCGTAACCGAATCCATTCCGCTCGCACCGCGAACTGGGAAACGCAAAAGGCTCACCGTAGAACGGAAATCGGTCCGTTCTACTTAGCGGCTTTGGCAGCGTAGACCTCGGCGTATTCGATCGCCCAGCTATCGATCAGTTGCTCAAACTCTGCCGCATCGGCTTCCGCGACGGGAACGAAGAAACTGCGGTTGAACAACTCGCGATTCATGATTGTGCCCTTGCCCTTCAGGTCGAGCACTTTCACGTCCCCTAAAGGACGAATCGTCATTTCGAGACGGCTGTATTGGTTTTCGCGACGACCACCGACGATTTTCAAATCATCTCGGTAGCACGCGGCACCCCAGCCCACTTCGCCAAAAAGTGACTCTTCGCGAAACCCGGGGAAATGGTCTGCCACTCGATGAACAGCCTTTTCAATACGCTCGGAAAGCGAAAGGCGATAAGAGGTGTGCATTCGACGCAACTCGTCTTCGCTTAGCTCTTTGGCGCGTTCTTCCTGGGCGCCTACATCGGCGCGGCGCTTGCCTCGCTGGATCGCCGATTCTAAACGAGATTCAAAGTCATCGTTACTCATGACGCCGATGCATCACTTTCCGGAGCCGATGCTTCCGCCGCATCCGCATCGGGTTTCGCTGTCACGGCTTTCGCCTGCGACTCAGAAGCGGCTGGCTTTGGCGTAGTTGCCTCTGTTGCAGTGGAATCTGTTGCAGTGGAATCTGATGATGAGGATCCAGATGCGGACGGTTCTGGTGCAGGATCGGAAGCTTCAACCGATGGCTTCGCTTGAGGCTTGACGGTTTTGGGTTCGACCTTCTTCGAGGCGCTAAACAGTTGCGCCAAGTCTCCGAAGGACCGCATGGGCTCGTCGCCCTTGACCATCGCTTCGGTAAGCGGCTTGGCTTCGGCCTTGGCCACGACGCGGTAGGACTCGACCCGCTTCTCGCGAGAGTTGCCGCCGCGTCCATCGCGAGAGCGTCCTCCGCCGCGCGAATCCTGGCGACCTCGGCCACCTCGATCTCCACCTGGTTTTCCGCCGCCGCGAGCCTGACCACCACGGGCCTGACCGCCACGTTGATTTTGGCCCTGACCATCACGTGATTGCGATTGTCCGCCTCGTGCTTGTCCACCGCCACCTTGGCGACCACGGTCTGCATCGCCACGGTTGGGTCCGCGACGACCTTGCGGTGACTGGCTTCGCCGTGCTTCAGCAAGCTCAGCTTCGCGTTGAGGCGAAAGGGCGCTCAATGCGACGCGGCGTTTCTTTTCTTCGATTCCGGTCACCCAGGCGGTGACTACGTCGCCCACTTGAACGGCTTCGTGCAAGTCCTCGACGTAAGAGTCCGATACGCGGCTAACGTGAACCAACCCGCTGCAATCAGGCGCGAGTTCTACAAAAACGCCAAACGGCATAACGCCCACCACAATTCCGATGACTTCGTCGCCGGGCTTAAGTTCCTTCATCGCTGGCACCTTGGTCATTACCGCAGGTGGCGTTCCGGATGAATCACTGTCGCCGAAGGGATCGCACAGCCAATGGACAATTTGATGAGTCCGTCGCTTGCCGATTTGCCATTCCTTGATGCACTTCTCGATCGCACTTCGCTCGGGCAGCGAATGCTTGACCCGTTCATGAACCTCAGCCGAGGCCGATGCTTCAGCGTCCGGCTTGGCCGCCGCTTCAGTTTCCGCGGACGAGTCGGTGGACTCAATTTCGGGGGACTCAATTTCGGCGGCCGGTTCTTGGGCTACCGATTCTTCAGCCACAGGGGAATCGCTGGCCGAACCCTCGGCGGCAGGTTCCGCGACAGCAGGTTCCTCGGCGGCAGCCTTGTCGGCACCAGCTTGGTCGGGCACTGTCTCTGAAGTATCTGATGCAGCATCGGCCGGTGCTTCGCTACCGGTTGGCGATGCCGAAGCGGTTTGCGATGCTGCGGGTTCAGCAACGGGATCATCAGCGATCGAAAACTCGGGCGATTTTTCTCCCGAGGCGGTGAAGTCTTCGACGACTCGCTCAACCGGCTTTTCGACAACTTCGATCTTCTTGACTTCCGATACCGCCGCAGTGGCGCTGGAGTAGTCCGGGGCCTCATAGCCGGGCGGCGAAGTCGGTGGCAATTCAATCGACAGCGACTTGGCTAGTTTCTTGGCGATGGGGTAGTCGTCCGGATGGATCAACGTGCCATCGAGCGATTCGTTGCTTCCAAAGACTCTTAGGAAAGGCAACGCTTGTCGGCTTTCCACTTCGCTGGTCCATTGCTCGAGTTCCATGATCGCTTCTCGCGATTCGAACAAGGATTCGCGACGACGTTTCTCAATCGCCTGAGCCACTGTCTCGGTAACGCCAGGCAATCGGCGCAGCCATGACGAGGGAGCCGAGTTCACGTCAACGCCGCCTCGAGATGCACCGCTGACCATGATGTCTTCGAGCACCGTGGACAACGCGTCATCGGAAAGTTCACGTTGGAACGAACTTAATCGCAGCTTCAACGGATCGACCTTGGCCATCGCTTGAGCTGGCTGCAGCACCGAAAACGCTAACCATGCGGCTGCGCGGAATCGGCGAGGCGTCGAACGCATCTCTTGATCGGCCACGCTACTACTTGAGTAGGCATCGGCGCCGCCTCGTTCGGCCAATGTCCATCGCACTGACTTTTCAGGCGACTGCTTAATCAAGTCACCAATGGCCACCATTAACGATCGACGCGCCGGGCCGTTGCTGATGACGATCAGGTCGACATGATACGTATGAATCAGTTCGCCCATTCGAGCGACTGCAGCGGAACGCTGGGCCGACGAAAGCTGACAAGGCAAATCTTCACTGTGCAGGAGTTTTCCATCCGCCGATACGATCGTCGCTGCGGCGGTGCGTGGTCCAACGGCGTCGATCGAAAAAACGACCTTTGCGTCAATGGCACCACGGTTAATGTGACGACGAAGCGTGTCACCGGTCACGGCAATGAGTCGGCTTGAAGCACGTTCTTGCAAGTCGTCCCACCACGCGGCTTCAGCGGCTTCACGGATGATGGCTTCGTTTTGAAAAACGATTTGTTGCAGCTTTTCTTCGCAAACACGATTGAATCCGGAAGCGGTGCGTTGCAACTCAACCACCAACTTTGCCGCGTCGTACTCGAATTCGCACACTGCAACCTGGCTACGCAGGGCGCGACCGAGCATCACGATTTGGAAAGCACTAAGTTTATCACCGGCAAACTTTTTGCCTTGCAGCGGCTTGAGCACGCTGACGAGCCAACGCCGACGACGTTGCCGCGGTGAAACCTTTTTCGATGACTTCTTGTCCGCCTTCTTGCTCGCCGCCGCTTTCTCTGGTTTCGCAGGCGTCGCTGGTTTCGAGCTAACTTCTGCCTTTGCCTCACTTGCCGCAGAGTCACTCACAACGGCGTCGCTCACAACGGTTTCGCTAGGTTTAGCGTCACTTGAAACAGCGTCACTTGAAACAGCGTCACTTGCGGATGAGGCCGCATCGGCGGGGGGCGTTGCATCGTCGGTGGCTGCACTATCGCCAACACTCGCGACACTGGCCTCCGGTGCGGCAACTGGTTGACCTTGAGCTGAATCTGCGGCCTTAGTAGCCGCAGTCGCTTCAGTTGCGAACGTTTCAGCCGCAGTCGCTTCGGTTGAGGGCGCATCGGTTGAGGGCGACTCCGTCGAGGGCGTCGGATTGTCCGGAGCTTCGGCCGCTGGCTTCGCTTCGGTTTGCGTCGGAGCTACCGTGGCCGATGGCGAACTTTCCTTGGCCGCTTTGGCCTGCTTGGGCGCAACGGAAGCGGAGTCCGATTCGTTTGCTTCACCGTCGTCACCGGATTCCGAATTGATGTGCGGATCGTGAATGGTTGTGATCTTGATCCGTGCATGCTTGGACAACCACCGTACCGCAGACGCGATCATTCGAGGGTCACCCGAAAGCCGTTCGGCAAGGGAAGTATCCAACCCGGCAACCGCCGCATCGACATCCGTAATCGCCTCGATTTTCCCAGCGATTTCGGCGAACGCATCACCGTCGCCTTTTTGAGGATTAAGAACTCGTACGGCCAAGTGTGTGGAATCAGACGAAGCCGCCGCACTCTCGCTCTTGAGTCGGCGAGCAAGCCTCGCGAGCACGCGCATCGAACCGGCTTTGTTGATCGCGTGACCGATTGCCGGATCCGACAATGCTGTTTGCCGCCAAGCTTCCTGCAGTTCAGCCTTACGAGCTTCAATCTCTTGCTCGCTTTTGACTGCGGCCGAGAGAGCCCACAAGCTCGCTTCGTCGACACCACCAAGTTCATCGCGACGATAACGCGACAAGAACGGTGGCGTGTATCCTTGCTCTAAAAGGGGCAGGGCAAGACGAAGACTGGATACATCGCAACGCCCGCGCTGGGCAATTGCCTCAAAATCGACGCTCATAGTGAGTCGGTCTCTTAAGTAACTAGGTGGCGAAGTCGACGAAAACTCGCGAAAGCCCATGTTTTCGGGCCGGATAGGATCGAGGAAGATAAGCCCCACATCGTCCTATTGTCAAGGAATAGACGTTGGAGTTACCGCGACGGGTGTCCGGCTAGGTGACAGATGCGCACCTCGGCTTGCCGTTCTTTGCCTCTGCTCGGTTGCTACTTGGCTGCAACTTCGCCGCTACTTGGCCGTTTCAATGAAGCGAGCCTCACGAACGACCGTGACCTTGATCTCGCCAGGATAGGTCAACTCGGACTCGAAAGCCTTTGCAATATCATGACAGATCGCAGCCGCCTGCTCGTCCGTCGTGTTGTCGCTGCCGACGATTACCCGTAGTTCACGACCTGCGCTAATGGCAAATGCTTGACGGACCCCATCGAAACGTTTGGCGATGGATTCCAACTCTTCCATCCGCCTGACGTATCGTTCCAATGATTCTCGCCGAGCTCCGGGACGGCTGGCGCTGCAAGCGTCACCGATCGCCGTCAGCATGGTGTAGGGGTACTCGGTCACGATTTCGTCGTGATGCCCCAGAGCCGCGTGCACCACTTCAGGGCATTCATTGTTGCGTCGCAGCAAATCAGCACCAATTTTGGGGTGCCCGCCTTCGAGTTCATGGTCGGCGGCCTTCCCGATATCGTGCAATAAGCCACATCGACGAGCCAAATTGCCGTCCATCCCCAACATCTCGGCGACCAAACCGGCCAGGAACGCCACCTCGACGCTGTGCCGCAACACGTTTTGACTGTAGGACGTGCGAAAGTGGAGTCGGCCGAGCATTTGGATGATCTTGTCATGCAGCCCCGCTACCCCGACCTCATCGGCTGCCTCTCGGCCTTTCTGCATGATGAGTTCGTCAATCTGGCCCGACGTCTCTTCAACCACTTCCTCAATTCGCGTGGGGTGAATCCGCCCGTCGGCAATCAACGCCCCCAGCGAGCGCCTCGCGATCTCACGGCGAACCGGATCAAAACCGCTCACAATGACCACTCCCGGTGTGTCATCGATAATCAGATCAATGCCCGTCGCTTTCTCAAACGCACGAATATTGCGTCCCTCACGGCCAATGATGCGGCCCTTCATGTCATCGGTGGGAACATCAACGGAACTGGTCGTGCTTTCAGCAGTGTGAACCGACGCGTACCGCTGAATCGCCGTCAGCAGCATTTCGCGAGCCTGAGCTTTGACGACTTGCTCGAGCGATTTTTGGTGCTTCATCAATGCCGAACCCCGCTGCTGTTCAAGGTCCACCGCCAGCGTCTGCATTAGCTTTTCCTCGGCCTGTTCGCGTGACATACCGCTCGATTGCTCGAGGACAGCGAGCTGGGCTTTGATGGACTTATCAAGCTCGGCGCGTTGGTCGGTCACGCAGCGCATTTGATTGGCCAGCCGAGTCTGGCTTGCTTCCAGGCCTCGCTGCTGCTTACGAAGGGCCTCTTCTTGCTGTTGCAGCAAGTCTTCGCGACGATCGAGTTTCTGTTCGCGACCGGACAAAGTACGGCGCAGCTCGGCCGCCTCGCCTTCAATCTCAGCTTTGGACGCAAGTGCCGCTTCTTTGGCTTGAACCAGGATCTGGCTACGCTCGGTTTCCGCTTCGCGGCGAGTACTGTTAAGTAATTGGTCAGCCTCTTGTTGCAGTAAACTGCGTCGTTTGTTCTCGGTCGCTTTGAAATACAGAAAAGTAATAGCGGATCCAATGATCCAAGCAATCACGCCGCAAAGCAGCATGGAAGAGTTCATAGTTAGGTCCTCTCAATCGAGGACACAAAAACCACAGAAGCGGCCGGTTCGATAGTCGCGATTCGTTCGCGCGAGTACGATTTCGGAAGGTTGATCCGTGCATCGCTTCACGCGTCGTTTGCGTCACAGATGGCAACTGAAAACGAACGTGAACGTAGCCACGCTTGGCCTCAATCAGCCATCGAGTCAGAAACGCCGTCCAAAAAAGCAGAAAGCACATATCGATTCACCTGCCGTGGGTGATTTTGTTGTCCGGAGGAGTTGATAATCTTAGGGAGTAACGCCTTTCCGCCGATCGAAACCGTGCGGAAGAGAACTTCAGAGTAGCAGTTGACCAGAGCCGAAGAAACAACTTAGTGACCCAATCCCCACCCGTTTGGCACAATAGTGTCTGCTGATCCCCTTTTCGCTCCTGCCTGGCAGTCCATCTTGGACCAGGTCCGATCCGTCTGGTCGCCGAACCGTTTTCGCGAAGTGGGGATCGTGGTTGGCGTCAGTGGTGGTGCGGACAGTGTGTGCCTGCTACGAGCGATCGAAGAATTGCGGAGGGGTCGCGCCGGTCAAGGCGATCCACCAGCACGCGGCTTTGTCATTGCCGCACACTTCAATCATGGTCTGCGAGGCGAAAACTCGGACGCCGATCAAGATTTTGTCCAGCAACTTGCCGAGCGACGGGGAATGCGTTTTGTCACCCGCCGGGCACCCAACGCCACCTCTGCCAACGTCAACGCACCCGACGCGAACTCTGCCAACGCCAACGCACCCGACGCCTCCAGCACTTTCAACGACGCATCAGGTTCAAAATCTAGTTCGAGATTTACTGCCACCAAGCTTGCCAGTGATACGCCGGGCGAGCAGCCCGAACGCCGTGATGTGCCCCCCGTTTCCGATGAGGCGTCCATGAGTCGGCAACGGATGGCGTTCCTGACCGAAACGGCTAAACAGTACGGCGCCCGCTACATCACATTGGGCCACTCACGCGACGACAACGTCGAAACCGTTCTGCACCATCTCTTTCGTGGCACTGGACCAGCGGGACTAGCTGGAATTGGTGATGTGCGAAGTATCGAATCGGACCTCGTGCTGATGCGTCCGCTGTTATCGGTCGACCGCCAATCTATCCGCGATGCGCTAACGCAAATTGGACAAGCCTGGCGTGAGGACGAATCGAACCAATCGACACTCTACACTCGCAATTGGATCCGAGGCGAACTGTTGCCGTTGATCCAGACTCGATACCCCGGTGCTGTCGATGCTGTTTCGCGAGCCATCGCGGGCCAACGGCAATGGCGATCTACCATGGAACAACTCGCCCAGGATTGGTCTCATGAGCGTCAAATCAGTGACGATCCTGCCGTCTTTCACCGTGATTTTGGGGACGACCAGGGCACCGTCATCCTGGCGATGCAGCACTTATGGCGATCCAGTGGTTGGCCTCGCGGTGGGATGAGCGGCCAACATTGGTCACGCTTGGCGGATTGTTTCATCTCGGCCAAGGATGAACGGTTTTCATTGCCTGGCGAAATCGACGTGGTCGCCCGAGGATCACAGATCCAGATCGCTCGGTTACCGACCCCCAACAAGGATTAACGCAATTTCGGACTACCGTTTGCTACCGCTGTTCTCTTTAACGCCCATCTGCCAAGTTGGCACGCGGGCAATCCCCCAAAACTAACCATTCATCACTCCTGTTTGACGATTCATAATCCGTGGCTGAAGACCTGTACCAAACGCTTGGCGTGAGCCGTTCGGCAACCAAGGACGACATCAAAAAGGCGCACCGCAAGCTGGCGCTGAAGTACCATCCGGACAAAAACCCCGACGATAAGGCGGCCCAGGACAAGTTCAAACGCATCCAGGAAGCCTACGACGTTCTTAGCGACGAAGAAAAACGGGCTGCCTACGACCGATACGGCGCCGACTTCGAAAAAATCCGAGGCACCGGATTCAACCCAGGTGCCGGTGGGGCCGCCGGGTTTGAAGGGCTAGATCTTGAACAGATATTTGGCGGCGGACGAGGCGGAAATGCCCAGTTCGACGGTTTCAGTGATTTCTTTGAACAAATGATGGGCGGCGGCGCAGGCGGTGGCGCCCGAGGTGGACGACCACGACAAACGCGACAACCGCCTGCCCAAGGCGCCAACCTTCGACACGAACTCGAAATCCCCCTCGAGATCGCTGTCCGCGGAGGCCAAACTGAGTTTTATCTGCAATCGAGTAGCTCCAGCGACAAAATTGCCGTCAACATTCCAGCCGGAGTCGAAACGGGAACGAAAATTCGACTCAGAGAAAAAGGTCAACCTTCGCCCAATGGCGGACCACCGGGCGACTTGATCTTGATTATCAAGGTTTCTGATCACCCACACTTTCGCCGCTCTGGCCGTAATCTCGAACTCGAGCTCCCGGTTTCAATCAGCGAAGCGATTCTTGGTGCCAAGGTCGACGTTCCAACCCCCGCTGGCACCGTAACGATGACGATTCCACCAGGCAGCAGCAGCGGCAAACGATTGCGGCTTAAAGGCCAGGGCGTCAAGCAACGCGATGGATCCGCCGGTGACCTGATCGTGATCGTCCAGGTGAACGTGCCGGAAACAATAGACGACGAATCCAAAAAATTGATCGAACAATTTGCCGACAAGAACCCTCAAGCCTTGCGTGGCAACCTTACCTTTTGAGCTAGGTTCACCCTCGCCATAAGTTCACCCTCGCCTTGTCGTCAGTGCACCTTGTCTTTCCGATTCAGCAAAGCCGTTCGCGTTCGTCGCAGCGCCGAATTTACGATTGCGATACGTCGCGGCGCGTGCGCTGCCGATGGCACGTTGGTGTTGTTCGCCGTTCCCAGCCATCCCGAAGCTGCTGCCCGCATCGGCATCACGATTCCTAAGAAGACCGGCAATGCAGTGGTTCGCAATCGCTGGAAGCGTTTGATCCGTGAGTCGTTTCGAACTCAAGTCGATCGCATTCCCAAAGGCTACGACTACATCGTTCGGCCCAAAAAAAACGCAGCCCCTAATGGAGCTGCGATCATGCGTTCGATTCCTAAGTTGGCAACCCGAGCGGTCGCCAAAGGCTAACTACGCCACTCGTGATTTAGCTGCGGATCCGAAGTACCCCGCTACCGTTTCCACGACGCGTTCTTGTTCCGAAACGGTCAGTCCCGGGAAAATCGGCAGATTCAGGATCTCTTTGCAAGCACGTGATGTTTCAGTGAGAGCATGAGACGCGACTTTCAAATCCCGATAGCACTCTTGTTCGTGAACTGGGACGGGATAGTAGATCTCGCTGCCAACATTCTGCTCGGCTAGGTAGGCTCGTAGATTGTCACGGCGTCCGCTGCCGATACGAAGCGAGTATTGATTCCAAACATGGAATGCATTGGGATCCTGATAAGGCAACGAAATGGCATCGTCACCGACAAGTCCTGCGTCACTAAGCATGCGGTTGTACCGTCCCGCAATTGCTTGACGCGACTCGACGGCCTCTGGCAAATGCTTCAACTTGACGCGAAGCACTGCTGCTTGAAAAGTATCCAAACGGCTGTTGATTCCCACCACTTGATGGTAATAACGAGGACGCATTCCGTGACCGGCGAATAGCCGTAGACGATCGGCGACCTTAGGGTCAAGCGAAGTCAACATACCACCATCGCCCATGCCACCAAGGTTCTTGGTGGGATAGAAACTAAAGCAACCGATCAATCCCCAACTGCCGGCGGGGCGAGAATGATAGGCCGCTCCAATCGCTTGTGCCGCGTCTTCGATCACGACCAAGTCATGCGAACAAGCGATTTGGCAAATGCGATCTATTTCCGCGCACTGACCAAACAAGTGAACCGGAATGATCGCCTTGGTGTTAGGCGTGATCAGCTCTTCAATCTTCTCTGCGTCCATGTTGAACGTATCAGGTCGAATATCGACAAACACCGGGGTTGCACCAAGTCGGGTGATGCAACTTACCGACGCAAAGAATGTGAAACTCGGAACGATGACTTCGTCGCCCGGTCCTATGCCAAGCGACATCAGCGCTAGTAGCAACGCATCGCTGCCCGAGGCACAACCGACTGCGTTTTCCACTTGGCTGTAAGCGGCGACTTCGCGTTCTAGGTCCCCCACATCGGGACCAAATAAGAACCGGCCGCTGTCGACAACCGAGGTCAGTGCTTCGATAAATTCTTCGCGATAAGGTTGGTTATCGCGGTTAACGTCCAAAATAGGGACGTTTGGGGTAGGCTGAGCCATACTAGCAACCTTCCTTGGTTGGCTGGTCGGACGAATCCGGGTTTAGGGTGTTCAGATGACAAACAAATAGTCGCCAAGCACCAATGTGGTCAAGATCATTCGTATACCGTTCCCGTCGGATGCGACATCGTTTCACAGTTGTTTATCGACAAGACACGCCAACGCGAGGCGGTGAAAATGGTCGCACCCATGCAGGTTAAAGCAGCGCTTGCCCCACGATCTCGGCAATCGACCAAGACTAGTGCTCTAACACACTTCCAGCGATATTCGCCGGAACTCGATCACCGCTTTTTTCTATAGAGTCTTGACTTCGCAACACGCTGACCGTCTCGATGCAGGCGGTGACAGGATGAATATTAAGATAGTTGCGTCGCACGACGTCAAGAATTCGGTTGCACACATCGGTTGGCACCATGAATTCCAACCGCACAAGCTCCAACCGCTCTGCTGTGGCATCCACAACGCTACGGCGACCGCTGCCATGGCATTCCATTGCCGTGTAGCCCGATGCGCCGCACTTCATGCACTCCGCAACTAACTCGACCTCTAACGAAGCAGCGGTAACAATCGTAACTCGCCGCATCATCGACAACGATCGCTTACGGGCCGAGTGAGGATTCTCGGCAAGCGGTTTTAGCGTTTCCAATCCGCGGACCTCAAACTTAAGCCCCTCTTCGGCAAAGTCACGCTCCATCTCATCGAGTTTTTCCATCACGCTGTGATCGACTATACTCGTATTAGAAACGTCAATGATGAGGTTGCGACGCTGCACCAAACCGATTTCTTCGATCTGGCGGCGAAACGGAATCCAATTGCTGAACACCGCGGACTGGTGCGCCACGATTCGACTCGTGACCTCATCGACCTCTTCCACCTCGATGTAAGGTTTGAACAACGACGTGATCGGGACACCGTTGGAAACGTGGATGGCCATCTTCAGCAAGATCCCCGCAACCACACCAATCAACAAGTCGGTCGCCAACACCATCACGAGTGTGGTAACGAAAATTAGCAACTGCTCTTTGCCTATTCGCCACACGTGAATGAACTCCGACGGGTGAGCCAAGCGGTAACCAGTATAGACGAGCATTGCTGCCAACGCGGCTAGCGGAATGCGGTGCAGTACGGTTGGAATCAAAGCAACGCAAGCAAGCAGAAAAATTCCGTGCCAAAGATCAGCAAAGCGTGTTCGCGCTCCGTTGTCGATGTTCGCTTTGGAACGCACGATTTCAGAGATCATGGGGAGGCCGCCCACACTTGCCGAGCACAAGTTTGCGAGCCCAACCGCGACGATGTCACGGTCCATGTTGGCTTTACGTTTCCAAGGATCAAGCAGGTCGATTGCTTTAGCACTTAACAGCGACTCTAACGTTCCAATCACGAAGAACATTCCGGCCCACCGCCACGCTTTGAACTGGGACAACACCGAAAAATCCGGCATCGTGATGTCGTCGAACATGCCGAATGCGCGTTTCGGCATATTGACTAAGTACTGTTCGCCAAGTTGGTAGTCATGATTTGCCAACGTATAAGAATGCGAGTGCAAAAGATCGAATGCCATCCCCATCGGAATCGCCACTAACAATACGACCAACGGCGATGGTACCTTTCGCAGCACAGAAATTCTTTTGCCGATCATCGGCCAAAAGAACATGATCATCAGACTAACCACACCGATCGCCGCAATCGCCGGATTTGCCTCCATAAAAAACTGCGGGATCGACTTCAGCATTTCCAGTGGTTCGCCGCCTGCACCCGTTACTCCAAGCGCAACCGGAACCTGCTTAGCGATGATTGTGACCCCGATTGCCGCGAGCATTCCGTGCACGGCCGCGCTCGGAAAAAACTCACCAATAATGCCTGCTCGAAAGAATCCAAATAGGATCTGCATTACTGCGGCTACCACGCCGACCGCCAGCGCGGCTTTGTAGGCATACAAGTCGGCGGAATCCCATCCGCCGGTCATCCCGTTGCCACCGAAGTCTTCAATGCAACCGATGGCAATCACAATCAATCCGGCGGCGGGTCCCTTAATCGTCAGCTCGCTATTGCTGATAAGCGTCGCCAGTACCGATCCAACAATCGCGGTAAAGATACCAGCGATCGGCGGATAACCGCTTGCCAGCGAAATACCCAAACACAAAGGTAGCGCGATCAAGAATACTAAAAAGCCGGACACAAGGTCGTACTTCAAGTATTGCTTAAAACCTTCAAGGTTTCCGCGTGGTGTTTCTGTTTGATTCATCGTATTAACTAGAGAAAGGTAAAATGTACGAACGAGATGACGCTGCGGCCATCGAGTAGAAGGTAGAAGTCAGGGTTGATCGTGATGAGCGAGCACGGGCTCACTGGTTTGATGGCCCTGCCGAGCAATGCTGCGTTGGTCCAACAATGCGCTGGCGGCATGAAAGCGAGACTGCACACCGGGCTGAGGAAACAGACCGCCGCCGATCACCAAGACAACCAAGATCAAGATCGTCAGACGCTCAGAGGCGCGAGACCTCAACGAAATTGAAGCCGTATGACGATGCCCGGTGAACACTCGAAAGTACGCGTTCAAAATAGCGATCCCGTTTAGCATCATCGCTAAAACGACTGCCATTCCAACCGACGGATAGACTCCTATCGCGCCTTCGATTAGCAGCTCCGAACCAATGAAACCAATGGTGCCCGGGAAGCCGATCGACGCAAGTCCCATGATCAGGAACAGAACGCCCAACGCCGGCATGTGTTCATATAAACCATGAAAACCACTTAGCGATAGCCGACCGGTTCTTGCTTCAACACAGCGAAGCGTTAACCCAAAGCCGGTCAGCGACAGGGCTACGGAAAGCCACACGCAAAGCGCTCCCGTCAATCCGATGGGCGTCGCAATCTCAAGGCCGACCAAAACTAACGACGAATGACTCAGGAACAGGTAGCAGAAAAACCGGCGTGCCTCACGTTGCACCAGTGCCATGCTGCCGGCGTATACGGCCGTAAAGAGCGACACGATTGCGATGCTTTGCAGTGCCCAGTCCGGCGCTATCGGCAACACCAATCGCATGACCGCGTAGGCACCCACCATCGGCGTCACAAAGAGTAGCGACGTCCCGAAACTGGCCTTTTCAAACAAGTCCGTCATCCAGCAATGCAACGGAACGATTCCGCTGCGAAGAAGCGCTGCAGCCGTGAGCAAACCGCCACCCGTGACGACAAAGTCCAGTTGAACGAGCGATTGTCCGAGTACCAGCAGTACAGCAAATAGTCCCATGTGGGCAACAAATACCCGTGTGCATTGACCACGCGATCGCAATTCCAACAGCACCGGAAAAATCGCGGCTATCAACAAGGCCACAATGACCCACGCGCTACGGCAACTCAGTGTCGCAATCAAGATCGCTTCACTGGTCAACATCGACGAAAAGGAAAACCGATTGACCTTCGTCCGCAGCGTTGACAACGCAGTCAGCAAACAAAGCAATGCCGCCAATGGGATCAGGGGCGAATTTAGCTCGTCAATCACAAACACGTCTTCATGAAAGGTCCATTCGATAAAGTCCCAGTGATCGTGGGCCTCGAAGGTTCCCAAGCTGACAAAGTCAAACCACTCGGCGGTCGCACATGCAAGCGTTAACGTGCAAACGGCCAAGCACACCTTGCGGGCGCGTGAGGCATCATTCATCCATGCGACAACGATCGCTCCGACAAGCGGAATCAGGACCGACAATTCGAGCCAAGGCAGATGCAGTTCAGCCATTAGATGAACTCCTCTAACGAACTTGGCGTTGGTTTAACGTCGTCAGATTCGCGAGATTTCCCGCCTGACAACCAATCCGTCCACGCTCGCTCCCAAGAGTCGCATTTGCGAAAGACAAGAACAAACGGGTGAGCGATGTAATCGTTCAAAACAGCGTCCATGAATCCTCGCTCAATGGAAATTCGATATATCCATAATCGAACTTCAATCGGCAACCAGCGGGACCAAACCGTAGGAGAGTGAGATAGCTGGCCGCCAATCGCATTTTCGAGTGAATGATAGTCATGCAGAAGTGTGGGAGCACGCAACAATTGCAGCGTGCGAACACAGGCGTGACCGATGATGTGAATCAGTGCAAGGTATCGAAACCCTAGTCCGATCTCGGCGACGATGATGCCGACCTGAGTTAGCGAAGCAAATGCGAGAGCGCTCTTGATGTCGGTTTGCACGCGAGCGGCAAGCGAACCAAAAATCGCCGAGACGACGCCGATCGCGACGACACAAGCACTCAACACCCACGATGCCTCAAGCAACGGGCTGACGCGAAGCAACAAGAAAGCACCTAAGTGAACGGACAATGCTCCGTAGAAAATCGCACTCGATGGCGTTGGCCCTTCCATCGCCCTGGGAAGCCAGCCCGAGAAGGGAACCAAAGCGGACTTGCCCGCTGCCGCAACTAATAACAACAACCCCACAAACAACGCATGAGAACTTGAAATGGAAGCGTGACCTTCAGGCCAAGCTCCCGTCCCCATCAAGCCGTCAAAATCACCGCCGCCGGTTAAGTGGTGCAACGTAATCGCCGCGATCAAGAATGCAGCGTCCGCGATCCGGTAGATCACCCAAACACTAAGCCCGTTGCGAACTGGATTGCGATGTTCGTGAAAGTACGCAACCAACAAAGCCGAGGACAGTCCCACGAACTCCCACCCGAAGAACAATGTCTCAATGGTTCCAGCCAATGATGACACGACCATGCCCAACAAGAACACGGCGTAAAGCACAAAGAAACGGTGGTATCCTCGCTCGCGGTGCAAATAACGGCTAGCAAAAGCGCCGATTGTTCCCACCAGTACGAACGACAGGATTACAAACGGAACCGATAGCCGATCGAATACGAACTTCAAATGAAAGTGAAAATGTTGTTGCGGAATCACAACCCAATCGCCAATTTCGATGGGCACATCGCGTCTTCCCGTAACCAACATCAAGACCAAAATGGCAAGGGATGCGGTTAGACCTGTGATCACCGAAATCTCGGTGAACCGGGCAACGACGCGCTCGCTTAGTCGCAGATCAAAAAGTGGCGCGATTCCGAACACAGCCAACAAAACTGTCGGACACACGACGACCAGCAACCCTAGGGCGTAGAACCAAGCATCAATATTCATGAGCGTCCGTCCTCAGTTTTGATCGTTGGATGAAGTGAAGCCTCGACCGTTGCGAACCCCAAATGATCGCGGTGATTTCGGTACCAATTTATGGAAGTGCCGACGACTGGAATTTCCCTGGTGTGTGGGGCGTAAACGACGAATTCCCCGCGGACGTATCGATGGATGTGTGATGTTTCGCTGTTGAGAATCGCTAGTTGCACCCATCCCCCTTGGATCAATTGTTTGATGGCGGGGTTATTGGCAACGATCCGATTCATAATCTCTTGAGTGGTTTCAATGACAAAAAGGATTCGCATCGGCTCGTGAATCTCAACCATCTGAGCTGATAGTCCGGGACGCAAATCACTGGCCGATCCCGACATCACGCCGAGCAGCGAAGTGATGTTGTGAGGCAACTTCGATCCACATCCGTAGCCTTCCACATCAACCGTTGAGAAATAATATTCAAGGCTAATGCCCGCACACACGGGAATGGCCGCTCGTAGAATGCCCTCTAAAATCGAGCCTTGCTCGTCGTCTTGCGAAGGATCATAGGATGTCAGGAACGAGCGACGATCTAAGAACAAACCGCGACTCCAAGACCGACGCCCCACCAAGCACAATGAATTCGTCGCGTGGTTGTACTCCGGACGGGCTTGCGACAAATCCTCGGGTCGATCTTCAACATGCTCTAAAGCATCTTTGAAGGAAATGTCCAAGGGAGCCGATTCGAATCGTCGACACCGCTCGTGAGCATTGCGTTGCCGAGCCTCGTCGATAACTTCAACCAGCGATTCAAACTTTGCACGGTGCGAAACCGGTAAACGATCTAGATCTGCGAAGGTGACTGAATCATTCGTTGTGTCGTGATAGCCACCCACGAACCAAGTGTCATCCGGAATGCTCAACCCTCGATCGACAAGGCGATTGCGAACGCGATGATCATTCGCCATCAAGGCAAACGCTCGCGCATTAGGGCCACCACGACTACCGGCGCAAGCACCACAGTTGTAAGCCGACTCATGGGGATTGTTCAGACTGGTCGAACCATGGCCAAGAAACACAATCAATTTCGACCAACGATGAGTCATCCCGGCGGATCGCAGCGTGTTCTCAACAATCGATGCCATTTCATCGACTGAAAAACCCAACTTCCCGTTCTGGCTGCCAGGATCAGGGTCCAGCCGTTCGTATCTTAATTGGGTACTTGGCGGTTCGATGATACCGTGCAAGCGAGACCGCAACCGAGCAACCGTGCGTGGAAATAGAATCCGACCTACCAAGGGAAACGCAGCAAGAGAGCCAGCCAACGTGGTCACCAGCCCGCCCAGCAGTGAACGCGTCCCCAAGTGCGTTCGATGAGTGATCGCGCCGATTCGTTTGCGTGTTTGCGATCGCCGTCGCTCTACTTCCGACAACGAATACAAGGGTTCTTCGATCACATAGTGTTTCGGCTTGATCGAAACCGGGCACAGCGGCTTAAAGTGAGCGTCCTCTGCGCCGCGATAGTACATCGCTGTACCGTAGAACCCGGCGATGCCCACCGTTTCACAGTTCGGTTCCACTTCTTCAACGTGGCGGCGGAACGACTCCTCTCGATCATCGATGCAGGTAACAAGCACGAACTTCGGCTCGGGTAGCGGGTCAATCGTATGTTCACCGTGCGAAATGATGGCGTCGAGCGTTTCATTACGATACTTGCGTTCGTAAGCGCGATGGTAGATACGTCTTCGGTCCAAACTTCCAAAGGCTTCAATTTCACTGACTAGGGTCCGCCACTGCTCACGAGTCAGACTTTGCAAGTTTCTCGGCAACCATCCACGTACCTGAGCGAGCTGAAAAACGTTAAACGCTCGTTGTTCAACTCGATCTTTTTGGCTGAACGCTAATCCGGTATCGATCCGCTGACGCACTTGGTCGAGTGGTATCGCATCGTCAAGCGAATCGCGAACCACCTGCGTTATCGAAAGTCGGTCTAGCAATAGACGAATCGCCAAGAATTCAACCAAACTGCCTTTCGCCGCTGGCCGCGGTGCCCAGTCCGCATTGGTTTCCATCTGCCAAACCATTCCGGCCCACCCTCGAAGCGCCAGTAGCGAGTGAGTGATATAGGACTCGTATTCTTCAGCGTCCACGCCAAGCGCCACGAGCGACTGGGCGATGGAATCAAGCGGCCCGACGTTTTGCGATTTCAGTCGCCGACATTCTGTCTGTAGAGAGGACATCCAGCGCGTGGGTGCGGCCAGTCGCTGACAATACAAATGCAAAAAGGCGTCGTAGAACCCGATGTCTCTTGGTAGTTCATCCCAATCGGCGAACCCTTGATCAAGAAACATTGAACAGTATCGGATCAACACATCATGAACATTTTGATCCGAGTCTTCACCGACTTGATCGAGAAGTATGTCACGATGCCGGCGTGGTGAACTCGGTATGACGGCCCCACCATCGTCATTGGTGATCGTTGTCACTCCAGCACAGCAAACTCGCCATAGAAATTTGAGCGTGAACGGTTCCCACTTCGAAAGTTCCCACGAATGGGCATCGTAACGTTCAAGATCACAAACCAGTTCGCGTTGAATTTCACTGGAATTGCCTGGCGCTCCATCCAGCAAGTCCAAGCACCACTTGCGAGTTTGCGTGATCAAGTTCTCCCGCATGACAGGATCGACTTCCTGCCGAAATTTCCGCAACGCATCAGTTTCCGCAACCACCCATCGCAATTCGTGCGGTGGACCCGAATGCAGTGGGAACTGCATCATTGCCAATCGCAATGCATAGCGAGTTCCAAACGTCGCTACCAACCGATCCGCCTCGTCGCCGAGGTCTTCTTGCAACACGGCATCCAAGTCTTCGACGCGTATTCGACCTCGAGCTAATTCTGCCTGATAGCGATCTTCGGGCAGATAGGCATGGCAATTGAACAACCGCCCGCCGGCCTGGACACCCGCATCAAAATTTAAGTGCTCAAAGGCGTGAAGAGTATTGTGGTGAACGAATACCGTGATGGGCCCCTGCGCGGGTAGCAGATGAGCAGCGTGATCGACTGCGCCGCGAATCGCTTCGTACAGGTCTGTTTGTGAGGTTCCACCAACATGCGAATCTTTCGACTGTTCTATTACGGGCAACGGTGAACCTAGGTGGAATGAAAATGGATCGGATGTATCGCGAGGCTACACAACGTTGGCAATCGCCATGCCCAAACCGTTAATCCTTGTGGTTTTGTTTCGCCGCAGTCAGAATCACTGGCAATTACGGTGATCTCGTTTCGGCTTGCTAAACTGGGACTTCGTCACTTCTGCAAAGAATTGCAGACCATGTGCAGCAACCTGCACAACTATTCCCCCGTGCTCCAATTTCTTAGAGGCTGAGTTTGTTTCGTTTTCAACCAGAAACAGGCAAGAACTATCGACTAGCAATCTCGGCTCTATTGGCACTTAGCGTTGCTGCGATCGCCGTTACGGTCTGGGTGGAGGTTGATTTCCTACGCGAGCAGAAGATCGTTCAGGAATTGATCAAGCGACTGCCGAGCGATGCAGCCGAATCTGCCGAAGAATTGGCCGGTGAATTACGCTGGCAGTTCCGTATTACGATTCTGGTCGTGCTTAATCTTGTCGTCGCAGGATTGGCGATCCTTTTACTTTCAAGCGCCTATCGTGCCTCGCAACAATCACTGCGAGACGTCAAAGCTCTCTCGGGCGATATCCTTAGCAGCATCGACCAAGCGGTCCTAACGACGGATCCCCATGGCAAAGTAACCAGCATCAATCGCCGAGGTATCGAATTGCTTGGCGCCAGCAGGCAATGCGTTGGTGTGCCACTGGAAAGCCTTTCAGATAAACTGCAACTCAACGGCTTTCGAATGAAGGGTCGATCAAAGCCATCTTCTGATCACTTTCAAGAATTCACCCTCACCGACAACGGTACAGAACGCACATTGCAAGGCTCTTGCCAAACGCTGACTGATTTCGAGGGCAAGGATATTGGAAACGTACTGCAACTTCGCGACGTCACCCAACAAGTGCTCGTCAAAGAGCGCATGCGAAGGATGGAACGATACATGGGCTTGGGCTCACTTGCAGTCGGGCTGCACCATGAAATCAAGAATCCTTTAGCGGCCCTGTCGCTACATGTTCAATTGCTGGAAGAACACCTCAACGAAAACCATGTCAGTGAAGATGTCGATCAAATGTTGTCGGTTATCACAACCGAAGTGCAACGTGTGGGAACCGTGCTAGAAGGGTTCCGCGACTTCGCTTCTCTTGGCGAACTGAATCCTGAATGGGCCAATCTGGGTGACCTGATCGTGCATCAAGTTCAGCTACTGACTCCCAAAGCCAAACAATCCAATGTCGTGCTCATCGATAAGACTTCTCTCGACTCAATAGCTAAGGTACGTGTCGATCGTCCGCGAATAGAACAAGTATTCTTTAACCTGCTCAACAATGCGATTCAAGCAATGCCCAACGGCGGCCGTGTCGTTGTGGACACGATCATCAATGCCGAGTCGTTCACGGTCACGATCACGGACGAGGGCCCCGGAATTCCTGATGACCTAAAGGACTGCATCTTCGATCCCTATTTCACCACGAAAAGTGAAGGCACTGGCCTAGGGTTAGCCCTAAGCGACAAGATCATGCGGCAGCACAACGGTGGCATAGAATTTCACACCTCACCGGCTGGCACTACCTTTGAAATAACTTTACCGATCGCGTCCCCGTTCAACTCGAAAATTTAGTTCGCATGGAAGACCCATTTCAAATTCTGATCGTCGACGACGAACCCAACATTCGTTCGGGCCTCGCGAAGGGACTGCAAAAGATCGCTGACCGGATCGAAACGGCGGGAAGCGTCAACGAAGCGCTTGATAAGTTTGACGCAGATCTTTATCAACTCGTCATCGTGGATGTTCGTTTGCCGGGTGATCGTGACGGGTTGGAATTTGTATCGTTGGTGCAGGAACGTCGTCCGGGCACTACCGCGATCGTGATCACCGCGCATGGCACTGTTGAGACAGCGGTGGAAGCGATGCGGCGAGGAGCGTTTGATTTCATCACTAAGCCCGTCGACCTGACCTTGATTCGCCAACAAGTCAGCAAGGCGATTGAGCACCATCGATTGCAAACGGAGAATCGGTTGCTAAAGGACCAACTCGCCAAGGCGGGCGAGGTCTCCCGGATTGTGGGAAGTTGCCGAGCCTTGCAGGAAGTGCTTGGCCAAATCCGGCAAGTTGCCGATACCGACGCGACCGTTTTGATCCAGGGTGAAAGTGGGACGGGAAAAGAACTTATCGCCAGGGCGATTCATGATCTAGGGAACCGTTCGAGCGGCCCCTTCGTCGCCGTCAACTTGGGCGCATTGCCAGAGACACTGCTGGAAAGCGAACTGTTTGGCCACGAAGAAGGCGCATTCACCGGTGCTATGCGACAGAAACCAGGCTGCTTTGAACAGGCGATGCGAGGCACGCTGCTGCTCGATGAAATCACGGAGATCCCCGCCAAGAGCCAAGTTGATTTATTGCGAGTTTTAGAAACCGGTCAGTTCACTCGAGTGGGCGGCGAGGAGATTCTGCATTCTGATGCTCGGATCATTTCGGCAACCAACCGCGACATGCCCACCCTCGTGCAAGAAGGCACGTTTCGGGAAGACCTATTCTACCGTCTTAACATTGTCCCCATCGAAGTCCCTCCGCTTCGACAACGTCGAGAGGACATTCCATTGTTGGCCGACCACTTCCTATCGCACTTTATCAATCGACACCGACGCGGCGATAAGACATTTGACGAAGAAGCCATGCAAACGTTGATTCACGCCAGTTGGCCAGGCAACATTCGCCAACTACGAAATGTGGTTGAGCGTTTGGTAGTGACGGTAAGTGGCGACACGATCACTGCTGCGGACCTGCCTTCCGAATTGATCGCCGTTGCGTCAACGAATTCATCTCAGATCAGACCACTCAGTGAGGTGACTGAGGACGCGGAAAAAATTGCGATTCAATCGGCGTTGGCGGCTCACGATTTTCATCGCGAACAAACCGCCAGTGCTCTCGGCATTAGCGTGCGAACACTGCACTACAAAATGAATCGGTACAGTTTGCACTGAGACCGGCGACCGTTTTCCGAAGTTACAAACCGGTCGCAGATCAAGGAAACACACTACCATGATCCCCACAAACTCTTGCGATTGAATGCGACTACCGACTCGCGCGCTTTAAGTAGATTGCATCGCCAGTAAAACGCGACTGAAAGGTTTGGTCCGTCCACGTCGTAGTTCCAAACGCGGGATCCGCGATCAACCACTGACCCCCATCGGTGCGTCCCAACACGACCACGGCATGCCCTTCTCGCCCTGGTCCGAAAACGCGATCGAGAGTCCGTGTGGCACCGTTGGCGTTTCCAAACGATTCGAACGTCACCAAGGCAACGTTAGGTAGCTGACCAAGATCTTCCCACGTCGATGCATCCTTTGACGCCACACGCGCTCGACGCGGATAGTTTTGCGAAGCGATCGCCAACCCGCGGAACAAACCCAACGGTTCCGTTCCGTATTGGCTGGTCAAGCACCATCGCGCCATTTGCGATTCACTGGCCGTGATCGATGCCGAACGAAGCAAGGTTGCCGCCGCCGCGGGAGCACAGGTTGAACCATGCGATTGTAGACATACACGTCCATGCCAATCCGAATCGGCATTCGTGTCCGCAGGTGCGATCGCGGGCCGAGCCAACGGCATTGCCACGTAGGCCGATGTCAGCAGAATTAATAGAACCACGGTCGTCGATCGATTCCAACGTGACAACACGCCTGTCATGCTGGCGAAGCCTGCCGTCAAAGACAACAACACGGGCATCAAGTTGGACCAGTAAATGACTGATGCAGAAGGCAAAAGCTCTGCCCAAAATAGTTTTCCGCCCAACAACCAAGAAAACGCAAGCGTCAAGGCAAGCGATGAAGTGAAGAACAACCCGCGATTGGATTGCTGTCTCGCCGATAGCCAGCGTCCAACAACAAATGCCAAGACCGATAGCCCGATGATGGCTGCAGTTCCAAATGCCAAGTCCAATGTCATGGGCAAATACCAAATGGGCGAGGGTGATTGTTAAGAAAGTATGAACCTTTCCTTAGTTTCGTGTCAATAACATTGCAAACCCCGGGCCAAGGGTTGACGAGAAATCTCAATCAGCTTGCACCAAGTCATCGCCAACGCGACAAACCAACTTATGCAGCGGATACATCCTCCCTCGCAAAAAAAAACGCCTGAAACCTTAGATAGGTTTCAGACGTTTTGCGGAAGAATAACGAGTCAGGCGAGAGAAGAGGGTTGCCTTCCCTTCGCCAGCCCGATTGGTCGGCTGGTTGATTGATTGTTGGTTGATACCTAGTCAGTTGATACCTAGTCAACCAAAAAACGGTGAACGGTAACCTCTTCTAATTCTTCACCTGGCTTTAGCAACGTACTTGCAAAGGATGGTTGATTGGGAGCATCGGGGAAGTGCTGCGTTTCTAAGCAGAATGCATCGTGCGGACCAAAACCGGCCGACTTATCCCCGCCAGGCAAATTACCCGCAGCGTAAAGTTGCATGCCTGGCTGAGTGGTTTCTACCTCCATCACCCGGCCCGATTGGGGATCAACAACGCGAGCGGCCGAACGAAGATTTCCTGCTTCACCACGAACAACGAGGCAATGGTCATAGCCCTTGGTGGCTGGCAATTGGTCATTGCGTTTACCAATTGCGGTTGGCTCCCGAAAGTCGAATGGAGTTCCCTCGACATCGTTGAACTTGCCCGTTGGAATCAAATCACCATCAACGTCGAGCACTTGATCGGCTTCGATGGTTAAGAGGTGATCGAGCATCGTGCCGCTTCCCACACCGGCCAAGTTCCAATAACTATGGTTCGTAAAGTTGACGTGCGTGGGCGCATCAGTTGTGGCCGTAAACTTGATCGCAAGCTCGTTAGCGTCGTTCCAGTGATAGTCAGTTGTGACCGAAACCTCACCTGGAAACCCTTCATCGCCATCGGGACTGACCAAAGTAAACCGAACTCCGCCACCACTTTCGTCTTGGTAACTTTCACTTTCCCAATTCTTGAAGGCGAAGTTCTTGATGCCGCCGTGCAACTGGTGCTTGCCGTGGTTGACGGTCAATGAGTACTGAGTGCCGTCAATTGAAAATTGCGCGTTACCGATTCGATTGCAGAACCGTCCAACCGTACTGCCAAAGTAAGGATGCTTTGTCAGATAAGGGGCAAGCGAGTCAAAAACACAATTCACGTTTTCGAGATTACCGAGGCGATCAGGTACCCGAACTTCCAATAGTGACGCCCCCCAGGTCATCACTTGGACGCTGTTTCCAGCTGAATTGGTCAAGGTGTAGCGTGTTACGGCCTGCCCATCAGGCGTTTGACCAAAGGATTGTTTGTCTATCTTCATAGTTGTGGCTGCGTTGGCAAATGAAACAAAGGCGATCACAATGCAGGCCGCCAAGAGAGCTTTGATGTTGGACATGATGGCAATCTTGTTGGTACTCGGGTAGGGATCGAGGGTCAGAGTATTTTGCCCGCGACTACCAAGCCCCCACATAAACGCACACGCAGTATCCCTGAAATTCATGCCCACTTCCACAACCCAGACGGACAAACCACACGCGCTTTCCCCATTAACGATCGGCAACGTCGAGATCGGGTTCCCCGTGGTCCAGGCAGCGTTATCGGGATACAGCGATCTGCCGATGCGATTGATGGCTCGCCGGCTCGGGGCAAGCTACACAATTTGTGAAGTGATGCTTGACCAGTTCTTGTTATCGCTGACGAAGAAACAAAAGACTAAGCACTTTCTTGACATCCATCCGGATGAACCACCGGTGGGTGGCCAACTAATGGGAGCGGAGCCAGAGCAGTTTTCGTTGGGTGCGGCCAAACTTGTTGAGGCAGGCTTCGACATTATCGACGTCAACTTTGGTTGCCCCGTCAAGAAAGTCCTAGGTCGATGTCGTGGCGGATTTCATCTCTCACAACCCAAGGTAGCGATCGAGATCCTTCAACGGACCCGTGACATCGTTCCGGATCACATTCCCGTAACCGTCAAGATGCGACGCGGCATCGACGATTCCCAAGAATCTCGCGACCACTTCTTCGAAATTCTCGACGGCGCAATTGAAGCGGGATTAGCCGCTGCGACGGTACACGGCCGAACCGTTGTTCAGCGTTACGTTGGACCAAGCCGTTGGGAATTTCTAACTGATGTCAAAGCTCACGTGGGCGATTCGCTAAAAATCTTAGGTAGCGGAGATCTGTTTGCGGCCGCGGATGCGATTCGGATGATCGAGCAGACTGGTATCGACGGGGTCACGATTGCGCGGGGCGCAATTGGCAATCCTTGGATCTTCAACCAAGCACGTGCACTCGATGCGGGCGCCCCTTTTCCGCCTCCACCGACCTTGCATCAACAAGTGGAAGTGATGCGTCAACACTTTGACCTGTGCGAACAAACTTACTCAATCGAGCGAGCACCACTGTTGATGCGAAAGTTCTGCATCAAGTACTCCCAATCGCATCCTGATTACGAAAACGTTCGAACGTCATTCATTCGTTTGCGAACGCGTGAAGAATTCGAAGATGCGATTGCAACCCACTACCGTGATGATGGTCCGGGCCGTTACGTTCCGCGAGAGATTCACGGCAGCCAGGAAGAGTGCTGAGGTTGTCGGGAAAGCAGCAGCTTTTTCGTTAGATCTTCCCGTCGAGCCCCATCTGGTAGTACTTGTGCGTAATTTTGTCTTGGTTCTCTAGCAACCAATCAATCGACGGTTCGTTGTTCATCGCTTTATGAATGGCCTTGGCCATCGCTTCGCGGTGAATATCAAACAGTGCCTTATGGTCTAGATTGTTGTCGGTCGCGACACCTGGATTGAGCCAAACGCTACAGATAATCCCGAGCTCATTGACCCGATCCTTCGGTAGATCGCCTGCTCGAACAGCATCCAATACTCCGTTTGCGATCGCGGCTTGAACCGTACCCATCAAAATGTTTGTGTAACGGTTGTCTTTGACGGTCACCTTGCTGACGCATAATGTGACGGGGCGAACCTGGACGTCCGTGTTCAAAATCGCGAACACCTTTGAGTGCCCCTTCGTTTGGTCGCCCGTTAGTGTCGCCAACGCGATCCCCACGGGACCGTCAAGTTCGCCAATCACAACCTCAGGTTCGGCCGCCGTAAAGGGTGGTCCGCCAGCGACGAGTGCTTCGCCCGTTCGCATAATGATTCGGTCTGACATCTAGAAATCCAATTTAGAAAAACAGAGATTAGTGAACTCAAAAAGGTCATGCGAAGTGAGATCGTTCGACTCGAAATTGTCGCCAAGACTGGCGGGCGAAAATCATTCTTCGTCTTTTTTGTATTGGTCGAGACGGCGATAGAGCGTCCTCGCGCCAATCTCGAGAATCTCAGCCGCTTTCTCTCGGTTGTCGTTTGTCATCTTAAGAGTTTCTTCGATGGCCCAACGTTCGATCTCGCTGAGGGGCCGACCGATCAAAGCCGACTCTGAACCACCCCCAATTGCCGCAACCGGCATCGCATTCGAATCGTCCGTTTCAACGTGATCGTTCTGGTCGACAAGTTCAGGCGGCAGATCATCGATATCAAGCGAACCGTCCGTGTCGAGCACCACCATCGTTTCGACAAAGTTACGCAATTGACGAACGTTACCCGGCCAATCGTAAGCGAAAAAACGCTTGGTCGTTGCGGGTGTGAAATGAGCGTTCGGCTTGTCATAACGCCGCAAGAATTGTTTACGAAAGTGATCCATTAAGGGGACCACGTCTTCTCGGCGATCACGAAGTGCGGGCAATTCGATTGTGACAACTTTCAAGCGATGATAGAGGTCTCGCCGAAACGTCCCTGCGTCAATCAAATCTTCGAGTGGGCGATTGGTTGCCGAGATCATCCGCACGTTGACTTTGATTTCTTTGTTCTCGCCCACGCGAGTGATTTTGTTCTCCTCTAGCACTCGCAGCAGCTTGATTTGCGTACTCATCGGCATGTCACCGACTTCATCTAGAAACAACGTGCCGCCGTTGGCGTATTGAAACGCGCCTTCGCGATCAGACACCGCGTCGGTGAACGAACCCTTGACGTGTCCAAACAGCTCGCTTTCGACCAAATTCTCTGCGATGGCGCCGGTGTTCATCGCCACCATGCGTTTGCTGCGTCGAGGGCTGTTCTGATGAATCGCTTGGGCGATAACCTCTTTACCCGTACCATTTTCACCGGTGATCAAGACAGTCGCGTCGGTAGCCGCGATTCGGCGCACCCGATCAACCACATCCTGCATCTTCTTGCTGGTGTAGATAATCCCTTCAAAACCAAATCGCTCGTCGAGTCTTTGCAACAATTCAGTGTTGCGTTTTTTCAGTGATACAGCCTCGGCAGCCTTTTCGGCGATCGCCCGCAAGCGATTGGGCGTGATTGGCTTTTCGAGAAAGTTGAATGCACCTTTTTGCATGGCTTCCACGGCAACGGGCACCGTGGCATGGCCGGTAACCATCACGACCTCAACGCCGGGCAACTTTTCTTTGGCAAGATCCAAGATCTTCATTCCATCGACATCGTTCATCACCATGTCCGTGATGATGATGTCGTAGGTCTCACGCTGAATCATGCCCGCAGCTTCGGGACCACTCGTGGCCACTTCGCAAACGTAACCTACTTTCTCGAGCGATTCCGTCATCGCTCGCGCATGCGCCGCTTCATTGTCGACCACCAACAACTTTAAGCTGGCTGGGTCAAACGTACCTTCGTCGGGTTGATTGGATTCGGTAGCCATGAAACGGAATCAGCTTTTGACTGCGGCGTAGCGATCCTGAAGCGACACGACCTCCATAGGCGATTCACGCGTTGCGTGCATCGCTCGCACGGCAGCCTCTGCGGCCGCAATGGTTGTAATGCAGGGAACGCCCGCTTGCACTGCTGCAGCGCGGATTCGCCCTTCATCGGTTCGAGCACCCTTACCGCTCGGGGTATTGATGATCAACTGAACATCTTCGTTCTTAAGGTAATCAATCAGGTTAGGATGCCCTTCGGCAAGCTTCTTCACGCGGGTCACTTCGACACCGCCTTCGCTAAGCCGGCTGGCAGTCCCGGAAGTTGCCAAGATCTCAAACCCCATTTCCCGCAGCTCTCGACCGATCGCGATTGCAGGTTCTTTGTGTCGCGAAGACAAGCTAATGAAGATTTTTCCTTCCGTGGGAAGAACAGTCCCAGCGGCAAGCTGACTCTTGGCAAACGCGATCGCGAAACTATCACTGATGCCCATCACTTCGCCGGTGCTTCGCATTTCAGGCCCAAGCACAATGTCGACGCCGCTAAATTTGCGGAACGGGAATACGCTTTCTTTGATCGACACGTGCGATGGAATGACTTCTTTGGTCACTCCCAACTCTGCCAACGTCATTCCCGTCATTACCTTAGTAGCGATGGATGCCACCGGCACGCCTGTGGCCTTCGCGACGAACGGCGCCGTCCGTGATGCTCGCGGATTGACCTCGAGAATATAGACGGAGTGATCTTCGCCATCTTTCTTGATTGCGAACTGGATGTTCATCAAACCGATAACATTGAGGCGTTTTGCGAGCTTCTTTGTCGCCGCACGAATCTCTTCCAAAATCGGCTGAGTCAAACTGTAAGGCGGAATCGCGCAAGCCGAGTCGCCCGAGTGAACGCCAGCTTCTTCGATGTGTTCCATGATGCCCATGATCACGCAATCCGTACCATCGGAAACGGCATCAACATCGACCTCGGTGGCATCTTCCAAGAAGCGGTCAATAAGAACGGGTTGCCCATCGGCCACGACAAACGCTTCCGCGACGTAGCGTTCAAATTGCGGTTGGTCGTAACAAATCTCCATCGCTCGCCCTCCCAAAACAAAGCTGGGGCGAACCAACATTGGGAAGCCAATGACCTTACCAGCAATGCGAGCTTCGTCCATGTTTCGAGCGATGCCGCTCGGCGGCTGACTTAGACCAAGTTCGTCGATCAGCTTTTGGAACAACTCGCGATCTTCCGCAGCCTCGATTGTTTCGACGCTTGTTCCAATGATCGGCACACCAGCCTGTTGCAGTCCGCGAGCGAGATTCAGAGGAGTTTGGCCACCAAACTGCACGATCACCCCGTCGGGCTGGACCGCATCGCAGATATTCAGAACGTCCTCGATCGTTAGTGGCTCAAAGAACAAAATGTCCGAAGTGTCATAGTCCGTGCTAACCGTTTCGGGATTGCTATTAACCATGATGGACTCAATGCCGAGTTCACGCAGCGCAAAGCTGGCGTGACAACAGCAGTAGTCAAACTCGATCCCCTGACCAATCCGGTTCGGACCGCCTCCCAGAATCATGATTCGCTTTTGACCTGCCTTTGGTGGCAATTCCGTTTCTTCTTCATAGGTGCTGTAGTAGTACGGCGTATACGCTTCAAATTCCGCAGCACAAGTATCAACACTCTTGAACACCGGCTTCACACCGAGGGCGTGACGCTTGGCGCGAACCTTTGTTTCGGTGGTTCCGAAGATCGTCGCTAGTTGGCGATCGGCAAATCCATCACGCTTCACTTCTCGCATCGTTTCAGCATCGATAGCGTCCAGAGAGCCAAGTTCGATCAAGCGATTTTCTTGCTCGATCAACTGAATCAGATGGTCTAAGAACCAAACGTCGATGTTAGTGTAGGAATGGATCTCTTCGATCGACATTCCCGCTTTCATGGCGTAGCGAATGTAGAACACTCGCTCTGCGGTGGGCGTGCTGAGCTTTGCGATGATTTCGTCTTGGTCCGGCTGGTCCGGCGTGCCCCACAAGTCTCGATTGTCACTGCCAAACCCGAAAGCGCCGACTTCGAGTCCACGCATCGCTTTTTGAAACGACTCGCGAAACGAACGACCAATGGCCATCGTTTCACCAACGCTCTTCATTTGCGTGGTCAACGTTGCATCGGCTTCAGGAAACTTTTCGAAGGCAAAGCGAGGAATCTTCGTAACCACGTAGTCGATCGTTGGTTCGAAGCAGGCCTTCGTCTTTTGAGTAATATCGTTTGGCAATTCCCACAAGCGATATCCAACGGCAAGCTTGGCGGCGATCTTAGCGATCGGGAAACCCGTCGCTTTGCTGGCCAAGGCACTACTGCGACTGACTCGGGGGTTCATCTCGATCACGATCATCCGTCCCGTGTCGGGTTCGATCGCAAACTGAATATTGCTACCACCTGTCTCGACACCGATTTCTCGAATGACTGCTTGCGAGGCATCTCGCATGCGCTGGTATTCTTTGTCGGTCAGAGTTTGCGCGGGTGCCACCGTGATCGAGTCACCGGTGTGCACGCCCATTGCGTCAAAGTTTTCGATACTGCAAATGATGACGACGTTGTCATCTTTGTCTCGCATCACTTCCATCTCGTATTCTTTCCATCCAATGATGGATTCTTCGATCAAGACTTCGGTAACCGGCGATTGATCAAGCCCTTGCTGAGTCAAGGTGTCAAACTCGTCCTTGTTGTATGCGATCGCGCTACCACTGCCGCCCATCGTGAAGCTTGGACGAACAACGGCGGGAAGTCCGACTTCCTTGAGTGCTGCACGAGCTTCTTCGAGAGTGTGGACCGTGTAGCCCTTGCAGACATCGAGACCGATTTTTTCCATCGCTTCTTTGAATTGGTCGCGTTCTTCCGCTTTGGCGATCACGCGGGTGTCAGCACCAATCAATTCGACGTTGTACTTTTTCAAAATGCCATTGGCTTCCAAATCCATCGCCGCGTTGAGAGCAGTTTGCCCTCCCAGCGTAGGAAGCAATGCACATGGCTTTTCCTTAGCGATGATCTTTTCGAGCATCTGCCAATTCAACGGCTCAATGTACGTTGCATCGGCGGTTGCTGGATCGGTCATGATGGTCGCGGGATTACTGTTGACCAGCACTACTTCATAGCCTTCCTCGCGGAGTGCTTTGCAGGCCTGGGTTCCCGAGTAATCAAATTCGCAAGCTTGGCCGATCACAATCGGTCCGCTGCCAATGATCATGATTTTCTTGATGTCGTCGCGCGCGGGCACTGGCTTTCGATCCAACAATGAGTGAATGGGGGGGCACACCAGATGAAGTTTTGGCGAACCAAGGGCAAATTGCTAAGCAGAATAGCGAAAATATCTCGATCAGCGAAGGTGCCTGCAGTCATCTGGGCAACCAATTTTGACAGCGATCGAGCCAGAAACCCACGCCGGCTAGCCCGAATGAGGCTGAGCCGCTTTTCGCTTGTTTAACCACGACGTCAGTATCATCTGAACCGCATCGTAGGCCGCATGTGCAGTGATTGGCACCAATAGGCTGCCCGTCCAAATCACGAGCCCGCCGAAATACAGCCCCATGATTGCTGCCAAAACGATGTATAGCTTCGTGATGGGATGGACGAGCCCAAATGCGATCGAAGATACGATGAGGGCGGCAACCAAAGCAGCAGTGGAGCCGGCATCCACACTGAAAAGACGTCCGTAGAGGCCTTCTAGCCAGTACAAGAGCCAGCCGCGAAAAAGCAATTCTTCACCTATTCCAGCACAGAGACTGATAACCACCATTTCCGCAGGGCTCAAGCTCAAGAGCGACTTCATCATTCCATCTTCGCCCAACCGCTCGAGCTCGCGCACCGGTTCGCACGGAATCCGCCGCACTATTTCGATGAAAACTAGCAATGGCACTGTTGCCAACAGCCCCCACAATACCTGATTAACGATCGGCCAAATCTCGCTGGAGTCGACCTTGGGAATCATCGCACGAGCATCAGGGCCTAATGACCAGCCCAAAAATAGAGCCAACAGCCCCAACGCGATTTCAAATACCACCGCCGTTAAAAACAGTTCGTCCGGCGATTGCACTTCGGTTTCTGATTCTTCCATCCCCTGATCATCGTGGGGCGGCCCGGATCGGGCAAGCGGCAGGAAAATTCACACAACACCGCTAAAACTTCTTCCATGCGCCGGACTACTCCCACCAACACTCGGCAACTAAGTTAAGGCGATGGCTCAGTGTCTAATCAGTTTTGGAAGTAATCTCGGTGACCGCGACCAGCGGATCGTCGCGGCTGCACGCATGATCCAAGCGGAACCTCTTGTTCAAAACTTTGCCGCCAGTCGACTTTTTGAAACACCGCCGATCGGTGGCCCCGGTGGTCAAGAACCGTTCTTGAACGCAGTGGCTGCGTTCGACACCGAATCGTCCGCCGCGGACATTTTGAACTTGCTTCAGGAAATCGAAAATAAATTAGGGCGTTTGCGAAAAGAACGCTGGGGCGCCCGCTCGATTGACCTCGACGTTGTGCTTCACGGTGAACTGATCGGTGGCCGAACTGGACTCGTCGTCCCGCACCCTCGCTACACTGCTCGCCGCTTCGTCGTTCAGCCTGCTTGTGATGTTGCCGGCCACTATCGCGACCCGAGGTTCGGCTGGACGCTAAACCAGCTTGCCAAGCATATGGAACAAGGCGTTCCTTCCATGGCGATTGTCGGTGGTAGCGAAGCCAACCGCGGTGAACTGTGTCAGCGGCTGCGTGAGGAATATCAGCTAACGATCTTCAACGCCAAACCGATACCCGAAGCGATGCGAGTCGTAGGAAACGCGCCCGCCCCCAACCAAACCGAACTGAAGTCGCCTGCTTCCGAAAACATCATCGACGCTTCGTTAATCAAACCCAACGAACCTTGGCTGTCAGCCTTCGTGCCTAAGCTGCCGAAAATTGACAGTCATGAATCAACACTGGCGAGCACCCCGCGTTTGATTGCCAGAATTCAGAAAACGACGGCGGAAACAAGATGGCCTGCTCCCCATCAAATGTGGCCGGCGAGTTGGGATTGGCCCGAGTACCGTCTTGAGCTAGACGACCTCGATTGGGCTACCGGTGAAGTCATGTCGGCGTTCGAGTCCATGCGTTGCCCGATCCAACCCGTTACCGAAAACGGCGAGTGGTGGAATTAATCCTCCGCAATCTATGCGGAAGCAACTTCGTTCATCGGGGTGCAATTTCAGCACAGTGCAGTTTCAGCACAATGCAATTCAACTCAGCACCAATAGCACTGACAAGGTCTGGCTTAACTGGGCAAAATCAATAGACGTTCGCTTTCATTTTGTCATCCACTGCTTATCTGCTGCCCTTGCGATACAGCCGAATGTCATTGGGACCGCAGAACATAATCAGTAGCGCGCCAACGCAAGCGTATCGCTCGAAAACAGCTTCGTGAAAATCGTCTTCCCCCGGCCACGGATAGGAGTAGACGATTGCAAAGTCATCGAGGTCTAGTCCGAGCGTCTGATAGGCCGACGCAACGGCGTGGCCAAGGCTAGGCAAGTAGTCGTCATCGGCAAGCGACTCTGCACCATCGGGCAAAAAGTTGCCGTGGACAATCTCGACATCTTCATTCCAATCTCGAACTGTTGCACGTCCATGTTCGATCAACGCTGACTCCGCTTCAATGCCAACTACACTTAAGCCAAGCGTCGATGCCATCGCCGATACAACCGCGAAGCCACATCCCCATTCGATGAAACGTTTCCCGATCGTCAGTTGCGTTTGGAGTGTCCAGTCAAGCGATTGGTACATGTGAAAAAAATCAGCGGCCACAAACTGTTCAATCTGTGGTCGATCCCAACAGTCTTGGAACGCTTCGATACGTGCTAAATCGGCGCTGATGCGTGACTTCACTCGCGAAGGAATTTCGCGACCATCAACACTTGAAGGTATCTCTATTTTTAGAAGTGGCATAAAATCAACAGACAACAAAACACAGACGCAGAAAAATCGTTTACGCTTTTGACCTAACGTGTCACCACCGCGTTCTACCATGACGCCATGATTCAAACTTCCAACGCAATCGAAAAAGAAGTGTCTTCATCGACACTCGCGAAAGTGCCAGCAACTCTTGCTGATGCGTCGGTGTCGCCGAACCATCAGCCGGATTGTGAAAACGATCACTCAACTCTCTTGAATGCGGATGCGATCATGGTTTGTCTCGAGGGTCGTCGTTTTGTCGTCGTTCGCACGGATGAGCCAAGCGAGTTGCACTTCGCTGACGAGACAGAACGCGACCTGAGAGAACTTCGACGCGGAGACGCCGTCATCTATCGAGGCAAACCTACCACGGTCCGAGCCGTGGGTGTCTATTTCTAACGACTCGGATGTTCGCTCAATCCGCTAGGCCACACGCCTTATGAATTGAGCCTGCCACATAAGCCCATCGTCTAAAACAGGCTGGACTCGCTAAGGTAAGCCGCTAGTGCTTGGTCAGCAACGAGGTCCGAGTCGTCATCCCCAATTTGGCCCGGCAACCATTGCTCACCTTCACTCGATTGGGAACTCAACGCATTGATGATCAACAGAGCATCCAGTGCCGTTACCGAACCGTCGCCCGAAGTATCAACAAACCCGTTAAACGCTTGTTGAGTCGATATCGGCAAGGAACGGCCAAAGCGAGTGATGTAGTTAACGACTCGAAGTGCGTCGATAGCCGCAATGCGACCATTGGCGTCGACATCCAAAGGATCTCGCTTATTCGTCAGCGGTAGTTCGCCAGCCTCTACGTTGATTGCGAACGAATAATCCGAACGCAACGAAAGCGGTCCTTTCTCGAAAGCACGCAGTATCAATTGATAGCTGCCAACCGACTGAGGCGTCGCTAAGCCGATCAGCACACCTGTGGCTGGATCAAAGTCCAACCATTCAGGTAGTTCACCGGATTGAGCAAACACGGCGAGCTCCACACTCGATGATTCCGGATCGACGACTGCATCAGGAGGCAACGTGAATGAGAACAGTTCGCCGCTCTGCATGCTCGTTGAAGCCGGCGGCGTTTGAGTAATGACCGGTGGTTCGTTCACATCGTTGACCAGAATCTCGATCGTAGCGGTCGCGCTAAGCCCGTCTTCATCGGTAACGGTGACTTCAACTAAAAGTGGACCTGACGAAGACTCTGCATCAAACGAAGCCCCAGCAGCGACGGCGAGCATCTGAGTATCCGAATCGAGAACGAACAAATCGGCATCACGCCCACCTGAAATCTCAACGCTTAAAACGTCGCCTGAATCTGGGTCAGAAACAGAAACCCGACCTACCGGTGTGCCAGCGACCGCCAACTCGGAAACAACCAACCGATTCGCACGTATCGTTGGAGCATCATTCGCGTCACGAATTGCAATGGTTAAGACAACCTCATTGCTTGGCTCAATTCCCTCAGAATCACTGATTCGGAATCGCAGCGACTTCGAAGCATCGGTTTCGTAATCCAAGTTGGCCCCCGCAGCCACCGTGACCTCGTTGGTGTCCGAATTGAAGTCGAACTCAGCGCTGTCGTCGGATTCAAGCAGCGTAATGACATAGTTGGCCTGCCCACCTTCCGGATCCTGTGTCGCAAGCACCGTTACGACGCTACCAACGGCAGCATCTTCGGCGATCTCTACGCTCTCTTGCTCTAGCGCAGGAGGCTCGTTCACGTCCGTAACATTGACGGTAATGGTCGCGTTCTCGGCAATCGCTGGCGTACCGTTGTCGAGGACGACGACACTCAACGCATAGGTCGATTGAGTTTCAAAGTCGAGAGTGAAGCCGCTTCGAATCGACACCACACCAGAACTTGAAATCGAAAACGGAGAGCTGCCCGCATTGGTCAATTGATACGTCAACGTCTGCCCTGCATCAGCATCCGTGGCAACAACCGTTCCGATCACGCCTTGCGAATTTTCTGCCACATCGATCTGAGTGGTCACGAACTGCGGAGGGTCATTTTGGTCAATCACCGTAACAATCTGCTCCACATCTGTGGAAAGTGACGGTGACGCGTTATCGCTTACTCGCACGATGAAACGAAGTTCTCGACGCGTTTCGAAATCGGCGGTGATCGAATCCGAAAGGCTTACCAAACCGGACGTTGGATCGATCACAAAGTCGCCCGCATCACGACCTCCGATGATGGAATAGGTAAGGGTTTGCCCCAAACTAAAGTCGGGATCGATTGCGTCAACTTCACCAATCACCGTTCCGCCAGCAGTTCCCTCGGCGATCCTAAAGTCAGACGAAGAAACAATGGGTGCTTCGTTGCGGTCTAAGACATCGACCGTCACGACTGCGGTCCTAGCGGCAAAGCCATCCGTCGCGGCGACATTGAGCGTGAATGCATTGACGGCTTCGAAATTTAGCGACGAGCTTGGCCCCACAGACAACTCACCAGTTTGCGAGTCGATCACCAGTCCAAACTCGTTTTCCCCTTCGATGCTAAAAACCAAATTTTGGCTATCCGGATCCGATGCCACAATCATTCCGATCGCCGTTCCCACAACAGCGTTTTCATTCACCGAGAATGCAAACTCGGCATCCATCACGGGTGCCGTATTGGGACGAAGTGACGAACCGATCACAAAGTGTTCGTACTTATCAATCTGGACTGGCTGCGATTGAATTCCCAACAGCGATAGATCGGTGACGCCATTGACAACGATCTCGTATTGCCCCGGTGATAGGTTCGCGATTTCGTAGCGTCCCGTTTCATCGGTAAACGCCACAACTTCCGATTGTCGGTATGTCAGCGAGTCGAACTTGCCGAATGGACTACTAGGATTGAGCGACTCATCAGAGTAGGCGACCGCATAAGCAATGTCGTCCTGAGTCGAGGCCAAAGAAAGCGTGGTGCGGGTGGTCCGCAGCAACGGAGGGCTGATCGTCACTCCTAACAAGTTGTCGTTCTTATCATAAATTTCCAAACGCCCATACGCAGGTGTCGTTCCGGATCCAGATCCAATGACGTCGATTGAAACTTCGCTGACCGGATGATCGAAATCGGCTCGTAGTTTTCGGCTCTCATTGAAGAAGTTCACGCCCGCGTGTGAATAGATGAAGTTCTGTTGCTGGAATACGTTTTGCCCTTCTCGAACACCACGAACTTCAAAGTCATACGGTTTGTTTAGATCGTCGGCAGTCGAAAGCGTTAAACCGGGGAACGCGTGCGTCAAAGGAATGTCAGGAAATGTTGGCAACGTGGCTGCGATGGGATCCGTGATCACGTTGGGATCGGCGTTGCGCACGAAGACATCACGAACACCATTGCCGTTCTCATCGGCCAAGACCTGAACACCGACGAGCGGCACCGGATCAGGCGTTGGTTGATTAGGATCGATGTCCCCCAAAGCCGGAAGCAATTGCATCGTTCCTCGAACACCACCAAAGAAGTTGGCTTCCCCGAAGTTGTCGAGCGGACGCTCAAGCAAACGGTAGGGAAGGGGAAGTTCGGGCCCGAAACCGTAAAGCTCAAGCAACGGTCCACTACGATCGGTATCTATATTAACTGCAGTACCCGAGATCCAAGCTTCCGGTTCACTCCCAACTGACTCGCCCAACCTTGCGACGTATCCGCCGCCATCAACCGTGACGATGGAAACCCCCGGCTCTACCGTTCTTAAGTTCGGGTCGTTACCAGTGGATGGTTCCGAGATTAAAATCTGACCGTAGCCTTGGTCTCCTGCGGCGACAAACGGGTGAAGTGACACCGAATCAAGAATGCGCCAATCGGCTCGGACTCCCCCAATTTCCGCTAGTCCATCATCGTCGGTATCGATATCAGCCCCGACGGTCGGCGGGACGTCGGATTCAATCAGAAAGTAACCATTGGCACCCACAAGCACATCGCCGATATGACCGTCGGTATCAAGCGACGAATAGCGGCTATCAGGCAGACCGGTAAAACCAACAGCAGTGCTTTGGATGTGATTGGCTTCTGCAGCGACGACGTGAGTCGAACCTTCCTGAGTCAATACTAAATAGCCATTGGAACCAAACGAAAGCCCGCTTAGATCGAACACTTCACGGATCTCGCCTCGCGAAAAGTTCTGTTCATCGACAACGACGAAGTAAGTATTGTCACTGAGCTGAGTGTCCGGAGCTCCGCGAAACTCAAGTAACTGATGCGTATCTAAAACGTTGGCCCCAAAAAGTGGATCGACTAGCAATTCGCTGATCACCGTCGGATAGTCGCCGGTCTGAGACAGGTTTGGACCGAACGATGAAACAGTCACATTGAATGACTCGGTTCGAATCCCATTGTCCGAGATCGTCGCGAAATCACCGTCGAAACCAGGATCTTCTAAGGTCACCGTGATCGTCGCGATTCCACGTTGACCAGCCTGAGGCGTCAGCGATAGCTGCGCGACGGAGTCTCCGTCGCTATACACGACAACAGGGTCAGCAATGACCGCGGGGTCACTCGACGCGGCGGAGACTCGCAAAGCTTGAGTCTCGTTAATCCCCGGCGAAATGCCCACGAGCTCGATCGTTTCCTCGGCAGAGTTGAACACAAGATTTACATCTTCAATCGGTGCAATCGTCGGCAAGACGTTTACGGTCACGTTCTCTTGCCAAACCAACATGCCGTTAGGATCAGCACCGAACAAATCTAAGTCGCCATCGCCATCGATATCGGCCGCAGTTGCGACGAATCCAATGCCGTTGATCTGCGACGACTCGGCAAGACCGTTCGTCGTGCGTTCGTAAATCGTGAAGCGGGTATCAACCAGCGGATGTCCCGGTGTCGTCGAAACCGGGGTCAAAATTTCCGGAACATTGTCACCGTCAATGTCCACCGCAAGCACTTCGGTCGCCCAACCGTAAAGTGAGAACCCAATGTCGTTTAGTGTGTTGGTGTAGGTGCCATTACCCTGGTTGATAATCTCACCGATGATGCTTCTTGTCCGCGTCACGATGTCGATGTCGCCGTCCGCATCAAGGTCACGCACCGCTCCCGCCATTTCGCCCTCTTCAAAAATCTGCGTTGCGAACTGGCCTTGACCAAAATTCTGATGAATGGTGGTTCGACGCGGATTTTGCTCGAAGGTGATGATGTCCAAATCACCATCTCGATCCATGTCAGCGACTTCCACGTGCCGGGCTAAAGTTAACGGGGTACTGATGATGGACGTGTTGAACTGTCCGTTTCCAGTGTTCTCGTGGATTCGCAAATTGCCGCTGTAATGATTGACCGAGAATAGATCCACGTCACCGTCGTTGTCGATATCGCCAGCCGCCACGCCGATCGGCGCACTAATCCCAGCAGCAACCGTTTGACGAGTAAATCCACCGGTCCCGTCGTTTTCGTACCACGCAACTTCATCGTCACCTTCGATAGCCGCCACCAAGTCCAAGTCTCCGTCGCTATCGACATCAACCGCGATGACCTCTTGCAGCAGTGGCAAGTTCGCGTCGATGTCGCGTTGAACGAAGGATTCGCCCCCGTTCTGGTTCTCGAACCACGCCAGATTCACATCTTGGGCGCTGCCATTGTCGAGTGAGACAACAACGTCCACGTCTCCATCGTTATCAAAGTCTCCACTGGTGATTGCACCAAAGTAGTACTGACCTCCGCCGACTGTTACGGCGCTAATCGAGTGGTCAATAAAACCAGCGTTCGTCGCCGTGGGAGGCAATACGCTAACCACGTAGTCTTCCACTTCACCATCTATAGCGGTACTCGTCGTGGAATGGTTGCCAACCGTGCTTAGACGCACGCGGGCAAACGTGTCGCCCGAATTGGCGTCCGCTGGCACATCGATCAGAAGTTGGTTGGCACCGTCAACAACAGCCACGTTCTTCAAGACGTGCTCGTTATGTCCCGCCCAAGTTCCATCACCATTGAAGTCGATCCACGCATCCACAAACGCTCCCGCAGGAGCGTCTTGAACATCAACGACGATCATCGCGTCTTGCTGACCAACACGCAGTTCGTTGAACTGCACACCATCATCACCGTCATCGCCATTCGCTGTGAGCAAGGTTGTGCCATCTGCTTCCATCGTGCGCGTAGCACCGAGCATCGGACCGACCGCTTGATGCTGGGGACCGCCATCGGCAAGCGTCACCGGATAGGGTAACGGAGCGTCACCAAAATCAGCCGCCAACATTTGACGCGATTCTAAATTCTCGACGCCCATCCATCGCAACATCTTCCGACGACGCATTGAGCGTTGATCGTTCGACTTGCGGCGTCTCTTTGACAATTCAATCGTCGATGATGTTACCGAAGCAAAAACCGCAGGACGAATCGAAGTAAGTAGTGACGTTGATCGTTGCGAATGTGACAGAAGCGAGCGTGGCATAGGTACAACAATGAATGCGGATGAATGACGAAAGATCGTCGCAGGAAAAGCAAAGAGCACGCACAAGAATTAAAACCGCCTGCGTGCCACATGCCTGACTTCAGGGGTTACCGAAGTAGACGTTCCCGAAGTAGACAACGGGCAAATTGCCCAATCAAATGAATCGCCCTAGAATAAGCACCGGCCAGACCCGGGACAACAAGAAAGCGAGGCTGGCGCTGCTCTTGCCCTTATGCCCCCCTTCTGAAGCTTAAGACATGGCTTTTTCCGCCGATTTCACCGCGATTGACTTCGAAACGGCCAATCGGCGACCTGACAGCGCGTGCCAGCTTGCGGCAGTCATCGTTCGAGGAGGGCAGATCGTCGATCAAGCGATGTGGATGATCCGTCCTCGCCCGCTTTCGTTCAGTCCATCGAATATCCGCATCCACGGAATATCGCCAGCACAAGTCCGCGATGAAAGTGAGTTCGGCGATCTATGGGACGACATTGCTGCGAAGATCGGCGACGACTGCATCGTGGCTCACAATGCGAGCTTTGACATTGGGGTTTTGAAAGCATGCTTGCAAACTCACCATAAATCCATTCCCGAATTTCAGTTCACATGCACGCGGGCAATCGCTCGACGAACGTGGCCTCACCGAAAGCAGTTCGGCCTCAAGCCGCTTTCGGATTGGTTGGGGGTTCGGTTTCGGCACCACGATGCGTTGGAAGATTCGATCGCTTGCGCCAAGATTCTTTTGGCAGCGGGAATCGACCAAGAGGCAACATCGCTCGAGGACCTGGAATCGCGATTGAAGTTAACGCGAGGCAGCGCGGGTGACTGGGGCTATCGCGGTCCTACGAGTCGTCGTTCAAGACGCCGCGCGACCCCATCGCCACCCGATGTGACGGCGCAACCTTCTAAGTCGATTCCAATATTCGACCTGCAACGTTTGATGATCCGAGCCGAATTCATCCGCCCCCTTCATGGCAAGCGGATTGTATTCACGGGAAAGCTGAAACACTTCGACCGACAACAGGCCGAGGAACTCGCCGCTCGGCTTGGCGGAACATGCCATTCCGAAGTGGGCGATCAGATCGACTACTTGATCGTGGGCCGATCCGCTTCCATGCCGTCCGGAAACAAAAACAGCATCAGCTTGAAGGAGGAAACAGCTCGCTACCTTCAGCAATCTGGTAAAGCGATCGAGATCGTGGGCGAGGATGAATTTTTGAATCTAATCGTCGCTCCCCATGACTAAGGAAAACGAGACTAAGGAAAACGAGACTCACGAAAACGAGACGAGCGGAAACAATTCGCAAAAATCTTCACTCGCGGCGCGCACCGGCGCGGAAACGACGGGCCCTAGTTCCGTTAGGGCAGGGAAAATTTCCACCTATCCTCAACGCCCCCGCTAATACTCCTTCAGCCAATCGCGTGTTTCTTGATGTCAAACCGTTTCTACGTTCTGCTAGTGGCCCTCGCCCTTTTCTTGCCGACCGACGTGGCTCCGAAGGCTCTCGCCACCGATGAATCAGCCGAACTCATGAATTCACGCTTCAACATTCCCATCAAAACGACAGGCGGAACTCAGCTTTGGACCGACCATTGCGATCGGGATGGCTATCGGATTCAGCAGCACGCATTCACAGGACATTGGCGTTTGCTTGACGCGGACAACGTGCGGCAAGCTTGGGGTGATCGTGAAGCATGCCAACGCAAATTAGACGAAATTCGACCCAAACTTGTTGGCTCTAGCACTCACGCTTCCTCGCATGCGATCGTGATGCTGCATGGTTTGATGCGAACTCGCAATTGCATGAAGTCGCTGGAAAACGAAATTTTGGCGGGCGACGACCATCCTGACGTCCGCACGATTCGGTTTTCGTATGCGAGCACACGCTGTTCGATTGGCGAGCATGCCGCAGCACTTCGCGAGGTTCTCGAGGAACAAGACGCGACCACTCAATTCAGTTTCGTCGGCCATAGCATGGGTAACATAGTGGTTCGACATTTGTTGGGCGATCTAGAGCGTGATGGTGATTCCACCGGTATCTTGCCCCGTTGTCGTAGCATGGTGATGCTCGGCCCGCCTAACCAAGGTGCCGCCATTGCACGCCGACTCGCTCCCACCAAGCTTTATGGATGGATCACAGGTACCGGCGGCTTAGAACTGGGACCGGACTGGGAAGACTTTTCAGCCAAGCTCGCGACGCCCCCGTTTCCGTTTCTGATTATCGCTGGCGATGTCTCGGATAGCAAAATTAAGAATCCACTGGTCGATGGGTCGGGCGACTTTGTGGTCAGCTTGGATGAAGCCCAACTTGACGGGGCTGAGGGTATCGAGACGTTCCCTGTTCTCCACAGCTTTCTAATGAGCGATACCGCCGTTATCGAACGCACCCTAGCGTTCCTCGCATCGCACTAGTCACTGCCTTTTCTAGAAGTCGACTCGCTTAAACCCGCCAAAGCCTGGGCGACGTTGAACGTTCTTGGGAAATACAAAACGCCGGCCTCAATTGAGGTCGGCGTTTAGCGTAGAATAAGTTTTTTGGCGGCGAATCAAGTCGCTGCAATGAACAGAGATGAGTATCGGTAATCGGCCGTTCGGCTGCCAAGCGACAACCGAGGAAGTCAAAAATGTAGTTGGTGACGACCACGACAATGAGAATCACGACTCCGATGGACAACGAATATAGAAATGCTTGGCCTCTTAGAAAAGAGCGATCTCCATGACTTTTGAAAAAACGTCGCCAGTACCCGAATTGCTAAGAATCGGTGACTCGATCGCAATCTTGCCGGTGATTCATGGCAGCGGGCAGTTCGCGTTGACCACGCGCCGCTGGCTGCTCGAGGAAGAGTACGACTGCGTGGCGATTCCCTTGCCAGACTCGTTCCGTATTCCTGTCGAAGAAGCGGTCCTGCAACTACCATCCCCCTCCATCGTGGTTCAAAGCCCGAGTGCAAAATTCGAATCGGCTGGCCAATGGAGCCCTACGTCCTGGGATCCTGACGCTGATGATGGTGAAGAAGATGATGAACTGGACGTCGTCAGCTATGTTCCGGTTGACCCTTGCCAAAGCGTGATCATGGCGATCCGCGCGGCGATGGGCGAACATATCCACCGTGAATATATCGATTTAGAAACGGATCAATTCAAACCCTATGCGACCGTGATGCCGGACCCGTTTGCGGTTCGTCGCGTTGCCCCCGAAAAATTTGCTGCTGCGGTGCTTCCCCACATCACGCGCCCTCATGATCCCCAAACCCGGGATCGCATGATTCACATGGCATGGCGTCTTCGCGAGTTGGAACAAAAACACAAACGGATTCTGCTGGTCACTAGCGTGCTGCATTGGCCGTGGATTCGCGAAGCGTACACCCAGATCAGGGCATTGGAAGCAACCAAGCAACACTCTGATGCTGCCGCTATCGTCGAACGTCCTGAACATGACCTTGTGGAAGAACCACAACGCTACGGTGTCGATCCGCGAACGCTGCTGTTTCTGTTTGGCGAGCTTCCTTTCATCACTGGCCTCTACGAACGTGCTCGCGCGGAACTGGAAGAAGACGATGACTTGCAAATCGACGGAGTCAAAGAACTGCTGATCGCCGCTCGCACATCCTACCAGGCCGAACTCGGCAATCGCGCTCGACGAATCACTCCTCTTTTGTTGTCCAAGTGCTTGCAATACATCCGCAACCTATCGTTGATTCATCGCCGGATGACACCGGACTTGATCACGATTGTCACCGCGGCCAAACAAATCTTTGGCGATCAGTTTGCTCTGCATGTGGCCGAGCGTGCGAACGAGTACGCCTATGGTCAGGTCGCTACGGCCGATCTTAATTTACCCAAGGCCACGCTGGGAATTGACCAAGCCCGATTACCCGATGGGGAAACCGTATCCTTAGTAAGTCGCTTACCAGGTCCGCCGATTTCGTGGTGCACATTAGAACTGCAACGCCGCCCCAACGAAGTTGAAAAGGATGCCTGGAAACACCGATGGAATCCTTACAGCCAATGCAGCTATCCCCCCGAAGACGATCGCATTGAAGACTTTCGTACGCGAGTTTTTGATCGGGCCAAAGCTGTCATGGGCAATGACTTGGCGCAAACCGAGAAGTTCACCACGAGCGTGAAAGACGGGATCGATATTCGCGACACGCTCAGGCATTGGCATGAGAAGCAAATTTACGTCAAGGTGATTCCGCCAAGTCGCGGCACGCTCGATGCTTGCGTTATGCTTTTCGACAGCCCTGCTGACCCGCGTGACTATCCGTGGCGTACGACTTGGTTTGCTGAACACAAAAGCGAATCCACGTTGGCATTCTTTGCGACGAATTTTCAGGAACAAATGGTCGGCCCGGGAATCGGCATGAGCGTCTACGGAGGCGCGATGTTCTTGTTTCCGCCGGTGGCGATTCGTGACATCTGGTCCGATTCTCGACTCGACTATACCGAAACTCTCGAAGAGCGATTGATCGCTGCAGCATGCCTGCACAGCAAAAGTCGCCAAATCGCCATCCTATCATCGCTTCCGCCGGGCAACGGATTTCGCAAACTGGCGCGACGGCACAAGAAGCATCTGATTCATGTTCCGTTGAGTTCGTTCAGCGACGAACAAGTTCAACAACTCCGACTAGTCCACGTCCTCAATGGAAGCGAAGTCCGCAGTTACGCGGCCGACTTCATCCGAAAGGCATAGTAGTGATGATCCCAATCCAATTTAAATCGCAGATATCGTTCATCTTGACCATGGCTTGGTTGTTCTGCGCCACATCTGTAAACGCAAGTGGTGAAGCGCCAAGTTCCAAGATCGAAGTGATTGAACGATCGCGATCCGTTTCGACCGATGACACCGAGTCTCAAGTTCTGGAAACTCCCGAAACATGGGACGCCAGACACACCGCCGTGATCGTGTGCGACATGTGGGATCTGCATCATTGCTATCGAGCCGTTCAGAGAGTCGAACAGATGCTTCCTCGAATGGAATCGTTGCTGACGAATCTTCGAGACCGAGGTGCGACGATCATTCACGCTCCCAGTGATTGTGTTGGGTATTACACCGATCATCCGGCGTTCCTTCGCACATCCAACATTCCTACGGTTGATTCGCCTGCTGACATCCAATCGTGGTGCTATAAGATTGATTCCGAATCGAAAGTAAAGTATCCCGTCGACCAAACCGACGGTGGCGAAGACGACACTGTTGAAGAGCACGAAGCGTGGGCTCAAAAACTAAAGTCCAAAGGCCTGGATCCTAAAAAGCCTTGGACCAAGCAACACGATGGCCTCAGCATTGATGCCGATCGGGACTACATTTCCGACAAAGGCGACGTCGTCTGGGCTATCCTAAAAAAACACGAAATCGACCATGTAATCTTGGTGGGCGTGCACACCAATATGTGTGTGCTGGGACGACCGTTTGGCCTCCGGCAATTGAAAAAGAATGGCGTTGACGTGGTCCTGATGCGCGACCTGACCGATGCGATGTACAATCCGAGATCATGGCCGTTCGTTTCCCACGCCGAAGGAACACGTCGCGTGATCGAATATATCGAACAGACTGTTTGCCCAACGATTTCGAGCGAGCAGATCTTGGGCGGAGCACCGTTTGCATTTTCGCCTGAATCTCATCCCAGCGATCTATCTCATCCCAGCGATCTATCTCGTTCCAACGATCCATCTCATTCCAGCGATGCGGGAATTACCGCTGGTTCCAATTCTCCCTAAGAGTAATGATGTCGACTACGAAGACACTGGTAGCTGCGCTTTCGCTCTTCGCGATCTTTGCATCGGTCCATGCGGATGAACCGCTATCAAGTCACGATCGCATGCGGGAGCGATTGCAAGAGATCGATCGAGAGCACCAGAACGTGCCTCTCTATGGACCCGCGTCTCTTAAGTTGGCGAGACAAGAATTCGACCAAGCCAGGGCAAAGAAAGACATCATCGCAATGCTGCACGCGATCCACCGCGTGGGACGCGAATTGACGCTGATCGGCAGACCTGACAAAGCTTTAGAAACGCTAGCGGTCGCGGACCCTATTTTCGCTTCGCTTCGAGGCAAGGTCCACCCGGCCAAACTGGCCGAGTTCGAAGCCAAGTACTTCCTTGCCAAAGGGGTCGCCGCATTGCGAAAAGCAGAAAACGAAAATTGCGTTCATTGCCAGGAAGGCGAAGGTTGCCTGTTTCCGATCTCGGGCAAAGGGATTCACATTCGTAAAGAGGGTTCGACATTAGCCGCCGAGTACCTGAAGCAAACGCTCAGCTTCGAACCTGACAACTTGACGGCAATTTGGCTACTCAATATCGCTCACATGACCCTGGGAACTTTTCCTGATGGCGTTCCCGAACTCTATCGCATCCCCAAAGAGCGTCTAACCGCGTCAATTGACTTCCCTCGCTTTCGCAACATTGCCCTGCCTATGGGACTCGACACGCTCTCGTTGTCGGGCGGTGTAATTGCCGAGGATTTTGATGGCGATCACGACACTGACATTATGGTTTCCGAGTGGAGTACCAAGGGACAAATTCGATTCTTCCGCAATATGGGTGATGGTACGTTCGAGGATCAAACCGAAGCATCGAATTTAAACGGAATCTTCGGTGGACTTAACTTGGTGCAAGCTGACTACGACAACGACGGTGATGAAGATGTCTTGGTGCTTCGGGGCGCATGGCTTCGTCAATACGGATTCCATCCCAACTCGTTGTTGGAAAACGATGGGAATGGGGTATTCACGGACGTGACTTTCGACGTGGGGCTGGCGGGCGAGGATTCAGATGGCAACTCACTAGACTTTCCGACGCAAACCGGTGCCTGGGCTGACTATGACAACGATGGTGACTTGGACCTTCTCGTTGGCAACGAAGCTCACCCCAACCAACTCTTTGAAAACGACGGCGCGGGCTCGTTTCGCGATGTCGCTGCGGTTAAGGGCCTATCGGGCAAAGCATTCACCAAAGCGGTGGCGTGGGCTGATATTGATGGCGACGGATTTCCAGAATGGTACGAAAGCAACTACATGGCCCCCAACCGCCTGTTCAAGAACGAAGGTGGGAATTCTTTTAGCGAAATCACTCAACAAGCTGGCGTAGCTGACCCCAAGGCTTCCTTCGCGGTTTGGTTTTGGGATTACAACAACGATGGACAGCTAGATCTGTATTGCCCGGGCTACCTAGAAGGCATCGAGAATGTAACGGCCGACTATTTTGTTCCCGATGCCGAAGGAACTTACGATGCGTTGTACGAAGGCAAGGGCGATGGAACTTTCCAAAGCGTGGGGCTTCAACGAGGCTTCGTTAACGCGACTCAAACCATGGGGTGTAACTTTGGCGATCTGAACAACGACGGATTCTTGGACATCTACCTTGGTACGGGATATCCTGCCGTTGAAGGCCTGATGCCCAACGTGATGTACCTTAACCAAGCCGGAAAGAACTTTGCCGACGTATCGATCCCTGGTGGGTTCTCGCATTTGCAAAAAGGTCATGCGATCGCGTTTGCTGATTTCGATAACGACGGCGATCAAGATGTCTTTGCCGAACTGGGCGGGGCCTATGCGGGTGATGGTTTCCAAAATGCGTTGTTTGAAAATCCCGGCTTTGGAAACCATTCGATTAAGCTTCGGTTGATCGGTGAGAAGTCCAACCGCAACGCAATCGGTGCCCGGGTTCGCTTGACGTTCCGAGATGGTGAGCCAGCCAAAACCCGGTCAGTGTACCGCTGGATTAGCAGTGGCAGCAGCTTCGGCAGTCATTCGTTCCGCCAAGAGATCGGGGTTGGATCCGCCATCAAGGTTGACGAAATCGAAGTCTATTGGCCTACCTCCAAACACACCCAGGTTTTTCGCGACGTAGATGTGGATCAGTACTATGTTGTCGATGAGTTCGCCGAAGCCCTGAAACCCATTTCGATCAAAGCCACTACGTTCGATTCGGAATGAAAACGCGGACTGAAACTAGTCGGATCGTTGTGCATCGCGAAGGACGCGTTCCAATGGCGATGATTGGTCACGATAGTCCTCCTCTGCCAAAATCGGCGACACGGTATTGGCGTTGCCTTGCGACTTAGCAGCCGAGTAGACCTGGATCGTTCCTGATTGCAACTCATCGCCCGGCGGCAATAGAAATCGACCTAGACCCTTCCCCGAGAAGTTGATGTCTTCAATCGCATTGTTGCCACCCGGTGTGCGATCGATGGCAATCGACTGAATTTGCTGTTCGCGGACGACCACCTCGTACCGGTCCGATGGCGACAACTCGCTGGTTATTTCTTTGGTAATCGCATCACCATCTAGGGTGACCACACGAACGTTTTGTATGCGAGTCTGTGTGGGATCGCGTTCCAATGTCACTTGTTGCGATTGCCTTGGAGCCAAAAGAAACGCCCGTTGTTTGCTGGGCTCTTTCCGATCTACGATCGCAACTTCGACCGGTCGAGGCCCGTCATTGACGAACGACACACGAGCAGGTGACAACGGAGGCCCGGAAACAATCTTCGAATCCAGCACTACCGACTGAGGTGGTCGGGCGATAGGACCATAGCCCAAACCATTAGATGGTGGGAACGCAGCACCGTAGGGATCCAAGCCTGGGTAAACGCCAAAGGTGGGTGGATAAAACGGACCACCCCATCCTGGCGCGCTTGCGCCCAAGGACGGCGCCGGCACAAAACCGGGGCGCGGGATGGCAATCCCACCTTTCCCCGGTCTGGCTCGACGCAATGATCGAATCGTGGTTGTGTACCGAGGAAACGGATCGTCAAAATCAGCGACCTGCAGCGGACCTACACCTGAACGAGGAAACCGCATCACGCGATTGAGATCTGGGTTGTAGTAACCCAAGTACCCGCCGCCAACAGAGTCGTATCGAGAGTCACGACTGAAATAAATTCGTTCTCCCGTGTGCTCGTAGACGATCAAACGACCTCGCCCCAATTCGATCTTCGCCGTCGGCACACCCGAGGCGTCAACGAAGTCGAAGGTTTGAGCGTGAACGCGACTTGGCATTTCGGTCATCGAAGTAGCGGCCAACACCAGCAACGTACAAGCGAACGTCTTACCCGGCATCAATTTGGTCAGTCGCATCGCACCTATCCTCTTGGGAATCGCTAGGAATCACCGCAAAATCACTCAATCACGAGTGTTCATTGTAGCGGTCATCCAGCCACACCGGCTTAAACTTCTTCTGCGTTGAAGTTTGAGGGCGCAATGATACCGATCGAATTCGCGTGGGAACGCCAAATAAAAATAGCCTCCGGGAACCGGACACTAACCACGGCAGCCTGAGTAAAATCGGCCGCGTAGACGTCTCTTTTTCCTCGACAACTCAGCAAGCAAACCGCTGCCCGAGTTAGCTTGCGGCATTCTCTCGCTTAGACACTCGGCGACTGGCGATGCCGATCAATCCACCCGAACACAGCAGCAAAACGGCCCCGAGCGATGTCACCGCGCCAAGTGCGCTTAAACGGTCGCCCACTTCCTGATTCTTCCAAGCATCGATAATGTCGCGTTTAACCTTCGGATCAAACCGCAATTCCACCGCGTGTTCGTACTTGGGTGAGCCACCCGCGGTCACCTGACCAACGTACTGGCGAGCCACCAAATTACCGGCGACCTCTTCATCCGAGAACGTGTAGAAGTCTGCTCCGCCAGCTTGTTCAACCAGGCGAGCGATATACGTAGTGATGGCTGCTCGCTGCATCCAACGCAGTTCTTCTAAACATTCTTCCTTCGTTTCACACGGCCCGGCCACAACGACGATGGTGTCACTGCTGCTTGAAAAATCAGGCTTGTTACTCACCCAATCCGGACGCGATGAAGGATATTCAACGTGATCAAGAGGTGGCACTGAGAGCTCGCCAGATTTTGACACCGATTCCGCCAAGTCAGAATCAACTTGGTTAGAATCGCTCTGCTCGGAATCGACCAGTGTGGAACCGCTTGATTCCGAAATGGAACCATCCGAAACCGTGTCGGACTGTTGCACCACTTCATCACGAGCTTCATCGGCCCGAGCTGGTGCTGTTATCGCTGGTGCTGCTATCGCGAGCATCACCCAAGCGCCGCTTGTTCCCAACCACCAAGTCATATTACTTAAAGCACTCATACGGCACCTCCCGATCCCACGTAGTCTCGTTGCTGGTTCGTTTCATTGACCGCGGCCCAATCGCCCGCCGGTGCCACTCGCGGGCCAAGCTTCTGGTCCGTCGCTTTAGGGTTAATCCAAGGTGCTGACATTTGGACTGCGATCGCGATCCCACCTGCGATCAACATGCCGGTAGGTTGCGGAATGGGTAACATCTGGTGCACGGCCCATTCGCCCACGACGGCGACTGCAACAGCCCACAAGCTTAGTCTCGTGCGACGAATCGGATCGATAGGCTTCCACCAACGCAAAGCAGCAAACAGCAATGCAAAGTGAGCCATCATCGCGGCAACCGTGGGAACGCCATCCGGCGAGTAAAGTGCTTGTGGGAGTGCTGAAGCATCCACGTCGCGGATCAAACCCTGATCAACGGGCAACATCAAGAATTGATTAAGCGAATACGCGGCAAAACCGATCGCGGCTCCTACACCGGATAGCACCAAGCGACGAGTCAACCCTTCGCCGTCCTCTCGTTCCCACAATTTGCCTAGACCCAACAGACTAACCGAAGCAAGTAACACCACTGCGGCAACGAAACCGTAAGGGGCGATCGTCATGGGTGTTATTGGCCCCGTGCGAAGCCCAACAATACCAGCAATCAAACCTAGCATCGAAACGGTAAAGATGGTCGCGATCCAAGATGTGTTGAGCTCGGCGATTCGGTGAACGGAATGCTTAGCCCGAAGCTGCGAACGAACATGATGACGCCACTGACTCTTGCTTAGCGCACGTACGGGAACGCCATTGGCGGTAGCAATACGCTGCGCTTGTGCGTAAGAGGGCTGTTGGCGCACGTGAAGAACCATTTGTCTCACGACGTAGTACGGCACGTAAACCACCGCCACCACTGATAGAAACGGCAGCAACCAATGGGTATTGATCAGCACCACAATGATGCCTGCCGCAACGGTAAACGCTTTGGCACCGGGCGAACGATCAAGCGTACGCCACCATTGCCCTAGATCGCTAAAGCTCGTTCGCAAAGCGCGGGCAAGCGGTTCGTCGACCGTAGGGATCGGCTTACTTTGGACGGGCGTAACAGATTGGATTGAGTCGGTTGTTCCAGATGAAAAGGGCGTCGCCGGCGACATTTGCGGAAGCGGTCGATCCTTTTGTCCGACAAGGCTCGCCATGATCGGCATCGCGACCGCGCTGGTACCAGCAAAGGACGGTTGAGTCAGTCCAATGGAAGAGAGCATCGCATCAACATTTGAAAACCGGCGGCTCGGATCTTTTTCAAGACACTTCGCGATCGTCGAGCGGTAAGGTTCGGCCACATCGCTTAGATCAGGCGTCGCAGTTAGATGCTTCACAATGATCTCATGACAACTCTCGCCGTCAAAGGGAACGGTGCCTGTCAGCAACTCGTATAGCAATATGCCGAGTGCATAGATATCAATTTCGCGGCCGTATTGCCCCCGGCCAATCTCAGGCGCCATGTAGTGGAACGTGCCCACGCTTTCGGTGTGACCACCGCGATGGGTAGCCGAGATGAACTTGCTTAGTCCGTAGTCACCCACTTTGACAATGCCGAGGTCGTCAAAGACGTTACCCGGTTTGATATCGCGGTGGACAAGTCCCGACGTATGCAGATGCCCTACGCCAGCAGCAATTGCGGAAAACCAGCGATTGACTTCGTCGAGTGGCAAACCATTGGGATGATCGTCGAGTACTTGCCGCAGGTTCAAGCCAGCAACGTATTCCATCACGACCCACCATTGCTCGTCATCGTCCTGACACACGTCGAACAAAGACACCAAGTTGGGATGCTTTAAGTTCAAGCAATGCGAGACACCCCGAAGTTCCACTTCAAGATTTCGCTGGATACGTTTCAGAGCGACCTCTTTGCCGGAATCCGAAACCGCAAAATACACCTCGCCAAAACCACCCACACCGATGCCTCGCCGCACGGTATACCGCGGCAGAGGTTTCGATCCGGCTGAATAAGTGAATTGCATAGCAGGAGGGTACTGGGTTCCTAGAACTTGCGTCGACGACAAACTCCGCTCGCCGGGAATGACGTCCAGGTCACCGTCGAGCGAAAATTCAAGCGAACCATTTTGCATAACTTGATCGGGCTGCTTTCGTCTTAGTTTATCGAGAACTCCGTCCAGAAAAGGCCTTTTTCCTTCGGCTTTGGTTTCGCCTAAAGAATTGACACCACCTAAAGGGCCCAAACCGTCCCGATCTCGGGGCGCGACGTTCAAGGAAGGTTCGTTTTTTAATGCGAAAAACATTCTGCCCACCGGTGGGAATCGTCGTTTGGATGACATTTCATTTGCGTCCGTAATGGCACTGGTGGCTAACGAAGTTAAGCGGATTCCAACAACAGGGATAGCGAGCCGACCACGACCGACTCATTCGCCTGCACTTTCTCCCACGCTCCGTCAATTCCCGATCGGATTGCCCAAGTATCGTCGCGGCGAACCAGCGTCGCGGCGGAATCTTCGTGACGGACTCGTACATGGCAATCGGACGTGGGACCGATCAACACGGCTCCTTCAACCAATAGAACCGCATCGACGTGTTCGCCAAAGCGATGCGGCGGCTTTAGGTTTAGCACCGCCGTCCGACTCAATGGTGACGGCAGCGACATGATTAAGCTGGCCGATCCCAGCCCCGTGGCATCGCGACCTCCCATCACCGTTCCTGACTTGATCCAAATTCGGGTGCTCGACGGTTGCCCAGCACCCTGCCAAAAATAGTCTTCCCCCTCGCGATGAATGACGCCGGCGGTCCTTGGTAGGTCAGCTCGTATGCAAACATCACAGTGTTCTGGGGACGCACCGCCGCCGACACGTACCTTCGAACCCTCGATCACCAAGAAGCCACCGCAACCATCCACCCACATCTTCCATCGCTTAGGGCGATCTGTTTCGTTTGTGGAATCTGATGGCTGGGACACAACGACAATTTTTGTTGGAGGTTTCGACAGCGGAAAATCAGGCGATACCACCGTGTGATATCGCCTGACTAATTAGGAAGAGCAATACGCATCGCTTGAACAATCGCGACTTCATTTGCTCAGTCGAGTTGAATCGAAACCAAAGCTTCCGAGTGTTCGCCGACTGGACGGTTGAAATACGTCGTGATTTCGTCAAGCAAGTCTTCTTCGCTCGGTTCATTCAAGTCGATCTCACCAAAGTACTCAACGTCAACACTCATGGTTTCTTCTTCGACGTCAATCCGAGTGGCAATTTCGTCGAGCAAGTCACGAGTGCGTGCGAGTTGGCTATCGTCAAGATTCAGTTCGCTGGTCGTTTGTGCGACGCGAAGAGCCCCAAGACGAGCCTGTAGGTTTTCCACCTCTACCTCGAGTTGACGCTTAGCGCCCAACATCGCGTCCATGCGTGCATGGGCGGCGTTGAGCGATTGCTCACGTGCGGTCAACATCTGCTCAAGTTTCTCAGCAGTTGCTTGGCGAGTCTTGAATCGCTTGAAACGATTACCCAAATCACTCTTCACCTGGGTCGACGTGTAAGTTCGACCGGCATAGGTGTAGTAGTCCTTCTCGCCGCGAAGGTCACTGCTAAGACGCTCGATGTCGTCTTGCGTTTTTGCCAATCGTTCCCTTGTTTCACTAAGCTGATCTTTTAGGTGCACCAGGTCGACCTTTTCACGAGCAATACGCTTCGCGTTGGTTTCGATCTCTGGCTTGAGGTCAGCAATCATTTGACGAGCCCGCTTGAGCTCCCACTCGAGCGGCATCGAATCACTCGCCGAGTTCTTCAGCCAACTCGCACCACAACGGGCATAGCTAAACAAAGGTGTTCCGAGCGTCATGCTCGACAGTAATGCCACGGCTCCACCGGCAAGGATCATTTTCTTAAGCATTTTCAGGTTCCCACTTCAAATTTGGGCCAAAGTACCCCGGTAACGCATGAAGCCTGCTGATTTGAATTTCAACATGGGCTAGGCGGCGGCCCGGGTGATCGACCGCTCGCTGAACAACTAACCATTCGCAGCCCAAACGCAAATCTTGGATGTCGCAGGAAAAATTCTGGTAAAGGCTAAATCAGTGTCCGTTCCCCATCGCCACAGAATGCAGCACGGGCCAAGTGTCCAACCCCCCGCCCCCAAACGCCACAACGGGACACAACGCCTAGCTAAAACCCTCTAACGCGTAAATTTCAGTCTTTAATTGCAAGATCTTGAGATATGCTTGATTTACAGCAGCGCACTTGGACGATATTGCACCATAGGTGCCTGTCGCGTTGGCAATGGACGACGTTAACGTGTCATTTGTGCAGCACACTCGATTTCTCTAGCAAAACCTCACTTTCCCTAAATCGTTTCGAATCAAGGACTTGCGACATCTCGACCTTGGAATCACTGGCAATTGGCATATCGGTTGCTATGAACCTAGGAGCCGGCATAAGGGTCTTACGAGAAAACCTTCTGTCACCAAACTGAATCCCACCCGCACGGGGTTTCGTTTGTTTAACCACCGCAATGGACTGCCCAGCCAACGGAGCGCACTCCGATGATCACTTCTAACGAAACCCGCACCCCATCTGAACCTAACCCATTCGGCAAAGGCCTAAAGCCTAATGCCGACCAATGGCTTGAAGTGATTGGCACTCTTCGCCAGACCGATATGGAAGCGTTTGGCGCGTGGCTTAGCGAATCATTGGTCTGTCTTGAAGCGTCACTCGAACATTTCTCGTCGCCAAAATCGCGTGGCGAAGTCCGTTCACGCTAGGGAAGCTGTGTCCATTTAGCCAAATGGAGCTTTGTGGCATGCGGTGGTGGGGCTAGCCTCATGCTGCAAAGCTCCAACCGGCTGACTCTTTGTCTGCTCGCTGTGGCGATACCCCCGCAGCAAACGAATCGGATACGCCCCAGGCCTGGATTGCATGCAGGTCACAGCAGGCCTGAATCTCATTGGGCTAAATCATGCATATCCCAAACCATGCATATCCCAAACCACGCATGGATCGTTCACGATGCCCCGTCCGGGTTTGGTCGTATGACGACTAGGACGTTGCTTGAGACGTTAGCTTAGGGAATCGCCCCGAGCGTGCTTGGCCAATGTTTCTTGATACTTGCGTTTGCCGTCCTCAACCGATTTCCGGATTGCCTTGGTTGATTCTTCGGACTCCTTACGAAGCTCTGCGATCATTTCCAGAGATTCGATTTGAAAACCGCTGATCGCATCAACCAATTTCTGAACCGATTCGGGGTTAATCGTGCTTCCATAACCTGCCTTGAGAGCAGCGCGTTCAAGTTCACGACCGAGTTCGGCAACGTCCTCAAGTCCTTTATTGACGCCGTCTTTCATTGCCTCGGTCGCTTGCGTGACCTCATGCAAGCCATGCTGGCTGGTGTAGACAGTTCCCAAAATCGTAAATACGTGCTCATTGGTTGTGAAGAATGTGACAGCGCGTCGATACACTCGTTCTTTGACGTCGTGGGTTTGCTTCAGCTTGGTAATCAGCGTCTCACCGACGTCATAGCCGATCTCTAAGTTCTCGGCGATATCTTTGAGCAATTGGTAGGTCTCGTCTTCCTTCTCAAAGTTGTGACGTGCTTCGTCGCGTCGCAATTCCAATTGGCTCTTTCCGCCTTCGTCAGTCCCGGTGTACTCATCGAGTGCAGTTTGAGAACTAGCTAGCGCATTCTTAGCGGCTTCCAGAATCGGCGCGTGGGTGTCGAGCAGTTCTCGCGCCAGCACCTCGGCCTCCTTCAGGGCAAAGCGGAAGTCAATGTAGCCTTCCATGATCATTTCTTCGCTCTGCAACGCCTGCTTCGTGTCCTTAGCAACATCGCTGTAGGTTTCGACGATGCTTTCAAAACGCTCGCTGGGTGTGCCGCGTCGCATCTTCATCCACCAATTGGAAACCTTTTCCGTCCCGCTAATCTTCCCATCGTCGAGCTGAGCGATAAGGCGTTTGCTGTCTTCGCGGACCGAATCGAACATTTGTGCAATGTCCATGTACCGATCCCCAATCTTGATGCTTTCGACATTTTCGCGAACGAGAGCATTGAACGAACTCATGTGTTGAATCACATCGGCGATTGCAAGCACCTTGGCTTCGTCGAGGTGCTTGACGCTTTCCAACAATCCGATCAACTCCTGCGGAGCGGTGTTCTTGCTGTCGACACCGAACTTCTTGAGCACCACCATCGCGCGATCGAGGTACTTTTTCATGGACTTCGTGTCACGGGTTTCCGTCTGGGTGACGGCGGGAGCAGATGCCTGAGCTTGTTTGGACATGACGGTCTTTTTCGTTGATTAGTGGGCTCTTATTTACTTCTGAGCGATGCTTTAATCGTAGCGCTTCACTGGCTTCGCTGCAATCATGCCAGCTCGCGAGACCAGAATTCACCTTCACCTGTGTCCCCTGCGTGGTTGGTCAGGAGCGCAGGTTAAGATAAGAAGAAGCGTTCCGCGAACCGATTTCCCCTTCGGAAACTACCTCATCATGCCCCAGCAATCCGCTCAACAAGCCCCGGCGCCCCAGCGAGACACTTTGGCAACCCCTTCGCCAATATCGCGAGAGATCCAACATCCGCTCGAAAACTTGACGCTGCAAGAGACGTTGCGAGTGATGGATGTGGCGAGGGAAATGCGAGAGAACCGGCAGTCGGCTGAGGAGATGTTTCGGCGTGATGACTTGCGAGCCAATCTTCGTGCGAAGCTAATGCGAACTGCTCGAATGTCGGGCGACAATGTAACGGAAGCTGAAATTGATGCCGCCATTGGTCAATACATGGAACGGCTCCATACTTTTGAAGAGCCCGAAGCAGGACTCGGACGGTTCATGGCCCACGTTTGGGTCTGGCGAGCCCGCATCGCCACAGGCTTGGTTGCCGCATCAGCCGTCGCCGGTGCGTTTTGGTTCATGTTCGCATAGTTTGATTTGCACCTAGGATTGATTCCCCATGCCGATTTCAGGTCCCGTCGTTCACCAGCAATTGATGGATGCGTATGCGCAAGTCCAATCGGATTTGCAACAAGCCCACGCACGGGTCTCGCAAGCGGGGTCCAAACGCGATGAGCTACTCGATCACCGTGGTGAATCACTCGTCGAACTTGCCGAGCACTACTTGCCTGAATTAAGCGAACAAGCCATTCGAGATACTTGGGCTGAGGTTCGGCCTGCCATTTCGCAAGTCTTGCTTCGTAAAGAACATCAATGCAAAAAGATCCGCACGGAACTGGAACGGTCCATCGCCAATCGTTCCAGGTTTAACGAGGAATTGATGACACTTAACGCATCGCTTGATCAAGCGATGGAAGCTCAGGAAGAAGTCGCATCGCTCGTTGAGCAAGAACTTCGCGAAGACCCCGAGTTCGTGCGTTTATCTGACCGAGCAGCGATTGCGGAGGCCGCCATCGAACGAGGGGAAGCTAATCTGCAAGAGATTGATCAGGACTCGGCAAGGAAGCTACCTGCCTACGAACAAAGTGCCTTGTTCAACTACCTCAAGAACCGTGACTTTGGAACCGGCAACTACAAGAGCCGTGGATTCACGCGGCGCATGGACCGCTGGGTCGCCAAGATGGTGAACTACAACAAAGCGAAGCAGAGCTACGACTTTCTTCGCGACACCCCCAATCACATGCGTCAGATTATCGCTGAAGATCGCGCATCACTCGACGTTGTCATGCAGGACCTAAAACTTCGTCGTGACCGCGTCGCCGATAAGCATGGACTCCCCAAGCAAATCGAACAGATTGAAAAGCTGCACGCTCGTCGCGATGACTTGCTTGCCAACATTGACCAAACATTGATCGAATCCGACGAGCTGCAAAAAGAACTCAACGAAGTCGACGATCAACGCGGCCCGTTCTACCGTGAAGCTATCGATACATTTCGCAAAATGTTAAGCGAAGTCGACACTCGTACGCTTGAAAGAAAAGCTCGCTCAACCGTCGAAATCACGGACGATCAGATCGTTGCCCGATTGATGGGCGTGGATCAGCAAATCGACTCGTTTGATGATGCCACTCGTCGTCAACACGAAGATCTAACCAGAATGCAATCGTTCTTGGAAGGCTTTGGTCGATTGATTCAACGATTTCGCGCCGCGGGTTTCGATTCATCGAGGTCTCAGTTTGTGGGTTCGTTGGATATCCTTGAAGAACTCGGCCGAGCACGCAGCGAGGGTGACATCGAAATGCTTTGGCAACGAATTCGAAGTGATCAACGATGGGGGCCGACTGCGATCGAGAAAATCACTGCGGTGGCAACTCACCCGATGACGCAGGTGCTACTGAACGCGATGGCGCACGCCGCTGGCGGAGCCATGGAAGCTCACGCCAGAAGAGCAGGTCAACGCCGGCGAGACAGCGGTCCGTGGGACCATCGCGCCAAGGGCAGCAGCAAATGGGGTGGTGATAGCAGCAGCGGAAACTACGGCCGACGCCGATAGCCATGATCGACAGGCGTCGCTGCTGCTTTCCGAAGCCATCTAGCGAGCCGCAATTATCTCGCTGTCATTACCTTACTGATCCACCGTACGCAAAGTATTCATTCTGAACCCATACCGGCTGAACGTCGAAACGCCAACATAGCGCTCTCGACCGACTACTTTTGTCGCCAAAGTCCGGAATCTTTCCCAATGGGGTCAATAGGTGAGCCGCATTGGTGAGCGTGATGAACCGCGTCACCATCCCTTCCATGTAGATCGCTTTTACTTGGCCGCCTAGCGCTTTGTAGTCGTGCAATTGAGCTGACGACACGGCATTGCTGGCATCGTAAGAAAGCGCAGGATGAGCTTCCGAAACCAAGACGGCACCCAATAGGTCATCGACCGCTGCATCCGACGGAATAGGCAATGCAACGTTGACGTAATGGTTCGCATGACACGGAACCACCGCGACACGTACGCCGGGGGCAAGACGCAACAGCGTTTGATCATGGTACAAATTCCCCAGCATGATTCCGGTGGTCTGTGGCATGATCCAATGGCTAGGCAAACCCAGGGCACTGGGTGCCACTCCCGTTTGACCGCCAGTTCTGCATTGGTAGGGCGGACGAACAATCTTTTCCTGAGGAGCCGTTCCCTGCATTGCACCGGTGAGATCAGGTGTCACCGCCCGCAATGCCTCCCCGCGCTTTGATGCGAACATTCTGCGCCATCGCAGTGGCTCTCGAACCGCTCGTTCATACCGATCCCGCTGTTGTGAATATGTTGAATCTTTCGAAGCCAACTCCTGTAGCGGACCTTCACAAGCCGCAGCCAATTCATTCAACGGGGAATTCATCCGTCGCTGCGCCGTCGCGACACGCTGCAAAAGTTGCGGATGGACGGTCGGCACTTGATCAACGGGAGTATTCCGGGATGCCGCTTGGATGAGCCCCGAAAGGCTTTCAATGGCGTTGTCGCGAAGTTGTTGGGTGGTAGCCTTTGCTTGGTCATACCCTTCTTGATGCAGGGCAGTTCGATAAGCGTACGCGCGAGCGTTACCCGCTGATGCATTCCCCCACAAAGTCATCAGATAGTCAAACGCTTCGACTGGTCCACCAATCGGAGCACTTCCTGCTACTTCGGCTTCTGCATCAAGTCCCACCTGGCCAGATTCTGAAATCTCCGAAACCACTCGCAACGCTTCGCTTTGGAACTTAGTCACTAACGCCATCTCGGCCTGCGCTTTGTCCTCGCCAATCTTTGAATATTGCTCACGACGCTTAATCTTCAACATGTCGTCGCATTTGGACATCACGGTGTAAAACCGGGTGGTGTAAAGACGTTGAAGCTTGATACCGATAAAGGTCGCGTCAGCATGAACATCAGCTCCCCGCTTGAGCATCTCTTTCCCGACTGCCTCTACCTTCCCATCATCTAACGCCTTCAACGCCGCATCAAGAAACTTGTTCATCTTGGCTTCGCCCTTCTGAAACTTCTTAACGGCTTGCGTTTGATAACGCTGAACTTCGGGGGTACCTGACAACTTTAGCGTCAACGATGTCAAAACCGGAAAGCTCGTCTCCAATTCGGCAGCCAAATCAAACCCAATCGGTTCGCCCATCAACTGCAGATGAATCGCGTCGTACTTTCCTTGCCACAGCCTGCCTAACAATTCGGCATTTTTCTTTCCTGAAAACCGACGCAGATCGGAACCGCTTTCTTGCATTTCGATGATCAGTTTTTCCGCTTCCTCACAGGCTTCGCTCGTTCGCTTCGCGAGTGCAGTCGCTTCACTAATCGTCCCGTGAACCGCTAGGTCTGCCTGAGGGTTCTTCGACGAGGGATTTGCCAGTGACGTGGCCCCCGGCAACACGGAGAACACGACGGCAACCAAAATCCATCGCAGTTTGTTCGTTAATTTCTTACTAGCATGGTTCATTGGGTCACCTCCTTCACCACGGCAAGGATCTCACCACCGCTAATCGCGATCGTTTGATCATCACTCGTCATCAATTCCACTTGCGACATGGTGGCCGAAATAGTGCCTTCATCTCGATTGAAAACTCCGAAGGTCACCTGAGCCGATTCCCCTGGCTTGGTCATCGCGACTTGCCCACTGTTGCTTGTCAACATGTACATGTCGCAGGGAACGGTCACTCCAGTCAAGGATGCGACATCGGAAACCGTTGTGGGTCCATGCAGATGAATTGCAGGATAGGTGAATCGTTCTGAATTCGGGTTGTACGTGAACAATTGAAGCGATGACGGACGTCCATCCCCGACTGAGATAATTTCGACAGTTGCCTGGGATGCCTCTTCGATCGGGCTGGTCGAGCGCAACGACACTTTTCCGGACTCCGGCAAATGTGCTTCCACCGCGGTCACCGTCGACTCGGTTACTTCCTGAGTCTTCGCCTTGGCATCTTCGAAAGCTTGCTTGATCTCATCTTTCGAGCAGCCTGCAGTGAAACCAACCAACGACACTGCTGTCAACGCAATTGAGAATCGAAGTCGACTCCAACACCTTAGCCAACTCAAACGGTCCGACTGGATCGGACTCTTCAACACATCATCAATGGACATAAAATTGCTCCTCGTGGGGAAGACCGCGCACAGACGATCCCAACGAACACTCGAATGAGAAAACATCCAGTCTAACGGTAACCCGAGTCACGATGGAGAAACGACTTGGATTCTTAGCGCTCGCAAGACACCGCCAAAAATTAAAGTTCAGCCAATCACTTCGCCAGACATCCTCGCTGACATTGGCAGATGATTCTTGCCAATGCGTCCATCGGACTTCACCCACCCGAGTGGGCGGCCCTGATATCTCGCTACCATCCATCCTTGGGCCGCGGTCGTGGATTGCGCGATTGAATTCACCGCGTTCCCAGTTACGAATGCCTGAGCTTGATCGCAGCTTAGCGCCGCACTTTCGATGGCGAGCCGCGATGGCCCTGTTCGCAACGCGGCCTCGTGAGACGGTTTCCATGTTTTACCGGTTCGATAGGCGATCTCGGGTCCCGCCACCGCTACCCGACCCATCCAAATCGGCATGTCGCTTGGATACGCGAACATAACCGCACCGTCGATCGCCACATTCAGTCCATCGATCAGCGAGGGGTCAAACCAGCGACCAAGTTCTTCGATGGTCTTGGCATCACACTTGTTGCGTTGTGATTTCTTTCCACCTGACTTAGTTGCCTTTGCTTTGATCGGATCTAAACACGATCGAAATGCTGCCGCGAACGCACCAGCACATTGATGAACGTGAGGCCAAAGTCGATAGCAGCCATCGTCGGATTGATAGGGCGTCAGAGAGGCAACTTGATCCGGCCGAGCGTCGCCTCGCTCGATCAATCGCTGCATTTGCGATTCGTTTTCCGCGTGTGCGAAGGTGCAAGTGCTGTAGATCAATCGTCCATCATGCCGAAGCAACGCCATCGCCGCATCCAAGATCCGATTTTGTCTTGCCGCACTATGCGTGATCTGCTTCATCGACATTGCGCTTTCACTTTGCCGACCTTTCGACATTAATGCTTGCCCGCTGCACGGCGCGTCAATGATCACACAATCGAACACTCCGCCTAGTCGCTTCGCTAGAACATCTGGATCGAGGGAACTGATGGCGTAGCGATCCGAACCCGTCCTCGCCAAATTGTATTTCAGCGGCGCCAGTCGCGATCGGATCGGTTCATTGGCAAGCAAAAAACCTGTCTCACCAACGGCTTCGAGCATCGCCGATGCTTTGCCACCGGGGGCGGCGCAAAGATCACAAACGATTTTGCCTTTGAGCGAATCACCGTCACATCCCGCGGCTGCGAGTGCCAACAACGAACCGGCGTCTTGCAAGTAGTAGTCCCCGCCGGCATAGGCGAGATGACGAGAGGGACGTGCGTCTGCATCCGTGACGCGAAGCCCTAAGGAGTACCAATCGATGGGCTTCGTCGAAAAGGGGGCGCGGTTAGCCAGTGACAACGTCTCGTCGCCATGATCGCGAAACCGGTTGCGATGCATTCGCAAGACACTGAAATGGCGCTGCGACATCGCGTCCACCATCGCCTCCACCCCACCCGGAATCGAAACGCCGCCGACGCTCTGCAAAATAGTTTTACGATCGACCTTTGATGAAGTTGCGTCACTCATCGACGGCGTCGCTCAAACCACCGTAAAACGGCAAGCATCGTGGAAAGCACACCCGCCAGGATGAGCGGCGAAGTGAACGTGAACATGATGAACGTGATGTGTGCCAAGCGACCGACGTCGTTACCAGCACCAACCTTGCCTCCCGTCAGCACGCTGATTTCATCCTGCACTGCAGCAACCCGCGAGGCGTACAACAAGCCTCCCCCCATGACCGCAAAGACAATCGTCATCAACATCAGGAACCCTAAGCTGAACTGAGGCGGACGTCGACGAAGTGATTGAGTATCGGTGGCGGATGCCGGGGAACTGAGTTCGCTCATAGCTTCTAGCTTAACTTCTCTGGCATTCCTTTGGCAGCCATCGCTAACTGCCTTTGATGCTCGTACATCACAATGCCGACGGTGGTCGCCAAGTTCAAACTTCGCACTTCGTCGGTCGTCGGCAATCGAATGCTGCGAGGGTCTTCGGGATCCAGAATCGACTCAGGAAGCCCGGATGTCTCACGTCCAAAAACAAACACGTCATCTTCAGCTAATTCGGCATCCCACAGCGTACGTTTCGCAAATCGGGACAGAAAATGAAAACGTCGCGGGGCGAGCTGGTCGACCAAATCGTCCCAATTGCGTGCTTCGCCAAGTTTCAGGTGCTGCCAGTAGTCCAGGCCCGCACGCTTGAGTTTGCCGTCATCGATGCGGAAACCTGCTGGACGCACGATCCATAGTTTCGCGTTAACCGCCACGCATGTTCGACCGATGTTTCCTGTATTCTGTGGAATCTCCGGCTGGTACAGAACAACATGAGCAGAGGGCTTGTCAGCGGTCGGGATCCGTAGATCATCGTCTTTGGCCACCGTACTGCGCTGTTTTTGTTCGGGTGAAGCGTGGCCAGATGAATCGTCTCGGGGCTGATTTACGTTTGGCGGTTGCGATTGCCCTGCCGATCGTGACAAACTGTGTGCGTCGTTCGAACTCTTCATATTTTTTTCAGACCGTTTCTTCATGCCGATTCAAGTCACCTGTCCCAAATGCCTGAAACGATTTCAGGTCAGCGATAAGTTCGCTGGCAAAACGGGGCCGTGCCCCAATTGCAAAAGCCAATTGAAGGTTCCGGACAAGAGTGAAGAAGTTACCATCCACGTCCCCGATGATGGAGCACCGAAGGATCGAACCGGCAAAAGTGTTCTCAAGCCTATCAAACGTAAAGAAACGGATGTCACCAAAAAAGGCTTATTGATCACCGGCGGAGCCATACTGGCAGCGATTGCGGTCGCCGTTGGAATGCGGCTTACCGGTGGTCTGCCTCTGGCGGGTCTGATCCTGGGCGCGATCGCAATCGCTCCACCTTTGGTTTGGGCAGGATACTCGTTTGTGCATGATTCCGAGCTTGAACCCTACGTCGGCCCTGAACTTCGCAACCGGGTCTTAATTTGCTCGGTCCTTTTTGCCGCACTCTGGCTCCTCTACGCGTTCATCCCGTCGTACCTGTTCGACTTGGAAGCGCCATCGGAAATGAGCTACCTAGTCTTTGGGATTATCTTCTCCGTCATGTTGGTCATAGGAGCGTTCATTTCCGTCGCCGCGTTTGAACTCGAGTTTGCGAGCGGACTGGCTCACGCAGGACTGTACCTGATTGCTACGATTCTGCTGGGCGTGATAGCAGGGGTCACCTTCGCGGGCGTTATTCCCGTCTAGCTATTATTTCCCGTTTAGAGACTGGTGTCGCTTGGCGGTAGCCCAGCGAACGCGACCAGCCTGCCGTTTTGCCTCTTGAAGAAATCGCAAATATGTTGCCTGAAGTGTCGGCCCTTCGCCGCAGCAAATCGTTGATTCGAATTCCGCCTGCCCAAGATGTGCCCGTTACGCCACGAGTGCAAAGGATCATCGATTCGGCTCCCATGCGACGCTTGGCTTCGATCAGTCAACTTGGGATGGTAGCACTGGTCTACCCCGGCGCGACCCATAGCCGCTTTGAACATTCTTTGGGTGTCTACCACAACGCAGTTCGACTGCTTTCTCGCTTCGACGAAGAAGGTTTCATCACGGAAACTGAAGCCGAGGCGTTTCTTCTCGCCGCCTTGCTCCACGATGCTGGTCATTGGCCCTTTTGCCATCCGATCGAAGACATGCGGCTATCGCACTTGGGCGAACACGAAACACGATTGTCGGGCTACCTTGCTTCGACGTCACTTTCAGAACTACTGGCGAGTGACTGGAATTGTGATGCCGACCAGGTTTGTCGACTGCTGGACCCACCTCAGAACAAAACGCTCACCGATGGTGAAACGTTTCTGGTGAGCTGCATGAGCGGACCGCTCGATGTGGACAAACTGGACTACCTACAACGCGACAGTTTGCACGCAGGTGTCCCGTACGGGCAAAATTTCGACGCCGGCCGATTGATCAATTCACTGTGCCGACATCCCGAAACGGGCAGGCTTGCGATCAGCGAGAAAGGACGTACCGCGGCCGAAATGATGGTCTTTGCCCGATACGTGATGTTCAGCGAGGTCTACTGGCACCATGCCGTCCGATCCGCCACGGCGATGCTACAGCGAAGTGTTTTCCTGCTGCAAAACCGCATCGACTTAGAATCGACGCTTCGACTGGGCGATTCGGATTGGATAAGCGGACTGCGACGAGCAGCGGAGGGAACCGTCGCCGAAACAATGGTCGAAGGCTTGTTTGGCGCGCAGCGACACCTATTCAAACGTGCGTCCGAATACAGTGTGCTCGATGCAGACCCTACCATTCACCAGTCTCTCGCCCGACGCCCCTACTGGTGGCTGGTGGCCTGTTCGGAAAAACTGGCAACGTTACTTTCGGATGAATCAGGCTTACCCATTCACCCGGAAGACGTTCTGATTGATGCACCACCGGTCAAGCTAGAAGTGGATATCAATATCGACGTTATCGCCAGAGATCAAACACGGCGAACGCTCGGCGAAGTATCCCCAGTGGCCTCAGTGCTAGCCAATCAACAGTTCGACAACCATGTCAAACGAGTTCGGATTTTTGTCCGTCCGGAACTTCGCAAACCGCTCGCTCAAAGCCTCAATACCCAAGACTGGGGTCGCTTAATTCAAAATTCCATCCAACAGATCGACAAGGAAATTGCGTGAACCATTCGCTCCATCGCCCGAAGGTAGTATCCGTCAACAGTCCCAGCGAAGCAGCGGAGAAAACGTCAAACATGATCGCTGAGATGCTAGTCGCAACACCGCGGATAACACTGGGACTGGCGACGGGTTCCACCCCAATTCCGGTTTACCAAGACCTTGTTCAACGACATCGCGATGGCACACTTAGCATCGCCGAGGCGACTTCGTTCAACCTCGATGAGTACCTCGGATTAGCAGGCGATCATCCGCAAAGCTTCCGTGCCTTCATGGACGAGCACCTTTTCCGTCTTGTCGACATGAACGTGTCGCGAATTCACATTCCCGATGGTTTGGCAACGGATCTGGATGCTCATACGAAAGCCTACGAGAAGGCGATCGCTGCTGCGGGTGGCATTGACATACAACTGCTCGGCATTGGTTCCAATGGGCACATCGCTTTCAATGAACCAGGATCTTCGCGCACGTCCCGAACTCGCGTGGTGGAACTCACCAGTGATACAATCCAAGCGAACTCTCGCTTCTTCGATCGTGCCGAAGACGTTCCACGTCAAGCCATTAGCATGGGGATCGGTACGATCCTTGAAGCCAAACGCATTGTTCTGCTGGCGACTGGCCCCGCCAAAGCCCAGGCAGTGAAAGACGCAGTCCAGGGTGATGCCAACGAATCATGCCCTGCATCACTTCTTCAATACCATCCTGACGTTACGTTTGTGCTCGATGCTGAAGCTTCATCGCTGCTTCAATAGTTGCACGAAATAGTCATGTGCCTTCCGCGCTGCCACTGGCGCGGCACGAGAACACGATCGCGGCTAGGTAGGCTGGTAAGCTGTTGTCTCTTTCGACGTTTCCTATCGCCCTCTGTTTTCTATCGCTCTCTGTTTCCTATCGCTCTCCGTTTCCCAGCAATCTCTGTTCACCTAAGTGAAACGCCTCGAAGGAACATGGAGCGAAAGAGCTGAGCTCGCACGAGTTCTTACTCGTTCTGTTCTGCGATTTCGGCATCAAGATCGAAGATTTGAGATTGAGAACTTGGCTTCTTTTTGGCCGCTTGGCGGTGCCCCACCGCTCTGCAGCGTTTGGCCCATGCGTTGTACGCCTCCGCCAGACGCGTCACCTCATCAGGTAGGGTCGTGGCAAGATCTTCGGTTTCGCAACGATCCTCATCAACGTTGTAAAGTTCCCACTCCTTGCCTCGCTCGGCAACAAGCTTCCACGCACCGTCGCGAATGGCGTGGTTGCCATTGTATTCCCAGAAGATCGGCGGTCGCTGTACCGATGTCGTACGCCCCATGATCGCCGGCATTAGCGAAACGCCTTCCATGGGCGCAACATCACGTTCACCGCGAACGACTGGGTACGATGCGCCAGAAACTTCTACGACGGTCGGCATGAGGTCGACAATGTGTCCCGTGTGCTCAGACACCGACCCTGGGTTCGCAATACGAGCAGGCCAATGCAGGATCATCGGTGTTAGCGTACCGCCATGGTGAGCGTACTGCTTGTATAGCCTCAGTGGCGTATTGCACATGTTCGCCCATCGCGCATCGTAAGCAGTCGCACTTTCGGTTTGCCCCAAGGCAGCCTCGGGGTGACGTCGATGATGATAGGGACACGCTCCATTGTCAGAAAAGAAGACGATCAAAGTGTTATCAAGCTCTCCGTTGGCTTCCAGATTGTCGACCAGCCTGCCAATGTTTTGATCCAATCGGTCAATCATCGCGGCATAGACTTCGACCATTGGCAACAAGAACTTCTTATGAGAGTCATTCACTTCATCCCACGGTTCGATGCGAGAGTCTCGCGGTGACATCCGCCAACGTTCGTCAATGATCCCCAACTTCAGCATCTTTTGATAACGTCGCTCACGAATTACATCCCAACCATCGTCGAACTTGCCTCGGTACTTGGCGATATCCTCGGGCAACGCGTGCAAAGGAAAGTGAGGTGCGTTGTGGGCGAGATACAAAAAGTAAGGTTGGTCGTTCTGCCGAGCTTGTTCAAGAAACTCAATCGCGTAGTCAGTGAAGACATCGGTCGAATAGAAATCACTGCTCGGCTCGAACACTTCGTCGTCAAGTCGCATGAAATTCTCACCTGATTGCCAATCGAGGCCGGTAAAGAAGTTGATGGCGCCTGAGAGAAACCCAAAGTAACGATCGAACCCTCGCTCGCGAGGCGTTCCTTTAAGGTGCCACTTGCCGCTCATCAGTGTCGTGTATCCCGAGTCACTTAGTACTTCGGCCATCGTGACCGGTCCTGCAATCGCAAGGTTCTTGGACTGCTGATGCCAAAGTCCCGTCATGATTGACGCACGAGTTTCGCTGCATTTCGCATTGTTGTGGAAATCAACCATGCGTAATCCGTTCGCAGCTAAGCGATCCAAGTTGGGCGTTTCAATGGAACTGCCATAGCATCCGAGATCCGAAAACCCCATATCATCAGCAACGATGATCACTATGTTCGGTCGCTTGTCGGTGTCCGCCATTAAGCGTTCGCTCGTGACGAGACACCCCACCAACATCCCTATGACTGCACACAACCAGAATGACATCGACGAAGAGGAGCGAAAACATCGGGACGCAAGGTTCATCGAATGACTCAAGATAGGACGTGTTAGGACTAACGACGTAGAAACGCCTGAGTCACTATAACTGACGCGGATGGTTCGCACTGACGAGGCTAGCAGGTCCGAGACGGCGGTTAAACGACATCACGACCGCAGGGAATGCAAAATTTCACTACCATCTCCTGCCCGAATAGTGGTTAACCGCACAACATTGCCTGTCACCGCGAAGCTACGATGAACTGCTTGTAGCGGGGAACGGCTTCCCGGTTTGCTTCCTAATTCCTTCTTCGATGGTACGACCATGAACAATCTTTGCCGAGCACTCATCTTCACGGCAGCGTTCTTTTCATCCGCATCAGCAATTGCTGAAAAACCCGGTAAGCAGCTTAAACGTCAACAGAAATCGAATGTTGCGAAGAGTCTTCTCGCGTTGCTCGAACCCGTCGGACTCGACGACACTCAAACCGAAAAGATCACCGCGATGGGGGAAGAGCTTGATGCTCAAACCAAGACCCTGAAGGAAGATGCGTCCCTAACGAGCGAGTTGCTAAAAAAGCGACGTGCAGCGATGAAGTCGATGAAGGACTCAGAACTAAAAGGAAAGGAGCGAATGGCTGCCGTCAACGAAGCGGCCGGCTTGACCGAAGACCAAGCCAAAGCGTTCAACCAATCGATGGCAAAAGAAAGACAGTTCCGCACTTCCGCGATCGCATTGCTCAGCGACGAACAGAAAACCAAGCTTCCCGAGCAGCTAACCAAATTCTTGAACAAGCCGGGTAAAGGAAAAGGGAAGCAAAAGAAGAACAAGACGGCGAGTGAATAGAACATTGCGCGTTGAGTTCGCTTTGCGTTGGTGAACCAGCAAACAAGTCACCGCATCACTGCGTCAAACACTTGGCAAAGTGATGTGGGATTGGCTTCCCTAGTCGCAACGTACACTCGCCGCTAATATCTCAACGCAATTGACACTGAATCAAGACTTACGCACTGACTAGGCAACACCACCCATGAAACTCGCATTGACGTTTGGAATTGCACTGACCCTGTTCGTCCCCGTCATCGGTTGCGGAAAGTCAAATCCGTCCCCTGACGAAGGACCAACCGCTGGACTGGATAGCACACGCAGCGACGAAGCCAATGGAAACCCAGCGACATCGAAACCCAAAATCGCGTTGATCATGAAGTCGCTAGCCAACGAGTTCTTTTCGACGATGGCCGACGGTGCAAAAGCACATCAAGCGACGCATTCCGATGATTACGACCTGTTGGTCAACGGCATTAAAGACGAGCGAGATCTTGCAAGACAAGTTTCTTTGATCGAAGAAATGGTCGCCGCCGACATTGACGCGATCGTGATTGCTCCAGCAGACTCGAAGGCTCTTGTACCAGCGTTGCGGCGAGCCAAGAAGACTGGCGTCGTCGTCGTCAACATTGACAATCGGCTCGATGCTGAAATTTTGGCCACCGAGAATGTCGAAATTCCTTTCGTCGGCCCCGACAACAAATCGGGTGCCGAGAAAGTCGGCGATTTCTTAGCATCGAAATTATCCCCCGGCGATTCAGTGGTTCTGCTGGAAGGAATACGCACGTCGTTCAATGCGCAACAGCGACGCGAAGGCTTCGAAGCCGCCATGAAGAAGGCCGGAATCACCATTGTCGGTAGCCAAACAGCCGAATGGGAAATGAGCAAGGCGAACACCATTGCGTCCTCATTGTTGAGCGAGCACCCCGAAGCCAAAGCGATCTTGGCCGCAAACGATTCAATGGCTCTTGGTGCGATGGCCGCCATTAAGGGTGCCGGACGAACCGGCGAAGTGCAGGTTGTGGGTTTTGATAACATCGCCGCCGTCCAGCAAGCCATTCGCGAGCACAAGATCCTCGCAACCGCGGATCAACATGGTGACCAATTAGCGATCTTTGGAATCGAAGCGGCGCTAGGAATTCTTTCGCAACCCGATGTAGCAGTCGAAGATGTCGAAACTCCCGTCGACCTAGTCACCGCCGACAATCTTTAAGCGACCTTGAGTATGACGCTGCTGCAAACGAACGGGCTGACTAAACGTTATGGCCCCGTCACCGTTCTTGACCAAGTCAATCTCGACGTTCAAGCGGGCGAGATCCACGGACTACTCGGCGCTAACGGAGCGGGAAAGAGTACGCTTTGCAAAATCATTGCTGGACTGATCAGTCCTTCCGATGGAACGATGATGCTAAGCGGGGAAGATTACCATCCAACTGGCAAACAAAACGCCGAACAACGGGGCGTTGAAATTATCCAGCAGGAACTCAACCTCATCCCCACACTCTCAGTTGCGCAAAACATATTCCTAACACGATTACCTTCCACCGCCGGGATCGTGCGGTCACGAAAGTTGCGGACCGATGCTCGACGTGTTCTAGAACGATTTGGACTCGACGACATCGACCCTGACATGCTCGTTGGCAAACTGGGCGTCGGACGTCAACAGATGATCGAGATCGCATCTGCCTTGGATCGTAAATGTCAGCTTCTAATCCTTGATGAACCGACCGCTGCACTTAGCGCGGGCGAGACACAGCGATTGTTCGAGCAACTCGAACAACTGCGAAGTAAAAACGTTGCCATGATTTACATCAGCCATCGGCTTGATGAAGTTGCCCATATCACGGACCGCGTCACCGTGTTGCGTGATGGGAAGCTGATTAGCACTCATGACACGCAGGACGTTTCGACGGATCGAATGGTGGAATTGATGAGTGGTGATTCGCATGACAACCAACATGCCATCGACGATGGGTCAAGCGAATCTCGCACGAGCAACGTTGCATTGAGCGTTCGCAACCTATCTGCTCGATGGGTGCAAGACATCAGCTTTGACGTTCACGGGGGCGAGCGTTTTGGAATTGCTGGGCTGGTCGGCTCTGGACGCACCGAACTGCTGCGGGCAATCTTTGGCGCCGACGTCGCCGATTCGGGAACGGTTCAAGTAGGTCAAACGGGCAAGGCTCAACGTTTCCGCCACCCAGCCGATGCCGTGAGCGCTGGCTTGGCGATGATAACCGAGGATCGAAAACAAAATGGCCTGCTGCTTTCGCAATCAATCCGAGTCAATTCAACACTTGCCTCATTGAGTCGAGACTATTCCCAATGGAACGTCATCCAAGGTCGTGCGGAACGCGAATCGACAATGCAGATGATCGATAGTTTGGATACTCGATGCAACAACATGGAACAGGCCGTCGGCACACTCAGTGGCGGCAACCAACAGAAGGTAGCGGTATCGAAGTGGCTGCTTCGCGATAGCGAGGTTGTCCTCTTTGACGAACCAACTCGGGGAATAGACGTTTCAGCGCGTCATCGCATCTACGAACTGCTGCGGACGCTTTCTCACCGGGGGAAAGGTGTTGTCATCGTTAGCAGTGACCTTGATGAACTGATGGATAATTGCCATCGCATTGCGGTGATGTCGGCCGGACGAATCGTGGCGACCTTCGAACGGAACTTGAAGTTTCCACAAGCCTTTGATCAAGATGCCATCATGCGAGCCTCCTTTGCGGGATACTCCAATGCCACAACCTCTAGCGATATAGTGAAGTCAAGCTCGTGAACCGACAATTCCTGAAACGATCTTTTCTTGAGTACGCAGGTTTAGTCGCAGTACTGATGTTGCTGGTCGCATTCTTCTCGGTCAACAGCGAGAACTTCTTCCGCACTGCCACGCTCATCACCATCGCGAACCAAATCCCAGACTTGACGTTTCTGGCCGTCGGCATGACGCTGGTTTTGATCATCGGTGGCATCGATTTGTCGGTCGGTTCGGTCTTGGCACTCTGCTCGGCTGTCTTGGGTGTATTGATGGTCCGCTGGAACTGGCCACTACCGATCGCGATTCTGGCGTGCATGGGCACGGGAGCGTTGTGCGGATTGATCAGTGGCGGCATCTCGATCAAGTTTGGAATTCCTTCGTTCATCGTCACGCTAGGGATGCTCGAAATGGCGCGAGGCGGGACAAAATGGATCACCGATTCGCAAACGCTATACATTGGGTCTCGCATCGAATCATTCGGTGAACCCTTGCCCGGCATTTCATTGTCCGCTGCGTTTCTGACGGCGCTAGCTTGTGTCGTGATCGGCCAGTTTGTCTTAACGCAAACCGTCTTTGGCCGCTATTTAATCGCGATCGGAACGAATGAAGAGGCGGTGCGGATGTCTGGCATTCGCTCTCAACCCTACTCGATTGCTGTTTTCGTAATTAGCGGAATCATGTGTGGCTTAGCCGGTTTAGCCCAAACATCACGACTTGCCAGCGCGGACCCCAACGCGGCCATTGGCATCGAACTTTCCGCGATTGCCGCGTGTGTGATCGGAGGAACCAGTTTGATGGGCGGACGTGGTAGCGTGATCAGTTCGTTCATTGGCGTGCTAATCATCGCAGTCTTGCAGACCGGGCTGGCTCAAATTGGCGTCTCCGATGCGAACAAGCAAATTATCACCGGAGCTGTTATTATCGTGGCAGTCTTGCTCGACGCCGCTCGCATTCGGTGGAGTAACGTGAGATCGAATTCGTAATTCCTCGCGTGTGAATTGACGGAACGAGCCGACCGAATGAGCCAAAAACGTAAAGTGACGGTAAACGACTGCAGTGATTGCGGCGTCTGCTGCCTACACATGGGCTACCCACCGTATGTCGGCGGGCCACCATTTGAAGCTGGCGAACCAAGGGAACACGCCACGCCCGAACCTGCTTGGCGAGAGATGCCGGAACCGCTGAGGGCAGAACTGCTGGCCTACATCGATCAGTACCAGCCCCCCGAATCCGACATCGATGGTCCGTGCGTTTGGTACAATCAAGAAACGCGTTTGTGCAAGCATCATCATCATCGACCGAGTGTTTGCCGCGACTTTCAGGCCGGCAGCCGTGGCTGCCTCAGTTGGCGCGATGTTTACGAAATCGAAACGCCTTAGATCGACCCCCAATTTCCCAGAGCGTTCTCATGCAGCGTCTGCCCATTGCCGTGCTGTGTTTACTCCTGACACCGATGCTTGGTCAGGCCCAAATCTCGCGAGCGCTTGAGCGCATGGAAGAACAGGTTCGCCGCTCGCGAGATCAAATGCGAGAGATGAACGAACGCATGCAGAAGGATCGCGAGGAAATGAATCGAGCCATGCAGGAGGCTGCCACCGCACTAGGCCAAGAGGGCGCTATTCAACGTCCCGGCTCGTCACCTGTTTTTGCCTCGCCGCTTTCGCAAAATGATCTTGATTCGGGTGGATTGATGCTGCCGCGAGGCGATATCAAACATTCGCAGGGCGAACGTCTAAAGGTTCGTGATCAAGATGGAAACTCGGTTGTCGGCAAACTGCACGTTCGTGTGGGTGATTCCAACATTGTGATGTTGCCCGACGGCATGTTGAAGGTGTTCAGCAATACAGAAGCTACGCCTACGGAAGACAACTTTGTTCCCTTAGACATGGATGCGATCGAAGAGCGACTGTTGCAAGATCCTCGATTGGCCGGTTTCAAAACCATCCGCAGCAGGCGTTTTCTGTATGTTTACAACACCAGCGAACTGTTCGTGCGATCCTCGCGAACCATTCTCGAGTCGATGTACCCGGCAGTTCAGAAGTACTTCAAACGATCAAAGGTGGATGTGCACGAACCGGAATTGCCGCTTGTCGTGATCGCTTTCGCGACGGAAGATCAGTTCCAAGAGTATCGCCGAATGCCCCGCGGTGTCGTGGCCTACTACGACGGGATCAGCAACGCAGTGATGTTCTACGAACGATCTGCACTCTCGCAGCATGCTCCCGAGATCGCAGTCAAGAACGCAATCTCAACGATCGCCCACGAAGGGGCTCATCAGATCCTTCATAACATCGGCGTTCAACAACGGCTTTCGAAGTGGCCAATGTGGCTCAGCGAGGGTCTGGCGGAATTCTATGCTCCTACTTCTGTGGCCAAGGGTGTTAAGTGGAGCGGTTTGGGATCACCCAATGAATTGCGGATGTTCGAAATCTCGAAAAGTTGGGAGTCCGATCGTTCTTTTGGAAGTGGCAGAGTTGTCCGAGATCTTACGAACGCTAACGAGCTAAGTTCGCTTGACTACGCGTACTCTTGGGGCTTAGTCCACATGCTCTCTCGTCGACATCAAAAAGAGCTGTTCGCATGCATCGCTCAATGCAGCGAACTCAAGCCGCTCGATGGAACTGACTTAGCTACGACCGGGGTCGTTGATTCCGACGATGTTTTTTCAAAGCACTTTGGCGACCAGTACTCGGAACTCGAACAAGAACTGAAAAAGCATTTACTGAGCCTTAACTATGTTGATCCTGTCGCAAATCAAACCCATTATTTGGTGATCACCGGTGGTCGAGTCATCATGACCAGCTCGCCCGAATCGGTGAAAGAAATCCAGCGTTCTTCGTTCGGAAAAGTGAGTATTAAACGCTTTCCCAATCGAGCCGCCGCAGAACTCGCCATGCAATCCCTTACTCGTTAATTCGAGTAGAATCGTCGATTGATACGACGTGCGCATTTGCGTGAATGCTTGACTTGAATGTAGCGGATTTGGCTCGATACCATTTCCTACCTTCAATCCACTCGAACGAGACAATCTCGTTGGCGATCTATCTCGTTACCTTGCTCAGACGCTTGTTTGCTCACATGCCATTGTCTGCAATCGTGCTGACAACGTTGCCTTCCGCCGGGAAGAAAAGTGATTTGGACGCGTGATCCAACGGCATTTCGAAGTTTCCCGCCGATGCAAATGCAAGCTACCAACGCAATGACTACGATAGTTCGAGCTACTCGCCGATGGATCCTTTGATCGGACTGCGAGCACCGAACGGCACACCCATCCTTACACCCGACGCCCCTAGCTTCTAACAACGACCACCTATGACCAACTCGAATCATCGACTTGCATCTCTTTTGATACTGGCGATCGTGAGCACCATTTTCGTGACGAAAGACGCGACCGCGAAACCGAACATTTTGTGGATTACGATCGAAGACTGGTCGCCGGACCTATCCTGCTATGGCACCAAAGGTATCGAGACACCCTACGTCGACCAACTTGCTTCCGAAGGCATTCGCTACGAACGAGCATTCACGACGTCGCCGGTATGTTCGACATCGCGATCGGCGATGATGACTGGTTTTCACCAGAACTACATTCGTGCAAACCAACATCGTGAAAACCACAAGCAGCCTTTGCCACATGGCATCAAGCCAATCCCTCATTTGCTGAAGGAGGCGGGCTACTTCACGGCATTGATGAGCAACAAAACGGACTGCAATTTCTTGCCCGACCAAAAGGACGAACTATTCGAGGGCACCGATTGGAACCAACGTCGGCCGGATCAACCATTCTTTGCACGCATCACATTCAGTGGCACCCATCGCAGTTGGAAACGTGACCCACAACGCCCCATCGATGCGGCAGATATTGAGCTACCACCCTACTACGCCGACACACCATTGATCCGCCGCGATTGGGCTAATGGACTGGAACAAATGCAGTTGGTCGATCGTGAAGTGGGCACCATCCTTAAACGGCTCGAAGACGAAGGCCTTTCGGGGAACACCCTCGTATTCTTCATCGGCGACCACGGGCGATGCCATATTCGCGGAAAGCAGTTTTTGTACGATGGCGGTATTCGCGTCCCCATGATCGTCCGATGGCCTGGCGAGGTTGCTGCGGGTCAGGTCAGTGATGAACTTGTAATGTCGATCGACATTTGTGCGACCATCCTTGACGTCGCAGACGCGAAATCCGCTGTGCCGCTGCATGGGCAAAGTCTGTTTGACAAAACGCTGGACCAACGAAAATACGTATTCGCTGCTCGCGACAAAATGGATGAAACTCATGATGCGATGCGGGCCATCCGTTCGAAAGACCACAAGCTGATACTAAACTTGATGCCCGAGCGTCCGTGGTGTCAGTACAATCATTACAAGGAAGGTGCGTATCCCGCGTTGGCTGAAATGAATGCATTGCACATGCAGGGTGCATTGACACCAGCTCAATCCGCATTCTTCGCTCCGACAAAGCCTGAGATCGAATTGTTTGATCTGACTAGAGATCCACACGAGATCAACAACGTCGCGGATGATCCGAACTATGCTGATGTCCGAACCGAGATGCTTGCCGCTTTAGAAGATTGGCGGATGAATGTGATCGACGACCAGGGTGTCAGTGCCCAGTTTCGAGCGGAAGGCGTTTACCCGAGCGAGCGTCCTGAAGGGCTTGTCGACGATTGGGTCAATGCTAACGAGAAGAACTTCGACTTTCACAAACACGGCTGGCCGGCGTGGTATCCAACACGCACGTTGGAACAGTGGCAAGAAGCGAAAGCAACTTGGGAACCGTGGGTCTTCCGAAGCGTCGATGATCCCATGCGACGTCCAAACTTGGTTCACGTGACGAAGAAGAAACCTAAATTCAAGGCTAAGTCAAAAGCGAAGAAGTAATGATGAGTTACGACTCTGCAAGCTGCACCGTAGCAATCGCTTCTGCAGCATGCCCGCACCATCACACTGCCGCTTATCTACCTCAATCAATGTAAACGCCTTCTTCAAGTGCGTTTTTCTGGCAAGGATTTCCGAGTGATTAGACCTACCTATTTTCAACTGGCGATCGTGTGCATCGCATTCATCGCCAACCTCTCGACCGCTCTCGCTGATGACCGCCCCAATATCGTGCTGATCTTGGCCGACGATATCGGTATCGAAGGCCTTGGCTGCTATGGGGGTGTGTCCTACCAAACACCGGTACTCGACAAACTTGCCCAAGGCGGCGTGCGGTTCACGCATGCGTACGCCACACCGCTCTGTACGCCCACTCGCGTGCAATTGATGACCGGAAAGTACAACCATCGCAATTGGAAATCGTTCGGCATTCTCGATCCTAACGAGCGAACATTTGGCCATCACATGCAGAACGCGGGCTATGCGACAGCGATCTTTGGCAAGTGGCAATTACAATCCTACGATCCGCCGGACTACCCCGGCGCGACCCGGCGTCGTGGTACGGGAATGCATCCTAAAGACGCGGGCTTTGATGAGTACGCGCTCTACCATGCTCTAAACACCGAGGATAAGGGCTCTCGGTACGCTAACCCAAGCATGTTGGAAGGAAAAGCGAGCGAGCAAGGAACATTGAAGACTTATACCGGCAAGTTCGGCGAAGACATTTGGGTGGATAAGACGACGGACTTTCTGGACCGTCATCGCGATCAGCCCGCCTTCGTTTACTATCCCATGGCGCTGCCTCATTGGCCGTTCGTTCCCACACCCAACAGCGACGACTGGGATCCCGAAGAGCCCGTCATCGAATCGCTCGACTATGCAAGCGACATGATCGAGTACATGGATACCGCCGTGGGAAATCTGATCAGCAACCTTGAAGCGAAGGGACTGCGCGACAATACGATCGTGATGTTCTACGGTGATAACGGGACTCATTTAGACGTGTCCTCGCAACTGGCGGACGGTCGCACGATCCAGGGTGGGAAGGGCCTACCCAAGCAGACAGGAATTCACGTTCCATTGATCGTTTCGTGGCCGGACCACATCCCGCCTGCCACCAGTGACTCGCTCGTCGATCCATCTGATTTTCTTCCCACGCTACTGGAACTTGCTGGCGGCGAACTGCCGAGATCAGTGACATGCGATGGGATCAGCTTTGCTCCCGAGCTATTTGGTCGATCGGGCAGGAAACGAGAATCAGTTTTTTGTTGGTACGATCCTCGCCCCGGCCATGACAAAACTCAATTCACACGAAGTGTGTTTGCGTTGGACCATGACTACAAATACTTTCGCGACGGACGGCTGTTCAAGTTCACGGACCGCCCACTCGAAGAAGTTCCCGTTGATCTTGTGACGGCTAGTGGACAGGATCGAACTGCAATCGCGAAATTGAAACACTCGATTGAAGTCGCGATGGACGGCGTGGTCGAACCGCCTCTGGTGGACGCCTTCGGCGAACCTATTGCGGCTGACAATCTAAGTCCAACCCAACCTGAACAGCCGAACCTGGTGCTCATCATCGCTGACGATATGAACTGGGATGATTGTGGAGCTTATGGGCACCCAGCAATTCGAACCCCCAACATAGATCAACTTGCCAGCGAAGGCCTGCGTTTTCAGCACGCGTACCTGACCACCAATTCATGCAGCCCATCGAGAGCCAGCATCATCACGGGCAAGTACCCTCATAACACTGGTGCCGAACAATTGCATTGGCCGATACCGGCGGGTAGTCATACCGTTGCGCGTCAACTCAAGTCGATGGGTTATTACACTGCTGCGGCCGGCAAGTGGCACATGGGTGATCATATCCGCGATCACTTTGACAAGGTCTACGAAGCGTCGACCGCCGGTTTCGTACTTCCGTCTGGTAAAGACGGCGAGCCGCCCAAGATGATTGCACAGCAACCCAGTGGTTGTGAGGATTGGGAAAGAGCGCTCGATGAACGCGACAAATCAAAGCCATTCTTCATGTGGTTGGCATCGCTCGATCCGCACCGTGAATACACCGACGGGTCACTTGATCCGCCACACCGCAGTGAGGACGTGATTGTCCCAGCACACTTGCCCGACACGCCAGATGTGCGTGAGGACTTGCGACTGTACTACGACGAAATCGGACGACTGGACCAATACGTCGGCAAGGTGATGAACAAATTGGACTCGCAAGGCGTTGCCGAGAACACAGTCGTCTTGTTCATAAGCGACAATGGGCGTCCCTTCCCTCGTGACAAAACGACGTTATACGACGGAGGTATCCGCACGCCTTGGATCGTCCGGTGGCCTCGGAAGGTCACTGCGGGCGTGGTAACTAACTCGCTTGTTAGTGCCGTCGACATTGCCCCAACGTTCCTAGCTCTCGCGGGCGGCGACCAAAGCGACTTAAAAAGTGATGGTCAAAGTTTCGCCGATGTGTTGACGAATCCATTGGTGAGCACCCGCGAATTTGCTTTTGCCGAAGATCATTGGCACGACTACGAAGATCACGCAAGATGCATTGTTGACCAACGATTCAAACTTATACGCAACGACTACGTCGATCTGCCTGCGACGCCATCGGCTGATGCGGGTCGAGGTTTATCTTGGCAAGACATGCTGCGATTGAATCAATCGGAAGAACTAACCGAAGCACAACAATCCTGCTTCCGCTCACCTCGTCCTCACTGGGAACTGTTCGATCTGCAACGGGACCCTGGCGAACTGAGCAATCGAATCGACGACCCCGCTTATCAATCGGTGAAGCAGCGTCTTACCAGAGCTCTCGATCAATGGACACTCAAGACAGACGATTACATACCGACTAAACGAACTCCCGATGAGTTTGACCGAGTCACGGGGGAACCAGATCACAATGTCCGCGTTCGGCCCCGTCCATCGAAGCAGGAAATGTTCCATACCAACGGCAAGTACTAGTTAACCTGAATGCTCTAAAAGGTTTTCAAGCGACGTACTTCCAACTCCCTACTTCGATCATGGCGATTGATCACAAACGGCAACGGAACGATGATTCACAAGCTCAAGACAGCGTTCATATTCGCGCTCACGCTATTCTCGGGAATGTCCTATTCGGCAAAGGCCCAGGAATCTCCCACAGTCAACACTAACGTCGCGTTGGGGAATTGGAGCCTCGTACTGCCAAATGGCGCTGCGGGTTGGATGACCATCGGTCAACATGAAGGAGCATTGAAGGCTGAATTGTGGACCGTGGGAATGGGCCGAGCGACTGACAACGTTCGCTACGATGGAAACACCCTTACGTTCTACCGAAAGATCTCCGTCGGCGCGCCCGAATACGCAGGCGGTCCACCAACGGGTCCAAAGGTGAACGTGAAGCACATCGCTACCATCGACGGTGATCGCATCACGGTTGACATGCAATGGCCAAATTCGGCTGGTGACATTGAAGAACAGCGTTTTCATGGCAAGCGATTGCGGCCACTACCTCCGCGTCCGAATCTTGATCAAGTGCAGTACGGAGAAACGATTGAGCTTTTCAATGGTCGCGACTTAACCGGTTGGCGACTGACGAACCCAAGCCAAATGAGTGGTTGGAAAGCAGAAGATGGTGAGTTGGTGAACACAACTCCTAAGCTTAGCTTTGATCCGTTCTCGCAATACGGAAACTTGCGCACCGACCGCGAGTTTGACGACTTCAACCTCATACTCGAGTTCAACGTACCCAAGGGCGGCAACAGTGGCGTCTACTTGCGAGGTCGCTATGAAGCCCAAGTGGTTGACCGAGATAGTCCAATGCAGGGCATCCAAGGTGTAGGTGCCATCTTTAGTCGCATGGCTCCGTCAACCAATGCGGGCAAACTCGGCGGGCAATGGCAGTCCTATGACATCACATTAGTGGACCGTCATGTAACGGTCATTCTCAATGGCACAAAAGTGATCGACAATCAACCCATCGTTGGTGCTACTAACGGGGCACTGAGTGCCGACGACGAGGCTCCCGGTCCTATCTACCTTCAGGGTGACCATACTGCGGTACGCTACCGCAATCTCTATCTACGCCCGGTAGTTCGAGCGTCTGGACCGCGATGAAGTTCCCGCTGACGTACCGCACTTTCCAGCGAGAACTACGTTCGCGATCTCTCTATCGATTAACTTAGACTTGCGTCCAAGCACTTGTCGATAAACTGCCCGCTGCGTCCGCAGTGATAATCCAATACGGAAAATGAAAACTGAGATGCCGGAATCCGATTACCAAAACAGCACGACCGTCAATCTAATCATTGCAGTGATTGCCGTCATCTTGGGGTTTGATTGCCAACATGCGGTCGCAGAAGAGGTCCCGACATCTGGTACGCGGCCCAACATTTTGATCCTCTACGCCGACGACCTCGGTTTTGGGGACCTGAGTTGCTACAACGATCACGGGAAGATACCGACACCCAATTTGGATCGCCTAGCTTCGCAAGGAATTCGTTTCACAGACGGACATTCGTCTTCGGGGATTTGTTCGCCTAGCCGATTCGCACTCTTAACAGGTCGGCATCATTGGCGTGACTTCCACGGTATCGTGCAGTCTTTTGGACGGTCCTTGTTTGAACATGAACGCTTGACGATGCCAGAGATGTTGCAGGCCAAAGGCTATCACACGGCGGCGATTGGCAAGTGGCACCTTGGCTGGGATTGGAACGCCATTCGCAAGCCGAATAGCGAGGGTGTCGTGAACGATAAGGGAGTGCAACCAGATGACTTTGATTGGACTTTACCCATTCCCGATGGTCCGCTCGCACACGGCTTCGATCACTACTTTGGTGATACCGTTATCAATTTCCCACCCTATTGCTGGATCAAAGACGACCGAGTGGTACGGGCTCCTGACGCAATGTTGGATACTACCAAGTGGCGGGCTAACAAAGAAGGATCGTGGGAATGCCGCCCCGGCCCCATGTTGTCCGACTGGGATCCCTATCAAAACATCCCCACGACAACAGATCACGCGATTGATTTCATCAACTCACAAGCGAAACAAGAAAGACCGTTTTTCCTTTACTTCGCGTTCCCTTCGCCGCACGCGCCCATCGTCCCCAACGACGAATTCGACGGGAAGTCCAAGGCGGGTCCCTATGGTGACTTTGTTGTCGAAACCGACGATGCGTGCGGTCGATTGCTGCGTGCCTTGGAGTCCAGTGGACAAGCCGAAAACACAATCGTTGTTTTCACTTCAGACAATGGTCCAGAACGATACGCATACGCGCGAGATGAAGCTTTTGATCACTGGTCATCACAACCATTTCGCGGACTCAAACGCGACATCTACGAAGGTGGGCATCATGTCCCCTTCATCGTTAAGTGGCCGGGTGTGACTCGATCGGGACGAGTCTGCGATGCGTTGGTCAGCCAGATTGATTTGATGGCGACCTTTGCCGACGCATTGGACTTTGAACTGCCCCATGACGCTGCTGAGGACTCCCATAGCCTGATACCACTGTTAAAAGATGAGCAAGCGTCAGTTCGACAAACACATGTTCACAACACGCGAAAAAACCAGTACGCCATCCGACACGGCGACTGGTTGCTGGTGGATGCGAAGAACGGCTACCTGTCAGGACGAAACCAACAATGGGAGCAGCGTCATGGCTACGGCGAAGACGATGAAGGTACCGTCGAACTATATGACTTGAAGAGTGATATCGGGCAACGCTTCAACTTGGCGGACCAGCATCCAGAGAAGGTCACTGAACTCCAACGTTTGCTCACGCAAATCCGCGAGCAAGGTCATTCGGCACCCCGTTTGTCGACCATTCCATGATGTCGCAACAAACATTGCAAACGATCCCTTTACCCATCAGATAGACAGACCAGTGCTTGCAATGAACTCTAACGCACTCCCATCGCGACTATGCCTGCTTGCGCTGGTGGTTACCGGAGCGTTAATCAGCGATGCAACCTCCTATGCCGATCAATGCAAACGCCCCAACATTATCGTGTTCTTAGTCGATGACATGGGTGTCATGGATACCTCGCTACCGTTCCTGACCGATGATCGGGGCCGGCCCAAACGTTATCCATTGAATGATTTCTATCGCACAGCGAACATGGAAAAATTGGCGGCAAGCGGTATTCGGTTTAGCAATTTTTATGCGATGAGCGTATGTTCGCCGACGCGAATCTCACTGCTCACCGGCCAGAACGCTGCCAGACATCACACCACTCAGTGGATCATGAGCGAGGCAAACAATCGCGGCGAGTTCGGTCCACCTGATTGGAACTGGAAAGGGCTGCAAAAGGATAGCGTCACACTACCTCGCTTGCTGCAGTCCGCTGGCTACCGCACCATTCACGTCGGCAAAGGACATTTTGGACCTCATGGTACCGAAGGCGCTGATCCTTTGAATCTTGGGTTTGAGGTCAACATCGCCGGTCGTGAAATTGGGGCACCAGGCTCTTACTCGGGTCAGCAAAACTATGGGAACGGGCGTATAAGAGGCAAAGACCGAGCGGTGCCGCATTTAGACAAGTATCACGGAACGGATACGCATTTGTCCGAAGCTCTAACCCTTGAAGCAGAACTGCAGATAGACCATTCCGTCGCGGCGGGTCAACCGTTTTTCCTTTATCTAGCTCACTATGCTGTCCATGCTCCTTTTCAGTCCGATCCACGTTTTGCGAGCCATTATGCGGACTCAGGACGACCGAAGCGTGTTCAAAACTTTGCCACACTGATTGAAGGTATGGACAAGTCGCTTGGTGATTTAGTAACCCATGTTCGCTCGCTTGGCGTGGGCGAGAACACACTCTTGTTGTTCTTGGGTGATAACGGAACCGATGCTCCGATTGGACACGAGCACACGGTCGCATGTGCTGAACCGCTGCGTGGCAAGAAAGGCTCGCACTACGAAGGCGGGATGCGAGTGCCATTCATCGCTGCATGGGTCACACCCAATCCAGAGAATCTTACACAGCAAGAACTTCCTATCCTTGTCGGTGGCATCCAAACTCAGATGGCGAACGTTTGCGACTTGTTACCGACGATTGCAGAAGTCGCGAAGGTCGCCCCTCCTTCAAGTCTCCAAATGGACGGAAGTTCGCTCGCTACACTGCTTACCGGTAAACCGGATGATTCTCATTCGACTGAGTTCTTGATGCACTTTCCCCATGAGCATCGCACGAATTACTTTACAAGCTATCGCAACGGCGACTGGAAAGTCGTTCATCACGATTTTCCTGGCGAGGACTCTGACAATGTTCGGTACCAACTTTTCAATCTTGCCTCGGATCCGTTTGAACAACGCAACCTCGCTGATTCGCATCCCGATGAACTCCAGCGAATGATGGAAGAATTGCTGGCGAGTTTGGAATCGCATCAGGCCCAATATGTCGTGGATCCAAAGAACCTTCCAACGCCGCTCAAGCCGGTCATGGTCCAGCCCGCGAAGTAGCGGCGAATCGCTTCGATGTGCCCACCGCGACCGTTAACGTGTCGGCTTGACGTCTTCAAGCAACTTTTCGAGCTGTCGCATGCTTCGCGACAAAAGAACTCGAATGGCCACGTCAGTCTTACCGAGTTGTTCGGCGATTTGCTTCGTTGCGAGTCCATCGACATACCGTAGACGGATAACATCGCGCTGTTCATCACCGAGACTTGCAATTGCTTGTTGCATCCGGCTAAGGCGAACGTCCTGGCTGAAAGCTGCGCTGGGCGAAGTCATGCTGGCAGCGAGCAATTGTTCGAGTCCCATGTCCTGGTCGCCACCGCCTGCGGGCGCGTGCAACGATTGTTGTCGGCGTGAATCGCGTCGTTGCGCGCCAAAGTGAAATCGGTGGGCATCGACCACTCGCCGACGAGCAACTTGCTGCAACCATTGCTTGGGCTCGTATTGCTCTAACGGTGCAGTGTCCAAACTAGCAATCGCGGTCGCAGCAACTTCCTGAAGCAAATCATCAAGTTCGATAGCACTTAACAAACGAGCAGTCGTAATGGAGCGAAGGAATCCCGTTAGTTCATTGCGGTGACGTTCAATGTAGCGTCCCAATGCTTCGGCATCGTGTTGCTTGATCCGAGCGACAAGTTCATGGTCCGCTGCGTCCTCGGAATCACCGTCATTGTTGGTTGAATCGATTGATGGCATGACAGAATTCCCTATTTGACGATGCTTGGAGTCTAAGGCTTGTGAATCTACAGTTACCCTGAGGCATTAGATTCTCTATTAGAATACCCAATCTTTTGTTCATTACGACCTTCGAGCGATTCTTCCGTGAACTCTTCGATCTCCTCGGATCCATCACCGATGGACGCAGACGATTGGCTGAGCGAATGTTTGCAAAGGCTCGCCGAACAGGGATGTGTTTCCGAGCCGGCGGAGTTGTTGGCGTATGTGCCAGACCTCGACCACGATTTGCGGCGAATGTTGTTGGTCGAGTTAGTCAAACTAGACATGGCAATGTCGGCCGAAGCAGGAACCATTCGTCGCATCGAGGACTACCTTGCGGTCGCGCCCGATCTATTGTCGCCCACTAATGTGCCAATCGACTTGGTGATGGAAGAAATGCAACTTCGGAGGGATGTTGGCGAATCGCCGCAGGCATCGGAGTATCAACTTCGTTATCCGCAGTTGGCTACCGTACTGACTCCGCTGGAGCAGTCCATCAACGCTATCGAGTCCGTAGAGACGCAAGGTGCACCGCCCGAGATCGACGCGGGTGAACAGATCGATGACTTCCTAATATTGCAGAAGCTTGGCCAGGGAGCGTTCGCCCAAGTTTATTTAGCTCAGCAAATTTCGATGCGACGCCTCGTTGCGCTGAAAATCTCTAGGGGCAAAGGGGGTGAATCTCAATCCTTAGCCCAGTTTGATCACCCTAACATCGTTCGCGTATTCGATCAGCGATTGCTCGACGAGTCGTCACTGCATCTTTTGTACATGCAGTTCGTGCCGGGCGGAACGCTGGCCGACGTCGTCAAGACCCTCCGCTCGCACCCCTGCGATGACGGCTTGAATCCACGGGGAGGATGGTTGCTCTTGCAGTCCGTTGATGAACAACTACTCGAAGCCGCGCAAGTGGTTCCCGATCAATCGGCAACCCGTGACTGGATCGCCACCTCACCTTGGCCTCAGGTCGTCGCATGGGTCGGCATCCATGTATGCCGTGCCCTTCACGAGGCTCATGCCCAACAGATCCTTCACCGAGACGTTAAACCTGCCAACGTTCTGCTCTCGGCCGAAGCAATACCTAAGCTCGCGGATTTCAACGTAAGTGTTTCTGAATCGCCCGACCAAGCTGGCAAGGCTGCATCGCTTGGTGGGTCGCTTGCCTACATGTCGCCAGAGCACATTGGCGCTATCATCGACAAAAACCATGCTGATCAAGCCAATATTCGCGAACCTGCTGATCTGTATTCGCTCGGCGTTTTGTTGTGGGAACTTTGGCAGGGACAACGGCCATTCCAAAGCGGCAGCGTGCAACTTTCTTGGAACGACGCTGCCGCCGAGCAACTCGCTTCGCGTCAACGCCCGCTCGCAACTCCGATTGTCGACGAATTGGCTCCCCACGCCGCCGCAGAGCGTGTTCTAGAAAAGACGCTTCGCCGAGTCCTATCGGTGGAGCCCTCGGATCGATTCGGCGATGGGGCTGAGATGGCGGGGCGGTTGCGTTTGTCGCTGTATCCGCAAGCAGCAACGCTGTTCGATCCGCCAGAGAAGTCCTGGCGAGCGTGGCTTTCGCGTCAATCGCCCTGGGTGATGGCGTGTTTGGTACTATTGATCCCACACGCGATTGCTGGTGGGTTGAACTACCAATACAACATGAACGAAGTGATGAAGCCACTTCAGTTAGAACACGTGCTGCGATCCGTTTCCTGGATCGTCAACCTCACCTATTTCCCCTTCGCAACGGTGTGCGCTATTTGGATGACTCGCAGCATGGTTCGTGCTGTCGAAAACGCTCGCCAAGATCAACGCGTTGATAGCCGAGACTTAGGGAACATGCTGGAATTGGGAAATCGCGCCGCGACCATCGGTGGTTCGCTTTGGTTTTCGTCTGGGATTTTGTTTCCGTTGGTGTTTCACTATCTAGATCCCGACTTTCATTGGATGGCATCGCTGCAGTTGTTTCTGTCGTCGTTGATTTGCGGAGGCATCGCGATGGCATACCCATACTTTGGAATGGCATGGTTAGCCACATTTGTCTTCTATCCCCTGTGCTTACGAAACACGATGCAGGATTCGGACTTCGACGAGAGGGCAACTCGGTTTACTAATCGAGGCGAAGTTTACACATTGATCGCGGCGATCTTACCACTCGTTGGCGGAGCACTGATGATTTCCACGCCTTCGTCTTCGCGATGGTTCATGTTAGCGGCCGTGCTAGCGGGCATGCTCGGATTGCTCGTTGCGACCTCGATTCACCATCGAGTCGTCAAAGCGTGGGCACAAATGGGGCAAGTCTTATCGACCCAAAATTCAGCTTTCCCCGAGTAGGTTCGGTGCAGCACATAGAACCGGTGCTGCACATAGGTCCGGTGCAGCACAGTGCCTTCCCCTATCACCAGTCGTTTCGTCCCCAAGCCCTCGGTCGCTCGCGAGCAAACACCGCAGGGCTTGGCGAGAAACGAAGCGAGTCGATCCATTAGGGCGAGGTCCTAGCGACTTCGGTAACGTTGGCTCCGAGCTTTTCCACAGCTCGACGCAGTTCGTCCAAATCAGTCGAGCCCGGTGCTTCCGATGCTTCCGATGCATCCGTCGCTTCCGGTGCGATTTGTTTCGGGACGTCGACTTGAGTAACCATTGCGGACGCGGATTCGCTAGTGACAATCTCCGTTGGCAAGCTAGAAATCCCGACCTGATCAACAGCATCCGCCAGCATTGGAATGGATGAAGTTGCCAATGCTTGAACATTGTTTGCCTCGTTCATCTCGATCCATTCGTCATGACTGTCGATGGCAACGATCAGTTTTTGAAAACCGATGATCTTGCCATTGTTGTTACCCATCGCCAACGCACCGATGGGCAGCGTGACCTCTACTTCGGCGGCAGTGCCAGGAGCGATCTCGCAAGTTCGAACGGTTGCGTTAGGAGCATGCGGGTGAATCGCCCCCAGCAATCCCACTAAAGACACGTCAACTCCATCGACCTTGTGTTGACTCTGGTTCATTACAACTACGGTAAAGCACGGGCCACACCCTTCGACGATCTCAGGTCGACGGTGCACTGACACAATTTGCAAGTCTCCGATATCGCCTGATGGAATTGAAGCCAATCCAAACGGGGTTGATCCCACCATCGGATGCATGGCGGGTTGGTCGACACTGCGATTCACTCCATGACGCATCACTTGAGCAATCACGTGATCGCAACGAGTGCTACCTATGAGTACCTGCGATGTATCAATGGTTTGACTATGAGCCACCGCGGCGAAGCAGATTGCGATGGTGGTCGTCACACAGGCAGCGACTGCGTAACGAAGGACTTTGAAAGGAAACATGAGAAGACCTTTAAGTAAGTTAGTTGGTTGTTTACGAAAAATGCCTGGCAACCCCATCGAGAGTCGCCAGGCATGGAGAGAGAGTCATCTGCCGCGAAAGCTGCGGTCGCTTTGCCTAGTAACAACCCCAGTAGCTGGTGTAACAAGGCGTGTAGCAAGAGTAGGAAGGTGTGTAGTACGTGAACGTTGGCGTGTAGCAGTGGCTGTACGTTGAGTAGCTGGTGTAGCAAGGGCGGTGCCAGCTCGAGTACGAACGATAGCCGAAACTGCGATGACCGTAGCTTCCGTAACTGCGACCGTAGCCACCAAATCGTCGGAAGCAGGCTGCAATCGCGTCACTGCTGTTCTCTTCATCATCACCAAGAAGAGCGTCAACGTCAGCTTGACCAAGTTGGTCGTTGGTGGACTCGACTTGTGCGATTTTGTCGTTGCCGGCGTCCATCTTGGCGATTGCCGAAAGCAAATCGTCATCAGCTTGAACCGAGCAGGCGAGCAACATCATGGGAGCGATTGCGAAAAGGGCGTTCTTGAACATCGTAGGTTTCTCCGATACATGGCAGGGTTTGTTGAGAAAGCGATCGTGAGTCTGCCGTGTCTCATCGTCGCTGGGCGTCACTTGACTAACCGACCAAGCGACGACAGCTCGGATGTGTTACGAGAAAGTTTGAAATCTTTTGAAATCAGCCTTGAGCGGTAACACAATGGCGCCGCTCACGCTAGGAAAAGTCGAACCCCTATTCGTCTTCCTCCTTAACGTGAGCAGTCCCATGAAAAACCAAACTCTTTGCCTTCTGTTGTTCGCTTGCCAGGCCCTCGCCGGCACCGTGAAAGCTGATGATGCACTGTTCTCTGAGATCGCGATGGAGTCCGTGTTCTCTCAATCGACACCGACTTCGGCGGATGTTGCCACCCCAAACGGATCGACGAGCCTTGACCGGATCACCGGTCCCACATCACTAACCAACGCACTGAAATCAGCAGGCTTCAATCCTCAACCGAACAAGGAAGCCGTTTCGATGAAGGTCGAGCGTGCAGGATGGAAACTGCCGGTTTCAATGACCGTTGACGTCGAACAAGACCGCATCACTTGCAAAATGTCGCTGGTAAAAATCGAGAAAGACATGGCAAATTCCAGCAAGACGCTGCTCGCCCTGATGTCCGCGAGCAATCAAACCGCGAACGCTTCCTTTGTTCTCGATAGTTCGGACATGATGCTTCAGCTTCGTACCACGTTCACCAATCGCGACATTACTACCAAGTTTCTGAAAAGTGAGATGGCGAGCCTAGCGGACACGGCGATCGCTCATTCGGACACGTGGCGCAAGCTAAAATCGAGCTCAACGCTCACCTCCACGTCGTCTGCAACTTCATCAACGTCTAGCGGTTCGTCTGACTATGCCCCTTTCGTCGGAAAGTGGTCGGCCAGCTTGCCCTCAAGCGTTTCGATCGCGATCGAATTCAAGGCCGATAAGACCTTCAAGATGGTCCACTTAGTGGGTTCAAAGGCTGCTGTTTCTTCGGGAACCATGATTCGAAACGCATCGCAATTGACGCTCTCAGAGCCTGGAAAAGCCGATGTGCAATTCCAAATCGAATCTGTCACAGCCACCTCCATGAAGTTGCGAATCGTTGACTCATCGAACAATCCAGGCACTTTGCTGCAATTTTCGAAAGCAAGCTCGTAACATCCACTAGCGAATTTCGCTTGGATAACCATCGAACCACCCCATTCACACTGTTCAAGGTACCCAATCATGTCTGCTATCCATCCTAAAGGTCTCATGCCTGTCATTCCGCTCGCCACAGCACTAGCGAATCGTTACGCCGTTATCGCTCTCATGAGCCTCATGGCCATCACTGCACGCGGTGATGCGGAAACCTACGCTCGAGTCGTCCAATCCACCGCTTGGATCGTTACCAGCGATGCTGACAATGAAACCGCGACCGGTACCGGCGTCTTGGTCGATTCGGAGAAGCGAATCGTCCTGACCAACGCACACGTCGTGGGTGATAGTCGCACGGTAGTGGTTTTCTTCGCCGATATCGAAGATGGCATTCCCAACGTAAAACGCAAACACTACCTCGATAACGTTTTGAAACTTGCACAACCTGGGAAAGTGGTCGCGGTCGATCGCCGTCGCGACTTGGCGTTGATTCAACTGCCCAAAATCCCCAAGGACGTGAAAGCCATCGAGATGGCGGAGAAAAGCATCAAGCCCGGTTCGTCGATCGAATTGGTAGGAAATCCGGGCAACAGTGACGTGATGTGGGTATCGACATCTGGTTCCGTGCGAGCCGTGTACGACAAGAAGTTCAAGTCCAACCATGGTGAACACAACTTCCGCGCAGTCGAAACGCAAAGCCCCATTCAACCAGGTGACAGCGGTGGTCCAATTGTGGACAGTGAGGGCAAGCTGGTCGCGCTGGCTCAGTCCTTTTCCCCTGAAACGTCGCTCATCAGCTTCTGCGTCGATATTACGGAAATTAGATCTTTGATGTCCAGCAGTTGGAAACCCGCGCCCATTCCCAGCAAACAACTGCTCGAGGATGCTGACATCGAACACACGGTTAGCTCAACCGGGCACTATCAAGTCGAACACAAGCTGGCCGACGACAAGATCCAAACGGTTTACGTCGCGAAAGACACCGAGTACTTCGAGCGTGCGGACGTTCGGAAAATCTGGTCACTCGTACAAGTCAGCAAGGATGCCCCAGGCACTGACCTGATGAATCGCCTGCTCCGCCAAAGCTCCGTGACCAAGATTGGAGCCTGGGCGATCGAAAAGAACGATGCGGGTGAACATCTGGTGATCTACGTCGCCAAGCTGGACGCTACTGCACCGGACGAAGCGATCAAAGGAACGATCGAGTACGTGGCCCGCATTTCGTCGGCGATGGCCAAGGAACTTGAACCCAAAAAGAACGAGAAAACGGCAGCCGAAACCCTGGCTTCCTGGCTGGCTCAATAGTCATGAGCGGTCAAAATTATCGACCGCCGAGGGACGTGTGACGCGAGGGGTTCGCTCGGGAAAGGGACACGAGACGCTTGGATTAAACCAAGCGAATCGTGTCCCTTTTTCTTTTTTAAGAAAGCTTGTAACAGAGCCCAACTGCCGACGCTTGGACTCTTAGCGAGCGAATGTTCGCCAGCGACCCAAACTCAATCCAAACACACGCTCTTTCGAAGGAACCCAACTGATGTCCAAGAATTTCAAACGAATGATGATCGCAGGCGTAATCGCCGTTAGCACCCTTCAAGCCGTCACCGCTTCAGCATGCGGTGGACGAGGTGGCAGCGGTGGCCGAAGCCGTGGCGGAATCGGTGGCGGAATTAGCATCGGATTCGGCAGCAGCCGATCCTATGGATCGTCGTTCTCGTCTCATCGACGCCACGTTGCACCGGTTCAACCGCAACCTGTGTACCCACAACCCGTATACTCTCAACCAACCTACTCGCAACCTGTTTATGCTCAACCTACCATCTCTCAACCTGCCGTTTCTCAGCCCGTCTACACCCAGCCCTCGTCACCTACTCCAGTTGTCGTAACGAACTCGCAATCACAAACGGTAAGCCTTCAGTCGACCGGTCCTCAACCTTCACAACCTATGACCTCGCCAAGCGTTTCGGCACAGCCAACTCAAACGACTGTCGCCGCACCGACCTCAGCACCGTCGAAAAAAGCAGAACAGGCTGCACCATCGGCGCTTCAAATGCTGACATCACTGGCGTCCCAAACGTCCACGCCTGAAACGTCTGACTCAGTAGTTGAAACCGCATCGAGCATTCCTGAGTTCACGTCGGCGGCGTCTGAAAAGTCAGACAAGAATTTGGGAACTTGGAAGGTATCGCTTCCGGGAAATCAATCCGTCGAGCTAAATCTGAAAGAGAACAACCAATTTTCTTGGACCGCAACCAAGTCGGGCGTGACGAGCAGTTTCGCGGGCACCTTCGATCTGACCGGGAACCAATTGACGCTCGTCCGTTCAAACGACCAACAACAAATGACTGGAACCTGGATCGCCAACGCAAATGGCTTCACTTTCAAACTTGATGGTGCCACGACCGGTGGCTTAGCGTTTGTTCGCTAGTCAAAAGGCCAAGCGATCAAAATGCATTATGCTTACGATCTGATAGATCAAATCGCTTCTTAGCTCAGCAAACTTTACCGCGTTGTGACGACAATCTCATTGTCATCACGACGCGTTCTTTGTTTGCGTAGTCATGGGTATGCGTGCCAAAGGACTAATCGCCCTTAGTCGCAACTACTCGGCTGGACCTAAGTGGATCAGCTTCTTGTTCACAAATTCTAGAATCCCCAAGTGCGACAGTTCTCGTCCGTATCCGGAATTCTTGATTCCGCCGAAGGGCAGCTCAGCGTGGGACTTCGTGGGCTGGTTGATGAACATCATGCCGGTTTCCACTTGCTCTGCAACACGACGGCCTCGTTCGATATCGCTCGTGAACACGCTGCCACCGAGTCCGTAGGAAGAGTCATTGGCAAGCTTGATAGCTTCAGCCTCATCTTTGACAACATAAACCGTTGCAACCGGTCCAAATAGTTCTTGGTCAAACGTCGGCATGTCGGGTGTCACATTCGTCAAGATGGTCGGATTGAAGTAGGCCCCTTTGCGGTCGGGGCGATCTCCACCGAGCACCACCGTTGCACCGGCGTCGATGGTCGATTGGACCTGCTTCTGCAGCTTTACCGCGGCATCTTCGGTCGACAAAGGTGCCAGCGTCGTCTCCTCATCCATAGGATCGCCCATTTTCAGCGATTCCAATTCTGATCGAAATCCATTGATGAACTTTTCGGCGAGCGCTTCGACCACGATGAACCGTTTTGATGCCACACAGGATTGTCCGGCGTTAACCATCCGCCCTTTCACTGCATGCTCGATCACTTGGTCAAGATCCGCGTCCTCGAGAACAATGAACGGATCGTTTCCGCCTAGTTCCAAGACGCTACGTTTGAGGTTCTTTCCGGCTAAGGCGGCAACGGCTGCACCGGCAGCTTCGCTACCGGTAAGTGACACCCCTTGGACCCGCGAGTCTGAAACAATTGCGTCGACAAACTCCGAAGGTATGAACAAGTTTTGGTAGACGCCGTTTGGTAATCCGCAGTCGGCGAACAGCTCTTCGATCGCTTCTGCACACTGTGGAACGTTGCTCGCGTGTTTCACCATCACGGTGTTACCAGCCATGATGTTAGGAGTAGCGAACCGCACCACTTGATAGAATGGAAAGTTCCATGGCATGACACCCATCAACACTCCAAGCGGTTCATGCCGGATGTAAGCGTTGACACCTTCTACGTTCATTGGCTGATCAGCTAAGAACTGTTCCGCCCCATTCGCGTAGAATTCAGCGATGTCAGCACAATAGTTGATTTCATACTGACTCTCGGAAATACGCTTTCCCATGTCCCGGGTGATCATTCGGGCATAAATGTCTGAGTCGCTTCTCAGAAGCTCGGCAAACTTTAATAGGCAGGAATTCCGTTGATCGAACGAGGTTTGTCGCCACTCTAGATAGGCATCACGCCCAACCCCAATCGCGTTGATAACGTCGTCCTTCGTGAGCGGTTCGAATTCTTGGAGCGTCTCGTTCGTCGCAGGGTTAACACTCGTGATGGTCATGGTACAGCCTTTCATTGAGATACGTAGTTGCTCGAATCTGTTAAGCAAAGTCTTGAATTGTCAGTGGGCGAGATTAATGAGCCCTCAACGCATGTCGCATGCCAATCTTCGAATGTCGGTTCCGATGATTCGATCCTCGTCTTCCCAAGATGAAGTGGTCGCCGTTGCACCATACTGACAGTTTTTCCCGCAACCAATTTCGTACTGGATCACGCATGCACGCTAAAAATGCGCGTTGGTCGCTTTGGCATCATGTTTGCGTTCTGTCCGTTCTGTCCGTTCTGGTCTCGACCGATATAGCCTCTAGAGAAAGATAGAAGAATGAGCAGTGACAAAGGTCAAATAGAAACGCTGAAAGACGCCGTCATCGACGAAGACAAGAAGCTTGGTGAAGAAGTTCCAGGTGCTCCGTTTGCTGTCGTGGGGCTCACCTATCCCGTTGTGTTGGCGATTGTTCTGATGGCTTTTGCACTGTTCTATTGGCTTACTTGAGCCGAGTGCGTACTAAACGTCAGTTGTTCCGATCACCGTTCCGATCGATAACGTTACTGCCGATCAATTTGCTCAACTATTGATGGTGACAATCAACCGTGACTAAGCACTCCGAAGACCGACTGCCGGTCGATTTAGTCCGTCCGATAGGACTATTGTTGCTGATCGCGACTCTGAGCAGTGTCTTTATCATTGCGAATGAAATCATCATGATTTTGTTCCTGGGTATCCTGTTCGGCGTTTTTCTGACGAAGCTTGCGAGCTGGATTAGCACATACAGTCCCGTCGGATATCGGGGAACGTTAGCCGTGGTAGTCTCCGCCCTGCTGATCGCAATCGTCCTAGCCCACGCATTTTTCTTTGTTCAAATCAACAGCCAGATCGACGAAGCAAGTGACCGAATCGACGAGGGCATGAGTGAACTCGGGACGCTCATCAGTGAGTACCCAACGCTTCGGACCACAATCGCAGGCACACCTTTTCTTTCGGATGCACTCGACATCAAGCAAAAACGACAAGGGTCGAATCGCTCCAACAACACAGACGACCAAGCCGAAAACAAAAATAAAGAAGGAACGTCGGATCAGAACTCCAGTGACCAATCGGGTCTTCAGCTCGAGAGCATCCCGGAACCAGTCAAGCAAGTAGCGTCAACCGTCGGCCAAATATTCAAAACAACGTTTGGGCTAATCGTCAATAGTTTGCTGATTTTCTTCGTGGGCCTATTTCTATCGATCAGCCCAACGACATACCGCGATGGCCTGGTGAGCTTAGTTCCTGTACCCAAGCGCGAGCGGTATAGAGAAGTATTCGACAGGACAGGGGACACGCTTTGGCGATGGTTGATAGGACGGTTCGGCTCGATGCTGGCCACGGGATCGGGCGCGTTTCTACTCTTGCTAGTACTGGGCGTTCCGATGGCGGCTACCCTTGGCATTCTCACTGCGCTACTCACGTTCATTCCAAACATTGGGGCGGCAGTGGCTTTGTTCTTGGCGGTAATGTTTGCTCTACCGCAGGGAACAGGGACCGTCGGGTTCGTTGTCGGCGGTTACATGGGCCTGCAACTTTTTGAAAGTTATGTCGTCACTCCGTTGATTCAGCAAAAGGCCGTCTCGCTTCCGCCTGCGTTGCTAATTTCCTTTCAAGCCATCATGGGCGTTCTCTTCGGTTTCATCGGGGCTGCTGTCGCTTCGCCTCTTCTAGCTGCGGGCAAAACGATGGTCGAGATGCTCTACATCGACGACTACCTCGAATCGCCTTCGACCGATCACGAATCATAGTGCGTCGAGTGATTTGATCTTTCGAAACCTAGCCTCGGAAATTGCTGAGTCCTTTAGAGCATGTCTCATATGTCGACAGGCTGTCTCTGCGAGCGATGTTCGCTATACGTGGCGATGTGGTTTACGGCACGCCAATTGCTTTGCCAGGCTGCACGGATGAAAGATGTTCGCAGCGTTTGCGACCATCGAGTCCATCGATCAGGCAATGGCAAACGATAGATCTGTAACCTCTCATGTGTATCAAACCTCAGTCTTCTCGCGCTTCAGCGAGAGGGCTGCCTTACCTGATCTAAACACGACCAGCTCGGCTGTTCAGAGATCAACACATTTTGCCGGGGTCCCAGCGTCCCACGGTATTGTTGCTCTCTGGACGAACCAGCGGTCGGCTCGAACCCTCCACACCTGAACGTCCGCCTTAAAACACTTAAAACTTGGACAGAAATTCTATGGCAAAGAAGAAGAAACCCGATGCGAAGCAGACAATCGGAAATGGTGGTGAACTCCATCAAACCGCGGGTGCTGAGGACCAGCGTCTGACGACAAATCAGGGCGTCGTTGTGTCAGACGACCAGAACACGCTGACGGTTGGCCCCCGAGGTCCGCAATTGTTAGAGGACTTCGTGATGCGTGAGAAGATCACGCATTTTGACCATGAACGAATTCCCGAGCGTGTCGTGCATGCCAGGGGTTATGCAGCGCATGGTTACTTCCAGGCCTACAAAGGAAATTCAAAGCTGACTAAAGCAGCGTTCTTGCAAGATCCTTCCGAAAAGACACCCGTTTTCTGCCGGTTTTCAACCGTTGCCGGAAGTGCGGGATCACCGGATACGGCGCGGGACGTTCGTGGCTTCTCGGTGAAGTTCTATACGAGTGCGGGTAACTACGATTTAGTTGGCAACAACATCCCAGTGTTCTTTATCCAAGACGCGATTAAGTTCCCCGACCTCATTCATAGCGTCAAACCTGAACCCGATCGCGACTTCCCCCAAGCGCAGTCGGCACACAATACGTTCTGGGACTTTGTATCGCTCAATCCAGAATCCGTGCACATGCTGATGTGGATCATGTCAGACCGCGCGATTCCACGATCGTTCCGGATGATGGAAGGCTTTGGTGTTCACACGTTTCGAATGATTAACGAGAAGGGTGAATCGCGGTTTGTGAAGTTCCATTGGCGTCCCAAGCTCGGCACCTTCTCGTTGATCTGGCCTGAAGCAGTGAAAATCTCCGGTGCAGACCCTGACTTTCACCGCCGAGACTTGTGGAACGCGATCGAATCAGGCGACTATCCCGAATGGGAACTTTGCGTTCAAGCGTTCACCGAGGAAGAGGCAAACAAGTTCGACTATGACGTCTTGGATCCCACCAAGTTGGTTCCCGAAGAACAGATTCCGTTGACTCCGATCGGCAAGATGGTACTGGATCGAAATGTCGACAACTTCTTTGCTGAAACAGAGCAGGTTGCATTCTGCCCATCGCACGTCGTTCCTGGAATCGACTTCTCCAACGATCCACTGCTGCAAGGACGGTTGTTCTCCTACCTAGACACGCAATTATCTCGTCTGGGCAGTCCCAATTTCCATCAAATCCCGGTCAATAAGCCTAAGTGTCCGTTTGCCAACTTCCAGCGTGACGGACATATGCAGATGGAAGTGCCCACCGGTAATGTTGCCAACGAACCAAACTCGCTTGACAGTGGAAGTCCGCGGGAGTGTCCCATTACCGGATTCGGCAGTTTCCCCGCAAAAGAAAGCGGCGAGAAACTCCGCATTCGACCCGAGAGTTTTGCTGACCACTACACCCAAGCCCGTTTGTTTTGGGTCTCGATGACGGAACCGGAAAAGCGACACATTGTCGGAGGCTTTGCCTTTGAATTGGGCAAATGCGATGAGCTCAAAATTCGCAAGCGGATGCTGGGGCACTTAAGCAATGTGGATCAAGAACTTTGCGAACGTGTCGCATCTGCCTTGGGGATGGAAGGTGAAGCCGATTCCATCAAGCCGTTGGTATCCGTCGGCAATCCAGAACCATCGCCTGCGTTGTCCCAATACACGGATGCTCCCAAGACCCTCGCGGGCAAGAAGATTGGAGTTCTAACTACTAATCTATTGGATTCGTCACTTTACAATGCGTTGGAAAAAGCGGCGAAGAAAGAGGGCGCGATGATGGAAATCGTTGCACTGAAAGCAGGACCGATTAAGACTACTGGCGGTAAAGAGATTACGCCCGATCACTTCCTATCGGGAGCCCCATCAGTTCTATTCGACTGTGTGGTCATTGCGCCTGGCAAAGATCAGCTTGATGCCCTGATGTCCCAAGCGGCCGCGGTCGATTGGATCCGCGATGCCTTTGGACACCTCAAAGTCATCGGTTTTACTGATCAAGCCATGCCAATGTTCGAGAAAGCATCAGTCGACACCGATAGTGATGAAGGCGTCGTGAATATTACTTCGACCGATGTAGCGTCCTTCATCGACGCGGCGAAGCAGTACCGGATCTGGGACCGTGAACCAAAGGTACGATCCTAAAAAGGTATCTTGATCATAGAATCTTGAACGGATAGACAAAGCAAAACGTGCTGTCGAGTTACAAGCTCAACAGCACGTTTTTTTGTTCCATGCTAGGCCGTTCGTTGTAAATGTTCGTTTCCGATAACGTTCTTAATGAAGTCCTGTTCCAGCACCGCATTGCTATCACTACGGTGCAGCACTGAAATATCACCGGTGGTTTCGAACACGACGGCCAATACTTCGTCGTAGTTCAATGCGTTGGCTTCTCGCAGTTTGCCGTACACGTCCGAGCGCGTCACTTTCGCTTGACGCAGATTATCGTCAAGGAATTCACGTCCCGCCATTAGCAACAATGGCTGGTTATCTATCACCTTGCCGAAACCTTCAAACTTCTGGCGTAGTGCCGAGATGATCCACTGCCCAAAGTATAGCGACGCTAACGCCACTAATCCCAACACCAGCGTCGGACTGGGCGACGATATCGTTGAACCGAACAGAGACCCGACGGCTACCGTCATCGCAAAATCCGGGGCGGACATTTTTGAAAAGCTGCGGAGCCCTGCAAAGCGTGTATAGAGCAGAATGGCAACATAGACCGAGGCACTCGAAATCAAGACCATCCCAATTTCTGGCCAAGTCGAAGATATCCATTGGCTTATCATTACGGTTAATCCTTTTATGTGCCTATTGAATTTGTGTAACTTCACTGAAGCTACACATTAGAAGAGACTGATAGCGAAGCACGTCGTATGCCAAAAGGCTTCGACCCCTTGGCAATGGATTGCTCTGAAGATCATTCACGAGTCCAGCTAGCGACGTATCACTGCACTATCTCGTCAGATCAGCAACTCGACGAATGAGATTAGGAGCATCAACGGGCTTTGCCATGAACTCGGTGCAGCCTGCCGCGATAGCCTCTTGAACCTCTTCGGAGGTGGCTCCAGCCGTGAGCGCTATGATAGGCATCATGAAGCCTTGATTGCGAAGTCGCTCAGTCGCGGCGCGGCCATCAAGTTCAGGCATTTGCATGTCCATCAAGATACATGCGAATGGTCGTCCATCGCTTTCGGCTTTCGAAACCGCCTTCACGGCTTCGGCGCCATTGACCGCTTCTACTACGTCCGCACCGCATCGTGACAAGAAGCGTGTTGTGACCATCCTGACATCGCGAGCATCATCGACGACCAAAACGCGGCAATCCAATCGGTCCAATTCTGCGGAACTTGTTGCTTCAGGCTTCAAGTCCGCGATTGTTGGAGTGATCAGGTTGTCAGAGTGTTGGACCGGCAATAACAGCGTGAAACAACTGCCTTTGCCCTCGCGACTTTCGACAGTGATGTCACCACCCAAAATCTTGGCTAAACGCTTGCTGATTACTAACCCTAGACCGGTGCCTTCGACCCCAACAATCTTATTGTCATGCACTTGGCTGAAGGTTTGAAACAAGCGGGACAGATTCGCGTCGGATATCCCAATCCCTGTATCGATCACTCGAAAACGCAGTTGTTCGCCGTCACTTAAGTCCATGTCCACCACAACTCGGACGTTTCCTTTTGGCGTGAACTTAATCGCGTTACCAATTAGGTTCACCAAAATCTGTTCGACCCGAGATCGGTCGCTATACACGCGTTGAACAACCGGACTGGCGAACTCGAAAGTTAAAGGTATGCCAGACGAGTCACTGCGATGACGCATGAGCTCATTAATATCGGCCAACATAGGAAGTAATCCGAACCGAGACTTCCTCACTTCGAGCTTGCCGGCTTCGACTTTTGACAAATCCAATATGTCGTTGATGATCCCCAACAGGAAACGCCCATTGCGGATAACTGTCTCGAGGTGCTCTGGCTCCACGGGTTTGCCATCACTGAGGTCACGCAACGCGATATCACTGAAGCCAATGATTGCCGACATTGGCGAGCGAATTTCGTGACTCATGTTGGTCAAGAACTTACTTTTCGCCACACTCGCTTCTTCGGCTGCGACACGAGCGCGTTCCAGGTAGGTCTCTGTTTCCTTGCGACCTGTTACATCCGTCATGTAGAGGGCCGCACCGCCGTCGACAGGAAACACCCGAGCGTCATACCATCGACTGAGATGTCGAGAGTAATACTCAGTTGTTTCCCCTTGTTGAGACCGACGCACACGATCCAGCGCCGATAGTAGAGGCGACTCCGCATCATCAACGAACAATTCTTCGTAAGAACGTCCTCGCAAATCGCCGGATATGTCTCTCAAACGATGAGCCGATCGATTCGCAACTTGAATCACGCCATCGTAATCAAAGCTGATAAAGGGATCGTCGCTACGTTGGATAACTTCGGCAATGATGGCCCGCGACGCCGACAATTTTTGCTCAGTCTCGATACGTTCCGAGATATCCTCGACCAACGAGATGCAACATTCGGGATTGCCTTTGACGTCAGAGCGTAAGGACGTAGTGAGATTTACCCAAACGACGTGACCGTTGCGATGAATGAATCGCTTTTGCATCGTGTATCCGGGAATTTCTCCTCGTTTCATTCTCGCAAACTGAACAAGGTCGCTGTTAAGGTCGTCGACATGAGTGATCTCTTGAAACGTTTTCGATTGAAGCTCATCACGAGAATAACCAACAATCTGGCACAACTTCTGGTTCACTCGCAGCCATTCGCCGTCGAGTCCGATGTGAGCAATTCCAATCGCGGCATTCTCGAACGTGCTGCGATACTCCGCCTCGCTTTTTTCAAGTATGCGTTTTGCAGCAACGACGTCGGTCACGTCACTCTGCACACCGACAAAGTGAGTGACTTGACCGTGTTCGTCCGCGACCGGGGTGATCACAAGGTCATTGTAGAACTCACTTCCGTCCCGTCGGTAGTTCAGCAACGTGACCCTGCACTCTCGCTTCTTCGCAATGGCTTCGCGAATAATCTTGACATCCTCTGGGTCAGTTTGCGGGCCCTGCAGGAATCGACAATTGCGTCCCACGATGTCCTCAGGTCGAAACCCCGTGAGGCTATAAAAACCTTGGTTCGCATACACGATAGGGTGATCTTTTGCTAACGCATCAACGATTACAAAACCGTTGACTGCTGCATCGATGGCCCGTGTCCTAAGCCGCAATTGCTCTTCCGCAGCGCGCAGCAAAGTCACATCGTAAAGGGTGATTGCCGCGGCGGAGACGCGCTCATACTCATCAAGCACTGGCGTAACGCGAATGAGCAACGTAAGCGTTCGACCGCGAATGGTTGCCGAGACTTCCCGAGGTGCAACGTCACCCTTACGGGAAAGCTCTTTGATCAACGAGTCGCATGATTCATACACCGACTGGGGCAGCGTCTCAGCGAGTTCAAAATTCTTGGCAACGTCTAGCTCGGTACCAAAGAGCTTTGTCGCACCACGGTTCCAGCTAGTCACGCGTCCATTGAGTTCCACGCCGATGATGGCGTCCGTGCTGTCGGCCACGATGGATGTCAACTTACGCAGCTTTTCGTTCGTTTCTTTCACGGATCGCAAGTTCGTGAATGTCATCAGGACACCGGTGCGATCACGATAGGCCGTCACTCGCAACAGCACTGGATCGCCACGACGATCAGTTGCCTCCATTTCAACCGGCTGATTCGTATCGCGAACCCGCTTTGCTATTTCGACCAAGTCAAGATCGTCGAACGCGCCGGCATAATCTTGCAGTGATTCGCCTTGGGCATCGCGACGCCGGATCAACAGAAGGTCTGCGGCAGCAGGCGTGACGCGGCGAATCGTCATGTCGCGATCAACAAGCACGAGACCGACGTTGCTTTCTCGCATCACGCTTTCAAGGTCGTTGGTCAACTCCGTTAACAACTGCAACCGCCGCGTGCTTTCCGTATGAGTGGTATGCAGTTCTTCGTTGACACTGTGCAGTTCTTCATTGGTGCTTTGAAGTTCCTCGTTGCTGCTGGTTAACTCTTCGTTGCTGGATTGCAGTTCCTCGTTCGTTGTTTCTACCTCTTCGATTGTTGCCTGCAAGTTTTCGCGGGTATAGTCGAGCTCCATCTCCAACATACGAACTTGCTCTTGCAGCATCGCGATACGTGTGGATTCACTACCATCGACTGCAGCCTCCAAGACATTTGGTTTCCGCAAATTCCGTTCTGGTGCCAGACCCTCATTGGGAAGCAACGGTTGCTTTGTCGGTGCGATGAAATCCTCGGCATCGAAGCTGAGCAAGTAGTGAGTTTCGGTCAGACTGGGATGGTGAAACGCTTGAATCTGCAATTCGACTCGCTCACCATCAAAGATTGCTGATTCCGTCTCGGTGATGCGCTGATCCGACTGCATTCGTTGCAGACCAATAGCTAGCGGCAACCGCAACGGTTCGGCCAGCATCTCTTCGACGGTTCCTCTTAGACGTCCAGTGGGTCGAACCGTGAACCGCGAAACATCGCCAAAGACCTGCAAGGGATGAAGCGATTGATCAAACAAAATTGCCGGGGGCGCATACTTCGCTAGAATTCGGTCGTACGTCATCACCAATCCAGGAGACGGTGCTGACGACGACCGAGGACGTATCGATAAAGCGACATTGGACAGCGGACGTTTGCGTAATTTCAAATCCAATGGAAGTCGCGTCTCTCGCTCTTTCTGAAACAATCGCCAATGCTTATCAAGGGTGGCGTATTGATCTTCGACATCGCCTGGTGTCTCGCTGGGACCTAGCCACAACACCCCTCGAGTTCGCAAAGCATGAGTGAAGGCCGATAGCACCCGAGCCTGGGCATCGTCGACAAGGTAGATCAGCAAGTTGCGGCAGGTAATCAAGTCCATGTTCGTGAACGGAGCATCCTGCAGCACATCGTGCCGCGCAAACACCACAGAGTCTCGAACATTCTTCGTGAACTCAAAGCCCTCGGGATTATCAACGACAAACTGATTACGAAGGTGCCTTGGAATTTCTGCGATCGCCTCGCGTGGAAAGATTCCTTGTTGGGCATATCGAATCGCTTCAGGATGAACATCCGTGGCAAAAATCTTAGTCGTGAAATCAACGTTGCGCTTTTGTTTCTCGTCTTGGATCAACATCGCGATGCTGTAGGCTTCTTGGCCAGTTGCGCAACCTGCGACCCAAACCCTTAACTCATCGCCTTCGCTCTTGGATCCGATAAGGGTACGAATACAACGACCGCACAATCGGTGAAAGCCATCTGGATCACGAAAGAATCGAGTCACACCAATCATTAAGTCATCGGCTAGACGCAGCAATTCATCCGGATCGCTATCAAGCAGCTCGACGTATTTATCTAATTCGTCGGTCTTGCTCAGCATCATTCGACGCGAAAGACGTCGAGTAAACGTGCCGTGCTTGTACTGCCCAAAATCCACTCCGCAACAACTTTCGAGTCGCTGATAAATTGCATCCAGATGATTGCGTTCAATGGTGGGGGATTGATGAGCGACGATCTCTTCAATCGAATGCCCTTCAGCGTAAGATGTCAGCGCTTCGGCAATCTCAGGGACTGATCCGACCACGTGGACCTTTTGAGTCTTAATGGCGTTGAGCGGCATTCCATTAAACTGAGCGGAATCTTCGTCCTGGCATAGCACTAGACCACCGGCTTCGTGAACATCAACAATCCCAGCGCTACCGTCGCTGCCCGTACCTGATAGCACCACAGCCGCAATCGATCGGTCGGTCTGCTCCGAGAGTGATCGAAAGAACCTATCGATGGGAAGATTCAGTTCACCATCGTCCGATCGTTCCTGCAATCTCAACTGACTGCCCACCACTTCCACATGCTTATCCGGCGGCATTAGGTAGACCGTATTGGGTTTTAAAGCAACGCCTTCGGTCATTTGAACGGTCTGCATTTTCGTTCGACGTCCAAGCAACTCCGCCATATGACTTTGGTAGTCAGGCGATAGATGCTGGATCACAACATACGCGGCACCGGCGTCATCCCTGAGCTGCTCAAACAAACATTCCAAAGCCGTCAGCCCTCCCGCCGAGGCTCCGATTCCGACAATGGAATTTGCAAGCGGTAGGGCCTCCGTTCGTGAATCAATCTGGGACGTTTTGGGTAGTTGAGTCATAACTATCAAAGCTGGCAGCAGCCAATCGGCTGCTACCACGCACAGGAGAATTTTGCGAAGTTTGGCTACAAGGTCGTGTCCCCAGGTTCCGCTTCACTTCGCGAATAAATCAATACTGAGTACGGAGGAATCGTAACCTCAGCAGAGTAGTCAAGACCATCACAAGGATCGTCCGTAGCCTCCGCATCGTATGATTCCACATTCGTAAAGTCGGAACTATAGATGTCACTATCGCTGTTGAATCGCAACACCCACGAGCCTGGCTGAGGGAACCCGATTCGGTAGGTCTCTTTGGACTCTGCCATGAAGTTCGCGACAACTATCACGTCGTTTCGCGGATCATCATCGAAGTGGCGACGGTAGGCGATCACCTTGTCGACTTCGTTGACGTGATACACATGCAAACCTTGACCGGTTAATCCTCGAGTGACTCCTTCACGATTCAAACGCAAACGAATCAAATCAGCGAACAGTCGCACGATACCGCGGAAGTCTTTGGCATTCTCCCAGTCGAGTTCATCGGTGTCTTGAAACCAGCCGCCTTGCAAAAACTCTTGTCCTTGAAACAACATCGGAATTCCCGGTGCTGTCATGACAAGCGCAGCACCAAGGGTAGAACGCTTTTGGGCGTACCAGCTACCATCATCCCAAGGAGAAACCTCGCTCGGAACGCGAGACTTTCCGTTGGCAACTTCATCGTGGGATTCGGTGTAGACAACCCTTTGAAACGCATCACCGTTGTAGCCGTGATATAACGCATCACGCACCTTCGCCATAGAACGATGCTCATCGTTCGCCGCGGTCAATACTTCACGTATCGGGTGCACAAAGCCTGCATCCCACTGCGTCGAGAACCCAGCACCACCCTCGTGATCTGACTTTGTCAGGTAGCTGTTGTTTTGCAAGTCCTCGGCAATGGTAATGGCACCTGGCTTAATCGAATGAATGTCTCGGTTGACCCATTGAGTAAGCCCCCATCCCTCGGGAATCTCATTATCAGGGCTCCCGTCAATCGAGCGTATATACAGAGTCATGTCGTAGCGCAATCCATCGACATGAAAGTCTTCAAGCCACATCGCCGCGTTGTCACGGATGTAAGATCGCACTTCGTGGCGACCATAGTCCGGTCGCGTGTCGCCCCAAGGAGTCGAGCTTCTATGATCATTGTAAAAGTAGATGCCACCTTTTCCATTCTCGTTCCAACCGTCGAATTGCCAGATATCAAGGTCCGACGGACCAAAGTGGTTGTAGACAACGTCCAAGATGATCGCAAAGCCTTCTGCATGGGCTTGCCTTACAAATTCCTTAAACGCAACTGGACCACCATAGGCACTTTCGACTGCGTAAATATGCGCCGGGTTGTAACCCCAAGAAACATCGCCTGCGAATTCCGCGATTGGCATGATTTGGATAGCGTTGACACCAAGCTTCCTGAGGTGCCCGAATCGCTTCGCGAAGTTCGAAAACCCACCAGGCTGATCTTCTTTCGACCGGCTAAACGTACCAATATGAGCTTCATAGATTACCAATTCATTCCAAGATGAAATGTGGAAATCGTCACCTTGCCAATCGAAGTGAGGATCATGAACGATGCCGACACCGACCGAGTTAGTAACTTCTCGAACTCGCGGATCAATTCTGTCGAAGACATTGTTGCCGTTTTGAATCCGATATTTGTACTGGCTTCCTATCTTGGCGTTCTCTACCAACGCAAACCAATGTCCGCCATCTTCTCGTTCCATAGGGTTAGCGTTTTCGTTCCAGTCATTGAACGATCCCACAACACTTACGGAATCCGCATGCGGTGCCCAAACTCGAAAGGCGATGCCTTGATCAACATGAATGGGGCCGACGCCCACCGGCTTTGAAACGGACGCAGGTTGATGAAGAACAGATGTGTTCATGTAAGCCAACGGGGTAATGCGAAAAGGGGGAATGTTTGTCTAGCAATTTTGCCGACTCCCCTTAAGCAAGTGCCGTGCCTAACACGCCGTGAGGCTGTTCCCAACGGGCTGCGAGGCCGCGCGTCGACGTGCAACCAAGTCTGCGGACTACGTTCGCACCAAAGGCAGCACCGGTGCTTTGCTGGCCTCTCGCTTTCGCTGACACACTCAGTCCGTCACGCTTGCACGACAATGTCAGTCCTTCACGCTTGCGCTGACAACGTCAGTCAATGCGAATTCCATCACCGTGCCAAAGCAATTCCATGTCCTTCTCGGACCATTTCTCTAACCCGACCGACGGGTCGCCGATGATGAAACCGCCTTCTTCAGTGCGTCCAAATAACACAACGGAGTGCCCCATTCCGGGAATCCATCCCCATTGCTCTGCATAGCGACGATCTTTGACTCCGAACGGCAACTCGACGGCTATCAAGACAGGCCAATCCTTCTCGGCAACCAATTGCTGCAAGCTAGAATTGACGACGCTTACCGAACGTCCTTGACGTTGGGCAACGAGCTTAATACCGCGATAAAGCCCTAGCGTGGGAGTGCCACTAGAGTCAGTCAAACAAAGAGGTATCAATTCACTCTCGTTCGCCTGAATGTTTTCGCTCTTCAACAATGTCGCTGCAGCTGCCGGACTGCAAGTAGCCCAGGACGTTTGCATCGCGACCCCGTTTTGCCACACATCGCCGCCTTCCGGTGGTGGACGTAAAGCGATCGATAGCAGAGGCCAACAAATCACGGCCAACGAAGCACATCCGAGAAGAACACTCAGGCCTCCGCGTCGCCAAGCAGGTGTCTTAGGCAGTCGCCATGCCCATCCGGCCGCCATTGCCGCGAACAAGGCAGCGACATTCGTGTAAATAATCGCCGCTGATGAAGCAATGAATCGAGCCCAAATGAGTTGTCCCGAACCATAGATTAAAAAGTACACCATCGCGAGCACGGACATGGCTAAGCCAAGCATCGTCCATTGCCCCTTATCCGAGTAAGCAAAGTTCGCAGTGATCAGGCCTGCAAAAATCGATACACAAGTCATCACCGCGATCGCGATCGTAATGTCCATCATGAGTGCTTCGCTATGGTTCAACAAAGGGATCGTTCGAAGTGAGTCTAGAAAACAGCGTAAGCGATGAGGGGACATAGCCCGAGTTGGGGCCCGGACGTGTTGCAACGAATTGCTCGCGCCGAACGATAAAAAAACAGCACGCCTCCGGAAGCTCACGGTAGCCAACCAAGAGGTTCCCCATTAAACGCAGCGTTTTTCTCTGCCCGAGTTTCTTTACCCGAGATTGCTTGCACCGAGATTATCTGCACCGAGATCTTCTCAGAAATGCAGTCCGCTTGCACTACCTGCCCGTAGAATGTGCTGCCCTGACTTCGCGTTCAAGGAACCTTTCGCACAAACGACCAATGCAGGTACAGGTGGACAATGTGAACAGATCCGTTGAATGGATGCAAACTCAGCGATGCGAAACCAACGGAGGCAAGCCACACCTGCCACGCCAAGTCCGGCGTCTTCTTCGCAGAGGGACCAACCGAATATCGGTGTTTACGTCAAGCGATCGGACATTACATGCGACTTGATCTAGACATGGGCGTGCTTGGTCCAAGTAAAAACTCTTAGAGGTGGTACGTTGATCCAAACCATTTCGGTAGAGGCTCGTCCAAAGTGAGGATCCGCGTAACGAGCGACGTCGCTCCGTAACTGATAGGCAATGAACGTTCCACCATCTGGCAAAGCCTGGTCGATGGACTTGCACAAATTAACCGCATCAGTTTCGGAGAGAGTCGAAAACGGAATCCCAGATACGATCACATCTAGTGATTCGATTTGATGCGACAGCAGGATACGCCCGAGCCCCATCACATCTCCGTGCTCGACGATCAAACGAGGATCGTCGATCTCATGAAGCGATTCGATAAAGCCATCCGTCTTTTCGATTGCCAAGACTCGGCAATTCGGCTGGGCGACTTCTAGCAAAGCTTCCGTCGTTCCCCCCGTTCCCGGACCCAGGTCAAGAATCGCCGATGCGTTTCGTATGCACTCACGCTCGGCGATTCGTCTGGTTAGCGAAGTGGTACTGGGAACGAGGGAGGCCACTTGGGTGGGCTCGCGAAGCCATTCCTGGAGTACGGCCGCAGCACGATTCCAGTAAGAACGGCGACGGAAACGGGCTGCATGCGTCGTCATAAATCAGCGTCACAGAGGGAGAGTGATGGAAGTTGAAAAGCGTTCGAGAATGCCGGCTAACCAACCGATAGAGCATCCTTATTGATCGCTTTCGCAATCTCGGACAGTTTCTTATCAGCCGTTTCCTCCTCGTCGATGTTCTGCTTGAGGAGTTTTAAAGCGTTGTCATAGCCGAGCGCCTCGGCCCAGGTGCACAACGTTCCGTATGTCGCAATTTCATAGTGCTCCACCTTTTGAGCACACGCGATGATCACAGCATCCTTGACGGCGGGTTCGGCTTCTTCCTTAAGCATCTCTTCGGCTTCCGAAATCAACCCTTTCATTGCCTCGCAAGTCTTTGCACGTGCCGCTTTGCCGGTCTCTTCAAACGCCTTTTCGACCCGTTCGACCTGGGCTTCCGTTTCCGCGAGGTGGCTTTCAATTGCGGCGACTAGTTTTTCGCATGATGCTTTTTTGATCATCTTTGGCAGCGCTTTGACCAGTTGCTTTTCGGCACTTAGCACATCACGAAGTTCGTCGTAAAAGGCATCAGCAAGGGTTTTCATGGACATAATGTTCTCTCACCAAATTTCAAAGGGATGCTGAAAGGGATGTTGAATGACCAACAGCGTTTAAAACGCCAAAACCAGCAGCAAAGCGATTGCCGTGCCAATCGAGACTGGCCTGATGTTCAAAATGAACGTTCGATTCGAAGAGCGTGACGTCCTGAATATGCGTCATGACGCCAATGGAACTTCCCGGAAGTCCCCCTTAATGACGTCGCCTCGTTTTTCCCTTTGCGATGCGACCTCTATCCACAGGGCGAACCCGCTTGAAATACCACCGATCAGCATTGCCGGACTATTGCCAGGCTTCCGGCATATCAAATGCTCTAGATAGGCATTGGTCTCAAAGTGAGGCTTACTGGCTGGTAATACATGAACGGAAACGAGTTGACCTTCATGGTTGGATCGACATCGATGCTATTGCCGTCGAATCTTTTCATTCCTGCACTCCGCTCCTCGTAACACCGAACAAGCCAATGAAGTTTCTTAAGCAAACGTTTGCTGAATTCTCGAAAGACCGTTGTACGACACTCGCTGCAGCGATGGCGTACTACACGACCTTCGCTTTGCCACCTCTACTATTTTTATTGATGACCGTAATGACGTTCGGATTGTCAGTTGCTTACGAGAGCGATCAGGCACGCGACAAAGCCCAGACGGTGCTAACGAGTCAATTGTCTGACATGCTCGGCAACGAAGAAGCCGTCGATGAGATATCTTCCATCTTGAACGATACCGAAGACTCCAAAGCCAACTGGTGGAAAACGTTACTCAGCTTCGCCGGAATCTTGGTGGGTGCAACGGGCGTGGTCGGAACGCTACAAGATTCACTTAATCAGGTGTGGCAGGTGAAACCAGACCCCGAAAAATCCAGCTTGGCGACGATGATTAGCAAGCGAGTTCTATCATTTGCGATGATCCTGGGCCTCGGCTTTTTGCTGCTGGTTTCGATCGCTGTTTCGTCCGTACTTTCAACTGCGGGTCGACAAATCACGGACTACATCGGCACCAGCCTGGGAGTCGCCGATGGAATTAACTACGCCGTCCAGGCAGCAGTTGTGTTTTCAGTTTTCTCGGCAATTTTCAAATTCATGCCTGATGCCAAAATCCGCTGGCGCGATGTGCTTGTTGGAGCAACGATCACAACGGCGTTATTCCTCGCCGGCCGATATGCGATGCAAATCTATTTCTCTTATTCGGAACCCGGTGCGGAACTTGGTGCAGCGGCAGCCTCACTCGCTGTGATTCTCGTTTGGGTTTACTACAGTGCAATCATCGTGCTACTTGGTGCTGAAGCCACTCAGGTCTATGCCACACTTTATGGTGATGGGATTCAACCAGACAAAAATGCAGTCCGCGTCGTTGAGACCGTTCAACGAGACTAACCCGAAAACTAACGCTTCACCATTGTTGATTCTCGGTTACCGTTCGAAGTAACCGGCGCAGCGTTGGCGAGATAACACCCATGCCTTGGATAAATTGATCATCGCTGGGAAGCGTTGCTTCACAGCGGCGCCTGCTGCGTGTGACCATCTCGGTCACCATTGAAAGTGTTGATTGCTTGTCGAGCGGTTTATGCAGCAGTCCATCGCCTCCCATTTGTTCAATAACGTGCCATGTTTGATTGTCCTGGAGGCTGGTCATCACGAGCACGGGCATTCGCCGAACACGGTCGTCTTCCGAGTTTCGGATTTTAAACAGCAGCTCTAGGCCACACAAAACTGGCATCTCGAGGTCAGTCACTAACAGTTCAGGTGGTTGCTCGACGATCGACTCCCATGCGGTGCGGCCATCCTCGACATACTCGCATTGAAACTGGCATTCATGCAACCAAGATCCCACGACTTTTCGAGACGCGCGCACATCATCGGCAATTAAACACCGTTTTAACGGAATCGAGTCCGGCATGGTTGGACCAGGTACCAAGAGAGGAGGGAGAACCGACGAGGATGCACTTTCTATCGGTGATCAACCTCGATTAGCAAGTACTGTGCCTTCATAGAACCATTTAATGCGGCGGAGGTCATGACGAAATGGATTCACTGGGTAGGCCTGCATGAGCAAACACTAGCGACCTGCGGTTGGTTGGCAAGCGACCAGCCTGAGCCAATATTGACCAAGCCGATTAGTCAGCGGCATCAATTTCACCCTGAATACTGCTGTGGCACATCAATTGCTTTCTGGTTGAGTCTCGACAGCCTTCATGGCTGGCAGGACGACAAAACAACACAACGACGATGGAGGATAAGACCATGGCTAACCGAGAACAAATTAAGGGCCACTGGAACGAGATCGCAGGCCGATTAAAAGAGCATTGGGGTCAATTAACCGACGATGATTTGCAGCGTGTCCAAGGTTCCGCCGATCAACTGGTCGGAATGGTTCAACAAAAGACCGGTGCTGCTCGCAACGAGATCGAAGATTTCATCGATAGCGTATTTCGAGGTGGCATTGGCGAACGTGCTGCGGATTCCGTCCAACAGTATGGCGAGGCCGCTCAGCAACTTGCTTCCGAAGCCAGCGACTATGCGAGAGACCAAGCACGAAAGTTCGCCGCCCAGTCTGCTGACTACTCAGCACGGGTGGTAGACACCGTGCGTGCACGTCCGACGGAATCATTGGCAATCGTGTTCGGGCTTGGAATCGCTGCGGGCGCTTTGTTGTTTCTTGGTCGAAAGCGATAGACATGACTAGCACACTTGCAACCCGTAAGCAGGCTGCCGCGATTCGCGATCGTATGCAACAGATCCGATCTGAGTTGCCTTACGACGTGGATGATGCACGCGAGCGTGTTAAGCAGCTATCGGACTGGAAATACCACATGTCGCGTCACTCCGTACCGATATTGGCCGCGGTCGCGGTTGCTGGATTTCTAGTCGTCCCGAAGAAGAGCAAGCAGATAGCTGTTCCACACTATCGTCGTGCGGATGCTTCTGCGGACACTCCAGCAAAACGTGGGATGTTTGCCGGAATAGCAGGTGCCGCAATGACACTGCTACTCCGCCAAGCGACGTCGATGGCCGCGAGAGAATTGGCCAGCCATTTCACCGGTGCATCTCGCACCAATGCACGAACCAGTGACACCAGGACACACGAAATGAGGAATGCTCCACGATGATTGCTCCTGCCCCCCAACGTTCGATCGATGACCAAGTCAATTCTGGTCGAGGTCAAGTTCAACGAGATCATTCGCTTGCGATCGAAGCGCAGCAACGCTCACTATCTAACCGCTTTGTACAGTTTGTCGAATCCAAACCTGAAATCGCTGTAGCGACCGCGTTCGCGACAGGGCTGGCACTCGGATGGCTCGTCAAACGAAGGGAGTGGTAAGTGCCATGCCCACTCATGCAACAACCCAACAATCAAGCTTCCAAAAAGTAACTCAGGACGTCCTCGATCTTTTCGAGCTCCAACTTGAACTGCTTTCGGTCGACAGCCAAGAGGCGAAACGCAAACTTGTTCGCGCTGGCATTTTCGGTGGACTTGCAGCGACCATTGCAGGATCAGCATTAACCGTCGTCATGATTGCCAGCGGCCTATTGCTAGGCGAGTTCACTGAGCTCTCGATCGGCGGTGCCATGCTCGTTGTCGGTGTTGCTTTCTTTGTTCTAGTCGCTGTACTCGGATGGATCGCGTTAACGCTTACCAAAGCTGCGGCTTCAGCAATGAGCGAGACAAAGTCAGAGTTTGCTGAAAACTTACGTTGGTTGAAGGCAACACTGGTGTCTCCTAACTCATCAGCTCGTAATCAATTGCGCAGGGAAACCTTCCAAGAAACCGATGTCGAACTATCCCAATCTGATGGTTGGGCCTCAACACGGCCAAACCAATCTCAACCTACTTCCTACACGCGGTAATCCTATGTCCAACGCAACTACTCCAACCTCGAACGGTAAAAACATGTCAGAACAAGCAAAAGAAGCAGCGAATCGTGTCGCAGCAGGTGCAGGCGAAATAGCATCCGACGCGGCCAAGCATTATGTTCAAGAACCTGCAGCCGATCTCTTTAGCCTAGCGAAAGCATACGCGAAGGATAATCCTGATGTTGCTGCGTGCTGGGCATTCGGTATTGGAGTGCTCGTTGGGTGGAAGCTGAAACCGTAACCTTGGTGAATTGTGGTTTAAAGTCGAGGGCCGACGACTTGCGGACGTCATAGAAAATTGCACAGGCTGGCAACCTGTGCCTAAGGAAGAGAAAGTTGTATGGCTGGATTGACTGCTGATCAACGACAACGCTTTTCGGCCGCGTTAACGCGACTTGACGGTGATGAAGACACATTGGTCATGCTCGCCGAGATGGTAACCGAAGATGCACCCACAATGGTTGCGCAGCTAGAGTCGGAGATCGACTCAGGAAAGCTTGAAGACGTTGCACAGACGGGACATGCGTTGAAAGGCTTGCTAAGCACCTTTGAAACCGGACAGCCCGTTAGCGATCTGCAGCCAATTATCGAAGCCGCAAGGTCGGGTGACTCTGGCGAAGTCGCAGTGCTGTTTAAGAGCGCTCAGCCGAGACTTCGCGAACTAGTTTCCGAAATCGGAAACCTCAGTTGACAATCTTGGTTTGCAGTGGCAATTGCTGTGGCATGAACCTTGCTCTTAGTGACAAGAAAATCATTTGAAACACAACGACAAAGGGTAGTCATGAGCGATACAAATCCACAGATCGAGAAGCAGCTCGACAAACTTGCATCCATTTGTTGCGAAAAACTTAGCGGCGAAGAAGCGTCGGTGAGCAGCAACGCTGAGACAGTCGAGAGTCTATTAAAGACGTTGTTGATGAGCGGCTACGCACGCAAACGCAAAGGCATGCTTCAAAGTGATATTGAAGCAAGAGTGAAGAAACAGTGCCAGGAAACAGTGACCAATCGCGGTGGTGCGTTGTCGAGCATCACAGGGCAGTGGCACAAACAATTTGAAGAGCTGTCGCAGTGGGAATCGAAGCAGCCGGAGGAACACACTCCGCCAAAGGCAGCAAACATCAGCTCGGCAACTGACGCTTAAGCCCTGTGCATTAGTAGCACCGTGCATTAGTAGCACCGTGCATTAATAGCACCGTGCATTAATAGCACCGTGCGTTAATAGGTCTCTGTGCTGATAGCTCAGTGCATCAATAGCTCAGTTCCATCAACAGCCAGCGTGATGCCTAACGTGCCTTGCCGGCATAAACGAGATGTAGCTGGCGTCGATAGGAACTACTTCGCAAGTGAGTGATAGTGAAAGGAATGAACGTGAATATCGAGCTCAATGATCGAGTCGTGATGGTTACCGGTGGTAGCGAGGGAATCGGTGCTGGTATTGCCAAAGGCATAGCCACCTGTGGTGGAAAGGTTTTGATTGTCAGTCGCGACGAAGAAGAAATGCAATCTGTTGTTGACGACATCAAATCCGATGGTGGAGAGGCATCATGGGCACGGGCGGATGTGACTCAATCCGACCAAGTGGCTGCAGCCGTGCAAACGGCAATAGAACGCTACGGAAGAATTGACGGTTTAGTTGCTAACGCTGGAATCAATGGAACCTGGGCACCAGTCGACGAGATTACGCCGGAAGAGTGGAGGAAGACCATTGACGTCAACCTCACCGGAACCTTTTTGGCAGTCCATCACTGCGTGCCTCACTTGAGAAAGGGTGGTGGTGGAAGCATCGTGATTATGGCGTCCATCAACGGGACTCGAACGTTTAGTAACGAAGGAGCATCCGCGTACGCGTCGAGTAAGGCCGGACAATTCGCCTTTGCAAAAATGCTCGCTTTAGAATTGGCTCCATCACGAATACGTGTCAATGTTATTTGCCCGGGCGCTATTGAGTCGAACATTCACGACAAGACAAAACGCAAACATCTTGAACGAATCGAAACACCCGCAATTTTCCCTGACGGCACCATTCCTCTGACCGGTGGAGAATTCGGTTCACCCGAACAAGTTGCCAATCTGGCTACCTTTCTAATGAGCGACTTTGCCAGTCATATTACCGGGACGCCGGTGTGGATCGATGGTGGTCAATCACTACTTCAATAGGCGTCATTCATTAAGTGTTCTCACCTAGCCTTAAGCTTTCTCACCTAGGAAAGTCGAGGATACGAATCTGATCTAGCCACTGGCTAAGTGTTCGTCGCTTTGACTTGGCGATGCAAGTCTATTGAGCTTTATCTCAGATAGGCGTACTTCGGCAGTATCAAGATAAACGCCCAGTTGTCCTGTGTCGAAACTCTGATCCGCCAGTGACAGCACCACCCGCCCATTGACCGACAACTCGATGTAGCTACCAAACGCAATGAGTTGCACCGCCGCCTCTTCTCTTACTTCGGAGTACCAAAATCCAGATTGCAGCGACTTGAACTGCATCATGTGTTCTCCACTACCGTCTTCGCCTGTACCCCAAGCTCGCAATTGCGCGACCCCCTTGAGTAAGTCCAGCGAAAGATAGTATCCATCTCGGCATTCAGGATCGATCCGAAACACGAGTCCACACTTACCTAGCCCACACATACTGATTTTGACCTGAAATCGAAAATGCTCGAGCGGTTCATCAAACACGAAGGCTTGAAAGCCACTTTTGCAAATCAGATCAAGTGTGCCATCTTCGACACGGCAGTTCTGAATGTGTGGACCTCCTTCCTCTATCAAACCGTGTATGCACTTTGTTTCGACAGACTCCCTTAGATAATCCTCGATCCCCTCGAAAGTTACGGCTCTTAGTAAACCCTGGTTGTTTTTCACCAAACGTTTAGGCGGCGGCATTAGATTTTCCGCAGTTCGATCTACCAAATTCATCGAATAGAAATTCCACAGCAGCCAACCTTTTTCATCCCGGCAAACTCTTCCCGCATAGTTGCCTTGCGGAAGCAGCACGTTGTCGTGATAGGACTGCCACGGATCACCGATTTCGTCGGCGTGCCAATAACGGATCTTGGCGTCCTCGCGAATGCTACCGATCAAATAGTGATCCTGGTCCACCTCGATAAGGTTTGGCACTTCGACATCGTCGTACAACCGAGGATGGTGCAATGGAGGTTGGCTGACGAAATGATTCGGTTCCACTTCCTTCATTAGCGCAACGCAACCTCGTCGGACGATTGGCCCATCGTTAACTCGTCCAGCCGCCATTAACCAACCGTCTTTGCCATCGTGATAATAGAACGGGTCACGGAAACTGACCCAGTGCCGCCCCTCAGTCAACGATGCCTCGTAATGGCGTGGATCCGGTTCCAAGGGGAAGCAACTTTCTTTGTCGTACATTGCATGACACGGTCCCGCTTGATTTGATCGACTCTGTTTCACTGCGCGTTTTACCCGGTCGGGGTCGTTTGGACCGCGATGGTCTTCCCAGTGGACTGGAGTCTTTTGCCAATGGAACAGATCCTCACTTACTGCCATTCCTAAGCGTTGGAAGTTCCCTTGGTCCCGTCGCGATAGCCCTGTGTAGAACATCCGCCAACGCCTGCTGTGATGGGGGTCTCGTGATACATGCATCGTCCACAGCATCAAGTCGTCCCAGCTACCTGGATCACCAATGAACAAGGCGTTGTTAACTCTTCGCCAATTCAACGCGTCTGTGCTGACGGCGTGAGCGATGAAATCATGGTTGGGCAACACCAAATGAAAGAGATGGTACAGGCCATCGTGATAGAGCACGTCTACATCGCCAATTGTCTTCCGGCTGCCATCGGTTTCTGAAAACATGTCTTCGTTCTTTGAATTGATTGATTGTCGGGCGCTTTGGTTGCATGCCGTTCGATGCAAGTGTCCGCTACACCAATAGTCCCGGCAAAGTTGCGTTGCTTGCGTGGGAAGGTGCGGTCGCCTAACCCAAAAGGCGTACTGGCACGGCGATTGCGTGGTTAGTGATGGTGAAAATGTACACGAAGGCTTCGCCCTTCACCCACCCCGCCTATTTGGAGAATAGAGATGAAACCCTGGAAATTCACTGTTTTTGCGCTGCCGATTCTAGTCGCGTCCAGCGCCGTGGCTCAGACCACGCGAGAGTCTGAGGACGTCGGTGGTCGCTATGAAGACGACGCATGGTACGACGTCAGCGAGTGGTTTGATGGCAATGACTACAATCCCACTGACGAAGCGATCGGCCGATGGGACGATGAAAAGTTCGACTACTACGACAAGCAGACAAGCACCGACAACGACAATGATATCGAAGCAGTCGATGTCGAAGAGTTCTATGGCGAGGACTACGATCACGGATACGCCCGGTACTACGACGCCGACAAAGACGGCAACTACGAGCGAATGTCTCGTTACCACGATACCGATGGCGATCGCTTGAACGATAGCTATGCCACGTACCGAGATGACGACGGCGATGGCTTGTATGAAGACTACGACTTCAATGCGATCGCAGGGAAGAACGCCGTCCAAAGCAGCAGCGTTGCTCAGACCACCCAAAAAGGTTTGAGTGGAAAAGCTGTACGCGTCTCAGGCAAAGTAAAGGAGACTAAGATGGTTAAGCGCTACGGTGAGGTAAGCTTGCTGACGCATGTCAACGCTGACGATGGAAAGTCCATTTGGGTTGATTTCGGTCCAGACGCCTCGACAATGCAAGTATTCAAGGACGATGCCGTAACGGTATATGGCCCCGTCACAAAGCGTGGCAACAAGCAAGTGCTTGTGGCGACGACTGTTGAACTGGATGGGCAACAACGTTCGATCGAACGAAACGGTCGTCGCTATAGCGGCACCGTCAAGTCGACCAAGACCGCCCAAGTGCGTGGCGAGAAACACATGATGGCCAAGCTAGAAACCGATTCGGGCAAAATGCTCACAGTCGACTTGGGCAATCCAGACTCGCAAAACCAACTGAAGGAAGGCAGCAAGCTTACCGTAACTGGAGTGCCAGTGAAGTTGGGCGATCGAGTGGTTTTAATCGCTGATGAAAACCACACTTCAGTGAAATAGCACTGATTTTTTTCCACAGGCTGGCAGTCACTGCCAGCCTGTTTTTTTTTGAAATGACAAGTCTGGAAACTTTCTGATGTCGCATTCTACTTCCATTGAACAAGCCGGTATCGTGGATTCGGATGTTCGTTCGCCATCAACGATGCGTGCAACAACCTATGAAGACTACGGTGATGCGAGTGTTCTAAAAATCGCCGAAGTCCCTGTGCCGCATCGGTTGCCGGGACAAGTTTTGATTAAAGTTCAAGCCTCCAGCGTAAATCCAATCGATTACCGCCTGAGGCGAGGGGAGATGAAGGGTCTACTTCCGTTTGGCTTTCCTCGCATTCCTGGCTATGACGTTGCCGGAACGATTGCGGACTGTGCGTCGGATTCAATCTTTCGAATCGGCGATCGTGTCATGGCGTTCCTCGATCATGCCAGAGGTGGTGCGTGTGCTGAGTTTGCGGTCTGCGCAACCGACGTGACCGCCAAACTACCTGATTCAATGCCCTTCGATGAAGCAGCCGCAATTCCGTTGGCAGGGACAACAGCGCTACAATCACTAAGAGATCACGGCCAGATCGCTGCGGGAAAACGTGTGCTTATCAATGGTGCGAGCGGCGGCGTCGGAGCCTTCGCAATTCAAATCGCCAAAGCGTACGGTGCCATAGTGACCGCAGTCGCAAGCGGCGACAACGAGTCCTTTTGCGTAAGTTTGGGAGCCGACAAGTTTTACGACTACCACAACACAGATTTCACTGAACTTTCCAAGCAGTGGGATCTCATTTTTGACGCGGCTGGAAAGTCGGGGTACTTCGATTCACGCGACGTGCTTACCGAAAACGGTAGATATGTTTCAACGGAGCCTGATGTGAAGGGCATGCTTGTCACGCTGCTAACTTGGCCTCTATCGAAATCCGGCAAAGTCATGCTTGCTAAGCCCAATGCTGAAGATTTGCGTGAGCTAATTCAGCTTTACGAATCGGGAAAGATGTCGGTGACAATTGATAGCCGTTTTTCCCTTGATGATGTTGCAGCAGCACATCGCCGAGTTGAGTCCGGTATCGACCGTGGAAAGGTTGTGTTGATCAACCAACGTCCACACACCGAGAAGTAGTTTCATTCTCCGCATGGTAAGACTTAGGGCACAACGGTCTCTGAGCGACCAGCTATCTATTTCCTGATGTAAGTGTCGGTGATTCGATTGACCGAAACGCTGCAAAGCAGGTTTGGCATGGAACCTGCATCAGTGTTGTTACAAACACAACACCTCTAAAGATCAGGAGATCACAATGAACAAAAAATCCCTTCAAGGCAAACGAATTGCATTTCTTGCTACCGATGGGTTCGAACAAGTCGAGCTGACCAAGCCTTGGGAAGCCGTCAAAGAAGCCGGTGCGGAAGTCGTTTTGGTTTCGCCCAAAGACGGTTCAATCCAAGGAATGCATCATGACGAAAAGGGCGACACCTTTGAGGTCAATCAGTCGGTCCACACGGCCTCTGCCGAAAATTTCGACGGCCTCGTGTTGCCTGGTGGTGTAGCCAACCCCGACTCATTACGTACCTGCGAAGATTCGGTGAGTTTCATTCGCGACTTCTTCAAGCAGCACAAACCGGTTGCCGCGATCTGCCATGGTCCATGGACGCTCATCGAAGCAGATGTTGTCCGAGGACGAACCGTTACTTCATGGCCCAGCTTGAAAACGGACCTGAAGAATGCCGGGGCTGATTGGGTTGATAAAGAATGCGTGTGTGACGAAGGCTTGGTAACGAGCCGATATCCGGACGACCTGCCAGCTTTCTGCAAGAAGGCGGTTGAAGAATTCGCAGAAGGCAGGCATGCGAAGCAGACCGTTTAGAGTTCAGCTTCGATAACACCGAGCTAACGAGAGTGGTAGGCTCGCTGGGCTTATCTGCCTAGCGGTTCCTGCTTTCGTTTGCACTCAACTTTTATTCACAAACTTTGATAGATGGATCCATGAATACTCAACAAAAACTGATTGACCTGCTTCAAGATTTTGATAACGCCATGCTGGTGACTCGCAGCGATCGAGGTGAGCTTAATGCACGACCAATGGCAGTAGCACAACTGGAAGATGACGGCCAAATTTGGTTCGTCACCGATATTCACTCGGGAAAGATCGCTGACCTCATGCTGGATGCCGAAGTCGCCGTAACGATGCAAAGCTCGAGCAAGTTTGTTTCTTTATCAGGCACCGCACATGCGGTCGATGATCGTGCAAAGCTGGACGAGCTTTGGAACGAATCTTGGAAAGTCTGGTTTCCCGAAGGCAAGGCGAGTCAGTCGATCACTTTGCTGCGGGTGGAGCCTGCTCGTGGAGAGTACTGGGACAACTCTGGGTTAACGGGCGTCAAGTACTTGCTGAAGGCTGGCAAGGCATACCTGCAAGGGGAACGACCAGAAACCGACGCGTCAACCAACGCATCCGTGTCGCTATAAGACTCGGGCGTTCACTTTATCCGGAAGTTAGGAAGTTACGTATGCAAAGCGAGGCAATCGAACTGCAAGACATAGTGAAACGCTATGCCCAATCGCTCGCAGTTCGCTTGCGTGAAATTCGCCGCTATTTGCATCAGCGACCTGAGCTTTCCGAACAAGAGTACGAAACAACGGAGTTCATCGAGGATCTAATCGTAACGCTTGGTTTGACTCCGCATCTAGCCGGCGACCGCAGGGGTGCCTGGGTGGATCTTGATGCCAGCGTGAGCAACCAGAAACACAGAGTCGCGATCCGAGGCGACATCGATGCCTTACCCATTCAAACACTACTTGAAACATCGTACGCAAGCCGAGTCGATTGTGTCATGCATGCCTGCGGACATGATGCGCATGCAACCATGGCCTGGGGCGCGCTAGCCATATTGACCGAACTGGCTAACGACAACTTGCTTCCCGACGGCACCGCGACTCGCATCATCTTTCAACCCGCTGAAGAAACAAGTACCGGCGGTCGTCATATGATTGAATCTGGTGCATTGGAGGGAGTCGATAGTGCCATCGCTCTTCATGTTGATCCGAGCCGTCCGGTTGGTACTTTCGGCTACCGTGACGGAGCGTTTACTGCCGGCTGTGATTCGTTTTGCATGATTATCAACGGTCAGGCTGGTCATGGTGCGAGACCTCACTTGACCGGCGATACGGTCGGTGCGGCGGCCCATTGGATAAGCACCATCTACGAACGGTTGCCCAGGCATCAAGACGCTCGTGAACCAATCGTCGTGAATGTAGGACAAATCAGTGGCGGACACGCGGCCAATGTCGTTCCGGCAGAAGTGAAACTTAGTGGGACGCTGCGAACGTTGTCCGCAGAAAGTGCTATGCGAGCCAGACATCAATTGATGCAAATCTCCGAAGCCTTGGAATTAACTTATTCGGTCACGACTCAGCTAACTTTTGGTACGCACACTCCGCCTGTTGTCAATGACATCAGAGTCAACAGCCTACTTCGGTTCGCTGCATCTAAGATCGTGGGCGATGCCAACGTTCGTGATATCGAACAACCCAGCATGGGTGCCGAGGATTTCGCTTTCTTCGCATCGAAGGTACCAGCGGCCATGATGCGGATAGGAGTCGCGGGAGTGGATGTCGGCTCGCAACCCCTTCACACTCCGACATTCGACATCGATGAGTCAGCTCTTGTTCATGGTGCTGCTGTGTTGGCACTAGCTGCGATCGAACTCTCCACAGGAAACTTACCGTGAGTAAATTCATTCCATCGGTTGGTGTTGAAGAAGAGTATCAGTTGGTAGATCCTGAAACCGGTCGTTTGCTTCCCAATTGCAAAGAAGTCATGAGGCAGGTTGGCAACGATGTGACGGCCGACATCCAACATGAACTGCATCTCACGCAGATTGAAATGGCGTCAACGGTTTGCAACACGCTGGATGAAGTGCAGACGCGTGTCAAGCAAGTTCGTGGTCAATTAATTGAAGCGGCAAAGAAGACCGGAGCCGCTTTGGTTGCTGCGGGCACGAACCCACTTCCTTTACCAGAAGTCGAATCGTTCACACCGAGTCGCCGATATCGCGTCATGAGTCAACGGTTTCAACAGATCGCTCGTGATATGCTGATCTTCGGTTGTCATGTCCACGTTTCAATCGAAGACCCATCGGATGGTTTGCAGATCATGAACCAGGCCCGACGGTGGTTGCCACTGCTTCAGGCATTGTCGGCGAATTCACCCTTCTGGGACGGCGAGGACACGGGATACGCGAGCTATCGTCGCGAACTGTGGGCGCAATGGCCAATGGCTGGTCCACCACCGCATTTTGAAGATGTAGACGACTACAAGTCTTGTGTCGCTGACCTCATCCAATCAGGTGCAATCGAAGACGAGAGCTACATCTATTGGGACATCCGTTTGCCGACCAAGGTTCCGACCATTGAATTCCGTAGTGCCGATGTGATGTTGTCGGTCGAAGAAACCGTTGGATACACCGGTTTGGTACGAGCGATCGTAATGCAAGCCACGCGGGATCTTCGAGAAGGAAAACTGAACCGACCTATTCGCGACAACGTGCTTTCCTACGCGACATGGCACGCTGCAAGGTATGGCGTTACCAAAGAACTGGTCGATCCGTTGTACTGCAAGAACTACACGGCCAAAGACTTAATTGCGATGCTGTTGGACCATGTTCGGCCATCGCTCGATTTGTCTGGAGACGGTGAGCACATCAAAGGGTATCTCAACCAAATTCTGCAATCGGGCACAGGTGCGGATCGTCAACGAGCTGTCGTGGGTTGCAACCCTGAACTTGACGATTGCGACCTCAGCAAGGTTGTGCAGTACGCGATGATGGAAACAGCATCTCGCGGACGAAACGCAGGTCATCTAATCGAGGCAGAATAAGGTTCTGCCAAAAGCTCTATCCAACTTGGACATTGCTGGTTAGCGAAATGTTGTAGGTAGAAATCCGATCCCGAAGTTTACCCCGCGTGATGCCCAATATCTCGGCTGCTTGGCTTTGGTTGCCATCGGTCGACTTTAAGACCTCCGTGATCACGTACTTTTCCATGTACTGCATCGACTGAGCGTACACGTCGGTCGACTTCTCGGCCAACAACCGCTTAACAAGTTGGGGAAGGGCGGCTCCGTCGACGGTTTCTTGGTTGGTTGCGGTGGGAGCCGCTCCTCTTTTAGTGATCTCTATTGGCAATCCATCGGGCGTAATCACCGGCATCACTGAATCGAGAACACATCGACGAATAACAGCACGCAACTGCCGAACGTTACCGGGCCAATGGTATTCCGAAAACAATTTAACTGCTTCAGGCGATAGTCCTTCAAGGTCTGGCTTATTGAATTCCTTTTTCGCCTGAGACATAAAGAACTGGATCAACGCCGGTACATCACTGAGCCGCTCTCGCAGAGGTGGCAGTTCGATCGTCACACCATTGAGGCGGTAGAGAAGGTCCTCACGATAATCGCCATCCTTAACCATTTCTTCGAGCGGTCGATTGGTTGCTGCGATGATCCGACAATCGGTTGTGAGTTCCTTGTTACCACCCACACGCTCAAAGCGTTGCTCTTGCAGAACGCGAAGAACCTTTGCTTGAACGGACGGTGCCATGTCACCAATCTCGTCAAGGAATAGTGTTCCACCATTGCATTGTTCAAACTTACCGATGCGTCGTGATTCCGCGCCGGTGAAGGAGCCTTTCTCGTGTCCAAAAAGCTCGCTCTCTAAAAGGTTGTCGGGGAGGGCCGCGCAGTTCACAGCCAGAAACACTTCCTCACTCCGATGGCTGTACTGATACAGGGCTCTCGCAACAAGTTCCTTCCCGGTACCACTTTCGCCTCGAATAAGGATCGGGACGTCCTGCTTACTCACTTTCCCAATCGCCTTGAAAACGTCCAGCATGGCCGGCGATCGACCAATAAACAATTCGCTTGAATCATTGGTGGAAGTATCGTCGGCACTAATCGCGACTGGAACGCTACTGATTTGGCGCTGCTCGATTGCTTTTTCGATTAGATCTCGCAGGGGCTCCACCGATAGTGGTTTGCCGATGTAATCGAATGCTCCAAGTTGCATCGCCTCGATAGCGGTGCTGCTAGCGGCTTCGATCGTCATGAACACGACTGGAATGCGTCGGTCAAATTCGCGAATCTCACAATAGACAGCCAAACCATTTTGGTCAGGTAACTGAATGTCTAACAAAACTGTGTCGAAGCTTCCCCGACGAAGTTTGGCGAGCCCTTCGGACGCTGTGGCAGCCGTTTCGACGTCAGCGATTGCAGATAGCGTCTTTTCTGCCAACGCCAAGATCGTGCGATCGTCATCAATGACGAGAATGCTTGGCATCGGTTTCGACCATTTTGATAGAGGTTTGCTTTGCGAGCTAGTGTCAGAAACGGTATTCGAAGAGCTAGCAGGCATCGTGGCAGTCCAGGGCTATGTAATCTTAGGAAAGAGCAGGTCGATTGTCGATCAGACTGATTCAGCAACTGCCGTGCCAAGCGTGATGGAACGATTTCAACCAGGCCGATCGTGATCGAAATCAACTGACTGCGACCGGGGGCAAAAATGCTACTGGTTATGCGAAAACGCGATCCGCTCAGGCCGTGCTATCAAGATCGGCTGATCGGGTTTCATTAAAATGCGTTGATGAATCTGTACAACCAAGTTCCCACGCGCTTGAAGCTAGGCTTTCGAGAGCTTTCTAGGGCAGGGCACCGTGTATCTCTTTGCCGCACGATGTTTACCTTTATCACGTCATGGCTCATCGGCACGGCGATTGCGTTAGTGGACGTCAGGTTGGTCAGTTATCAACCTCGCTGATAGCTGAACTTCGGCGAACTCTGCCTCACACCCTTAGATTGAACATCATGTTTTGGATACTCGGATGGATCGTATTTGGATTCTTGGTCGGATTAATTGCTCGCGCGTTAATTCCTGGCGAGCAAGCGATGGGATGCATGCGAACGATCCTTCTTGGCATTGCCGGATCTTTCGTGGGCGGTGCCATTGGTTACCTATTGCAAGGCGGATCACTCATTCAATCAAGCGGTTGGATCGGCTCAGTGGTGGGAGCGGTCATCTTACTCGCCCTTTCGGCGAGACGCGGTAAGTTCATTGATTAATTGCTGTCCATGACCTACACGCAATCGCCACATTAATCCTCTGTCACGGCACTGGTCCATGAAAAACGAATTGATAGTTGACACACTGCCACCCGAAGCAGTGGAAGAGCTCCGCGAAGCTAAGCGAGTGCTTGAGCATCACGGAATCGCGGATCGCTTGACCGAACTCATCGGTGCGCCGATCACAGCGTCATTAAAGATGCTGCCGGACATCGCGGAAAAGACGGTTTACTCCGCCATCGACAAATCGCTCAATGTTGCATTGGACGTCGCCATGCGAACCCTCGGCGATGATCGTGGGGGAACTGACACCAAAAAAGACGGATCAGGTCCCACGTCAGAACTCGGTAAGCCTCGTTTGCTTACGCACAAGTTGCTTGCAGGACTAAGCGGAGCTGCCGGCGGTGCGTTTGGCGGTGCAACGATCGCGGTCGAGCTACCGGTATCAACCGTTTTGATCCTACGCAGCGTCGCTGACATTGCTCGAAGCGAGGGGGAAGACTTATCGGAAATCGAGTCTCGATTGGCATGCTTACAAGTCTTTGCTCTCGACCCAGGAAAGAAATCGGATGTCGACGATGACACTGAATTCGGCTATTTCGCTGTTCGAGCCGCGATGGCGGTGCAAATCCGCGACGCGTCGCAGTACCTCTTGAAAAACGGGATGGCTGATACCACCGCACCAGTGCTGGTGAAATTGGTTTCTCAGATCGGCAAGCGTTTTGGGGTCGTGGTCAGTGAGAAAATTGCAGCTCAAGCGATTCCCGTGATTGGGGCTATCGGCGGAGCACTGATCAATAGCTACTTCATCGATCACTACCAAGACCTAGCTCGAGCACATTTTACGATCCGGCGATTGGAACGAACTTACGGTGAATCGCAAGTGCGAGAAGCCTACGGTGCAATGAAGTGATCAAGAATGACGTGATAAAGGATGAACCCGAAGCCTTTGATTATCCTGACCGCAAGAACATCTTGGTGGTTTCCTACATCACCATTCGGCGGGCGATCGGCGTCAGTGGGTTGCTGCTGCCGTTAATGCTCGGCCCCGGTGGCTGGTTGGTAGGGATTCCTTTCCAGGACAACATGAGCAGCTACTATCACACGGGGATGCGGGACATCTTCGTTGGCACGTTGTCCGCCATCGGCATCTTCTTGTTCTGTTACCGAGGCTACGACCGAGTTGAAAATTGGACGGCGAACCTCGGATGCGTCTCAGCTCTAGGCGTTGCCCTGTTTCCCTTGGACTACAACAGTGATCCGCTCTTTCAGAGATCAGTAACCGGATACTTGCATACGTTTAGTGGTGGCGTGTTCTTTCTGACGCTCGCGTTCTATTCGCTCTATCATTTTCCAAGAGATTCTCAGATAGAACACGAGCCTCATCTGCGCGAACGTGCGTGGATCTATCAACTTAGCGGCATCGTAATTTTGCTGAGCTTAGTCACGATGGGCGGATTCCTGTTCGTTTTGAGTCCAGAGTGGAAGCGAATGCTCAACAACTACAACTTCTTGTTCTGGATGGAATGGGTCGCTGTTTGGGCGTTTGCAGCCGCCTGGCTAGCCAAAGGCCGTGCGATTATCGCCGACATTGCGGTCGATATGCTCGCGCATTCCACAGCATTGCTCACGAAACAGATTCGGCACACCCAGACGCGGGAACAATGACCAATTCAACGTGTTATGCCGACATTCACGACATTGCACCGGGGGCGGCGTTGAATGTCAGCGTATTTGAGAACCGCCTTTGGCACACCGGTTGCTCTCTCTGTTGTTTCGAACGCTCATCAGATTCGAAGAGCATGAAACCTATTCAAACCGAGGAATTTACAATGAAGACGTTAGCCACCTGTGTATTGGCCCTTTGCACGTTTGCCATGGTTGGCTGCGATGAAACCGCACTCGACCGAGAAGCAGACGCCATTCGTGATACCACTCAACAACAAGCAGAAGACATTCGCGACAGCTCGCAGTCCGCTGCTGAAGCCACACGCGACGCGTCACAGAACGCGGCCGAGAACCTCCGCGAGCGCACCGACAATGCGTCCGACGCCGTTCAAGATGCTGCGGAAGAACGAGCCGATGCGATTGAAGAACAAGGCGAGATGAAGGCCGACCGTAAGGAAGACCTTGGGGAAGAAAAAGCCGACGCATTGGAAGACGCTGGCGAAAACAAGGCTGACGCTCTTGAAGAAGTCGACAACGAGTAATCGTTCGTCCCAAAACGACTGATTGACGAAAGTGCTTGGCGGCCGTTTTACCGCCAAGCACCTTCTTTTTTGATAGTACGAAGGCTAAGAAATAGAGCATGAACCACAGAACCATCGTTGCCGGTGTCGCTTTAATACTTATTGCACTTGCGACGCTGTTCGCTTGGTTCATGTACCCGATTGACCACAGCGCCTCTGGAACCCATGCCACCACCTTTTCGGTGGATTGCGACTATGACAAGTTTCGGCAAATTATGGTCCGCAAAAATGCAACGGCGAAACTTGTTGCTCAATCTGGAATGACGCTCGTGGATGAACAGATCGAGGCGATGGACCTTGACACCAGCAATGACAACCGCCCACTCCTCAATGCTATCCGAGGAAAGTCCAGAACCGATGTGACTGCTGTGAAAGAGATCACGGTCCAACTTGACGATCCGGCGATTGATGCTGACAGGTTGGTTCTAAGTCAACACGCTGATGTACAAGCCGACCTGATGGACGTTATTACCAAGTCGAAAGCCGCGGCGGGGAACTTAAGAAATTATGAGACAACGTTGCAGGCTCGGCCTAATGGCGGCCAGACCGACGTGTCAATTTCGGTTTCGCTACAGGTCGACGTGCGAGTTCCTCAAATGTTCACGGCCAAGGCCGACCGCGAAGTACAACAATCCGCAGTGGATGCCGTTGTTGGGCAAGCTGAAGCACTGAAGTCTTTTGTTGCCCAGTATTCAGACAAGAAGTTAATTTTACCCGAGCTATAAAGTAGAGGTCTCCGTTGGAAACTCACCAATACGTCAAACTCGATAGTGTGACGGAACTTCGATTGAAGCGATGGATGAAGGCTGCCCTCGCAGAAGCGGAACGAGGCACCGAAAATGGTGAGCACCCGTTTGGTGCTGCGATTTACACGCCCGAAGGAGAACAGCTATCGGTCGCTTGTAATACGGTTTGTTCAACCAACAATCCCGCAGCGCATGCGGAGGTTAATGCGATAGCGTCGGCATGCCAAGCGATTGGCGAACCCAGCCTTACGAACCATTGGTTGGTAGCGACCGCCGAACCGTGTCCAATGTGCTTGTCAACCGCGGCAATTGCCGGAATCAAGTTCATAGCGTTCGGGGCAAGCCAGGCCGTCGTTAATGAAGCGGGATATGGTGGCCTAGGTGTGACCGGCCGAGACCTGGCCCGACAGATGTCTGCGAACATTCACCTCCGCAGTTCGATCCTTGCGAATGATTGCGTGTCGTTCCTGCTGCGAAACCGCAAGCGGAATCGTTAACCCCAACAATCGACGTTAGGACATGCGGTTATCATGCCCTAGACGCGGCTCATGCGGTGGCACGTATCCGAAGAGGTTTGACGTACGTACATGGTCGAAGAACCGACGTGAATGTAACCCTTGTTGCCCCTTCGACGGTCGATGCGGTAGGTCGCAACGACCGTAAGAACGTCTTCCTTGCACTCCATACCAAGCCACGACCTCACCTGAGAAAAGAGTGAGCGAGGCCTCTGCTTTTTGCCGATCATCGTTTCGAATGTAACGATCGGATACGGTTCAGTTGGAACGGTCGCTGAATAACCGTCCAAGGGACCACCGTAGAACTGAACCGATTTGAAGTTGGTATTCATTTCATTGCCCCCGAACCGTTACTTCTGTTCGTCGCCCGCTGAAGGAATTGTCGATGGATCAACCTCCTCTTTCTTCAATTTGAAGAGCATGGCTCGGTTTGATGCCGTCGATTCAAACGCCTTGGGGCGATCAGCGCCGGGCAATCCGTAACAAAGAGTCCATTCGTCGTCGCCATCCAACTTCAGGATCCCAGACGCAACCGGTTGAGACGGCTTTGGCTCTGTCTTGAGCTTATCCGTCGAGGCATTATCGGCAACAGAAGTCATCGTGATGTGGATTGGATCCTTAGCTTCGTCCGTTCGGAATACCGCTCGGAATCGTTGCCTCTGATCTCGATCGTACGTGACAATCGTGTTCGTTGTAATTGTGACGTAGGTACCTTCTACTTCGGCCTCGCTCAGTTCACGTCCTTGATTGACACCTGATACAACGAGCCATCGACCTTGCAGTTTTTCGATGACTGTGTCGTTAGGTTTGTCGTCGGCTCTAGTTGATAGTGAGAATGCAATTGCACTGAACAGGAAGGCGAGGGTGACAGCAATAGGTTTGATGGTCGTCATGGGTTTGCTCCGGGGTCGGCACTAAGTCGGATAGTTTGCAACGTTGACACACAACGTTGTTGGGGCGTAGTCGTTGGGGCGTTGAACGCAGATCAACGAATCATCGAAAGCACAGAAAGCACATCGCGTGCCCAACCCTATAAACAATCTTGACCAGAATCCTTGGGCGAAAAATCGTTCGCTTTGCCCTCACCGTGAACGATATCAGCCCAACGAATGAAACTCGCCGAGTCCATGCTGATGCAGAGCTTACAGATAACCTTGCAAACATCCAATTTCGGTGGGAACTGAGGGAGACTTAGGTACCGAAGATTTGAACTCGGTTTGGCACAACAATCGCGTGGTTGTTTGGCTGCAAAGCGGTTGAGTGAATCGCTGAAACTGAAATTCAAATATTGGAGACGATCATGTTAGGCTGGGCTTTAACTTTTCTTATCATTGCGTTGGTGGCTGGTGTGCTTGGCTTTGGAGTGGTAGCAGGTACCGCTGCAACCATCGCGAAGATCCTGTTCTTCGTGTTCCTGGTCCTATTCGTGATTGGCTTGCTGATGGGTCGTCGTGGGCCGGTCGCGTAAGCGGAAAGAACGGCATTGAGTTGATAGTTGATCCGTCACGCGAGGTTGTCGGTAAAAGCAACGCCGTCTTCTTGCGTGACAATCGACTATTGTGAAGCCAAGCAGAGATTCGACGGCAGACTTGTTTTGCCAAACCTCGAACGTTAACCCCGCTATTCCCACTACATCCACTTTGATGATCGTGGTCGAACAGGTTTGGTGGAGGCTGCTTGATCGTGAGCACCCGCTTGAATAGCGTTCGCAAACGCCTACCCCAACGCTAAGATAGAAACTAGTCGCTCAACGATCCGTTGGACGACTTTCGTAGCTTAATCCTTCCGACTAAGTCCCCTGCAATTGCACCGGAGCAGCCATGACGATGATACCGACTCGAGATGGGCAGGCGATTTACGCCAAAGATTGGGGAAGTGGCCGACCTGTGATCTTAATCCACGGGTGGCCCCTGTCAGCCGACAGTTGGGACTACCACGCAATCAAGATTGTTGAAGCCGGGTTTCGTGTCATCTCTTATGATCGGCGTGGGTTCGGACGTTCGACTCAGCCGTACGGGACCTATGATTACGACACTTTGTCGGACGACCTTAGCGACGTGATGACAGCATGCGGTGCCGAGGACGCCTCCATCATCGGATTTTCGATGGGTGGCGGCGAAGTGGTGCGTTACATGTCGCGTCACGCGGGACGTCATGTTCAACAGTGTGGGCTGATCGCTTCGGTCGTTCCTTACATGCTCAAAACGAACGACAACCCAAATGGCGTCGATCAATCGGTTTTTGATGGCATAGCTAAGGAATTGACGGAAGACCGCCCACGTTTCTTCAGCGAGTTCTTTAAGGATTTCTTTGGCGTCGCATCTCATCCAGTGAGCGAACCCTATTTGCAGTGGACGCGAAGCGTTGCGATGCAAGCAAGCCTTCACTCAACGCTTGCCTGTGCGAACTCATTCGCGACAACTGACTTCCGTCCCGAGTTGCCAGCGATCAATGTCCCTACGCTCATTGTTCATGGGACTGATGACCAGACCGTACCGATTGATGCAAGTGGACGTGCTGCTGCGAATGCAATTGCCAATGCCAAGTACGAAGAATACGAAGGAGCACCTCACGGGCTCACGTTAACTCACAAGGAACAACTCGCGGACGATCTGATTCATTTTTTGAGGGGGTAAATTTTTGTTCCGCGACACGACGATGCAACACTATCACCGAAAGCGAAAACAATGCTTACCGTATTTAACTTTCTAATCTACAGCCTGCTTTCGGTACTGGTATTGGGATCGCTCTTGCCACTGTCGTCTAGCCCGCACTGGTTCATTAGGAACTGGGATTATCCACGCGTTCAAATTGTGACCATTGCGGTTGTCTCGGCGTTTGCTTTCCTTGTGGTCAATGGTTTGGCGGGTGAACTCGCGAAGTTTTCCGCAATTGGTGTTGTCGTGGTGTCTGTTGCGATCTTCACATGGCACACATTCCGTATTCTTCCCTACACACCGCTTGCGTCTACCCAGGTCAAAACTTGGGAACCCGAACCGGGATCGCCGCAACAAACCAATGAAAAACGATTGCGAGTTTTGCTTAGCAATCTTGAGATGGAAAACGACAAGTTCGATCGTTGGCGAGAGGTCATTCTTTCCGCCGATGCAGATGTCGTCCTTGTTGCCGAAGTGGACGACCGTTGGGCAGCGGTAATCGAGGAAATGCGGTCGAGTTATCCCAATCAGATTGTCTATCCTCAAGACAATTGGTACGGGCTTGCGATGCTTTCACGGCTCCCCATCCTCGAAAGCAATATCCGTTTTCTAGTCCAGGACGACGTGCCGTCTATCGATGCTATCGTTGAGCTGCAGTCGGGAGATCGAGTTCGCGTGGTAGGCGTCCACCCGAGACCGCCGGAACCCGTGCGGGACAACGATTCAACTGCCCGTGACGCCGAACTGGTTCTATGGAGTGAAGAGTTGGCGGACGAGCCGCTTCCTACTGTCATCGGTGGCGATTTGAACGACGTCGCTTGGTCAGAAACGACCCGGTTGTTTTTGCGGCTCAGCGGTCTTTTAGACCCTCGTCGTGGCCGAGGTTTGTACAACTCATTCCACGCTGACCACGTATGGATGCGTTTTCCTTTGGACCATGTCTTTCACTCGACGCATTTCTCCTTGCGTGATCTGCAACGACTGCCCTTCGTGGGTTCAGACCACTTTCCTATTTTCGTGGACTTGCAACTTGACCAAGACAAGCGGGCTGAACATGAACCGCTTCCCGAGAAAGCTGCGGACGAATCCGAGGCCGATGAACGCTTGGAACGTGCCGAAGATGAGCACGGATTAGAGGCCGATTCCATCGACGAAGCCGACCGCGAAACGGCAGATGCTTCCTAGAAATCGGGGTGTTATTCGCTGATCGACTTTGCGGTTAAAAACGCTGGTCCTGCAGACGTGAATACCGAACGATTTTGGCGGAATTTCTGACGATTGCTTGCACCCCACTATCGTCGTTGACTTCGGTATGACACTCAGTATTCCTCAAGCGAGGAACTTCTCTATTCAATGCGGGTCTTGTGGACGCCAAAGAAAAATTAGCCATCCTTGCAGATGCAGCGAAGTACGACGCGTCGTGTGCTAGCAGCGGGTCGCGAACGACCAGAGCGGAAAGCAAAATTGGAAGCACCGAGGGCATGGGGATTTGCCACAGCTACACCCCGGATGGGCGATGCATTTCGCTACTGAAGCTGCTGCTGACGAACTACTGCATCTACGATTGTCAGTACTGCGTTAATCGAATCTCCAGCGACACGCCGCGGGCAAGGTTTACGGTCGAAGAAGTCGTTTCGTTGACCATGGAGTTCTATAAGCGGAACTATATCGAGGGGCTGTTCCTAAGTTCGGGCATCATTCAAACATCCGACTACACAATGGAACAGATGATTCTCGTCGCGAAGAAGCTTCGCAACGAAGAACAATATGGTGGTTACATCCATCTGAAGACCATCCCGAATGCGTCTCAGGCTTTGATTGAGGAGGCTGGGCGGTGGGCAGACCGGCTAAGCGTCAATATTGAACTCCCAACCGAAAGCGATCTCGTTCAGTTGGCCCCCGAAAAGAAGAAGCCTCAAATCGTGGACGCGATGCGGGGAATCCGAGACAAGATCGACGAGACTTCTCAAGAACGTAAATCGGGTTTCAAGCCACCTCGCTTCACGCCGGCTGGGCAAAGCACGCAGATGATTATCGGAGCGACCAGTACGCCCGATGTTGAGATCCTCAAAACGGCGTCTCAGTTGTACACCGGACAAAAGCTGCGACGAGTTTACTATTCAGCGTACAGCCCTATTCCGCATGCCGATGCAAGATTACCCGGTCAATCGCCGCCGTTGGTTCGCGAACATCGCTTGTATCAGGCAGATTGGCTGATGCGGTTCTACGGATTCAGTGCTGCAGAAATTGTGGCGGAAGCAGATCAAAACTTGTCCCTCGACGTTGATCCGAAACTCGCGTGGGCTCTGGCAAATCGACACTTTTTCCCAGTCAATGTGAACACGGCAAGTCGCGAAGAATTGCTTCGTATTCCTGGTATCGGTGCCCGTAATGTTAAACGGATCCTAAGGGTGCGTCGCTATCAATCGCTTCGGACTGAGGATTTAAAGAAGTTGAGGGTGGCTTGGAATCGAGCCAAGTTCTTCGTCCTGACCGCTGACCACAATGCTGCGCTACTTGATTTAGACAAGGTGGACCTTCGTGCTAAAGCAAAACCAAAGCAAGAACAATTGCTTTTGTTCGACGCTGCAGCCTCAGCCCTTTCGGGAGAGGTCTGAGAACGACAATGGAATTTGTAAATGCTGACAATTTCGACCAGTGGCGAGTACACGCGCGACGATTGATTTCCAACGATGTGTCGCCCATGGAAGTGCAATGGACCGACGCCGAGAATCAGCCATCCTTGTTTGGGCCTGAGTCGCCTGAAGCTTCAATTCCCAAGGCATCTTCGATTGGCACTCGACCATTCTCGGTGCCCAAGACTTTCCTCACTTTGGCGGAAACGGTCGCTTGTCATCGTGATGCTGGACGATGGTCTTTGCTCTATCGCACGCTCTGGAGGATCCTTCACGACCAGCGTCATTTGCTTGAGATCACGACGGACGATGATGTTCACGCCCTGAACCAGATGAACAAGGCGGTAACCCGGGACGTTCACAAGATGAAAGCGTTTGTACGTTTTCGCAAATTGGTCACCGACGACGCTACCGAACAATTTGTGGCATGGCATCGCCCCGACCATCGAATCGTTCGCTTAGCGGCTCCCTTTTTCGCACGAAGATTCAAAGCGATGAATTGGTCCATCATGACACCTGATGAATCAGCAATCTGGGATCAGAAGTCTCTTGCTTATCGTCCAGGGGTGCCATCGTCGGAAGCTCCTAGCGGCGATGAACTGGAAACGCTTTGGAAGACCTACTACGCATCCATCTTCAACCCTGCTCGTGTCAAAGTCGCAACCATGAAGCGAGAGATGCCGGTGCGACATTGGGCGACGTTGCCGGAAGCTTCGTTGATTGATGATCTGCTCCGCGAGGCTCCCGCTCGTGTGGAGACGATGATTGAGCAGAATGAAGGCTTTGCTGAAACCGCGACGAAGTTCATGCCAGAACTTGTTGACCTGCCGGCACTGCAGAAAGCAGCGGAGTGCTGTCGAGCATGTCCATTGCATCAGCATGCGACCCAGACTGTTTTCGGCGAGGGTCCACCTAATGCACGAGTTGTCTTCGTCGGTGAACAACCGGGTGACCGCGAGGACCGAGAAGGCCATCCGTTTGTGGGTCCTGCGGGACAGTTGCTAGACGAATCTTTGCAGATTGCGGGCGTTAAACGTGACGAAATCTACATTACGAATGTCGTGAAGCATTTTAAGTTCACCGAAACGGACACACCGCGGGGAAAACGACGGCTTCACCAAAAACCGAACTCGCGTGAAGTCTTTGCGTGTCGACCGTGGTTGGAAGCGGAACTAGTTGCCATCAAGCCTGAGTTCGTGATTTGCCTTGGTGCTACGGCAGCTCAAGCCTTATTCGGGCGAGATTTCCGCATCACAAAGGATCGTGGCCGACGACGGCAAACCGAATGGTGCTTGAACACGCTTGCGACTTGGCATCCAGCCGCGATCCTTCGAATGCCGGACCATCAACGGCAACTGCAAATGCGGCAGCAGTTGGTTTCTGATTTGAGACAAGTGAGTTTATCGACCGATTCCTCGATGGGGCATCCCGGTTCATGAATGACTTACTCAAGACAACCGATCTGGGGCTCTACTGTTCCGCAGGTGGCTTTTACGTCGATCCTCAACGTCCGGTCGATCGTGCTGTTATCACGCATGCTCATGCCGATCATGCCCGCTGGGGTTGCCGACATTATTTGGCCACAAGCTCTTGCGAACAATTGCTTCGCATGCGAATGAACGAGGATGCGGAGTTTCAGTTCTTGCCATATAGCGAATCGATCACCATCAATGGCGTGAAGGTCAGCTTTCATCCTGCTGGTCACATGCTTGGATCGGCGCAGGTACGATTAGAGTATCGTGGCAAAGTTGCTGTGATTACGGGTGACTATAAGCTTGGCAGTGATCCAACCTGCGATAGTTGGGAACCGATTGCTTGTGATCTGCTTGTGACGGAGTCCACCTTTGGCTTGCCCGTCTATCGTTGGGATGATGACCAAATCATCACGGATTCGATCAATGCTTGGTGGCGGGAAAGCCGCGATGACGGAAAGTGTTGTGTTTTGTATGGATACGCCGTCGGGAAGAGCCAGCGTTTGCTAGCCGGTCTCGATCCGACGATTGGTCCGATCTATACGCACGGAGCCGTAGAGAAGGGCACCGATGCCTATCGAAGAAGCGGCATTACCTTACCGACAACGACCTACGTTGGCTCAATCACTGGAAAGCATGATTGGAAAGGCGGAATGGTCGTCGCGGTTCCCAGTGCTCATGGCACCCCATGGATGCGAAAGTTTGGCCGCGTAAGCACCGCGATGGCTAGCGGATGGATGGCCGTACGTGGCACCCGTCGGCGACGATCGGTCGATCGCGGATTCGTGGTAAGCGATCATGTCGATTGGCCATCGTTGCTTAAAGCGATCGCACTCTGCGATCCTGAACAGGTATGGGTTACGCATGGATACAGCGCCGTCGTTGCCCGTTACCTGCAAGAACAGGGACGTGATGCCAGAGTGATCGATTCTCGAAGCCGAATGGAGGACGACGAAGATGAATCTCACTAACCAGACGGTCAGCATGCTATTTCCCATTTGGCAACCGCTATCGACGCAATTTTCATCACCCTGCATCAAAGGGCACACACAATGATTCGCTTCGCCGATCTTTTCGAAGCGATTGACTCGACGACTAAGACGAACGAGAAGATTGCTGCGATGGTAAACTACTTTGCTGCAGCATCGCCTGATGATGCCGCTTGGGCGATTTACTTTCTAGCCGGAAACAAATTGCGCCGATTGGTCCCAACTAAGTTGCTTCGCGAATGGGCTGCGGAAGAAGCCCAAATTCCCGATTGGCTGTTCGACGAATCCTATCATGCGGTGGGGGATTTGGCTGAGACCTTATGCTTGGTTGTTCCGCCGGGTTCACTCGTCGATGATCTCTCTTTGACTCGTTGGATTGAAGACCGTTTGTATCCGCTGCAATCAATGAGTGAAGACGAGCAACGCGACGCGATCATAGATATTTGGCGACAAACACCGACCAAGTTGCGATTGGTGATCATGAAGTTGGTCACCGGAGGTTTCCGTGTCGGAGTGAGCAAACGATTGGTCACGCGAGCCATTGCAATGCATTGTGAAGTTCCCATCGATGTCATTGCGCACCGATTGATGGGGAGCTGGAAACCGACGATTGAGTTCTATCAACGGCTCATTCGCCAGGACATCGACGATGCTATTGTGAGCCAGCCTTATCCGTTCTGCTTGGCTCATCCGATTGACTTGCAGCAAGACGTCGGTGCGATTGGCCCCGCGACCGATTTCGTGGCGGAATGGAAATGGGATGGCATTCGCGGACAAGTCATTCGTCGCGACTCGCAAACCTTCATCTGGTCGCGTGGTGAAGAGTTGATGGAAAAACGCTGGCCCGAGATCGAATCCGCTGCTGAAGAATTGCCCGATGGCACCGTGATCGATGGTGAAATTTTGGCATCGCTTTCAAATGGAGAAGTATTGCCATTCACGCAGTTGCAAAGACGAATCAATCGAAAGACGGTCGGCAAGAAGTTGCTCACGGAAGTCCCCGTTGTGTTTCAAGCATTTGATCTTCTTGAACACGATGGCGAGGATATCCGTTCGCTGACATTTGCTCAGCGGCGCTCGCGTTTACAGTCGATTCTGGACGGTGTTACACATCCTCACCTGAAGGCAACTGAATTGATTGCGGGGGATACGTGGCAAGAATGGTCTGCGATTCGAGAATCCAGTCGCGATGTTAACGCCGAAGGATTGATGCTCAAACGCATTGATGCTCCGTATGATGTTGGACGGGTTCGTGGAACATGGTGGAAATGGAAGGTCGCACCCTACACGATCGATGCCGTTCTTATCTATGCGCAGAAAGGTCACGGCCGGCGCGCGAGTTTGTATACCGACTACACCTTCGCATTGTGGGATGGTGACACCCTTGTTCCGGTTGCGAAGGCTTATAGCGGATTGGATGACAAAGAGATTCGACAAGTCGATCATTTCGTTAGGCGGAACACGAAGGAATCCTTTGGGCCGGTTCGAAGCGTGACACCAACTTTGGTAATGGAGATCGCATTCGAAGGACTAGGGCGATCGACTCGCCACAAAAGCGGAATCGCGACTCGTTTCCCACGGATCGCTCGCTGGCGTCACGACAAGAAACCAGCCGACGCAAATACGTTGCAAGAGTTAATGGACTTATTGCCAGCTACCGAACCGAGTACCTCGTAGCAACGAGCAGACCATTGGTAGCCCACCGGAAACATTCCCCCGACAACGAATTGATGTTGAAACGAGCGAACTTAGCGAAACCAGCTCAAAGAGTTGATGATTACTTCGCGTCGATCGGCTGGAAACCTTTTCGTTTTCAACGCAGCGTCTGGCGAGCTTATCAAAACGGATTCAGCGGATTGGTTCATTCCGCCACCGGAACGGGAAAGACGCTCTCCGTTTGGATGGGCCCTTTGATCAAATGGATGCGTGAGAACCCGGATCCGTCAAAGTGGAATCCGAAACGGCCGCCACCGCTTAAAGTGCTGTGGATCACCCCATTGCGTGCACTCGCCGGTGACACCGAAAACTCCTTACGTCAGCCCATCGACGGCCTGCAGCTTCCGTGGCGATTGGAATCCCGCACCGGCGACAGTAAAGCGAGCATGAAGGCTAGACAGTTGAAACGCTTGCCCACAGCGATGGTCACGACTCCCGAAAGTCTCTCGCTAATGCTGACCCACGAAAAACTTCTTGAACAGCTTTCTGGTGTTGAGGCGGTAATCGTCGACGAATGGCATGAACTGCTGGGAACCAAACGCGGTATTCAAACGGAGTTGGCACTTGCACGGCTTCGCAAACTAAATCCGCAACTTCGGACCTGGGGCCTATCGGCGACACTGGGCAATTTGAACCAAGCGTTGGACTCTTTGGTTGGCAACTCACCAATGGGGCCTGTTCGAATTGTCGAAGGATACCGCAAGAAGAAACTAAAGTTGGAATCGGTGATTCCCAATCGCATTGATCGCTTTCCCTGGTCTGGTCACATTGGAACTAAAATGGTTCCGCAGGTGGCTGAACTAATCGAGCAAGTTGGTAGCACACTAGTCTTTGCGAACACTCGATCGCAGACTGAAATTTGGTATCAACACCTCCTTGCGCAACGACCTGATTGGGCGGGACAGATTGCGATTCACCATGGATCACTCGACACGACTGTTCGCCGTTGGGTAGAGGACGGACTTCGTGGTGGTTCACTACGTGCGGTGGTATGCACCAGCAGTTTGGATCTAGGAGTCGACTTTACGGCCGTCGATTTGGTGATTCAAATCGGCAGCCCCAAAGGCGCCGCTCGATTGCTGCAACGTGCCGGTCGCAGTGGTCATCAACCCGACGCAACCAGTCGATTAGCATTCGTACCAACGAATGCCATCGAGTTGATTGAATTGGCCGCTGCGCAAGACGCAATCAAACAAGGACATCTCGAGGCTCGCAGACTGCTGAACAAACCGCTTGATGTACTCGCCCAGCATGTCGTCAGTATTGCGATAGGTGGTGGCTTCGAATCGTCGGCATTGCATAGCGAGGTTCGAACGACCGTGGCCTATCAATCACTTAGTGACGAGGAATGGCAATGGGTACTCGATTTTGTGGTCCGAGGTGGCGACTCCCTGACTGCTTACCCGGATTTTCACCGAGTCAAAATCGTTGACGCCAAGCACCAGGTGACTGAACGTCGAACGATCACTGCCCATCGGATGAACATTGGTACGATCGTGTCGGATGCTTCGATGCAAGTCAAATTTCAAAAAGGCAAAACACTTGGTACGGCTGAAGAAAGCTTTCTATCGAAACTGAAAGCGGGAGATCGTTTCCTGTTTGCGGGCCGTTTGGTTTCTATGTTGCGTATTCGTGACAACGCCGCCTACGTCAAACTTGCCACCGGTGGTCCCGATACCGTACCGCGCTGGATGGGCGGAAGAATGCCACTGTCAACGGAACTTAGCGCGGCGCTGCGGCGAAAGATTCATGAGGCATCGCAGGGGCAACTTATAGGGCGTGAAATGAAGTCTTTGGCCGGATTGCTAGAAGTGCAGCAACGGTGGAGTAGTTTGCCGCGCGAAGACGAACTGTTGGTGGAAAAGATCAAAACGCGAGACGGATTCCAGATCTTCATCTTTCCTTTCGAAGGGCGACTTGTTCACGAGGGGCTTGCCGCGCTGTTGGCATACCGTATTTCGCGTTTTAGAAAGACAACATTCACGATGGCGTGCAATGATCATGGTTTCGTGCTGCAGTCGCCGCACGACATCGACTTTGCTGCCGCAATTAGCCACGGGGTGCTGTCGCCGCGAAACCTTGTAGACGACATCCTTAGATGCATGAACGCAACCGAGATGGCTAAGCGGCAGTTTCGTCAAATCGCCCGCGTTGCCGGATTGATTCAACCCGGATTTCCTGGCCAACGCAAATCTTCTAGCCACTTGCAAGCGAGCAGCAATTTGTTCTTTGACGTGTTCGCACAATACGATCCTGGCAACCTTCTGATCGAACAAAGTCGACGTGAGGTTCTCGATTTCCAGCTTGAGGCCACACGTATGATGGATGCATTAGATCGAATTGCGGCGAGCCGGATCGTGATTGAAACGCCTGAGAAAATCACGCCTTTTGCTTTTCCGCTTTTGGTCGACAAACTTCGCGAGAGAGTTAGCAGCGAGACGTTGGCCGACCGGATTTCCCGCATGCAAGCCGACCTGGAAGAGTCGGCACGCACTTAGCCGAATCAGCGATCCGCTCGCGTCTTTGTTGCGGCGAGGACTTCGCCGCGATTGAACTATCATTGCTAATCTTTCGGGGAAATATCTTTGCCAAGCTCGATCAACGTCCAACTAGCTCATCATCAATTCAAGCTCTTGGCTGATCGAGGAATGTATTGGCCCGATCAACAAACGTTATTCGTTTCGGACACTCACTTTGGAAAGGCTGCGACATTTCGCAGACACGGCATCCCCGTTCCCGTAGGCAGCACCGAGGGCACGTTGGCGATGATTGCCGGCATGCTGACGCAAACCCAAGCATCACGATTGACGATTCTGGGTGACATGTTTCATGCCAGATCGTCACTATCTCACGATGTGACGCGTTCACTGGAATCTTTCATGGATCGGTTTGCGGATGTTGGAATCACCCTTGTGCGTGGAAACCATGATGCTCGAGTTGGCGATCTACCATCATCATGGCCTATCGAAATCGTTGAACCCGGCATCACGATTGAAGGAGTGTCTTTAGGCCACGTCCCCGGACCGGTTCCCCCGGGTGCTGACCTCTTCCTATGCGGTCACATTCACCCGGCGGTGCGTCTGGTCATCAACAGAGAATCGTTTGGCAAGCATTCGTGTTTTTGGCATTCCGCAGGTTGCATGGTGCTTCCTGCGATCGGTGAGTTCACCGGTACACACGTGGTGGAGTTGGCGAAAGGCGATCAGGCCTGGATTGTGTCGGAAGGCGAAATCCATGAAACGCCAGTTCTTTGATTGAACAACGTCAATGGCATGAGGGAGTCCAACGCAGATCGCTACTCTTATCCAACAGTTTGGCACGTCGATTGCGTTCAACGGGTTAGCTTTAACTTCGAAGCGTTAATCTACCCCAGCGATCGTTACCAAAATGAAACAGCGGTGTTCACGTATTTCCGATGGCGTTCTCGATGCAATTGGTTGTACTCCGTTGATACGGTTTAATTCTTTTCTTGGTCAAAATTCAATCGATCTGCTGGTTAAATTGGAATCATCCAATCCGGGCGGCAGCGCAAAGGATCGACCAGCCTTTCGGATGATTCAAGAGGCAATTCGTCGTGGCGACATTGGTTCCGAATCGACCATCATTGAGTCATCATCGGGCAATATGGGAATCGGGTTAGCCCAAGCCTGTCGATACTACGGCTTGCGATTTATTTGTGTGGTCGATCCACGAGCGCAGTCGCAGAATCTCAGCATCATCAAAGCTCTCGGTGGCCAAATCGAAATGGTTTCCGATCCTCTGCATGGCGATTTTCTGGCAGCAAGAATTGCGCGAGTTTGCAAGTTACTCGAAGAGGATCCCAACAGTTATTGGCCCAATCAGTACGCCAACTCGGATAACCCCCGATCACACTACGACGGCACAATCCGAGAAATTGACGAAGCGTTGGATGGCGACTTTGACGTGCTGCTGGTCGCGACAAGCAGCACGGGTACCGCACAAGGATGCCGAGATTACCTACGGCATCGGGGACGCGACACCGAAGTCATCGCGGTGGATTCAATTGGTAGTGCTCTTTTTGGTGGCTCGCCAGGAACTCGCCGAATTCCCGGGTTAGGTGCTGGAAAGATTCCCAAGCTTGCGATGGGACAGTCATTTGACCAGATCGAACGCGTCACCGACTTAGAGTGCGTCGTCGGTTGCCGTAGAGTGGCGGATCGGGAAGCGATGCTGGTAGGCGGGTCTGCCGGAGGAGTGCTAATGACAGTCGGTCGCTTGCAGTATCAACTTGAGGGTAAACGATGCGTCGCAGTGCTGCATGACTCCGGCGAACGGTATCTCGATACGGTGTTTAACGATCAATGGGTAGAACAGTCACTTGGCTGCTCTTCGAATCGTCTGGCTGAATTGGTTCAATCAGACTCGTTCCTAGTAGATAGAGAAGTGTGCAAACGATGAGCTCGGTAATTACAAATCGTCACGTTGTCGATTCAACGCGGTCCACATCCAATAGTGACCGTTTCCGCATTGCAATCGTCGGCTGCGGCCCTCGGGGCTTACAGTGTCTCGAGGCGATGTCTCGGCTACTTACAACGGACCAGCTAAGTTGCTTAGAAATCACACTGTTCGAACCAGCTAGCAAGCCAGGCGCTGGCCGAGTGTACGATCCTTCTCAATCGCATGTCCTGCGGATGAACTTCGCGACACAGTTCGTTGACTTTTGGAAAACAGACACGAACCTTCCCTCACGTCGATCGGAATCTTTGATCGGCTGGCTCTCGAAGCATCGGCCTGAATGGGCGACCGCGGATCAATTCGTACCTCGAGCAGTGGTCGGGGAATATTTGCATGAATGCTTCACGACCGTTTGGAAGAACTTGTCACAACACGCTTTGGTGGAATGGAAACCGACGGTCGTACGAAGAATCGCTAAGACTTCCAAAGGTTGGTCGATTGGCGACGAGTCTGATACGCGGCACTACGATCACGTGGTCATTACGACCGGCCATGAAGGAATACGCGGGTCAAAGGTTAGCGATTCGAACGTTGAAGAACCTTGTGAATCCTTCGTATTCCCTGTGGAAAGACAATTGTCAAAGGAACGCATTCCTGCGGGATCTCGCGTTTCGATCCGTGGATTCGGACTCACCGCCATCGATGCAATCCTGATGCTGACTCAAGGAAGAGATGGTGAGTTTGTGGATGGTCCGCGACTGCCCTCGTATGTTCCAAGTCTAGATGAGCCTTCACGAATTGACGTGTATTCACGCTCAGGACGCCCGATGCTGGCGAAGCCTACCGCGAAGGTGGAACCTATTACATCCGATTTCTGGCAGCCCTTTAAAGAGGAATTGATGCATCGCAAGTCTCGCCACGGCGAACTGCATTTCCGAAACGACGTTTGGCGTATCGTCACCACCGCTGCAGCGGCGTTGCTTAATCGGGCGGGCCAGAACTACCAATCGCAGCATGTCGACAATTGGTATCGGGGTTGGTTGCACTACAAGATGGATGCCGCAAGTGCGCGAAGAGCGATGCTGCAGTCATACTGGGTTGCCACTGGACAACGTCCCAAGGATATTCCTTTCGCCATTGGCGAATCATGGCGAAAACTGTATCCGGAACTCGTTGAATTGATCGGCTACGGGGGATTAGAGTCCGAAAGTTGGCGATGTTACGATCGAACACGCTGCGAGATGGAACGCATCGCGTTTGGACCACCTGCGGAAAGCGTCGGTATGATCTTAAGCCTGTTGCGGAGCAAACATGTCTGTTGTCACGTTCTAGCCAACGAAGACGAGAACCTTGCCGCACAGCTAGAATCAGAAAGACGTTTGAATGCCGTTCTCGCGTCTCCGTCCGAGTTCCAGCCGTCGGGGCTTCTGGCAGATTTGGTTGAAACAGGGGTGGTCAAACGCGACCAAATTTCCGGTGGCTTGGTGGTCGATCAAGCAGGATGCGCCAACGGTGACGCGGGCAGCTTGGCCATATTTGGAAGGGCAACGGAAGGGTGGGTTATTGGAAACGACACCCTTTCGAGGACGTTGCATCAACAGATCGAAAATTGGGCTCAAAAGCTGGCTACCCAAGTCGTCTGTCCAACGAGTTCTTAAATCCTTTCCCCTTGAAATGAACTTGGTTCGCATCAGTAGTGAGCCGAATCACAACACTACGGTCGCGAACCTTATGAATCATGCATTGCCTTCTGATCCAACGTTCCATGACATCAGAAGACATTGTCATGGTGAGGTGCCGTTGGTGGGTCGGCTGGAACCGTGGATGGAGCAGTTGTTGCGACATCCACGTTTGCCGGAGCTAGTCGCTGAACATGGTTCGCCATTGAATGTCATCTCATCAAATCCGATGCGTGACAACGTGCAAGAACTGAACGAGATCGCGGCATCTCGTGGATTAGACTTTCGTGTGTTCTTTGCTCGCAAGTCGAACAAATGCCTGCACTTTGTCGACACTGCAAACGCTCTGAACATCGGGGTCGACGTAGCTAGTGAAAACGAGCTTCGTCAGAGCTTCGATCGAGGCACTGATTCTTCGAGTCTAATCTGCACAGCCGCCATTAAAGATGAATCATTATTGCGTTTGTGTTTGGACAAGAACGTATGTGTGGCGATTGATAACCGAGACGAACTAGAAGTCACCGGCGAACTCGCTCGTTCGAGTGGCCACACCGCCAAAATTGCACTACGCCTCGGCGGATTTGTTCATCAAAGGCAGAAGCTTCCGACGCGTTTCGGTTTCGACGTGGAACGGGATATCGACCTCGCTTCACAATTGTCGGATTACCCTGTCCGCGTGGAAGGTATCCATTTCCACTTGGATGGCTATGACGCGGACCAACGAGTAAGTGGCATCGTTGCAGCAATGGATTGGGTTAAGGCTCTGCGCTCGCATGGTCATCTCCCTACCTTTATTGACATGGGAGGCGGATTTCCAATTTCGTACCTCAATGATGGCGAAAACTGGGAGAGGTTCTGGGACGAACTGCGAAGCGCATTGCGAGGTCAGCGTGAACCTCTAACTTATCGGGGGCATGGGCTCGGATTGGTGAACTTCAAGGACGACGTGATTGGCAAGCCAAACAGCTACCCTTACTTTCAATCCCTTACTCGTGCGGATTGGTTGAAGAAGATCCTGGACACTCGCATCAACGGCGAAACGATTTCCAAACTGTTGAAAGACTCAAACCTTCAATTGCGTTGCGAGCCCGGACGAAGCTTAATGGATGGCTGTGGTTTGACGCTCGCAAGGGTCGAATACCGCAAGCAGAATGCAGACGGTGAATGGTTAGTGGGATTATCAATGAATAGAACCCAGTGCCGAACATCAAGCGACGATTTCCTTGTGGATCCAATCCTGATTCCGAGTGGTGGCAAGCGTGATCCGATCACCGGATACCTGGTGGGATCGTACTGCACCGAGTCCGAACTATTGACGCTTCGCAAGTTACATTTCCCTAGTGGCGTGCGTCGTGGTGACTTGGTTGCGTTCCCAAATACCGCGGGTTACTTGATGCACTTCCTAGAAAGCCGTTCTCACCAGTTCCCACTGGCTGAGAACTTGACTTTCGAACAATGCACTGAGTACTTCAGCCGTTGATGACCTCGCCACCATTGGGATGTAGGACTTGACCAGTCATGTAGGAAGAATCGTCGCTAGCGAGAAACACGTAGCAACTGGCACATTCATGAGGTTGCCCGGCACGTCCCATCGGTGCGTCACTCCCGAACTTGGCAACCTTCTCGGGTGGAAACGTTGCGGGGATGAGTGGTGTCCATATGGGTCCCGGTGCTACTGCATTGACTCGGATCCCATCTTTGACAAGATTCTGCGAAAGCGAACGGGTGAAGCTGACGATCGCTCCTTTGGTTGCGGAATAGTCGAGCAACCCTGGGCTACCACGATAAGCGGTTACCGACGTTGTGTTGATGATCGAACTACCAGACTGTTCTTTCAAAAAGGGCAAAGCAGCCTGTGACATATAGAACATCGAAAAGATATTCGTGCGGAAGGTGCGGACGAGCTGTTGCTCACGTATCCGTTCTAGACTCTCTTCGGGGTGCTGTTCTGCTGCGTTGTTGACAAGAACGTCAATCCGGCCGAGCTCGGCTGCAACATTCGCAACAACCGATTCGCAAAACGTTTGATCACCAATGTCCCCCGCAAAGACGAGACAGCGGCGGCCTTCACTTTCGACGAGGCGCTTTGTCTCGGCGGCATCCGAATTTTCATCGAGGTAAACGATCGCGACATCGGCACCTTCGCGTGCAAACATAACCGCAACGCTACGACCGATACCGCTATCACCACCCGTGATCAAGGCCACCTTACCGTCCAACTTACCGCTCCCCGTATAACCATCGGGAAGCGTAACCGGTTCAGGTACCATTTCATTCTGATGTCCTGGTTGTCGATCTTGCGATTGAGCGGGACGCTGCTGATCACTGTCGGACTTTCCGCGTTCTTTCGACTTATTCGCCATCGTTTATCTCCACAATCGGTTCTAGGCAGCCATCGCGCGACAGGACTCAGCACAATGGCGACAAGCTTCAGCGCACTGCTGACAATGATCGTGATCGTGAGCACCACATTGCTGAGCACACCAATCGCAAACGTCGGCGCATAGCTTGCAAATCGCGTCTGAAAAACGACTCTCTCGCGCCATTGCCTGAGCGCATAGCAAACAAATATCGATGCATTCGCGACAACAATGAGGGCAGTTGTTATCACTGTCCATTCCGATCATCGCGTTCAGACATTGCTCACAAGCTGTCGCACAACGTTGACACGCTTCAATGCATTCGTGGTTAATGGCCATGGTTATTCTCCAAAAAAGTAAGTGTGAAAGAAGTTCTCAACGAACGTCTAAGTATTCGATCGTAAGCAGGCAGGCAACTAACAGCACGACCGTTCCAAGAACAACCGCTGTTCGGCCCATAGGAAGCACATCGACCAACGTGATCTTGCCACGGTCACCAATGGGATGAACGCGACGAGTGATGTAGCCCGACATCTCTGCGAATAGATACGATCCAGTGATCATTCCCACCATCATCGCGATGGCGTCGTAGTTACCCTGACCCAGCGCAGCCGCTCCCGTGCCAGGACAGTAAGCAGACAGAGCAAAGCCGATACCAAACAGCAAGCCTCCGATTACATTGGACGCGTAACGGGTAGGTTTGATATGCAGTTCGACCAAACCGGCTCGGTGCATGAAGTGGATTCCTAACGCCCCAACCACGACCGCGGATAGCATTACTTTCACGACCGTATAGTCAACCAAAAGTAGTTGGCCGATGAGGACGTGGTACTTTGCTACGCCGCCTTTCTGAAGCAAAAAGCCGAATACGAGACCGAACACAACACCTAGCACGAGAGCTCTACCAGTCGCAATTTTGGGTTGCAAATCGGCGGACTTCGGGGGCAACTCAGGTGCCTCTCGGTCGTTCTCTTTCTCAGCGGTAACGGTCATCTGCATGCCTTGTTTCTGATTTGTTTGGTGGAAGACTAAGTCACTCGATGGGAGACTACGTCGCGTACATCAACATCGCGGCCACGATGCCGCCGATGAAAAAGCAGATAGCAGACAGCCACGAACCGACCGCCAATTGCAATGTCCCGCTGATGCCATGACCGCTTGTACAACCACCAGCCATGCGTGCACCAAAAGCCATCAGCACGCCGCCCGCAAGTGCGGTCACCCCGCGCAACAAGTAGCTATCCTCACCAAAACGAGCTTGCCACATCTCCGGGAGAAATTGATTGGTCAATTCACCGCCGGTCCAGGCTGCAATGAATGCACCCAAAATGACAGCCCCCACCAACATCAACTCCCAACCGACCTTGGGCGGGTTTTCGCGGAAGTACGCTAGCGATTTCGTATGACCAGGGGCGATCTTCAAGCCGATGATTCCGGCGACCCTCGCGTATGCGGTTGAGGCCCCAAGTGGTTTGTTCGAGAAGTAAAACGTGAACATTGATAACAGACCAATGAGTCCGCCTACGACGTAGGGCGACCAAGCAGGCCCGGGATACGAAAGCGGGTCAACATCGATAGCTGCGAAAAACATAGGCGACGAACTAAGCATGAGACACCTCGTTCACCTGCTCGACGGGATAGCCCGCGGCGGTCCAGGCTGACCAACTACCTGGAACATTCGACACTTGCTTAAACCCACGCGATTTCATCAGACTCGACGCGATGCTGGCTCGATAACCGCTCGCGCAATACGTCACATAGCGATGCTCTTTGTCCAAACCCGAAATGCGGTCTCGCATGTCAGCGACGAAATAATGCTGGGCATCGGGGACATGGCCGCCCGACCATTCGTCGGGCGAACGCACATCGAGAACTGTGAAATCCGAACCGGTCGACATAAGCTGTCGCAACTGATGCACCGACACCTGATCAATTTGCTCTAAAGGTAACCCGGCCGTTTCCCAGGCTTTCATTCCACCGGCAAGGTAACCGGCGAACTGGCAATGCCCGCTGCGAACGATCAGTCGCTGAATGCGCTCAACGTCCTCATCGCTGTCAACTATCAACAAGAGCTTTTGATCGAGGTCAAATAGCTGTCCCAACCAAACGGAAATCTCCGGGCGAGCCGCGATGTTGATACTTCCTGGCACATGCCCGCCCCCGAAAGCCAACATCGAACGTGTATCAATCGTTGTGATACCGGATAGGCGAGCAGCCTTTCGAAACTCTTCTGGCGGCAATGCCGGAATGGTCGGCAGCCGATCCATGATGGACGGCCCGTTGGCATTCACTACCTTCAGTTTCGGATAGTGAGCCGGTACAGGCGGGGCATCGCCTATGACGAACTCGCGAAACGCCTCCAAGTCGGGAAAGCAAAGAAATTTGTTCGTTCGACGTTCATATCCGATAGTGCTACTTAGCCGGTCACCAATGTCAGCACCGCAGGCGGAACCAGCACCGTGACCGGGGAAGATGGTGACGTAGTCTTCGAGCGTGAGATAGAAATCGTATAGCGTCTGATAGAGCGAAGTCGCGAGCTGATCGGCTTGATCGGAACCAAGCAAGTCAGGCCGACCGGCTGAACCAACGAACAGCGAGTCGCCGGTAAACACAGCCCAGGGCTGGTCAGGATGATCGGCTTCGCAAAGCAAAAAAGATAAGTGTTCGGGCGTATGACCCGGTGTGTGCCTACCGATCAAGCTGAACGATCCGAAGTCAAAGCGATCGCCATCGCTTACTAGTTCAGCCGAAAACTGATAGTTGGCATCAACGCTGCTTAGATAAATCTTTGCTCCACCTACGCGGTCAGCCAATGATCGAGAGCCGGACGCAAAGTCCGCATGAATGTGGGTTTCAAAGACATGAGTGATGCTTACGCCATGCTTCCGCGCCACCTGTTCATAAATCTCGACGTCGGTGCGAGGGTCTATGACGGCCGCCACGCCAGAAGCGGTATCGGCAACGAGATACGAAAGTTGCGATATGCCTTCGGTATGAATGGTCTCTAAAACAAACATCGACTACTCCAAGCGACGGAATCGTAAGGCTCTCACAGCCGTAACTAACTGGCTGGTTGGGAGCAGCGAATCGTGTGCCAACGATCTCGTCGAAAGCACTGCTTGGGAATCGACCAACATGGTCATGTTGCCATTCGTTCAAAGCAAAACTCGATCCTAGAGTTTGCCGTACTATCTTCATTGGCGAACTGCCGTACTCGGGTGTTCGCTAGGTGCGACGTAGATGCGGATACAGAATTGGGCTACGCCTAGCCCAACATCTCCGAGATCTTTCGCAACATCGCGACCTTGTCGATGGGTTTAGAAAGGTAGTCGTTGCAACCAGCTTCGAGGCACTTATTCATGTCTCCCTGCATCGCATCAGCCGTCAGAGCAATGATGGGGCCAGCATACCCTAGTTGCCTTAGACGCCTTGCCGTTTCGTAACCGTCCATGTTGGGCATTTGCATGTCGAGCAAAATAAGGTTGAACTCTTGACCTTGTTCGTTGGCTTTCTTGACCGATTGAATGGCCAACACACCATCCTCGGCCTCAGTAACCGTACCACCTGCCTTGTTGATGATGTGCTTGCTTAGGAAACGAATGTCGCGGCGATCATCGACAATCAAGATGTGAGCAGAAATTTGAATGTCTTTGATTTCGCCGGCGTTGAATTCTGGTTCGACAACGTCGAGTGGCTTTACCAACGGAACTCCATCCAAATTTCCGGTTGATATCGCAACTGTAAAGGTGCTGCCCTTCTCAAACGTACTGCTGACACTAATTTCACCACCCAACATGGAAGCCAAGCGTTGACTAATCGCCAACCCCAGGCCGGTTCCACCGAATTGTTGAGTGATCAAGGAATCGCCCTGCGAAAACGGCTTGAATAGTCGTTGTTGTTGCTCAGGCGTCATTCCAATGCCAGTATCGGTAACATCGAACTTCAACCGAGAGCCATCGAACCGTACACGAATCCGGACCTCACCTTTCCGGGTGAACTTGATCGCATTTCCCACCAAGTTGATCAGAATTTGCTTGAGCCGTTTTGCGTCGCTTTCAATGTACTTAGGAATTTTTGATTCGTATTCAACGTCTAGCTCCAGTCCGCTTTCCGAAGCTCGAACCTCCATGATACTTCGCACGTCTTCGATGACTCGTGCCGGCTCGAATCGTTCAATATCGACATCCACTTTCCCAGCTTCAATTTTAGAGAGGTCCAAGATGTCATTGATGATCTCAAGCAAGTAATCTCCGTTACGTCGAATTGTTTGCAGGTGCTGCCGAGCTTCTTCGTCGTCCACCAAATCGCGAATCAATTCGGCATAGCCCAAAATAGCGGTCATGGGAGTGCGAATCTCATGAGACATATTGGCCAGGAACTCGCTCTTCGATGCGCTAGCTTCGTGCGCCCGGCGCTCACTTTCACGAAGTGCTTCGGCGTGCAAGTGATCCTGGGTGGAATCCCAATTGACGCCATGCATGCGAATCACCTTGCCATTCCCATCGCGAACGACTTCTCCGAGCCCATTCATCCAGCGAACCTCGCCATCGGGGCGAATGATTCGAAACTCACTATCGTACGCGTCGCCACCATTGACGGCCCTCTCCCAATCTTGCTTTAGCAGATCAAGATCCTCTGGGTGAACCAAAGAGAAAAACAATTCCGAACTTGATTCTTGTTGCGGATCAATGCCGAGCAACTCATACAATTCTGGAGTCCAAATACTTTTCTTCGGGGTCCATTCCCAGGCAGCCATTCCGCCGGCACGTAATGCCATCTTCATTCGACGCGTTACCGAACGCTGCTCTTGTTCAATCTTCACTCGCTCGCGAATATCAACGCCCGAAGGAATCAGGTATTCAACATTTCCATCAGCGTCGAATACTGGCGCGATCATGAAGTCAATCATCACACCACTGTTGCCGTGAGCAAACAGTGAGACGTCGTATCGAACGACCTCACCTTTAAGGGCTCGCTGCATGGCTTCTCGCATTTGCTGAGCCACAGCGGGATCGTAGTTCCACCACGGCGCCTCGGCGAAATGCTTACCAATCACCTCTTCCCGCCGAGTTCTTGCTATCTCAAGCGAACGATCATCCACTTCCAGCAGGATGCCATTACGATCAATCACTCCCACCAAACCGAGTTGATTGTTGATGACGCGACGAAGATGCGCTTCGCGATCTACCAACTCCATTTCCCATCGCTTGCGCCGTGTAACGTCGACCGCAACGCTGACAATCGATAGCGGATTACCGTCGGCATCACGATGGATGGTACCGCGACTTTGCGTCCAGACGATAGATTTGTCGGTCCCTCGAACCACGCGAAATTCAACTTCGTGCGTTTGGCAGGTGCCCGCAAACGCCGACTTAATCATCTTCTCGAGCATCGGACGGTCGTCGGGGTAGACCACGTCGAGGAAACCGGCCTTACTAGCGTCAAACTCATCGCGTGAGTAACCGAACATTGCGTACATTTGATCCGACCAAGTGATAAGGTCGGTTCCGCAATCCCATTCCCAAAGCCCCATCCCGCCGGAATCTAACGCAAGCTGCAACCGCTGCTCGCGCTGCGCTACTTCTTCTTCGGCCTTCTTTCGATCACTGATATCCATAGCGGAAGGAATTAAGTGTGTGATCGTTCCGTCAGTATCTCGAACCGGGCTAATCATGAAATCAATGGCCATGGTTTCGTCATCAGCCATCCGCACGTACTCGTCGTACCGGACAATTTCGCCAGCAAGCGCTTGTTCGAATTTGTCCTTCAAGCGAGCGGCAACTTTGGCGTCGTAGTTCCACCAATAGCAGTCCCAGAATTTCTTTCCAATCACATCGCTACGCTGCAGGCCCGCAGCATCAACCGCGGTCGCGTTGGCTTCCACGAGGGTCCCATCGGGTTCAAGCACACCAACCAACCCTATCTGGTGGTCAATTACGCGGCGCAGATGCGATTCGCGATCAGCAAGATGAAGTTCACGACGCTTACGTTCGGTGATATCAAGCACGACACCGAAAAAGTCCTGTGTGACACCTTCGTTGGACATCCGAACCCGACCGCGAGCTCGCAGATGGCGAACTTCACCAGAAGGCCAACGAACCGGATACTCTTGGTCGTACGTTTCGCCCGTCGCGATCGCGTTTTCAATAGCGTTGGAAATATCTTCTCGAACGGATTCGTCAATGCGGTTGATGAACTCTTTCAGCGGAGGACTTTCATGCTCCTCAAATCCAAACAACCGATTGAGAATCGGATTGGAAATTGGTTCACCGGTTTGCATATCCCAATTCCATGGGGCAACGTCGGCGACTTCGAGAGACAATTCAAGACGCGCCTTTGCATCAGCAAGTTCGATTTCCGCTTTTCGTCGCTCGGTAATGTCAATGAACGTGACGACACAACCAACCGTTGATCCATCATGAATTTGCGGATGCGACCAATACTCAACATCAAACGATGTCCCATCGGCCCGCCAATATATTTCTTGATCCGAATGAACTTGCTGGCCATTCTTGAATGCCCTCGCAATTTTGCAGTCCTCGAAAGGGTAGTTCGTTCCGTCACGATGAGTGTGATGAATCAACCCATGCATTTGCTTGCCTAGCAACTCACTTGGACTTTCATATCCAAGCAGCCTAGCGCAAGCCTGGTTGGCAAACGTGCAATTTCCATCGTGATCGATGCCGTAGATGCCTTCAGCAGCCGAACTCATCAACGATGCCAACCGTGCTTCTCGTTCGACGATATCCGAGACGTTAATGAACGTGACCACGACACCGTCACGGGTAGCCAAGTGAGATTGGTACGGCAAGACTCGTCGAATGAAATACTTGCCCGACTTTGCGCGTACGGTGTGCTCAACCACTTCGCCTTCGTGCAGCGTTTCCGGTTTCGGTAACGGAGGCATCTGGTCAACCAGCGGCACAAACTGCTCAAGCGAACGGCCGGCGTCGGTACCTAGTAATCCATAGATTTCAGTGATCGCAGGTGTAAAGCTTCGAATGTTTAAATCGCTATCCAAGAACACCGTGGCAATCTGCGTGCTGCGGAGAAGATTTTCCAAGTCAGTGTTAGCACGAGCAATGGCATCACTGGCCGATCGAATTTCTTCCTTTGACGTTTCAAGTTCCTCGTTTGCCGATTGAAGTTCTTCATTCATCGACAAGAGTTCTTCATTGGACGACTTCATCTCTTCATTCGCCGCTTCCATGTCTTGAAGCGTGCGTTCTAGATCGCTGCGAGTTGCTTCGAGCTCACGTTCCATCTGCGCAATGATGGCGTCGGCGTCTTGACTACCTGTCGTCGTTTCCTGCAGCGATGTGTCGGCATCCTCACGGCGTATTGGCTCACCGACGTCATGAAAGACCACCATCAACAATTCGTCGTCCTCGCCCAACTTTGGCATAGGCTGGACCGTCAACATGACGCGTTGGATCATGTCGTCGTCACGGATGGAAAGATTTTCGTGCGTTACTTTTCGACGTGTCCTCGTCGCTTCGTTAATGGCCGCCCGCAGGCCGATCCGCAATCCCGACACCGCCATCTTGATGATGTTGTTTTGAAAATCGCCACCGGAAACGGCCAAGTACTTCGCAATGCCGTCGGACGCATTGAGCACTTGCCCGGACTGATCAATAACGACCGCTTTAGGAGCAAACTCGTCCAATAAGATTCTTTGGCGAAGGCAGTCGAGGTCGACCGTCGAATCCGGTTGGTTCTCTCCGACACGAATAGGTTTCACCTCGCCCTGCCGAATCGCCAACGCACTGATCGAATCGGTAGCGGTGCCCTTTCGCTGAGAAATTCGAAACTTGCTATCGAGAGCCTTGAACAGTTCGCCATGCGTTGAAATGGTCTCGCTAGGCCCCAGGAATAAGAATCCCGACGGCTGAATCGCGTAGTGAAACAGCGGAATCAATTTCTCTTGCAGGTGAGTCCCCAAGTAGATCAGAAGATTTCGGCAAGAAATCAAATCCTGACGTGAAAAGGGAGGATCACTTATCAGGTTGTGCTTTGAGAACAAAACACGTTCGCGAATCTCACTGGTGATGTGGTATCGCTTTCCTCGTTTAACAAAGAAACGCTTCAGCCGTTCGGGGCTGACGTAATCCGCAATGCCCGTCGGGTAAGTGCCGGCTCGTGCAATCTGCAGGGCACGTTCGTCGATATCCGTTGCAAAGATCTGGAACTCGGGCGGCGATTCCATGGCATCAGCTTGCTCACGACATAACATCGCAAGGGAATACGCCTCTTCGCCAGTGCTGCAACCGGCTACCCAAATACGAATTGGGTCGCTGCTATTGCGGTTTGAAAAGATCTTGGGCAACACTGTCTTGGCAATGGCATCGAATGCTTCAGGGTCGCGAAAAAAAGCGGTGACTCCGATCAACAGTTCTCGGAACAAAGCATTTGTTTCGTCCTCGTGTTGCTGCAACCATAGGAAGTACTCGTTTGCCGTTGCAATCTTCAAGATCTGCATGCGCCGCTGAATGCGACGGGTTAGCGTGGTAATCTTGTAATGCTGAAAGTTGTGACCGGTGTTCTTCAGAAGATGCTGAGCAATTCTTGGAATCGCTTCACCGATTTGCTTCTGGATCCTCTCGACCGCATTCTCGTCGGAAAATTCGAGTACATGGGAAGCATAGCGCAACAACTCTGCCGCAATCTCGCTAGGTCGGCATACGTGGTCCGCGACACCGGTGGTGGCGGCACTTCGGGGCATGCTGTCGAAGGACGCCGATGCGAGGTCTTGAGCAAAGGTCAATCCGCCGGCGTCACTGATCGCCTTGATTCCAACAGTCCCATCACTACCGGCACCCGAGAGCACAATGCCAACCGCTCGTTGGCCTTGGTCTTCGGCCAGTGAATGAAAGAAACGATCAATCGCGGTAAGTGGACTTTCATCAGCCCCGGGCATGATGGGTGTCACGACACCATTATTAAGTTGCAGAAATTGACGAGCGTGCGAGATATACACACACCCCGTTTTCAGCTTCTTACGCCCTGTGATTTCAATAACCTCAAGCTGAGACTCCTCGGCCAGCAACTTCCTAAGCAAAGGTTCGTTGGCCGGATCATGGTGCTGGACGAAGACCAGCACTATTTCCTCACTTGGACCGATGTGCTTCAACAATTCTCGAAACGCATCGAGTCCACCGGCCGAAGCGCCAACGCCCACAATGACCGGCGCGGCGCCGGGAGACGAAACGCTTGGGGGTGCGTCGCTCAACTGTGATCGCTTGTTTTTCATAACCCTGTATCTGTCCCCCAAGAGTGACCGCGTGACACGCTTCCGGCATATCGGCTCGACTGCGGCCTTGGCCTAGTCACTTCGTTCCCTGAGTTTTGCGGACGGTTCCCTATCTTTGGAGGCGGAAGTTCTTCGTTGCGATTCACCTTTAGTGACTAGTGACGCGTCGCGCCCAACAAAACCATCGGTCTTGAATATCGACGCATCGAATCCGAAATCAGATTTTGAATCCACCCTGTGTTCTTTGCGAACAACTTGATCTTTCTCGGTCCCAACAGTTATCCCATTGCCCAAAAAGCAACACGATTGCCCACGAGTCAACGCAATTCCACTGATCGAGATTCCACTGACCAAGATCCCACTAACTAACGAATCATCGGTCAAAGCAACATTGACCAAGGCATCACAAGTCAGGTTGTTGCACTCAACATCCATCGAGAAGGACGCCATATCCTCATTTCCCGTGGCAAACATCAATCGGCTCATCTTATCCTGCCACCAAATTGAAGTCGAAGGACGTTACCACGTCAATTAGCGCAGGCGATATTGGTACGCAAATTGCCTTCACACCTGCACAGGTGCGTTGAAGGAAGACGCTGAACCAATTGCGCGAATGTAGGGAGACATATTATGACCACGCTGGTCGGCGAAAATTCGCAAATTATCCAATTTCGACGTCTCAATATCTCGATCGAAATTGTGCGATCGGGCGATATCACGACGGATATAAATGTCGAGGCGCCAGAGGGCTTATTCGAGGGGGAGTTCGAGCCGTCATCCTGGACAATGACTTCCTGCGACGGCCTTTCCGCCGAAGAACTTTCACGACGCCGTCATGATATCTGCAATCATCTGCATACTGCGGGAATGTCGCTCGATATTCTGGCGCGGCGAACGGAAGCAGGCGAAACGGCGACCGTGGGGCGGTCCGGTGACGGCAACGACCTGGAACCTATCCTACAGATCGCTGTCGAATCGCTTAGTGAACTTGAACGGTTAGCGACCACGAACGTCGAAAACCAATCGGCATAGCTTCTTTGCTATCAGCGGATCCCAACCGACGGTTCTTTTGAATTTGCGTTGATTACGTGAGCGTCAAGGTCGGCCCTGTTTCGACTGTTCTGCTGGCACATGGTTTGCTTTCTCACTTACCCGTCCGCTTCACGGTGGGAGTAATGCACTCCCAAGCGGCCACGTATAAATCGTTCAAGAGGTGTGTGATGGTTATGAAACAACAAACGAGTGGAAAGTGGAACTCGATTCACGGTGCGGTCCAAGAAAAGTATGGACAAATTACGGATGATGAACTCCGTGAGGTCGAAGGTGATAGCGAGCAATTGATCGGACTCATCCAACAAAAGGTTGGTGCTGCTCGCGAAGAAGTCGAATCCTTCGTCACCAGGATCTATCAAGAATGTGGCGAAAGCTGTTCGCATTTGACTTCACGGGCTTCCGAATATGCGGAAGTCACTGGTGAGAAGCTGCGACAAGGGTACGAGCGTTCGACCAAAGCAGTCGCCCGACACCCCATGGAATCGGTTGCCACTGCTTTGGGTATCGGCATCCTGGCAGGAATCGCCATTGGGTATTCGCTTGCAACTGATCGCTATCGAGAACCAACGTGGCGCGAGCGTTGGAGTGGACGATAACACCAGACAACTTCGCGATTTGATCGCCGCGATTTGATCACCCGCGCTACGAGGCAAATCATCGTCGCGGTCATCTCTTCCCATTCACCTTTCACCCTACCAATTAAAGTTTTTCAACGATGAATGCACAAACTAAGACGCCACCCACTGAATCCCAAAACCGTGACATGCACAGCAAATTCGACGAGGCAACTCGTTCGGCGGGTGAAAGCCTCCAGGAGTACGGCAATCACTACGTCGCGAGCCCCGCGAAGGACGTTTTTGGACTTCTTCGTGATTACGCGAAGGATCGTCCCGACGTTGCAGCCGTGTGGTGCTTCGGCCTTGGTGTGATCGTAGGCTGGAAGCTGCGCCGCTAGATACAGCGATGCACTCGACTTCGCATGCTTACAATGGATGCCTCTGAGCACCGAAAAGCTGCACTACGCAAACTTAGGACACGGTCTTGAGAAATAGGCACAAAGCATAAATGGAAACCTACCAGGCAATCGCGATCTCACTTGGACTCGGCCTGCTGGTAGGCTTGCAACGACAATGGAAAGAGTCGGAAATCGCGGGGATACGGACGTTCCCGCTCATTTCATTGTTTGGCACACTCTCAACCCTGATGGCTGATCAGTCGGGCTGGCTGATCGCCGCCGGGGTTCTTTCAATTGCGGTTCTGCTTGCAATCGCAAACATCGCCAAGATTCGCTCGGGCGACTTCGACTCGGGCATGACAACGGAAATAGCAGCGTTGTTGATGTTCGCCGTTGGCTGCGCGTTGGGAACAGGGAACACTGGCCCAGCGATCGTTACCGCAGGCGTCGCCGCGGTTCTTCTGCATTGGAAACAGCGACTGCATGGTTTAGTCGCGTCAATGACCGACAAAGATCTACGTGCGTTGATGAACCTAGTGCTCATCAGCCTCGTCGTTTTACCGATCTTACCAGACCAAACTTTCGGTCCTTACGATGTGCTGAACCCTTACGACATTTGGCGAATGGTTGTCCTCATTGTCGGCATCAGTATGGTTGCCTACGTAGCGTATAAACTCTTGGGAGCCAAAGCCGGAGCTATTCTGGGAGGCATCTTTGGCGGTTTGATTTCTAGCACGGCAACCACCGTCAGTTATGCGAGGCAGACCAAAAGCTCACCGGACGCCACGACCATGGCTGCGATGGTGATTCTGATCGCGTCGACCGTTGTGAACGTTCGCATCTTGATTGAGATTGGGATCGTATCTCCGAGCTTATTGAAGTTTACGTTCCTACCTATGACCTCGCTATTGATACTGATGGTCGTAGAATGTTTTGTCTTGTATCTGCCGCTTCGCCGTCATGCCACGACTCCACCCGATCACGACAACCCTGCTCAATTGAAGCCAGCGATCATCTTTGGTGGCCTCTATGCGATCATCTTGTTCGCTGTCGCAGCAGCTAAAGATATTTTCGGCGAAAACTCACTTTATGCAATCGCGGGCATATCAGGACTGACGGATGTGGATGCCATCACCCTATCAACGGCAAAGATGTTCAACGAAGGTCGCGTCGACCCAGATACAGCATGGCGGGTGATCGTGATCGCAACGCTATCGAACCTGATCTTCAAGGCCGGCGCCGTTGTGCTGCTGGGCACTCGCAAATTAAGCCTATATGTGGCCGCGGCCTTCGGCGTCGCTGTTATTGGCGGCGTTCTTATGCTGGTCTTTTGGCCGGGCTCGGCCATCAATGAAGTGCCTTTCCTTCAGGGTCTGTTTGAAGGGTCTGAAAGCTCTTCTTAAAGCAGATCGTCGGCTTCCGGCACACTGTTTGCGTTTGAATGCTTGTAGACATTTCATTCAAACTACTTAGGAGCAAACCATGAGTCTCGAAACAAAGACCGACCTCAATGAAACCACGATTAACAAACTACAAAAGCTAATTCGTGCCAATATCGATTCCTACAACGGCTTCCACGAATCCGCAGAGGAAATCGACGATGCACAACTTACGACTCTGTTCAAAGAGATTGGCGACCAGCGTAGCGCCATGGCGAGTGAGCTTCAAAAGTTCGTGGAGTTCAATGGAAAAGAAGCAGAAGACGACGGTAGTGTAGCCGCCAAGACTCACCGAATCTGGATCAACATTCGCAGCAAGATCAACGGTGGCGATCCCTACGTCATTCTGATCGAAGCCGAGCGAGGCGAAGATCACATCAAAGCAGCCTACGAAGAAGTCTTGAAGGAAACCGCAGGCAGCGCCATGAACGACCTACTCACTGACCAATACGCAGCCGTGAAGGCAGGCCACGATAAGATCCGGGATTTGCGAGACGCGTACAAGAACAAGTAGAGGCGTCGTAGGGGAAGCGTGCACTGTAACCGATTCGATGCGGTCGAATCTGCTGATCTGTTGATCTACTGATCTACTTCCCGGTTGCCTCTTGATGTTGAGCGGGAGAAGTCGGCACCGTCTCACTTCTCTCTTGCTGAGACAAAAGCCTGCCTCGCTCAGACACTTTGCTTTTCAATATGCAATCAACAATGTCGATTCACGGGGAGAGTTTTCTCATCAACGAAAGCCTCTTCGATTGATTGGGAAGCTACCTGTTCGTTCGCCAACCGATCACACGCCACTAGCGACGAATCGTTGATTCGTCGCTTCTTTCTTTTGAAGTAGGAAGTAAGCGTCAAAACGTGCGAAAGACGCATCGCCAGCTCTCTTATCTCGTTGATTGGTCCACGACGTGCAGCTAAGTGTTCTTATTAAATGTCCGCTAAGTAGAGCGGCATACTTATCTGACTCAGTCTGGAGAAAGAACAATGAACTGGGACCAAATACAAGGCAAATGGAAACAGGTCAAAGGCCAAGCCCAACAAAAATGGGGCGACCTGACGGAAGACGATCTTGACGTTGTCGCTGGCAAGCGAGAAGAGCTGGTTGGCAAGGTTCAAGAACGCTATGGCATCGCCAAGGACGAAGCAGAAAAGCAAGTCAAGGAATTCGAGAGTTCATGCAACTGCTAGCAGAGTTGCTGCCGCAAGGCATCCATTGAACGAACTCGCAAACCAGTTGAATTCAGATGAACGAACATCAGGCTAAACACCTAGTTCGATAACCGAATCTTCTTACTCATATCAACACTTGGAGAAATTACTATGAAACGTGCATTCCAATACGCGACCGCTGCTGCGGTCCTTTCATGCGTCACCCTGGGCAACGTTATGGCCCAGGACGCAGCTACTCAAGACCGTTATCAAACTAACGGTGTAAACCAGCAAACCGACGCTGGGAGACTGGATTCCAAGACAAGCGGAACCAATATCCGGGTTAGCCAATTGATTGGCTACAACATTCAGAATTCACGAGGAGAGAGCGTCGGTGAAATCAACGACATTGTTCTCGATTCAAAGACCGGAAAGGTTCGCTACGCGGCGGTAACCTACGGCGGCTTCTTGGGAGTAGGTAACAAGATGTTTGCCGTGCCATTCGAAGCGTTCCGTGTCCAAGCCGATCCGGATGAAGTGGGCGACGATGACATCGACTCAGATGACTATGTCTTAGTCTTGGATGTCACCCAGCAACAGCTTGAGGGCCAACAGGGATTTGATGAAGACAGTTGGCCAAACATGGCTGACTCACAATGGGCAGCCGACCTCGACAAACGATACGGCGTCAAACGCAACATGGACGAGAAGGATCGTCTAATGCGTGAAAACCGTCGAAACGTCAATCAGTAAGCTTTATTGTTCCTATGGCCGACGCGGCAATAACGACGCGTCGGCTTTTTTTGCGCCTACACATTTAACCGCCAGAACTTGTTCGCCCCTTCGCTTCGCCGATAAATCGAGGAAGCTCGCTGAGCAACGAGATTGCTGACACCGCAAACCCTATTTACGAAAGTTGAATTATGAAGACTTCCCTGTTCGTCGCTACTCTAGCCCTAGTCCTTAGCTTTGCGGGTTGCGACGTTGACGTCCATGAACGTGGCACTCTGCCTGATGACACTGATGGCGTCAATGTTGACGTCAACGACACCCCGGTTGAAAATCGAATGGAACGCCGTGAGGAAAGACGCGAAAACTTGCGAGACGCAGTTGACGGCGTCGACGTTGAAGTAGGTGATGGCGGAGTCAACGTGGATGTTGGTGAAGAATAGTACGTCCAGTACTTAGATGCAGACACCGTGTCGCCAACTTAGGCGATACGCGTGTTTTGCAAAGAGCATTTGCAAAGAGCGTTCGATCGTAACGATCGCTCTAACACTCCATCCTATCAACGGCTCGTTGTTGAATGACTTAGACTGAACTCCCTAGTCTGAATTCCCTAGAACGAACTCCCCAGTCTTAACTCACGAGACTGCCCAAACGGCTCTCGTGCACCTCGCGTCGTCGCTCCGCTCAGGCAAACACAGAATTGAACGTTTGCCGAATGCCGATCGCAAAGTGCCGAATGTCGAAACAGCACAGATTGATTAACTACGGAGCCACTGGATCGACTGGTGCTACCGGCTCACGATCAATGCTCGCATCGATCTTGCCAGCCGCGCTGTCTACGGCATTCTTGGTTTTCTCGACAATGGTCGATGTGTCCTGTCGGACCTTATCCGTGTCGACCTCTATGGTTGGATTGCCATTGGGTGAACTGAATTGAAGCCAGCCGATCAATCCAAGAACAAGGACCAAAACCAAGATTAATACGACGACGCGCATGATCAATTACCTCTTAGGTGAACCGAAAGGGTTGCTGAACTGTACGACAGTCCCAACAACCACTCTGAAACTAGGCGAGCGACAACCGCGTCAGCCTATTCTTGTGACATCCCGCATCACTGACGGTGAAGTTTGTCACGTGTCAATTTGAAGGCTCGTACAAGCAATTGTTGCGCCAGGTGCTGACACGCTGCTTTGCCTGACAACGGCATAGCGTTTGCGTCACAGTATTTAAGTAAACGAACAAGCAACAAGTAAACGAACTGCGACGAAACTACACCCTTCAAATAAGGACATTCGAATGGACATTCCTCAAATTACCTCGAAGTCGACTGCAGAGACTGGCGAGATGGGCCAGAAGTACTTGGCATCGGGAAAGCACGTTGCTTTACGGCGTTGGCAGGAGGGTAAAGCGGATTACGATTCGCCCCGCTCTCGTGACTATGAGACCGTTGGCTACTTGCTCAGTGGGGTCCTGGAATTGGACTTGGACGGTGAAGTGGTCACGTTACAAGGGGGAGACTCTTGGTTAGTGCCCGCGGGTGCAAATCACCGTTACCGCGTGCTTGAACCTATTGTGGCCTTGGAAGCCACAAGCCCACCTGCACGTTACAACGAGTTAGATGATCCCAGTAGTAATTGATAACGCAACATTTCGCTCAAAATCACTTCGTGTGACCTAGCTGATTGACGACTCAAGCGATCGCCAACGACCTACGCACTTTTAGTCCCTTGAATGAACTATTGACCTACTGAATGACACAACAAAAATCCGACCTTGCGATGATCTCTGCGGTCGCTCAGTTGCTTGCGGTTATATTAACCGTCGCAGCATTGTATTTCGCCCGTGATGTTTTCATTCCGCTGGCACTCGGATTGTTGCTGTCGTTCCTCCTGAGTCCGATCGTAAACCGGCTGCAACGACTAGGTATCCCCAACGTCATGGCAGTTGTAGCAACTGCGGCGCTCGCGTTCGTCCTTCTTGCAGGCGGCTTCACTCTGATTGGCCGCGAACTGACCACCTTGGTCGGCGACCTGCCAAAGCATAAAGGAGAGCTCGTCGCAAAAGCACGCAGTCTTTCGGGGATGACAAGCGGCGTTGGCGGATCCCTCGACCAACTCGCAAGTGAAGTGACCGAGGCGATGGAAGAGGGTGCAGCGGTCAAGATAGATGATCAAGAAGACGCAGACACGTCTTTGTGGACGACATGGACCAACCGAATCCTGCCAGAGAACTCTGACGGCCGCAAAGACTTGCCTCACGACGGTACGTCCACCCGCACGCCCCTTTACGTCCAAGAAGTGCGAGATGACTTGCCGTTGGCTTCATGGGCAACCACAGCGGGTACCGTGCTGGGGCCACTGGCCACGGCGGGTCTTGTGAGTGTGTTCGCGTTGTTCATGTTGATCCACCGAGAAGACTTAAGAGACCGCATCATCGCGGTGGTCAGTCACGGAAACTACGTCACAACAACCGAAGCGTTGGACGAGGCGGCCGGGCGAATCAGCCGATACCTGATCGCTCAAACGATTGTGAACACTTCGTACGGGTTCGTATTAACCGTTGGTTTGGCGTTGATCGGGGCGACCATGACCCCAGGCGGTAGTTTTCCCAACGTGATCTTATGGGGTGTGCTGGCGACATCGCTCCGATTTGTACCCTACATCGGCCCGACCGCTGCTGCCGTTTTCCCACTCGCGATCGCTTTGTCGGTCTTTCCGGGCTATGGCGTTGCGTTAGCCGTGTTGGTCCTAATCATCACGATGGAATTATTCAGCAACAACGTTTTGGAGCCATGGTTGTATGGTGCCAGCACCGGCATCTCGGCTGTCGCGGTGATTGTTGCGGCCGTGTTTTGGGGTTGGTTGTGGGGGCCGGTCGGTTTGCTCCTTTCGACCCCGCTCACCGTTTGTTTGGTGGTGCTCGGACGCTACGTTCCTCGCTTCAAAATCCTTTCCACTTTGTTGGGCGAGGAAGTCGAAATCAAAAAATCAATGCGGTTTTACCAGCGGCTACTAGCCGGTGACGAACATCGAGCTGGTGAGTTACTCAGGCAATACGTCGCTGAGTCGGATTTGTCCGGTGTCAGTGATGAAGTGATTGTTCCCACACTCAAACGTATCCGTCTCGACCACGACGCTAGTCATTTAAGTGATGTTGACGCCAATCGCTTATTTGCGATGTCCGGGGGATTGATCGCCAGCCTGGGTGAAGAATTGGACACTTCACCGGCAAAGGCTGAACCGGTAGATGGCGAACCATTGGATGAGGAAACCACGGCCACGACTTTACCTACGGTGGTCGGCTGCACGTCGCATCACTTCAGCGAATTCTTGCTATTGAACTTGCTTCGAATAGGTGGCCGTGGGAAGTACGAACTGACCAGCATTGATGACGAAACTCTCCCGGAAGAAATAGGCCGGCAGATTGCAGATAGTGCACCCTCCATCGTGGTCATCGTTGTGCTACCCAAAGGAGGCTTCGCGCAAGCTCGCTATCTTTGCAGATCCATTCGTAGCGAAGGTTACACCGGCCCAGTGTTGATCGCTTGCATGGGCAAGTTCAAGAACTTCGACAAGTTGTTTGTGAAGTTTCGCAAGGCCGGCGCGACCGGCATGACGACCTCGTATTCGCAAACACGAGCCAAGATCGAATCGATACTGCAACGGCAATCTCCGGCGCCAGACCAATCGTTCCACCGCTCTGAAACGCCTGACACCATTTCCACGAGTTCGCTTTGAACTACCTTTCTTCAACCTTCAATTGATTGAGCACACCATGACCACAATTTTGCTAGTCGACGACCACGACGATATTCGCGAGATGATGGCTCAACATTTGCGTAAGCGTGGTTATGCAGTGGTCACGGCTAGTAACGGCCTCGAGGCTGTTCTGGCGACCGCCCAAGCTGCACCGTCGTTAATTTTGATGGATGTCAACATGCCAGAACTTGATGGGATTGAAGCTACCATGCAAATTCGAGCTGCCGAAGTTGAAAAACGAATTCCTGTGATCGCGCTGACCGCTCACGCGCTTCCGGATGATGAGACGCGGGCGATTGCCGCCGGTTGCGATGCGTTCCACTCCAAACCCGTCGACTTCAAACGACTGTTCAGCCAGATCAGTGAGTTGCTTGGGGAGAAGGCCGTCAATTCCGAAGGCGTTCCCTCATGAAAACCGTCGTCTGGAACTCTGGTTCGGGAAGGGCGAGCGAAACAGATACACTACGAACTCATCTGGACCATCACGCTACTACTTGGATTGATCTATCCGAAACCTCGGACTTGGTGGACGAGATCAAGGCTTCTTCTAATACGCCGAAGTCCACCGTCGTCGCTGCTGGTGGTGATGGAACGGTGAATGCCGTCGTCAATGCGTTGATGACTATCGAAGCGGCTCAGCGACCGAGCATGGGAATCATTCCCCTAGGCACTGCCAACGATTTCGCCGGCACGCTCGAGATTCCCGATGACATCTCATTGGCGGTCGAGATACTCGCGCAGGAAGCGATTCCGGTCGACGTGGTTCGTATTCAGGGTGAGAACATGGAACGCTACTATGCCAACATCGCCGCGGGTGGAAACTGTGTTCGGGTCAGCGAAGTCATGACCGATGAATTAAAGGCGCGTTGGGGAGCGTTTAGCTACGTTCGCGGGGCTATCGACGTTCTGCCTGATATGACTTCCTACTGTATCGACCTGAATTGCGATGGAGAAGTTTTTCAGAAACTTGATTCTTGGGCGGTCTTGGTTGCCAACGGAAAAACAAATGCTGGACGAATCCAAGTCGCGCCGAAGGCTTCGCCGGTCGATGGACTGATCGATATCGTTATCATTCGCGATGGTACGGTGGGAGACATGATTGAGATTGTTGCGAACAACTTGCTGGGTGACTTCCTCGAATGCGAGCAAGTTATCTTTCGGCAAGTTAAATCGCTTCAATTGCAATCCAATCCACCGATGCGGTTTACCCTCGACGGCGAGTTTGTGGATCGGGAACCAGTGCGTTTTGACGTCGTCCCCGGCGCCGTTCGAATGCACATGAATGCCACCGTTTGACCGGCAACTGCGTGATGCACTCGGCAACTGCGTGATGCGCTCGGCGGCATCTGCGTGGTGCACAACCTTAGTGATCGTTTTCAGTGGGACTCATTCTTATCAATTGCCTGAACGATTGACTTAGCAAGCATCAGTGATGCCGTTAGTTATCGCGGAAATCAAGTTCACCATCGACGTCACTCTCGCGGGACCGTTCGGATGAAAAAGGAGCCTCAGGCGATTGATTGAGATAGTCACTCAGACCTTGCGATGAATTGCCTTCGCTGCTTTGAAAGTCAGGTGAGTCTCGTTCCAACAAGTCATTGGGCCGCAGCGGGTCGTTTGATAGCCGCATCAATCCAACGCTTCCCGGCGAGATCATGGTATTCGCGACGCCCAGCATTGGTTGAGCCGTGTAGGTAGGCGGTACCTTGCAAGCGCGATTACAGCCCTGGCAACGATCGCAGGTTCGACTGGCTCGCCAGAACATCAATTCATCCATGCACGACCTCGATGAAACGAAGATTCGGTCACCGGGTTGCAGTTGATAGTTCGACGATGTGTTTCCCATTTGAACAATGGAGCGATAACAGACGGGCAATGTCACTCGGCACTCACATGGATCCGTCGGACGGGCCAGCAGAATTTTGCACGGGTTTGCTGCGCTGGTCAGGCCACCTGCCGTGACGATCGCGTCGAGAACGGTTTCAAACCCGGATAGCGGGTAAGCGCCCGGTGCATTGACTTCACCGAGTACATAGAAGCGATGTACGGGTTCCAACATTCGCACGTTGACCGCGATCGCGTCACAATCCTCGGGCAAATCACGTGCTTGATTCAATTCGCCGGTTTCGTCGGCCAACAGCGGCTTGCACGTTTCTTGCTGCAGTCGAATCTGATACGCGATCTGACGTTCGATCAACGATTCTGCTTGCTCAAGATCCTGACCAGCGACAACGACACGACCGTACGGTCCCAGGTCAACCGTTCCATCAGCCAAAACCACTTGGTCGGCTGGAAGCCGCAGGTCTCGCTCTAGGTTGACCGGTTCGATCAGCAAAGCGTCACCAGGTTCGAGAGCATGCGGTGGTAGCACCGTCTTGGCATTCTCTCGAGCGATCCCAAATGGAATCTTCGACGCATCAAGGACTGACTCGGCGTCCTTCGTTAACATTGAATCCGAAGGGAACAGGGATAACCCTAGGGTGCTGCACCCGGTCATCCATAGGCAAGCCAACATGGCATAGCCCTGCATAAGTCTTCGAGTCGTGATCTTTGCTAGCTTGCTAGAACCGTTTCGATGCATCATGTCGCCTCGTGTGGTGAAATCCTTCCTACACGAATAATCGGCGCGCGCGACACGCTTAGCGTGGCTTATAAGACATATGCGATGCGACAGTCAGGACCGTCACAATCGGAACGACTAGAAAACTGCAAGCGGTTGTGAAACACACAGCTCACTTCATGTCGAGTTCGCTCGCAGCCCCGGCGGTCACACCAGCGACAATCAGCCGTTGGCCCTCTCTTAGCAGGAACCGAGCAGCCTCCTCGCGAAACGTATCAATGGGTTGCACACGAACGATTGGATCTTGGACCGTACCTATGACGCGAACCACCAAGGTGCGATCTCGTAGCAGCTCGGTAATGTCCAGTATTGCCGAAGTGGGAAGCAACGACCGCAGTGCATACCGTCTCGCTAGCTGCGAGAAATCGGCCGCGATGTCTCGATAGTCGCCTGTCGCGATCAACGCATTCAAGTCCATACGTCCGCTGCGGATAAACACTTTTCCATCTGCTTGCACCAGCGCCGTGTCCGACCCAATCCAAAACTCGTCAATCGTGATTGCACCGCCACCGATGACTCCGTTCACTTCACCAACATCGAAAGTTTGGTTCACCAACGAAATCGGACCGAGGAACTGCGAGACACCCACGAGTCCCGGAATTGACGCACCGCGTGTCTGACCGAGTTGAAAAGCGAATCGTCCTCTCAAGTCGTCAAGTGACTGAATTGATTTCCCGTTAAGTGTTAGGTCGCCTGTTAACTCACCTTGAGCGAACGACGAAGACCGTCCGAGTTGCTTGGTGAGTTTAGAAAAATCCACTCGCCGCGTTCTCCAGCGACTTTCAAGATCCACGCCACGGCCGCCGCGACGCGTCGAGGATAACGCAAGCTCACCTTGAACCTGTCCGCCACCTTGCGTGGACCGAACCGAAGGGAAACGCAGCGTCCAACTCATTTGAGTCAAATTAGCGTCCGCCGCGATTCCACTATGTGCTTTTCCCAGCGGCAGTCCAAAAAGAGATAAGTCAGTTCCATTGGCGCTGCCTCGAACGCGAACAGATTCCTGATACCCATTCACCGTTGCCGTTAACGATCCTCGACCGCGGTAGTCTTCCGCGACGTCCCCCAGAAACCAGAGACCACGATCTAACACAATTCGATTGGCCGATATCCAAAGGTCAGATCGAGGATGAATCTTCTGGCTCGAATCAACCAAGTACACCCGCCCCGTCGCTCTTGCCGTGCCTCCAGCGTAAGACCCAACGAGTGACTCTAGCTCGAAAATGTTGTTTCTGACTTTTCCACGTAGGCGAGCGGAACGTGACAACAACGCAGAGCGATGACTAACTTCACGAAGTTCCAGTTGAACGTCAGCATCCGGAAGTCGAGTCTGATCGTTCTGGTCCTTCGCTGCTAAGACCGTAATAACACCTGACACTGTTCCCGCTAAGTCGCTGCGCGCCGCAGACGTGACGCTCAGCAGTCTTCCCAAAGACATACCGTCAAATGTGAATTCCGTTTTCGCGAACCGTCGTGTCAGGTCAGGCCAGCGATCCGCAGCCTGCATCTCGGCAATGGTATCGATGCTGAACTTCCCATCAAAAACTTCTCCTTGAGCGACGAGTGCAATGCGACCGGATCGTGCGGTCACATCAACGGTCAAATCACCCATCTCGGCTTCGCCCAATCGCACCTGCTTCATCGACAACTTGGCATTTCCTTGGTGCGAGACGGGTTGATCGAGCGCATTAAGGGGAACTTGCCAATCCACTTCGCCAACCAGGACGACTGAAAGGTCGACGTTGCGTCCCGCGATCGGCACCGTCAACTTGGGTGCAACATCCGATACGGATCCTGTCAACGAAAGCGTTCCTTCAGTCGCGAATGGAATTTGCGCAGAACCATGAATTTCGCCTCCAAACACCGATGCATCGAGCGAACGAAGGTCCAATTGATCAGCAGTGATAGCGTAGAATGCCTGAAGACGACCAAGCCGAAACGACTTCGGCAAATCGGCTTCGTTCCGCCTGGGAACGACGGTGAACTTCTCAGGTGTCAGCTCTATGTCGTGCTCAATCGTCCCGAGATTAATTCCGGCAACTCGAAGCCTTGGTGAAGCGACTAAACCGCGGATCTCCCAAGTTGAATCTTTGATCTCGTTGTTCAACTTTCCTGAGCCGAGAACGCGAAAGTCGAACTTCCCTGACGCGACGTTTGAACCGGTTTCAGTTTGAGAATCTGCGAGCGACGAACGAGAGGCGATCTCAACGAGAGACTCCGCTGGAACATCGTCGCCTGTCATTTCAAACTGGAATTCGCCTACGCCCGATAAGGGGACTTGTCCCTTGCCTCGTACGCGAATTGCCCCGGCAACGTCCGCTAGCCCGGCAAGCGTTGACGTCGGACTGTCACCATTATTGCTTTTGGATATGCCGACTCGAGAACCACTAACCTGATTGACCGCGACCAAATCAAAATCGTTAATGAATAGAATTTCGTCGGCAATCTGAACTTCCTTGGCATCGAAGTCTGCGGTCGGCAACCCCGGAACTTTCAATCCTTTTCCCTGGAATGATCCGGTGAGTTGATAGGTTTCGATTTGATTGAGGGTGTCTAGTGGCACGCTCACGCTGATGTTGCCCGATAGCGTGCCGTCGGACAGTGCGTCTTCATCGACCTGTCCCGTCAGCTTTGAGATCAAATCGCTTATTGGGGCGAGCGACACGTCGGTCACCTCACTATTCGCGTCGATCTTTCCTCGCGGAACAAGCTCTGCTGTTCCGCTTCCGCGAATTGCCCCGGGTACCTTGCGCGCGGCCGTTCGATCAATCACTTCTGACTTCAGTTCACGTAGTGTGGCAATCCCATCACGGTAGGCAATGTTGGTGCTTAGGTTTTGAAACTGGACACCATCGACCACCAAAGATGAACTCGTCAGCGTGCCATCAAATCGGTACGCCGCAGCGTCTCGCAAAGAGGTTAGGGGGACGCCCACTTCGAACTCGACACTGACTTCGCCCTCGAGATCCAGACCGGTTTCAATTCCGATCATCTCCAGCCGATCGGCCAACTTTCCGACGTTGATATTGTCCAAGGACCAGTGAGTCGTCCAATACCGTGGCTTTCCCTGAGGCTGCGCTTTAGCGGGCTTGGCCGGAGGTTCCTGGGCCTGGCATTGGGTGAAACTGCATACCAATATCCACACCACCAATAGGCGATGGACGACGGGCGCTATTAGCAAACGACGAATAGGCATGGAAATTTTGGTTTGAGTGAAGCGATGCTTGATGAACCCCATACCGTGAAACTGGGGTATTCCGCTCAGCCAGCCGCTCCAGCCTACCTAAATCGACAAGCGGAACGCCAATGGGATTCTGCACACTCGGCAATCTCTCGCCCCGTGTTGGCCATGTCCTCGCGCAGGTTGACTTGCGATGCATCCGAGAACCGTCCGCCGAGCCCTCGTGGCGATCAGCCATCGAGCCCCGAGGCCCGAGCAACATGCAACATGCAACCAACCTCAAGCCCCTACGAAAAAAGGACTTAGAGCGGCTGCTCTAAGTCCTTTTGTTGTAACAAGTACCGAAGGAGGGACTCGAACCCTCACTGGTGTGAACCAACTGGATTTTGAATCCAGCGCGTCTGCCAATTCCGCCACTTCGGCCTGTTGGGCAAGAGTATCGCGTCGAACGACAATTTTCGCAAGTCCGTCAGCCAACGCTATTTTGGCTACGGATTACTCAGTCGTTTGCGAGTCTAATTCCACAAACCTTGAACGTCGTCGGCCAACAGATCTAGGATGTCAGTCTCGTCATCGTCACTGATGCTAGAGTCCGTGCTGGCGACTACGGGTCCCAACGATGCCGCCACAGATGGCGAGTCCGTTGATAGCACTTGGTCGGACTGGCTGAGGTCCGTGAAAATGCTGTCGCTGGCCACGGTCGAACCCAAATCAGTCGATGTCGATGCCGCAAGCGGTGCCACAATCGCCTCGCCCTCGGACTCACGTGAGTTGTTCATTCGGGTGAGATAATTGATCACCTGCAACGCGTCGATCGCCGATGTGCGTCGGTCACCGTTCACATCGGTGAAGTAACTGCTACGTGTGCTACTGCCGGCTTCGCCTTCGGCTGGCAGACGGCTCATTTCGTTAATGATGAGAAGCGCGTCGATTGGCGACACAGAGCCGTCGTTATTGACGTCTGGAGCAAGCACTGGGTTTTGCACAGCTTCGCCTTCGCCCGATCCTCCGCCGATGGTGATCGAAAGTTTGTCGTAGCGAATCTGGCTAACTTCAATGGGCTCATCTTCGCCGAACAGCAACGTATCTTGGAATGGCGATGAATCGGCAGGTGAACCGACAACAGTTGCCGTTCCTGACGCGATCGCTTCGAAGTACAGGGTAGCCAGAAGTGCGGGATTGACTCCATCGTCAACGGTATCCGCCGACGAAAGTGTACCGAACTCATCAATGATACCACGACGAATCGCAGTTCCGACGCCAGCGTCAGCAACGTAACCGGCTCCGAAGTCGACATCGAAATTGAATTCGCTTCCCGAATCCCCCGGCACAGGCATGATCAGCCCAGAGCTGTAAAGCACATCGAGGTAACCCGCGAACACAAAGGTCGATCCAAACGTTCGCAAGTCCTCAACGTTGACCTGAACACCAAAGGTATCGCCAACGGACACGCTAGTGATGGGTGTGCCAGCTTCGTTCACCAGTGCGAAATCAATGGCAACGACCGCGTTATTGTTCACATTACCCAGCGGTATGGTGACTTCGGCAGTGCTGCGGACGTCGTCTTCCGTCACGATCAGATAAGTGAAACGTTCAAGACCATTCGCGTTTCCGTTGGCACGGTAGCTGAAGTAGTCATCGTTAAGGTTATCCGGCGTGCCGTTGTCTTCGATGATCACGGTGCCGAATGACGGGTTGGTTACCAAACCAAACTCGCGAATCGTACCGGTAGGACCGAGATTATCGTTGCCCAATACGTCCAACCGATTGCGATTGACGGCACTGTTAACGATCAGGTTTCCATCGGAGTCTCGTCCGTCGGGGAACGAATCGTCGATTGCCGAAGTGAAGTTGTCCGATGCGGGCAAGATGATCAATTCAGCTCGTCCGTAGCGTTGTTCGTTGACCAGCAGAGCATCATCCGATGCCAGGATCACGGTCTCGCTGACGTCGGCGTCCGCTGGGTCACCAATAAACTGGGCAACGCCCGGTGACAATGCGACCATTCGAAGCGTGAACAATTCCACGGGCCCGGTGTGCTCGGTTTGATCAGTGATTGGCTGGACACCGCCCACTTCGTCGAGCAGTCCGGGTGTGTCGGCATTCGCACGTTGCAGGAAGTTCTCACTTCCCGAGAACAGTGGTCCAAACGTGATATCGAATGGGAATGATGGATTGAGGCCCGTGTTGGAAACCGCCACCAAGGCATCGGTGTAGAGCAAGTCTAAGAACGCCGACGCGACTCCCTCGGGTGCCGCCAACTGGCGAAGATCTTCCACAGTAACACGAACTAAGAATTCATCGCCCACTCGTACGTTGGTAAGTGGAGTGTTGATGTTCACCGGATCGAAGACACCGATTTGGAAATCGACGATGTCGTCAGCCCGTGTGCCGGGCAACAAGTTGACGGTGACCTCGGCAGTGCTAATTTGGCCCGCTGTATCTTGGATGCTGTAGGTGAACTGTTCGGTACCGTTAAATCCAGGAACCGGCGTGTAGCGAAGTGATTGTCCGCCACCAATGATTTGAATATTCGCGCCGGCAGATCCCGGAGTCACGCTCGTGATGATCAGTCCGCCCTGAGTGCTGGCGACGTCGTTGTCGAGGACGTTCAGTGCTCGATTCACGCTGCCCTCAGGCACCTCGAAGGAATCGTCCACTGCGATCGGAACATTCGATTGGAACGTCACGGTGACAAACACTTCTGCGGTCGAGCGTGTCCCGAAGGAGTCGACAACGGTGTAGGTGAAACTGTCACGTCCGACGAAACCATTCGGCGGAGTGTAGTCAATTGACTTGCCATCGGATGCGATCACAACCACACCTCGCAGGTTCGTCCGGTCAATGCTTTCGATACGAAGCGGGTTTTCCGTCGTATCGAAATCGTTAGCAAGGATATCCAGGCGATTGGACAATGTATTGCGTGAGACACTGACTTCATCGTCGTTTGCGATTTCAGCAGCGGTCAAAATCGGGAACGTGTAATCTTCTACTTCACCGGTTTCAGCAAATCCGGTTGCGCCGACACCCGTGGTTTGGCTCAGACGGAACCGAGCGAAGGTGGAACCGATCGCCGCGTTGGCAGGAACGGAAATTGGCACCGAGACGGTTTGCGAAGACGTGCTCGATGCGACACTGACGTTAACGGCAAACTGCTCGCCGGCATCACTGAAGTCACCATCGGCATTGAAGTCCATGAACCCTTGCAAGTACGCAGGTCGTCCGGTGGTGTTATTCACGATCACTTCGAAAGTGCCCAGGTTTCCAGGGCCCAACGGTGTCAGTAGTCGAACGCCATCTTCATCGTCCGTGCCCGCGGTATCGTCGCCCGAAGCATCGGCTGAAGGTTGACCATTGGTTTCGCGATCAGGAAGTGTGCCGATCGAAAGTCCTTCGACAATCCCGTGACTGGCCCCATTGTCGGCAAGCAGAGTTCCGTAAGATTCCAGCGCATCACCAAAGTCGCGAGAAGCTCGAAGGATGAAATCGCCCGTGCCGGAAACACTGGTTCCGTCAAAGACGACGGTATTGATTCCGTCGCTTGGTGTGTCAAAACCGTATCCGGCAGGCACGATCAAACGGATATCGAAGCTTCCAGTGCCTTGGAAATTCAGGTTGTAGGTACCGTCGGCGTTGGTTCGCGTATTGGGTTCACCAAGGTCAGGTCGCCCATCCCCATCAAGGTCAGCAAACACAAAGACGTCAGCTACTCCTTCGCCGGTATCAGCCACGTCGTTTCCGTTGGAATCAACGTAGACGGTTCCCAAGTTGGTCGAACCGGTACCACTTTGGCTTAAGCCAAAGCTAATCGGTTGTGGGTTCGTTCCCGAAACCGTAACGGAAGTTGCTGTCGTTGCCGAAGTGCCATCCGGCGTGACGATAGCGATCGTCGCACCCGCCGCAGTCACAGGCAATGTGAAACCACCCGTCGAATTAGTGAGCGTGGATACCTCGTTATCGTCAAACACTCCATCGCCATCGCGGTCGATGAAGACAGTGATGCCTGGGATTCCTGTTTCGCCGACGTTTCGTCCGTCACGATTCAAGTCACCGAAAACCGTTCCCGCAACATTGGTACCACCTGTGGTACCAGTGGAGAGCACATGAGTGAGAGTTTCGCGAATTCGACTGAACCCGGCACGAATGGTTGGATCAGCATAAAAATCATTGCGGAAGATCGGCTGAACGTCGTCTAACGTTCCAAAGATCCCGTCGTTGCCCAAACCTTGGGCAAACGCGTCCGTCAGACCACCACCGGTGTCACCCAAGCTCAGAGTCGTGTTGGTGTTGTTGGTATGAATCATACCGAACATGTGCGCCGCTTCGTGAGCAGCCACGGATGCCAGGAATTGAGTGGTCAAATCAAGTCGGCTAGAGGCGGGGGAGATCACAGTGCCAGCAGTAGCTGCAACAAATCCATCCAACGCAAACAGCGCCGTTTGCGACAGGTCAAAGTTTCCGACGTCCACAAAATCCACTTGCCCCAGGGCACCGACCAGTCCTGTATCGGCTCCCGTTCCACCAATGATCATACGGGTGATGCGTGGGTCATTCGCATTGAGTTCGTACCACTGACGATGCGCCGCGTCGCGACTGTTAAGGATCCGAATCGCGTACTCACCCGCGTTTCCAGTGACCTCAAAGTCTCCGTTGGCTGAGTTGTTGGTCAGTTCTTCAAAGATTTCGACCACTTCATCGTAGACGCCAGTGGCGACTGCGTTTGCCGTTGCGACGTCACCAGCTTCTAAGCCGAGAACACCGAGCGACTCTTCGATCGTAGGAACAATCGTGATCCCAAAGTTGGGCAGTCCTACTGTTGTCGGGTCAAGGAAGAGATTGTTGTCAACGAAGCCACCTTCCCAATCGAGATACAAGATTTGTGCATCGCCATAGGCCAACGATTCGGTCGTCGGACGATAGGCACGCAGTCCAACGGTATACGACGTTGTTTGAGTTGCCGCTGCAACGGTCAAGAAATACCGACCGTCTTGAGGCGTCACGAACGTACCTGACGCGTTTCCGGTCGTTTGCAATGGCGAGGACAAACCGCCCACCAAGTTGCTACTTGCAAACGATGTGGTCAAAGCCGGTTGGCCAGGCAGTGGCAAACCTGTTGGACCGTAAGGTCCTTGAATAGCAAACTCGCCTGCGGCCCCAGACGTTGCGATATCAATGATGTCGCCGGCCACGAGATCAAAGCTATAGGTATCAAAATCCGTTTGAAAACCACTATTGTTGGTCGAGACATTGGTTACCGGACTGCGACCGGAAATGTCGACTGTGTCCTGCTTACCAGATCCAGTGCCAAATGGAATGAACTCGGCGGTTGAACGAAAGTCGTTTGAACCAAGCGTTGCTTGGTTTTCAACTTCGACGTAGTTGAACGCAATCACGCTGCCAACGTTTCGCGGCGTGCTGTACACCGGAAGGTTGCTAGACGCGGGCTGATCAGGAACGTCGGTGAGCACCGCCATCAATTGACGACTCTCGAGATCTTCCATCATCAACCGTCGCTTATGCGATCGCTCGGTTGGTTTGCGAAGGGATCGTTGTGCGTTCGATTCAGTTCGTTTTGTCATCGAATGTCTCTACCAAACTAAGCAATAACATCTGTCGCCTTGACCGAGACTAAACAGAGATTGCCGATTTGGGCTGAGTTGTGCTGGATGGGGATAAGGTCGCCGTTTCGTCGTGCCAGCAGGTCCACTAGTTGGCGAAATGCGACAATTGGGAACAAATGGCAAATAGGGCTATTTCCTACCATCGGCCAAATCGGTCCCAGTCGTTCGCCATTTCACCACACCATTTTCAAACCGGCGAAGCCGAGGAGGAAAGATGGCGCGGTTGGGAAAGAGGCGAGTGCGATTCTAATTGGGGCTCTAAGGGTGTCAACGAAACGCATTGGTTCCGATGCAAGGTAATGGCCCAAAGTTCCCATCCAACCAATCAAATCGCGTAAACCGTCGTAAACCAACGAAAATCCCCGCTCCAACGTCCTCGATAAGAGGCGTGGGAGCGGGGATTCGACTTCATGTGAACGCAAGTGCACTGCCGATCAACGGCAACTTTTGCGGTTGGTTAGGTCATTACCAGGTGTACTCGGCACCCAATGAGAAACCATTCAAGACGAGTGAGTCGAATGTGACCGACGTCCCCGACGTTTGAGTTGCCGGGTCGTTGTCGACAACGGCGATGATGGTGTCGCGATCAAGCGTCGTGGTCGCAACATCGTCCATGGCAATCAGATAGTAAGACGATCGGAATGCCCACGAGTGAGACAACCGGTACGACATTGCGAACTGCAACTCGGCCATGGTTGTGATGTCACGATCCTTGTCGGTCAGCGTCAATTGACCGGCGGTTGCTTGATTGGCAAGTGAGTTGGATCGGTAGATGCTGGACGTTTCGTAGTCGTTTTGTCCCCAAGCTCCCTTGGCCTCGACTCCTAGGCTAATCCCCGGAATCACGTGGTACCAAAGGTCAAAGCCTAGCTGAGCACCGAAGAAATCGTTCTTGGCCATTCCATCAGATTCAAAGTATCGCAGCAGTCCGGTCGTTGCGTTGGTGGTGTCGCCCACGGCGGAGTATCGCAATCCGTTGTCGAAACGCAGGTAGCGAAGGCCAGCCAACCAAGAGCCTTGAAAGCGGCAGTAGGGGCCCATCGTGCGGCGACGGTAATTCAGTTCGCCACTATGGAACTTGCTGCTTGAAGCGATCGTTTGAGAAACGGATCGGTCTGTGTCGTCATAGCCAATTCCTGGAGGATCATCACCAAAGTTGCTGACGAACGAGTACAGGTTGGCACCCGGATCAGTAACGGTTCTCGAGTCGGTCCACTCATGGCCACCCATGTAAGTTCCTTCGAAGCTGCCGCCTGGGCCGAAGATCAGAGCCCCCGACAATCGCACACCAGCTTCAAGGTCTGCGTCAGTTCCTGCTCCACCAAAGAGCACGGGAACCGCGTTGGCCTGAGAATCACGCGTGGTGACAACGCCCAAGTTGCTGCCTGGGGAATTGTGTCCCAAGACCAATGCTTCGGCTGAGATGTCATACCAACGTTGTTGGCACTTGCCACCTTCGGAGTATGGCTTCAAGAAGGTGAAGATGCTTGTGAAGGCTGCGGGGTTTGCCAACTGACACGCCGAGCAACCATCACCGCGGCAAAACAGACACATGTGCCGGAGGCCAGAAAGCCCAGCTCCACCAGCCGCCGCTTGGCAGCCAGATCCGCCACACGCGCCGCCGCATGATCCACAGGGACCACCCATTCTGCAACTACCATTCATTTTGCCGATCAAACCGCCACTAAGGATCGGTTCACAGTCTTGAATGGGTCCGTTACAGCCGAGCCACTGTCCACTGAACAAGGGACCGTGACTTGCGCCACAGCCACAACCGCTATCGCAGCCGCCGGTATCGCAACCGCCGTCGTCACAAGAAGAACTGAAGTAGCCAACCTGGGCAATGTTACCTTGGGGATACATCGCCGTAGGAATCGGTGTCGTTTGTCCGACCCCATACGATTGCGGCATGGTCATGCCAGCCTGCTGAACTGGATTACTGACGAGTCCATGCGTGAACTCGGAAGCCCCCGCTGGGATCACGAATCCGCTGGCTTCAAAGTCTATGTCTGCGATCTGAGCCCTTGGAGGTTCAGCCGTGACATTGCCGGCGTGGAAAGCGACGACTGACGCGAGTGCGGCAATCCATAGTGGAAGTTTATTCATTTGAGTCATTCGTTGCATCGCAAACGTCTCCGCGGACTATTCCGCCTGGCTGGTGGGCCGGTCTGGTCGGGCTCCTTCACGTGGCTGTTTCTCGCGTTCGATGTTGGCGTGAACCGTCTTCGGAAAAGACAAAATCCGCACCTCCGCGACCGCAAGAACAACCGCTTCAAGCGGACTTATCGGCACGATCCGACCCCAAGGTTTGGTTATTCCACTGGATCGGCGTAGGAAAACTTTGCGGGCAGACGAATCGCAGAACTGAAATTAAGTACACGTGGATGCCGAAAACCGCTAAATTGACCTCTCCCGCGGCTTCCTTACCCCATCGACTTGTGCGCCTCGCCTAGCAAATCCAGTGCTCGATCGCCAAACCATCGAAGAAACGTTGCAACGCATTCAAGCGGGAGAAATCTCGTTGGAACAAGCCAGCTCGTTATTGCTCAACGAGCAATCCGCCAAATTGCTTGCTCCGCAAAGCGATTCCGTGCCGACAAACGCACTGCATGAAACTCAAATGAGCGAGAGCCTCGAGTCGCTGCTCGATCGCCTCGGCAGTCCTCCCCCCGACATCGCTGATGCATGGCGAGATCAGTACCGTGAACTGCTAACCTCCATTGGATTAGTTCCCGCTCGCGTATCACTCGCAGACCTGGGATTCTCCGAATCGGGACAACTTCACTGGCTTCGCGAACCCGCTGCCACAGCCACTTCCGACGAGCTGACCATAGAACAAGCCGTCGCGACGTTCGAGCAAAGCATCCGAGGTGCGTCTTTTGAGCAACCCGGCGAGATCCCCATCGAGGACAACGCGCGGCTGAACGACGTGACACCGCGGTCTGTCAATTTCAGGAAAAGCGTCGACGCGAAACACGACCGTAAAAATGACGATGGCAGCGTCTCGCTGAATAACGCAAAGCCTCAATCAACCCGCCTGCAAAACGTGTTAATCGCCGCCGGCTTGGCTGGTTGCATCGGTGCCGTCGGCTGGATTTTGTTTGCCCAAAGTGGCGGTGAAGTTGTCGAAGTCAGTGATCAAGGAACGTTGCCGCCCTCTAACCCCTTCTCGGTAGCTTCCAGCAATTCTGGCGTCTTATCGTCGTCAGGATCCAGCTTTCCTTCCACAAGCCCCAACGGTGGTGGTCAAAACCAGAGTCGAAACCAATACCAAGGTTTCGGTGGCGAGCTGGACTTGGCAATCGAGTCATTCGACGCCAACGAGCTCGAGACGCTTGAATCGATCAGCGATGCCGAGTTTAAGGATATGGAAACCGCAGCCCGCGAAGAGTCTTCGTTCTCGCTCGATCAGTTCATGCCAATGTTGCCTGACGATGCGTCCGATGCCGCTGATCCTCAAGCCACTGATCCTCTAGCTACTGATCCTCAACAGGAACATGTTCCCATGGCGAGCACTTTGGATAGTTCATCCGAAATGTCGCAAGAGAGCGATTCCGATCTTTCCATCGATGTTCCTACATCACTTAATTTGAGTGGCGACAACGACGAATCAGAACTCTCTGAACCCGAAGAGTTGCCTCAGAAGACTCAGGATAGTCCTGCGCAACGAGCGACCATTCAATACGCTCGACTACCCGATTCGAATGACACTCAAGACGAACGGTCGTTGATTAGCGAGACTGTATCGGCGGTGAAGGCGTTGGGATTCCCTACCGATGTCGCTCTTGAAGTGGCCGCCGTCGGTGAAAAGACTTGGACGATCAACGACACCAAAAAAGACGTGCCGCTCGCTGAATTGAAATCAACATCCCAGGGCTTGTCGTTTCGATGGTTGGAAGACGGACGGCAATCACCGCTTTCGGGCCAATTGCAAAACGGGCGGATTGAAACAGAGTTAGGTGAGAAGATTTATTTACGTCCCATGCTTCACGCCGACGCATGGTCGATCACGTTGGACGAGATGGATGTTCGACCAACGTGGGATCTAAAGACACCAATCCTGCAGCGAGTGAGTCGTTTGTCGGTGAGTTTGGATCTGCCCGAACAGGTTGAGGAATCTTGGGTCGAAATGATCGAACCTGACAAAATCCGCAAGGCCCAAGGTTCGGTGATGCTAGTTCCCGTTGATGGCGAGAGCGTTAGCTTGGCGATGCGGTTGGAGTTCAAGTTCGGACGCAAGGCCACGTGTCGTATTCGCTATGCCGCAAGGCTGGATTCCTCCCAAGCTTGGCAACCGGTCTCACGCCCACTACTGGACCAATTCGCAAATCAATTGACGATGCAGGCAGGTTTGGTCAGTCGTGAAGCTCAACGACTTTCCAATGTCTATAGCATTGCCGGTCCAAGAGGCAAGCAGATCATCCGCATCAAGCAGAAACGCAATGATGGGTTGGCCGAACAAGTCCGCGAGATTGCCGATCGCGTCGCCGAGTTGCAATCATTGATCGCAAGCGTCGAGTCAGAAGCCAAAATGCAATTTCGAGTTTGGACCCAGTGGCCAGACGGGGAGCAAACGATACTGATGTGTGGCCATGACCCCAACGAAACCGACACTGACTAGCAATCAACCAACTCATCAAAGCTGTGTAGTAGCATGTTCGGTACCGCAGTTTTTTCACCCATAGTTACGGCGGCCGCTGCGATGTATCCCGGTCGCGGCTCGAATACACGAAACTGCCAAGTTTCACCCTGATCAAGTTTGTCACTCAGCATACGGATCCTGGGTTGGTCCGAATCGATGTGTTCAAACGCAAAATCAGCGAGCGGTGTTGCCATGCCTGTTCCGATCGCCTTGATGAAAGATTCCTTTAGCGTCCAGATCCTCAAGAACGCCACTCGACGCGATTGATCGCTTTGTTGCGTTTGCAGGTACCGAATCTCGGGTTGCGAAAAAAAACGCTCGGCGATCGCCGGATCGGTCCGTCGATCGAGCCCCTCAACATCGACGCCCAACTTAATTCTGTCCGTTACATGGTCAGAGCTAACATGGTCAGAGCCGACATGGTCAGAACCGAAGTAGCCAGAGCCGACATCGAGGGAATCGACTTTTGCGGCCCCCTCTTCGATCCTGCTTGTATCGAAGAGTCCGCAGAGGACGAGACCGTGCGTGTGAGCAACATTGAACGGCCGGACAGCCTGTGGCGGATCACAAACGAAAGGTTTGCCGTAGGGCTCAAGATCAAAACGTATCTGTGTTGGATCGATACCGGCATGCTCACCGATTAAACGTCGTGCCATGCCTCGACCAATGACATGCTGGTTGCGACTGGTCGGCTGACGAAATCGGTCGGCTCGCACACGTTCGTCTGCATTTAGGTACGACTCACAGGCCCGTTCGACCAAACCGGCCTCGGTGGGTGAACTGGTGGCGTGCCAAATACGAATGCGAATCAAGAGTGGGAATCCGTTGCGAACGATAGAGTCGTTAAAACCGAGGAAAGCATCGCAAGCGTTGATTTTCGGCTAATACGCTTTTTTTGGCAACCATTTGATTATGGTGCAACGAGATGTCGAAAGGGTGAATTGCGGTGTTCCGTTAGTTTCGCTTCATTTCCCTTCACCGAACAGGAGACTCATCATGCTGACTTTGTTTGCCGACATGCAGAAGGCGCAGCTTTGGATGGTGGCGGGCTTCTTGATGTTGGGCTGGGTTCTGGCAAGACGTCAGTTAAAAACGCGGAAGCGAGTCAACGAGGATAACCGCATCGCCAGCAAAGAGCTTAAGAAACTACGTGAGCACAAAGACCCGGCTATTCCTCTAGCCAATGCCCCGGTCGACGTTCAACGGTGGCAGGGTGCGATGTTCGATCTGCAACGAGAGCTCAAAGCCGAACTCGATTCGCGAATCGGAATCGTCCAGGTCTTGGTCCACCAACTCGACGAACGGATTGCCAAAGCATCCGAATTGACGGGCACCCACATCGAACAATTGAACCTTGCTGAACCGATTGCCCGGCGAGAGACAATCGCTGCGTTGTCACGTGAAGGACATAGCTCGCAAGAGATCGCGACGAAAACCGGTCTCCCCATTGGCGACGTCGAACTCATGCTCGGCACACTGTCGTCGAGCTAACCAAATTCTTCGCTTAACGTTTCGGCGAGATCTGAAGCGACTCGAAATAGCCTCGCACTTCAGCGGCCAAAAAGAACGAACCGCAAACAATCAACGTGCCTGCATCGGGAACTTTATCCAGTGCCGTTCGACACGCTTGCATGGCGTCTGGCTGAATGAACAACTCACCCGAATAGCCATCCGGCATTCTCTTCTGCAAGGATTCCACTGGGCAAAACCTTGGATTCCCACTGAACTGGGTCAACGTGATCGAGTTGGCAAGGTCCCCGATGAGTCGCAGCATAGGTTCGGCCGACTTATCGACGCTGGTGCCAAAAACGAATGCGATCGGCTTTTTGTATTGACGCCTCTGGACGGCTTGGCAAAGCGCAGTGACGGAATCTTCGTTGTGGGCGGCGTCCACGATGACGGTGACTTCGCGAGGCAACCGATACCGATCTAATCGCCCATCGCAACGCAAACGCATCATCGCTGTGCGAATGGCATCCTGAGGAACCTCGATCGAAGTTTGACGTTGAAAGGTCTGTAAGACAGCGATGGCCAGAGATGCGTTGCGAGCTTGGTGGGTCCCTTCGAGCGAAAGCTGCGCTTGATTCAAATCTTCAAAGCAATCACGACCATCAAAGTTGACGATGGACCCCCAATCGTCGCAGCGTTCATCGGTCACGGCGAAGTCGCGGCCAAGCTGATATAGCGGCGCAGAATGCTCACGTGAGATTCGTTCGATCACTTCAGCAGGACCGGATTCCGTCACGCCACTGATCACGGGAACGCCATCCTTGATGATCCCAGCTTTCTCTGCGGCGATGGCTTCTTTTGTATCGCCGAGGACATGTTGATGATCGAGCCCGATCGACGTGATCACCGAGACCGTAGGTCGGCACACATTGGTGCAATCTAGCCGCCCCCCCAAGCCGACCTCGATGACGACGACTTGGCAATCGCTACGGTGAAAGTGCAACAACGAGATTGCCGTGGTCAGTTCAAAAAACGTGGGTGAGCCTACTGATTCGTTGGCCATCTGTTCCGCCGCTTCGCGAACGCATTCGACCAACTCAATCAATTCACGTGCAGAACACGGCTTCCCATCCACTCGAAACCGTTCTTCGAGAGAATGCAGGTGCGGTGATGTGTAAGTTCCAGTCCGGATGCCCGCAGCGGTCAATGCGGCGGAAACCATGGTTGCGGTCGATCCCTTGCCCTTGGTTCCCGCAATGTGGATCAGGGGAATGGAGTCAATCACTCTCTCCGTCACCCGGCCCGGTGGCGTGACTGGAACGGCCGACCCAATCGCCCCGCTTACCGAGGTTACGCAAGTCGGATCGAGGAAATGGCTCAATCCCAAGCGATCAATCAAGTCAGCGATGCGTTTTAATCGAAACGGAAATCGAGATGCGCCGTCGACCAGTTTCTCGTAATTGATGCGGTCGTATAGAAATTGCAGAGCACGCTGATAACGGTCCTCGTCGACTTCTTCGGGTTTGGCTGAATCCCGGGACACCAACTCGTTCAAAGGCTCGGCAGTTTCAGAGTTTTTCCGAAGGTCGCTGCCGGACCGATTGAGATGAGGATCGGGTCGAGCGTCAGAGGGGAGGGGAGGCTGAGTCAAACGTCGTCGAAACTAAAAAGGTGGTGATAAATCGCAATTTCATGGACGAAGTGACGCCAAATCGACCTTGCGAGACTTGTCAATCAACAGCCAGACCGGAGAATCCTCGGCAGATCCATCGTACTGTAGCCCAGGCGGCTCCATCGTGATTCGGAACTGCCAATCGGACGCTCGAGGCGAATTCTAATGAGTGAACGAACCGTCCGCCCAGACGGGCCGTATCGTCTGCATCGAAGAATTGCCTCAACATTCCTATTCATCTTTCTCTTCACGGAACTTCTTGCCTGTGGATACCGAAGCAACGGCTGTCGCCACGCCTGAGAAACCCGCCTCCGACCGTGCCGCGGATGCTGGTTCAGGCGTGATTATTGAAACACGCAACTTGAGCAAGATCTACCGCGACTTTTGGGGTCGCAAGAAGGTCAACGCGCTCAAATCGCTCGACATTGAGGTCAAACAGGGCGAAATCTTTGGTCTGCTGGGGCCTAACGGTAGTGGAAAGTCGACCACGATTAAGTTGATCCTGGGACTCTTGTTCCCCACCAGCGGGAGAGTGTTGGTGTTCGACAAGGATGCCAGCGAAACAAGCAAGAACGAGCGAATTGGCTATCTGCCCGAGGAATCGTACCTCTACAAGTTCTTAACCGCCGAGGAAACGCTCGACTTTTACGGCCGGCTGTTCGATATGTCGTCGGCCGATCGCAAGAGACGCGTTGATGAACTGATTCGGTTAGTCGGGCTCACGGGTGCCAAGCATCGCCAGCTTCGCGAATACAGCAAAGGGATGACCCGTCGTGTCGGCTTGGCCCAGGCCCTGATCAACGACCCTGATTTGATTCTTCTTGACGAACCGACGACCGGGTTGGACCCCATCGGTACTCGCGAGATGAAAGATTTGATTCTGGCTCTTCGTGACCAAGGCAAAACGATCCTGTTGTGCAGCCACCAACTGGCCGACGTGCAAGACGTTTGCGACCGAGTGGCGATTCTGCATCAAGGCGAACTGAAAGAACTTGGCAAGGTTTCGGACTTGCTGAAGGTTCAAGACGTGACCGAGGTCCACGCCACGGGACTCTCTGATGCTGCCAAGCAAGAGATCGCTGACGTGATTCAACGCCACGGCGGCAAGCTCGAGTCGATGGACAACCCAACGGCAACGATGGAAGACTTGTTCTTGAACATTGTGCGTGAAAGCGAAGCCCGCCCAGGTGCTCGTCGGGTTTCTTCGTCGGCGACGGACGAAACATCGGGTAACGACCAAGGTGGTGAGGGCAAGCAATGACCCTGCAACCTGACGATTTCTGGTCGTTTTATGAGTGGCTAATCCGTCCGGGCGCGTTCCTTGAGAGTGCCGCGCTACAGGGCGTGGTCTTGATCATCTTGGCCATCGTGCTTGGCTTGATCATTGGCTACATCATTTCAGCCGTCCGCTACGGACCCGTTGAAGGATTCTATGCGGTCGCTCGCGTGGTACGTGACTTGGTGGTTTATGACCTGCCCGGCACATCCGTTCGCCGCATCATGGCCTTAGCCCGTTTGGCCTTCAAAGAAGCCATTCGACGCAAAGTGTTGTTCGTTGTGGGCCTGTTCCTGGTCGTCCTTTTGATGGCCGGCTGGTACCTGAACCCTGATAGCGATGATCCCGCTCGGCTTTACATTAGCTTCGTGCTGACGGCAACGAACTACCTTGTGTTGGCACTGGCGCTGTTTATCAGTGCATTTTCGCTGCCTGCGGAAATCAAGAGCAAGACGATTTATTCGATCGTTACCAAGCCGGTTCGTTCGACCGAAATTGTGCTCGGACGCATGCTTGGTTTTGTGGGTGTCGGCACGTTGATTTTGATTCCGATGGGACTTTCGAGCTATCTGTTCGTGACCCGCGGACTTCGCCACACTCATTCGGAAGTGACTGAGGTTCGTGAACTCGATAACGGCACGTTCGTAGGCGAAACGGACTACATCAATAATCACAAGCACACGTTTACCATCGAACCTGAATCCGATGGACGCGGTTTGACCAATAACGTTCGCGGGCATCGTCACGTTGTCACTCGCACCGATGATGGTGAATTCGTGATCGGAGCCCCCGTGGGCGCACTTCGTGCTCGCGTGCCCGTCTACGGCGACATCACTTTCTATGGACGCGAAGGCGAAGAACGCGAAGCTGGCATCGATGTGGGTGCCGAGCAACTTGCCGGTGGATATGGCAGTGCGGGCATCTCCCGTCTGGTTGGCGTTAGCAAGGGTGCGAGAAAGATTCAACACGGTTACGTCGAAGGCGGAACCCTCGGTTCGGTTCACTACACGTTCAGTGGAATCACGCCGAACCGCTATCGTGATGGCATCCCCGTCGATCTCTCGATTCGAGCTTACCGTTCCTACAAAGGGGACATTGAAACGGGTATTCGTGGTTCGATCACCATGAAGCATCCAACCAAGGCGATTGAAACAAACCCTATCGCTTTCGTTGTCAATGAATACGCCGTCGATGAAAAGACTCTGCCGTTGACCTTAGAAGGCACCGATGGAAACGAAACTCGTGTGCTCAATGTGTTTGAGGATCTCGTTGATGAAGAAGGGCGAATCACAATCGTGCTTCGCTGTATCGACGAGGCCCAGTACTTGGGGATGACTCGCAGTGGTGTGTATTTGCGTCCCGCTGAAAACTCGTTCGGCTGGAACCTGACCAAGGCTTACATATCGATTTGGCTTCAAATGACGATGGTCATCGCATTCGGTGTGATGTTCAGTACGTTCCTTAGTGGCCCAGTCGCGATGGTTGCAACGGCGGTCTGCGTGCTGTTGGGTTTGATGGCCGAGCAGGTTTATGACACTCGCCACTACATCGACTCGAACATTTCACGCGGGGGTGGGCCTATCGAATCGCTTATCCGACTGCTGAAGCAGGACGCGATGACGACCGAGTTGGACCTGGACAATACGGCCTCCACCGTTGTCAAAGGACTCGACGCAGGCATCGTTTACACCTTGGATGCAATCGCAACCGCGTTGCCCAACTTGCCCAAGATGCTCGGCACCGCGGAGTACGCAGCCAGCGGCTTCGACATTTTCGGAGCTTTGCTTCTTCGACATGGTGCAGCCACGTTCGGCTACTGTTTGCTGGCTTTTATGGTTAGTTACTTCTTCCTGAAAACCCGTGAGATGGCGGCATGAATCGGTCGACAACTTTTCGTCGCAAAATCATTTACATCGTGGTCCTGCTGGCCATGCTGTTGCCGCTGTACAAGCTCGGCCAACCGTCGAGCGGAGGTGCGAACGATGGCGGACAACTTTCCCAGCTTCGCCATAAGTACAACATGGCCGAAAGCGACCTGGGCGAAATCAGCCCAGCTAGCGAGACCATGAAACTGGCAACGCTTGGACTTCGAGGTGTTGCCGCAACCTTGCTGTGGAATCGCGCGCACGAATATCGCGTGTTGCACGAATGGGATCGCTTGAAGGCGACGCTTAACAACATCGCTTTGCTGCAACCACACTTTGAAAAGGTTTGGGAACACCAAGCTCACAACCTTGCCTACAACGTGTCGATCGAATTCGATGACTATCGCCAACGCTACGAGATGGTCCGAGAAGGCACCGAGTTCCTGACACGGGGTGTGCGTCAGAACCGCGAAGCTCCCCGATTGATTTGGTACACCGGTTGGTTCTATGGAGCCAAGATGGGGATGGCGGACGAGAAACGACAATTCCGTCGTCTGTTCTCGGAAGACGAGGTGCTTCATGAATCATTGATGAATGAAAACATCGCCGTCGACAGCCCCGAAGCTCGCGGACCATTGGGAACACCGGATAATTGGTTGGTTGGTCGCCTGTGGCTGAACTACGGCTATGACTTGGTCGATTCAGGCGTCAGCATCAACCGCCAAACACCACTTAACTTCTACGAAACGGGACCGAAGTGGCGATTCAAGCATGCCGAAGCAATCGAGCTTGAAGGCATCTTGGACGACCGAGCTCAGAATGCTTGGCTAATGGCAGCCGAGGACTGGTCGAAGTTCGGAAACCGCAGTATCCCCACCACCGCGGCATTCACGATTAAGCTCGATCGCTTGGAAGACATTGCTAATCGCCGCGATGAAACCTTAGACAAATTCCGTGACCTTGTCGGCGATGCGTATGAAGAGGGCCTCAAACCCTACATTCAAGTGCACACCAAAGAGGTTCAAGAGATGCTATTGAAGCGACGCTCTGAACGCACTGAAGAAGAACAGAAAATCGCTGACACGGTCGACATTTTCTTTGGCTTGAACTTGACCGACATAGCGAAGAATTCAGACCCCGACGTTCGGTTGCGAGCCGTTCAGTTGGCTGAAGAACTGTCAAACCTCGATGCTCGTTACCGCAAAACGAAAGGGTACCGAGAACAAATTAACTATGCGTACTGGAAGGCCCTTGCAGCGGCTGAGCAAGAAGAACGAACGGTCCGCGCACGACGATTGACCTACGAAGCTGAGCAAGCCAACCAAGAAGCCGAACTAGACAAAGCGATCGAACTGTACGAAGAGGCATTCGCGATTTGGGAAGAGATCTTCGACGACTATCCGATCCTAACGATCGACGACACGGCGGAAGATCTTTTCGAATCAATCCGACGTTACATGATCGCGATCGATTCCGAGGAAATCCCCGAGGACTTCCCATTGCGTGAATTTGTTGAATTGATGGGACGAGACGGTCGCGTCGATTCACTTACCTACATCGAAGTTCGCGAGAAGGCGATCGCGAAGATGAAAGAACGCAAGCAGGAACTTCAGGAAGAAGAAAAGCAGCTTGAGCGAGAGCTAGAAGAAGCGAACTCACAGGATAACGAATCCGACGAAAAGGCTTCGCCGGGTGAACCTGAGAAAGATTCAGTGTCTGATCCCGAAGAGGAACCCGCCTCGGAAGAATCTGACGCTGAAATGGCGAGCTCCCAATCAAGCAGTCCTGAAGAATCCGCAAACGCGGAACCTGAGGATGCGGACGCTGACACGACTGAGGAATCTCAACAAGCGGAAGAGACCGAAGATTCAGAACCAGTCACGCTGGAAGATGCCGCCGAAGCCATTCCGGCGAGCGAGTAACCTATCGCTGTGACAGGCAGGCGGTTACACCCGAGCGTCTGAACGACGAACGAAATGTCGTTCAGACGACGGCTTACCGTTGCATTTCAACGCAGCCGCCCTGATGCAGCCAACTCTAGCGCAACCAACTCTAGCGCAGCCAACTTCAACGCAACTTTGTTGATGGCTGCTTCTATTTCTTGGCAACTTCGTCAATCCGCCAAGCACGAACGTAACGCACCTTCACTTCGTCACGTCCTTGCTTGATCAATTCACGGTTGGCCGGAGTAGCGACGTTGCGTCCAAACAAGCCCGCATCGTGGGGCACGCGTTCACCATCGACGTTCAGTTCGTGGGGTGCACTGCTGTGATTGGCTCCCGTGTTGGCCTCGCGACTGAGAACGATAAACATCTCAACCTGGGGCACGAGCTGGCGGTCACGGACCACGGCTTCGCCATCGACGAACCAAATGAGCGTGTCCTTGGTCCAAAGCAATCCAACCTTGTGCCATCCGACGTTAATGTCGGGTACGTGAATTGCGGTATTCTTATCATCACGCAGCTCGTTTTGAGTGCTTTGAGGCTTGGTTCGCCCACCGATGCACTTCATCAACAAGATCTCGTTGGGGTTACGTCCACTAGTGGGTGCTTGATCTTTCTCGACCACCATTTCGTGTTCGTAGATGTCAATCTCCAAACCGTTAGCCGGGTTGTCATCGTAGGCAAACTGCTGCTCACCGGCCGGCATCAACCAGAACGAATGTCGATGCGAGAGCGCTTCCATGCCCTCGAAGTTCACCTCAATTTCAAAATAGGTTCCCGGCGAAAATGTGATGTTGGGTGATTGCGTATCCGTCTTACCTGGCTGTCCCCAATACTTATCCTTGGGCAATAACTCGTCGGTTCGCTCTACCGCAACCTGTTTCCCCTCGGAATGCTTCAAAGCAAATGTGTCGATCCACGACGTGTGTAATTCAAAATCAGCAAAGTTGACGGCACCTTTCGGGGCATCGCGCGGATCGGGATCGGTGTATTCAAAGTTGCGAGGTTGATCACCAGCGTCCCGACTTTCAAAGCCCTCGATATCACTATCAGCGACGAATCCTCGCTGCACTAAAACGCCGTCCGAGATCGCGGCAGTCTTGTCTTGGTAGCCGTCGTACCAGGCCGCGTGACGCCGTCCTTCGCCATGCCGGTGTTGGCCTGCGTTGTTGCTTCTGCCCATGTCCTCTCGTCGCCATAACCCCTGTTTGGGATCCAGCACATTTGGTTCATCGAATTCACTGTCGAAGATTTCAACAAAATCAAATCGACTTTTGACCGCATTGCTGTTGATGGCGGGGCGTGATTTCCCGCCTGTCGCCTCAGGAACTTCGCCAACGGCGTGCTGGTTTGGCAGAAAGAAAACAAAACCGGTGACGGCGCTGAGGGCTGCTCGTTTGAACTTCATAGCTAATTGATGAGAGGAGGATAGAAAAGAGGACGTTGGGACGAGGACGTTGGGAGCGTGAGATGGGAATGTTGGGAACTGCAGGCGGGAATGTTTAAGACTTCAGATAGGACTGCAAAGAAGTACGACATCAGCCGCCTACGAAACGATCCCGAAGCATTCTGGCAATCGAGGGATCTTCCGTTCCATCAACAACGATACGGCCGTCTCGAAAGAGCGTTAGCACCTTGCCTGCGGCTGAAACATCATGCTGGTCCCGTAAGTCTACTCGGATAAAGAAGGGAGTTACCTGGACCGATGCAAATTCTCGCCAACGATCCGCTGTTTTAGAGAGAGAGGGGGGTGTATCAGAAGTGGCATCAAGCTGCACGGCGTTGCGTCCGCATAGTACGGTTGCACCGCCATCCATCGAACCAAGCGTCCCGTCAAGAAACTCTCGTTTGCCCTGGCCGCAAGCGCGACAAACCTTCGATAGCGACGGAGCGATTTCAATTTCTCGAATGCGATTGTTCCAAAGGTCAATGGAAATGACGTTGGTGCGAATACTGTCTCGGTTGCCACTGAGCCACTTGATAGCTTCAGTCGCTTGCAAACTTGCGATCAAATGGGTCGCGGAGCCGACGACGCCTGAGGTGTCACAAGTTTGAATCGCCTCAGGTGGCGGAGGCATCGGAACAAGGCAACGAAAACACGGTGAACCAGAGCCATCAAACAGGCGGACTTGGCCGCTCGCACCGACGCAGCCACCATGGACCCACGGGATTTGACAATCAAGAGACCAGTCATTGATCAGGAACCGAACGTGAAAGTTATCCGTCGCATCAATCACCAAATCAACGCCTGCAAGGTGCGTGCGAATATTCGCGGCGTGAACATCCGACACGATCGGCCTTACGTCAATCGTGCTATTGATCCGCCCGAGTTGTTGGGCTGCGGCATCAGCTTTTGCATTTCCAACATTCGCGTCGTGCTCGACGAACAACGATTGCCGTTGCAAATTTGTCCACTCCACCACGTCCCGATCAATTAGCCGCAAATGGCCCACTCCGGCGCGTGCCAAAATCTCGGCGGCAACGGTCCCCAAGGCTCCACAACCGACCACGGCAACGGAAGATTCAGCAAGTTTTTTTTGACCAGATTCACCGATGGGTGAAAATCGGATCTGACGCGCATAGCGGTTCGGTGAAGAATCAGGCATCTTGTGATAATGAGCGAACCGCAAAGAAATGACAACTGCCAAGCCTCTCTGGATTAGGCCATGACTTCCAAAAACACAGCCGAAAACAACAACTACCCTGACATGTCGCATTTGCGACCGCGGGCCGAATTGCTGCGAATTTTGCGTCACTTCCTGGATCATCGCGGATTCATTGAAGTCCAACCCCCTTGTTTGATGAGCGAATGCATCGCAGATCCGTTCATCGACCCGATCACTATTCCCGCAAATCAGATCGCAACGGCATCGAGTCGTCGTGTTCAGCAGTACTATCTGCAAACGTCACCTGAACTAGCAATGAAACGGATGCTGGGGAGAGGGTCAGGTTCGATTTACTCGCTCGGTCCGGTGTTTCGTGGCGGAGAAGCCGGTGGCCAACACAACGTGGAATTCACCATGTTGGAATGGTACGAAGTGGGTGCAAATTTGGCCGGCGGCGTTGATACGCTCAGAGAACTTGCCAAGGAAATCTTTGACGCCAAAGAGTGCGACGTTCTGAACTATCGTGAAGCGTTTCAATTGCACTTGTCGCTCGACCCGCTCGATTGCCCCATCGAACAACTTCAATCGCTTGTCGACCGAATTGACAGCTCACTTGTGGCAAAACTTGGTCAAGACCGTGATGCACTGCTGGATGTGTTGCTTTCGGAAAGGGTCCAGCCTCACTTGGGCAAACAGCGTCCGGTGGTGTTAAAGAACTACCCACTTACCCAAGCGGCACTGGCAAAGCCATCCGATGACGACCCACAATGCGCCGCAAGGTTCGAACTGTTTTGCCGTGGCATTGAAATTGCCAATGGATATGACGAGTTGCTCGACGACAGCATACTCCTCGAGCGCTGCGAGAAAGTAAATCAGCAACGTATTGCGGACGGCCGTTCGTCCCTTCCGCTTCCTAAAAATCTTTTGCAAGCGATGCGCGACGGTCTCCCGCCATCGGCGGGAGTCGCGATGGGAGTCGACCGGGTGATGTTGGTGCGTTCAGCGATTCGTGATGGCGTGGTACCAGATATTTCAGCGGTGATTCCCATCACCATTGAACGTGCCTAGCTGGATTAAACCGCAGGTGGCTAAAAAAACCGACGAAGCATGCGCCGAAAGTCACCACCCGACACTCTGGCAACGAATACAATGGGGAGAGGCCTATCACTAAGGAGAACCTGATGTCCGTTGCTGAAGATAAAAAAGCTATCGCGTCACGAAGCCTGTCCGTCAACGCGGCGTTCATGAAGGACATCAAGGATGATAACCGCGAGCTGAAATTATTGATGGACCGAATCTCTCCTATGGTTTCGCACCCCGAGACCGCGTCGAACCACTGGATGGAGCTGATAGGCTTACTCGGCGAACTGCGAGACCAACTCGCGTTTCATTTTTCGTTAGAAGAAGCTTACGGCTACTTCGACGAAGCCATCGAGACAGAACCGCAACTTAGCGTGCAAGCGGAAGTGCTTCGAAGTGAGCACACCGTTCTCTTTGAAACCTGCCGCGCCATCGCCGAAGCATCGTCGGAAGTTTCGTCCGACCAAAAAGAAAAAATTACGAAGCTGCTCAACCGATTCGCTGACTTTCGAAACAAGTTCGAAACTCACGAGGAAGCCGAGCTAGACCTTATCCTGAATGCTCTTGATGACGACTTGGGCGTCGGTGACTAGAACTAGTGATGTTCTAACCTCATTGACTAGTCACCACTTGATTCATCGGACAATCTCGCTGCTTTGGATTGACGATGGCGGAACGTCCCAATTGCTGCAACAAAGCTTGGCACTAGAATCGTTCGGACGTAGAACGTATCGATCAGCACGCCCAGCCCTAAGGCAAAACCAAGTTCGACGATGCCTCGCAAAGCGATTCCGCCTCCCGACGCCTCAAAGCCGAACAGATGTGCGACCGCCGGCAGCCACGCCGATGAGGTCATGCTGAAGAAAGTCGCTGCCATTACCAAACCGCAAGCGGTGATGATTCCTCCCGTTCTTGAAACGGCACGGCGCAACGCGGCGATCCAGCCCAACCGCCGTTCTTCTTCAACAATCCGGGTGACAAGGTAAACGTTGTAGTCCTGACCAATCGCCACCAAGATGACGAACAGGAACAACGGCAACTTCCAGTCAAGACCAACGAAGTCACCTCCGTATGCGTAACGAAAGAATAGCACGGTCAAACCCAGCGTGGCGTAGTAACTAATCAGCACAGTCACGATGAGATAGGTGCAAAGCAACCAGCGCCGAATCACCAACAGCAACACGATGAATACTGCGATCACCACCGCGACTTTGATCCGACGGTTGTCCTTGAGCGTTACGGTGCGCAAGTCGATGATCGAGGGAGTCGTCCCGGTCAACAGCACAGTTGCTTTTGAAAAATCGGCGTTCGGGTCACTCGCCTGAGCCGACAAGAACTTCCCTAGGTTGCTCACGCGTCGAGATGTTTCAAGGGAGAATGGATCGCCGTCCATCACAATATCGATTCGAGCGAGTCGATTCTCGTACTTGTCGATCGAGGAAAAGAAGTGACGCTGTGCGGCCCGGTGATTGCGTAGCGCTCGCCGCTTCCACGCATCCCCGCTTAGCAAACCCATCTCGCGATCGGGCGAAAAATCACCCAATGGATCGTCCGCATTGCGAACCGTTAGCACGCCTTCCTGTGCGTAGATTTGTTTGGTCAATCGTTTGATTTGCTTATCAAAGTCCTCACGAGCCACGTCATGGTCGTGCACCAGCAACAATGTCACCGGATTGATCTCGCCAATTGCAAAATGGCTGGACAGGGATCGCAAACCCGATCGACTCTTGGCTGCGTGACTTAACTGGCTGCTCAGGTCATAAGTTACGGCGGATTCCTGGCGGAAACCGTAAACTGCTGGGAATGCAAGGATTCCAAGGCCTAAAAACAATCCTAGGAATGGACGCCGAGTGATCTGCAGCGCGATCATACTCCACAAGCTACTGGAACCCGCGTCACCGCTTGTATCGCCGATAGAAACCGTCACGGTATCTGACTTCAAAACAATCGTGGACGGCCAAAACGAAGCGGGACCAATCACCCGCAAAAGGGCCGGTGTCAGACTAATGCAAACGCAAAGACCGACCAACAAACACAACGCGATTACCGGACCGGTGTAATGAAACTTACCGAAGCTGGCGATCCACAACATTCCTAATCCGACAACGGTTGTCATCGCACTGCCGATCAAGGCACTCATCACACCCGAGAGCCCATCTTCACAAGCCAGCGACCAATCTCGTTTTAGCTGCTGGTTCGATACCTCTTCACGCAGCCGGGAAATCAAAAACAAACAGAAGTCGGTTCCGGCGCCGAAAAGAATCACGACGATAAAGATTCGACTGGTCGTGAACACGCGCAAATCTAAGCCAGGAACGACTCCCCGGGCTGACCAGTCCGTCAACAGTGCGATTAGAGACGTCGATACTATCACCGCGATCGCAATTGAGATCATCGGCACAAAGATCAATAGCGGTGCCCGATAAACGAAGGCCAAAATTAGCAAGATCATGGCCACCGTGATCGATTCGGTGTAACGAATCGCGTCGCGAGCAGCGATCAACGTCTCGCCACCAATCGCTGCTGATCCGGTTAGCTCCAATTTCAAGCCTGGTTCGGTAAAGTCACCGCTGTAACGGACGACATCCTTGATCATTTGGTCAACCGCTTCGACCGTTGCGATGTTGCCGGTCGCTGCAAGCTCGGATGACAACTGCATGACGGCCAGCCTTGCACCGCTCTTTTTGAGTCGTGATCCAATCACGGGATCTTGCCACGATAGGACGTCCAGCAATGACTGCCACGATGTCAAATCTCGTTCGCCGATGGGCAAAGCTAATTTCGGAATCCTGGACTTCAAAATCAACGCCGCTTCAAAGTCTCGCTCTACCAAATCGTCCTGGCCGCCAAGCGATTCAATGAGCTTGCCTCGATCCCAATAAGCAATCGCTAGTCGAGGTTCTTCAAGCGTGGGTGCCGTTTCAGGAACGTTATTAGCAATCCGTTCATAAAACGCGTCATCGGATTCGATCGCGGTGTCGAATGCCTCGCGAGTTAGCTTGATCCATGGAGACCAGGGTTGCGTATTGTCATCCGGGCCACCTTCGTACCCCAGCTTGATAGCGCGCTGCCAACTTACTTCGCCCAATTTATGATACAGACGTCGCAGTAGATCCAACCCGACGATCGCATCAGTCTTGCGAAGCTTCTCGTTTTCACCGGGATCGCGAGAGAGCACCAATACGATCTGGCTGCGACTGCGTTCACCCGGAAACGCTTCATCGAGCAATCGGCCGCCCGCAACGCTGCTCATCTTGACCGGCAAATAATCGAAATCACCGTCTAATGCGACATCTTCCCATCGCGGAGCAGCCACCCGTAACGTGATCGCCAGGATGATCCAAGCGCCAATGATCCACCACGAGTAGCGAACTACCCACGAAGCCCAGCGTTTCGAAAGCGGACGCGGCATCGTGCAGAGATTTCAAGGGGCAAACGAGATGGAACAAACAACGACACTTACGACGACGCCATACTCTAGCACGAACGCCTCGCCTGTCCCATCGTGGATCGCACGTCGCTTTGGCCGAGATAAACAACGAAGGCCAGTCCGGTGGCAAAACTGACTAAAGGACGTCTCAATCGTTCCCTCTACCGCGACGGTTGCGACCATCGTCGCTGCCGTTGTTAGATCCACCGCTGGCACTGCCACCCGCGCTCGAACCGCCTTTCAGAGCTTTCAAAGCGTTCTCTAGCGAGTCGCTGTTGATGTCTCCTGAAAGTTTTACGATCTTCACGTCGCCTTGAGGACGTGAAGCATCGTCCAATTGACCGATCATGTTCGCCACGAGATCCAGCAACGGTTCCCCTTCAGCACTTACCAAAAGAGTGTTACCGACCGAATCGATGCCCAGTGAAAGCTTACCCTTGAACGAAAAGTCAGCTCCACCGCCTTCACTGCCGCTTTGCGAATCCTCAAGCCCAGTGCCGCTTCCACCACGACTCTTTGCTACATCGTTCCCCTTCCCACCGGGACGGCCACCACCGGCGCCGCCACCGCCAACAAACGTCTTATCATTACTCGAAAGCAAATCTCGATAGGCTTCCTTGACCGTTTCGGCGATCTTCTCGGCTTTGCCGTATTTGATCTCAACCAACTTAGTAAAACGAGTCTTGCGTTTGTTTACCGGCTCGGGAACATCCCACAACTCAATCAGTTCTTTGATCGTTTGCAACTGCTCGCTATTGGCTCCGTTGACCACCAAAGTATTGGTATCCAGATCATCCACGAAACGCAGCTTCACTCCTTTGCCTAAACCTTTGGGGCTTTCGTCTTTTTCGTCGTCGCCTCCCCAATACCAACGGAAGAATGAGTCCGCGTTGGAGTCTTCTTCTTCCTCGAGGTCTTTGAAGTAATCTTCAAGATTGATTTTCATCCAGGTTGCCGACGCGTGTTCGATATGGAAGACGACGTAGGGGCGTTTGGGTGGTTTGACCTGGAGCATCAAGTTTTCAAGTTGGTCGAGCGCCGCGGTATCGGAACTGCTTAGGATCAAGTTACCCTGCGGATCGAGTTCGATCCGAATGGGTTCTGGCGACCGTGGTGACTCGGACTTCGGCTTGGAATCCTTTTGCTTGCCGAATTTGCGTTCGAAGTCGCTCATGCTTTGGATGTCTTCACCAGCATTGTCATTGGGACCATTTGCAAACTGCGTAAACGTAAGATTGCGATCCTGCGTCTTGCCCGCCACGTTCCCTTCATTCGCTTCGCCAACCGGTTTCGCATCATCATCTTCGTCCAATAGCTCTCCCGCATCCTCAACGCCATCGGTTCCCTCGTCATCCACTTCCTCGCTCTCAACGCGTTCATTCGGTTCGGTAAACTCGTCTTCATCCGGGAGTTCCAACGGATTCGGCGAGAGTCGATTCCACTGTCGACGCAGGCGTTGGAGGTACTCCAGCGTTTCAGGTGTCGCCGACGCATCGAGTACGCGGATAGTTTGCCCGCTACCACCGGGCGGCGGAAGTTCGCCGAGTTTGATGAGCAACGACCGCACTTGGTCCATCTCTTGGTCGTTGGCCCAAAGCAGAATTTGCTTTAAGCGAGTGTTCGCTGCCACGCGAAACTCATCTTGTTCCTTACTTTCTTCTTCGCTTTGGTTGTAGTAGCTCATGTAGTACGACCGGCGTCCGCTTGATTTTTCTTCTTCCTCTTTCTGTCCCATTAAGAAGGAAATCGATTCAGCGACTTCGACCGCATCGAGTCGGCGTAGCGGCAGCACTTCAAAACTGCGACCACTTCCATCAAGCCTTTCAATCATCGAATTGATGATGTATCGATCAGCGATTGAACCTGAAACGATAATGGCGTTGTTGTCTTTGTCGGTTCGAATTCTGGTGCTGGGTTCAAGGACGTTCATCTCCGAAACAATTTCGATCAGCTTTTCAGGATCGAGCGACGCCAGTCGGAACACCTGAACTCGCGCCGTAACGTCCATCAAGTTTGCCATTCCGCTGCCCGGCACGTCGATACGTTTTAGGAATTCACGCGCGATCGCCACGCGATCGGCAGGAGCACGAATCAAGATTGAGTTCTGTCGCGTATTGGCAACGATTGACACCTCGTCGGTTTTCTTTTCCGCGGGCGGCGCGCCACCATTCTGCTGTTGCATTTGCTGCATCTGTCGCATCTGCTGCGGCGTCATCGGAGCAGCCTCTTTCTTCTCCACACCAAGAAACTGTTCCAGCATTCTCTTGGCATCTTCAGCAGGCAAGTGACGAAGTACAAACTCGGGAGCCAAGGCTTCTTGCGAGGTTGCATCCCGCTCTTGTGCCAACAGGTTCGCAATCTGCCGCAAATTGACAGCCGCATCCATCGCTTCGATCCGGTTGGTAGTCGTCAGCGCCGTCAATTTTCCGTTGCTGCTGATCATCGGCCCTAGTTCGGCAGACAGTTTTTCAGCGGACAGCCATCCCACATCTAATGAGGTCCGGACAAAACTATGCGACGGTAGTTTCCCTAGGTCGTCCGGTGCAACTCGTGGTACGATCGCGGGGTTGATCGTTGCAGTCTTCGCCACCGTTAAGCCACCATCGATCTCCAGCAGCGTATAGCCCCGAGCGAGCAGGTAACGATTAAAAAGATCGCGAGTTTCTTCGACGGTGTAGCGGCCGGGAGACCTTAGGTTCACGCGATCACCGGGAAGCTCAAGCCAATCGAGAGGCAGTTCAGAAATTTCTGCGAGCCACTGCACCAGATCGACCCAAGGTTGATTGCGAAACTCAAACGCAATCTTTCCATCGGTGCCAACCTTTGCTTTGAACTCATCTGGATCCGCCTTCTCGTCAAGCGTGCTGTCGCGGCGAATCACTTTGGGCTCAGGCGAATCGTTCTCGTTGGCACCGTCTTTCTTAGAATCCTTGTCTTTGTCTGCCGACTCACCCGTACTTGGTTCGCCGGGCTTACCGGGTTGCCCCGGTGGACCAGGCATTGGCCGACCCGGTGTGGCCTGCACGACGATTGGTTTTCCATCAGGTCCAATCACCTTGATCTCTTGAGCGCTACCGAACACGCTCACGAGTGAGAACAAAAGGCAAAGCAATGAGATGCGAGAGAAAAACAACTTGGCACCGCGATCAAACAAGAGAATTTCGGTTTAGACGAGAATCTCTAGTATGAATGCTTGGCTCAGGCGACACAAATTGATTTTGCATTCGCTTTGGCGTTCGCTACGCCGGTCGCTGGGTGATGCCCAGTACGCTATTTACTGGTTTTTGGGATGAATCCATCCAGGACCGACAGTGAACGTCCGTCGGTGATTTCAGCAAAGCGATAACCCAACACGGCTACTTGGTCAGCGACAGCGACCAGTTCCGCTTCATTGTTCAACTTTAAAGTGGCCGCGTCAGCGATTTTCACGATCTGATCAAGGATTGGCGAATCGACTTTGGCAGCCACGCTCTGCAAACGCTTCACGCTGCGATCGGCCCGACGAGCGGATGTCACACCGTAGGTAGCTTTTTGGGTCGCGACTGCGGTTGCCCGATAACTGGCTTCCAATTCAGCGATCATTCCAGCAACAAACATCACACGGAGTCGTTCTGGCGAACTTGGCTGATTCACGTTGCCATCGCTTTGGATGAAGTTGTGACGAATGGTGCCCTGGCTCCACGAAACAAATTCAAAATCCAAACTGCCGGCTGAGTGTCCGCCAACATTGACAAGTTCTTCATCGGCCGTGGTGTGACAACGCAAGCAGCTTTGTGCGACGGCATACACGTTCGCAGGATTTCGCATGCCTGCGGCTACACTCTTGGCAATTCGTTCTTGACGATGAGCGGGTGTTTCCGCCAATCGCGTGATTCCTTCGCCACCGTAGTCATGGTGCAAGTCGACCCACGACTTCGCGGCTCCGTGACATGACTCGCATGACACACCAGCAATCACGTGAGGGTTACCGACCGGATCGGCTTGCTGAGTGTAGTGGCACGCTACGCAACGACCTTCATGCTTGATCGAGCTTAGCCCCAACTTGGCGGCAATCTGCTTGGCTTCAGGACGACGATGCAATTCGTCGAAGGTCCGAGCGTGTGGTGTTTGTTTCCAAACTTGAATCTCGGGAGCGTGACACTTCACACATGCTTCGTTGCCAAGCACTAGGTGCGGATCAACCGGTTCCGCAATCTTGGACATGGGCGCCGTTGATGCCGATGGTGATACAGCCAACACTGCCGATGCAGGGCAGGCTAGGAACAAAACGAGAACGCAAATGCGGCTGATCATGGAACGTGAGTAGTGCATGATGAAGATGTTGATAGGGAGTGATTTAGTCGTGAGAATTGTCTGGATGAACGAACTTCAAACCGAAGGAAGGTTCGTTGAATGCGTTGGGAAGCCACTCGCTGGGCTGGATTCCATCAGGTCGGTTAATACCAATGGCATGGGGGTGGCGTTCAGTTCGGTCGGCATCGTTACAGCGACGGCAGGTTGAGCCGATGAAGGAACTTTCAACGCCGGTTCGGTCAACGATTCCATTCCCCCTTCCGCGTTCTCGTTCAAGCGAAATGAAGCCGGCCTAGGGTTGTTTTGCCTACTTCCCGACTCCTTCATTAGCCGATTGGCAATGACTCGCTTCGCCGCTGCCAACCATCCATCGGTACGATCGGAGACTTCTCGACCGAGTCGTTTGCGAAGCCAGTCGTTGGCGATTTGAACTTGGTTGTTCATGCGAGATTGGTCGGTTTCGAAACGCATGACTAACGTAGCGCCAAGAGTATTGCCCTGAATCACGCGATGCGGCGAATACTGCGGAATGATGACCAACGAGTCGGCCCCTAAAGGTTCGCGTTTGCAGTGCTGTTCCATCATGGGTTCGTGGTACAGCGGCGTTCGATAGGCTTTGTCCCAGTCCTTGTTTACCACTCGTTCAACAACCGCTTGGTCGGTGATCGCGGGGAAATCCGGATAACGCAATATCGTTTGCTCTCCGCGAATGCCCCACTGCACGCTCGGTCGAACATCCCCGCGTAGATACGATTGGCTACCCGCTGAATTCAAATGCAAGTCGGCGGCAAACGATCGAATACGTAGCAATCGGCTGCATTCCATCATTTCGCCAATCAAGCGATTGGTGATGTGACCGATCGCGACCGAATGACGGTGCAAGTTCCGTAGAACAACCGAGAACTTACCGCGAGGGAGTAGGGCAATCACTTGTTGGCCGCTGAGCCCACCGAGTTGCCCGAGCTGTCGTTCGCTTGGATGCGATGGATTGTGAGCCGTCGATTCAACGCTAATAGAATTTTCGGGATATCCGTTGATCAAATCGGCGAGCCCCGCATCGGAGAACGACGGCAATTCAGAAAGCCGATGAGAGGTGCGCACCCACTGCCGATCGCTCATTTGATTGCGGCAGAAATCCCATCGCATGAGATAGCGGGGGCCATAGGGCTGGGCAGACATGATCAGTTCCAAGGAGTACAACGCATGGTGCTACTCCTGAAACCTAGGTCACAGATGGCCAGTGTGAGGCATTTGGCCCGTTGGCAGATGGCTTTTTGTTAATCAATACGGCCACCCCAGACGCACTGATGGGCTAGCTTTCTCGATAATGACGGTTGTAGGGGCCAGGTAACCGATTCACGCTCGACCCTATCGACTCGGTCATGCCAGTCAAGCCGCCGTCGTCGCATATCCAACCAATGCGTCGATGATAGATCCGACGTTGACACGACTAGTCGATTAAGATCGCTGACTCACTGCACCACCGTCACGGTGAACCAACCGTCGCGAGCGTCGATGGACTTCGGCCGAAAACTGCGTCCTGCAATCGCCTGTAACTTCACAGTCGGTGGAACCTGAAGGTCACGATGCAGCAGAGTTTCGGGGAAGACATCAGCAAACTTCTTCTGGATCGTCGTTTTGACGCCCGTCTGCGACACGCTAAGGGTCTTGCGGCGGCCGGGGAAGTCCACGTCGACTTCCCCATCTCGCAGCAACATCGAAGTACCATCCGACAACTGCACTGGAATGTAAGTCGTCGTGATTTCCATTGCCTGCTTCAATTCTCGATCACCTGAAGAGAATCGAGTTCCGCGAATTCCAAGTTTGACTCGCTGGTTTCGAGCTTCAAAGATTACGGGGCGAAGTCGCGCAAAGTCGATTTCAAACGGCTCATCATCATCCTCTTCGTCATTCTCATTGCCTTCGTTTTCCGCTTCGTCTTCCTGCTCGGTGTCGGAAACGATCACGTTGGCCGAAGAAGGTTCGGGTTGGCGACCGAGCAATCGGTTCAACTCGGATTCGGTCATCGTTCTCCCCGCGAGCACGGGAGAGATCACGTTGTCGATTGCGGTCTCGTGAATTTGCAAAGCCACATCGTAGTACTGACCAATGGTGGGACGTGTTGCCAAGCTCGAGAACATTGCCGGTGCACTGAGTTGATCGTCGCGAGCAAGTGTTGCGTCGACATAGATGGATTGATCGGTCGACCCGATCAACCGAGTCGGTTCCTGCAAATCGAGTCGATCAAGGTAGGGCCGCAACTTGCCCATGAAATCTGGCGGTGAAATTGACGAAGCTTCGTCGGTTTGCTGGGCAAATTGGGAACCGACTTGCTGACGTAGTTTTTCCGTCGCAATGCGTTCGGCGGCGGGTTTCTGCTCTGCGGCCTTCTTCTTAGCGATCCGGCGAATCAAACGAAGTTTGGCATCAATCGAAACAATCTGTGTTTGCAAGGATGCCTGTGATATCGCTGGCTCAGCCTGTACGCCGAGCTCGCTAATGTGCAGCATGCGAGTCACCGCGACTTGACCGGTCCCTACGGTGTGCAGTTTGACCGGACCGTTGTATCCCACATTCCGGCTAGTCACGGTCGCGTTGAGTGCAACCTGAACACGAGCGGAACCAACCGCAGGTAAAACGTCCGCCGTCACCACTCCACCGAGCGTGGCGTTTCCAACGATGCTAGTTCCTAAGATGCAATCACGCACCGGACGGCACTCGTTGACTCCGCGGTTGATGGCCGACTGCACGACTTGTTCAGAAACGATGATGCCAATATTCGGTGAACGAAAACGAGACTTCACTGCCGAGACCAAGTCGGGTGTCTGATTGGCGGAACCCAACAAAGCCATCATCTGACCAAGCTTGGCGACGTCGTCCGCACTCGGGTTCGATTCCATTTCACGAACTTCATCGGCAAAGCTCTCAAGCTGCTTTGAAATTGCCCTGACGGATGCTTCGCCGTCCCGAAAGCGCATCGCATCGATCAACGACTCGGTCGAATCTCGCAATTGCTTCAAAACCGTCAGCTCTAACCCGGGTGCGACCCCGATGAGGCGATAGCGGAGGTCGACGGCTTCACGACCGATCAAGCGTGATCCACGACTGCTTGTCAGGGCTTTGGGCTCTTCAAGCGCGCTAACAAGCGGCTCCACATCGAGGTACTGCATCCAGCGCTGGTAGTTCTGCACCGAGGTGTTGTTTTTCAGGAACGTTTCGGCGGCTGCCAAATCTCGCAGGAATGCTTGTCTGCCAGCGGAAGCACTCGGGAGTCGTTCGTCCTCCAAGCGATCGGCTGCTTCCTCAAAATACACTGCCAGTTGCTCACGATCCGATTCGGCCCACTGTGGCACGTCCCTGTATTGTGACCCTTCCCACTGAACGCTACCCAACTGACTTTGCGTGACGATTGCGTTGGTCACATAGCCATCCGTCACATAACCATCCGTCACATAATCGCTTGATGCGTAACTAGGCCCCGTAACCTCGACCGCAGGCCATTGGGCGTCCACGACGGTGGTGGTCCGTGACGTCACGAGAAACACAACTGCCGTCCATAGCGTAAAACAGCGGAGAACTGAGTAGCAGGAAGGGCTCTTGGGTGAGTTCATAGCGGTGGTTTCGCACTCTTTAGGTTGCGTGACAGTTTGCTGCGTTGCGAGGCAGACAGTACGTCTGGGCAGGATACGCAACCTTTGCAGGCTGCGTCATCTCGGTCATTCTAGTGGTCTCACCGAAGGAGTGCAGTCCCCTTCGACAAGACTTCTTGATGCCGATTTTCAAAGGGAAAGAGACATCGTGATGCTAGCGTTCACGCTTGCCAACTAGGACTTTGGCGTCAGCGAATACAACAACTGCATCACGGTCTCGGGCGGCGTTTCCTGGGGTCGAAGGTCCCAGACCATCACGAGCAGATCGCGAGATCCGCATGACCAGTGACCGAATCGCCATTGCTGAGCGCGACGTTTGGGTAGCACGTCGCGTTTTAATTCGCCTGATCGAAGCCGCGTCGGTGGTCCTTGCAATTCCAAATCTAACCAGACGACCGATGGTTCCCGAGAATTACCATCACGAGAGTCACCCTTAGCGGCATCCGGAGGTGCCGATGAGGGTTCAAATTTCTCAAGTGCTTCGCTCCAGGGTTGTACCTGAACAACCACTTGAGCCGAGCTATTGGCAAACGTGAGCGGGTTAGCCACCACGTCATCTTTAACAGAAAGGAATGCCCAGCCGGGCGGAATTTCCACGTTAATCCCAAGATCATCAAAGCGATGCACGCCCGTGGTTGAGCGAATCACCATCAATCGGTTGTCGCTCGAATAGTTCAACGACTCAGGTTGGCTTTGGTCGTCGATCGCCCTTCGTACCACCAACAGTACCGTGAGCCCCATCAACACCCATATCATCGGATGCAGACTCAGACGCTGAACGTTGGGATGTTCTGTCGTGGTGATTTCGTGGTTCACAATGAGAAATGCATTAGAGGGCACACTGCCGGTTACTATTCGATCACAACCTTGTCCCAGGACGAAGGTGGTTGCCCATTGTATTTTCGAATCATTGCCAACAACAATTCGCTAGGACGATCAGCACTTGGCAATTGAGTCAATAAACGCTCTGCCTCACTCCACTGGCCCGCTTCGAACCATTCAAGTGCTTGCTGATGCTGTTTGACTTGTTCCGCCGTCAATCCGCCCGGCAGCATCAACTCATACATGTTCGCTGCTTGCGAAAAACCAGCGGGGACGACCTTCCCCAATCGACGCAAAAAGAAAGATGAATTTGGCGACGCAGAAACGATCGAGTAAGTCGCCTCGTCCAGAATCACCTCGACGCCGAAACGTTTCGTTAGGGCTTCCAGCCGACTTGCCAAGTTCACAACGGGGCCGAAGGCAGTCACTTTGACTTGATCAACCGTGCCGATGCGTCCCGCAACGGCACGCCCCGTCGCGATTCCAATGCCGCACCTAAAGCCACCGACTTTGGTGCCCGCTCGATAGTCATCGCGAATTCGCGAAGCCGCGTCGACTGCACGGACCGCAGCGTCTTCTTGCTGCAACGGCCATCCCCAAAAACCCATCGCTGCGTCTCCGTGAAAATCCCCGATCACACCGCGACAGTCCAAGATATGGCGTGTCATGACTCCCAACGCATCACTCACCCGGGCGAGCAACCCTAGCAGGTCGGATGATCCCTGTTCACTTTGCCGTGAAAAACCTCTCAGGTCACAAAACAGCACCGACAGGTCCGCCTCGCGCGGAGCGAGAACTTCATCCGCTCCCTGAGTCGCCAAAGCTTCCAAGACGATCGGCGCGAAGAAGTGCCGCAACTCGGATTGCCTCCGCTGCAGCCGTCGGCTTTGCCGCAAATTCGAAATCGTTGTCGCGACTAACTCGGTAAACTTTACATCGTCCTGCAAATTTTCGGGTGCCGCCTGCAGCGACCGTTCCAAATCCTGCTTCGCATCGGCGATCAACCCACCGGTCACATACAGTGCCCATCCCGCGCAGGCATCGCTGCGAAGCGGTACACAGAACGCCCAGTCCGCTTCCTCGCTGGCCGTGAATGCCGCTGAGTTTGCACGACTGCCCGACCAAAGGTGCAGCATGCTTTCGCGTTTCCGAATCGTGCTACGAACCAATCTTGCACTGACGGTCGGTCCATCGCGTCCAACCGTGCGACTGTCGTAGTGCAAAATCTCAATAGCGGGTTCCAACTCGGTATCGGCTTGTTCCGTTGGATTGTTTTGCTCGGCAACCGCAACGACCGCTACCGCAGATGCATTGGGAGTCGCCTGCAGAAGCACGCCCGTCACCCGGACGAGCAGCTCTTCATCGCTAAGGCTACTAGTGATCAAGTCGGGCAACCGTCCCAGCATCTCGATCCGTGAAGCAGCATCACGAAAGTGTCGTTTCTTAAGATCCACATGATCGTAGGCATGCTCAGTAAATTCGCTCCCCGATGACGACTCTGATGCGCCTGGTCGATTGACAAGCGTGAACGTCGTCTGACCAATTACAAAATGATCGCCGGGCACCACCACAAACTGAGTGGACTGCTTGCCACGATGAAAGACGGCATTGCGAGCAGTCGGCATTCGCCGAACTTGCAGACGATCATCGGCTAAAGGAATCAGCCGAGCGTGGTTGCGCGAAACCATCGCATCCCAAGGAACGTTCCAATCGGCGCCCGTACGCCCCAAGGTGATTTCATTGCCAGAGGTTGAACTGGGAACTTCGCGCCGCCAGCGATCATCGCTTTGGGGGCCTTGGGCAATCAAGTCAGGCAACGTAGGTGGTCCCGGTGAAGAAAGAAAGGGTTTGCACGTTCATCAGTGTAGCACTAGCGACCACGATATTAGTTCTCCGCAGCAATGCTTCCTGCGAGGTGCCCCGTGCTGAATGCAGACTGAAAATTGTAACCGCCGATCCAACCATCCACGTCCAACACTTCGCCAGCGATGAACAAACCAGGATGCAATCGGCTTTGCATCGTCTTGGGGTCGACTTCGCTTAACGCCACGCCACCGGCTGTCACTTCTGCCTTTTCGAACCCCTTGGTTCCCGTGATCGAAACCGGCATACGCTTAAGCTGAGTGATCAAGTCGCGCCGCATCGTCGCGGGCAACTGTGCCACCGTGCAATCGGTACCGATGCTCTGCACGATGCAGTCCGCCATGCGTTGCGGCAACATTCGGCTAATGATCGTTGACACGTTTCGCTTGGCCGAGTCTGGGTTACTGGCGGCAAAGCAATGGTTCAGACTTGCTTCGTCGATCTCTGGCACCACGTCTATTTCCAAGTGCACGTTGTTCATGGACCGAGCCTCGGTCATCACTCCGCTGACGTCCATGGCAGCCGGGCCCGATAACCCAAAGTGCGTCAACAACATCGATGCACGTCGCGAGGTCAGCACAGCTTTGCGTCCGGTCTTTACTTCACCTTGTTCGTTTTTCTGGCGTACCGTAGCAACGCAGTCTTCAAGCGTGATTCCCGAAAGCGACCGCATCCACGCCGTGCCACCAACCAATGGAACCAAGGCAGGACGAGTGCGCACAATGGTATGCCCCAGTTGCGTTAACCATGCGTAAGCATCGCCGGTAGTTCCACAACCCGGCCAACTCCTTCCGCCCGCCGTGATGATGACTGCGTCGGCGGTTAAAGACTCGGTTGTGATCGAGTCAGCAGTCTGGTTTTCTGTAACGACGGACCATTGGTTCTTGCCGTCGGCTTGATGACGCTTAACGTCCTTCACGGAGGTCCGCAATCGGAGCTCAACGCCTGAATCAATCGCCAATTGATGTAGTGCGTCACGGACTTGAACCGCCCGATTCGAAACGGGAAAGATCTTGCCGGTCGATTCGACCTTCGTGCCCACGCCGGCATCATTGAACATTTTCACCACATCGGTCGGACTGAACCGGCCCACACTGGGCTGCAGGAATCGCTTGGCTTTCCCGAATGCCTCGGTGATGCCGCGAGCGTCGGTGTTGTGCGTGATGTTGCAGCGGGTGCCGCCGGACATCAGAATTTTGACGCCTGTCTTTGAATTTTTCTCCAACAAGATCACGCGGGCGCCTCGCAGCGCGGCCTGCGTTGCGGCGACCATCCCCGCTGCTCCTGCACCAATAACGACGATTTGTTTGACATTAGCTGTCATGATGGTGTCAAACGCTCGGGATTTAATGGAATGGAATGTCTGGGAGGAGCAGGAGAAACAGGTGAAAGATTCTTGACTTGAGGTACGATATTTGCCAACGGGATCAATCGATACAAACGATCTAAGGATTGACTACGAGTTCCACCATGAGAGGCTAAACAATGCCCGTGACGTCCCCGGAAACGACGCCGAAAACCGCGATTGCCGAAACATCGTTCTCGTTTCACCAGGCCCGCAGTCTGATCGAAGGACTTGGGCAACCCAAGGCGTGGATTTACTGGACGGACTTTCTTGCCTCAATCATCACCGGCCACGTAGCGTTTTTTCTAATCCTGGGCCTGCCACGACAATACCCCAATTCTTCTTGGGCGATTGCCGGTGCGGCGCTGGCTTACGTGGTAACGATCCTGGCTTACATGCGGGCGTTGATGTTCATTCACGAACTGGTGCATTTGCCCAAGGATCAATTCAAGGGATTCCGGATCGCTTGGAATGCTCTATGCGGAATTTTCATGTTTGTTCCGTCATTCCTGTACTACCCGCACGTCGATCACCACCGCCGTAAACACTATGGCACCGAACACGATGGCGAATACTTGGCGCTAAGTCACAACGGTCGCTGGATGATCGTTGGGTTCATCGCCCAGGCTATTTTGATTCCGATCCTGGGATTTGCTCGTTTCGCAATCATCAGTCCTATCTGTTGGCTGATTCCGGGGGCCCGAAAGTGGGTTCACAAGCACGCTTCGACGATGTTGGTCGATCCGTTTTACGAGCGGACTGATGTGGAAAAGAAAGACGTCATGCGAATCGTGGTGCTGCAAGAAGTGCTTGTCTTTGCATGGTGCGTTGTCTTTGCGACGCGCTATTACTTCCGGACCGGGGAATGGTTCAATCCGCTTTGGGTCGTGGCCTATTCCGTGGGAGTAGGCCTCTTGGTCTTGAACGAACTTCGCACACTAGGTGCGCATCGTTGGACAAATGAGCACGGGGAAATGAGCTTCCAAGATCAAATGCTCGATAGCGTGAACTATCCACACGCACCTTGGTTCAGCGAACTTTGGGGTCCGATTGGAACTCGCTACCACGCCTTGCACCATTTATTCCCGCGATTGCCCTATCACGATTTGGGGAGGGCTCACCGCCGCTTAGTCGCGGGCCTGCCAGCGGACTCACCGTACCACGACACGATCGCACCGAGCTTGACCAGTGAAATAGCTTCACTATGGCGAAGGGCCAAAGCATCTGAGTCCTCCCAGTCATTCCGCGATCTGTGGGCTCGTCTGTCGGTCGCCAAATCGAGGTGATGCGAGGCAAAACGCAAATTCGCTGCACTGTTCTTCTCAACTTCGTTACCTATCTCTCTTCTGGTCGCGATTTTTGCGCAACCAGAATCCCAGGGAACGAAGCGAGGACTGGGGGCTAGTTCAGCCCGAGGCATTAGCGATGAGCCCCGTATCGTGAGTTGGCTAACGGAAACCCAGCAAAGACAACCTAGCAAAGACGTAGTGCCTAGCGGGCGAGTGAACCGTCGGCATGAACTACCGATTTCGAGTCCGCCAAGGTTCGGAACATCTTGGGGTTTGTCCAGATTGGCCCCAGTGTTCACCGATGGCCGTGTTCACCGATGGCCGTGTTCACCGATGGCTGTGTTCACCGATGGCTGTTTCCAATCTCGTCGCAAATCGGCGGCGGACCAGCCGGCGGCGGACCAGGAAAGCAAACGTACACTACCAATCCTGCGCGTTCCGCCGCCGCGGCATTCATCCTTGGGTATTCAACGTCGGCAAGGAACACGAATCCGCAGACAAAAACCACAAGGTTGGCGACTCAGAAACAGCGTTTTACAGGGAGCTCGTCCTCGGAGGCTGGCGAGCCCCTCAAAACCGACGCATCAGCCGTAAAACCCTCGCAAAAAACGCATGTTTGGGCCCCTTTCCCCTTGCCCAACTCAAGACCAGTCGCCACACTGTGCGGCCCCCAAGAAATCCATGGGTGACCAACGGCAACGCCATTGTGGCTTGCTGGCCTGATACGGCACTGGATCGCTCGGGTTGGACTGCCAATCGTTTGGCAACCGCCCCTCCCCTCAATGTAAGTGCCGCGACGATATCGTGGTGCGGAAAGGAACTGTTTTATGGCTCGCTATACCGGCCCAAAAGCACGTGTTAACCGACGTCTAGGCGTCTTAATTTACGAAACATCCGGAGCCGCTCGGGCTCTCGACCGTCGTCCGCAACCGCCAGGCATGCACGTGCGGGGACGCAGACCAAGTAACTACGGTCTTGCGTTGATGGAAAAGCAAAAGATCAAGCACTACTACGGCCTCGGTGAACGTCAACTTCGCCGTTATTTCGATTCCGTAGGGCATAAGCCGGGCAACACCGGTGAATTGCTGCTTCTGATGTGCGAGCGCCGCCTCGACAACGTTGTCCGCCGCGTCGGGTTCACCAAGACTCGTCCCCAAGCACGTCAGGGCATTGTCCACGGTCACTTTCACGTCAACGGCGCGAAGGTTACCAAGCCCAGCTACATCCTTCGTCCTGGCGATATTATCGAAGTTCGTGGTCGCGAAAATCTTAAGAATCTGTACCGCGGCGTGATCGCCAATGCTTCGCCCGACGCACTCGATTGGGTGACTTTCGATAGCGAAAACTTGAAGGCAACTGTTCTGGGACTTCCGGGCGCAAGCGACATCAGTCTGCCCGTGGACGCCAACAGCGTCGTCGAATTCCTGTCACGCTAATTTCTTTCCATCCATTCCGGGCTCGGGCAATTCAAAAAAATGCCTGCCGCCTACAATGAGACTGCGAAAGCTCAACAATCCGCATGGACGCTTTCGTCCGTGCGGATTTTTTGTAGGCCTGTGACTCATTCGCAGCCCCCTGTCATCATCTTCCTAGTTTGGTCGAAGTCATAAATCATGCATGCTCCTGTTGTTGTTCTCGGTGGTGGTCCCGGTGGTTATGCGGCTGCCTTCTTGGCGGCTGACGAAGGCCTTGAAGTCACCATTGTTGAAGCCTCACCTACTCTCGGTGGCACCTGCTTGCTTCGTGGATGTATCCCTTCCAAAGCACTGCTGCATGTCGCGAAGGTCATCGCCGAAGTTGATGAACTACGAGCCGACTGGGGTGTGGTGTACGAGGGCAAGCCCGCAATTGATGTCGATAAGGTTCGAGCCCGCAAGGACAAGGTCATTTCCAACTTGACCGGCGGACTAGGCAATCTTGCCAAGCGACGAAACGTTACCGTGATTCAAGCTCGCGGAACGTTCGTGAATTCGACAACACTGAAACTCGAAGGCGATCACGAGTCAATTCCCGAAGGTGGTCAACTTACTTTCGATCACTGCATTCTGGCGACCGGCAGCGTCCCAGCGATGCCGCCTGTCTTTGACATCGGCAGCGACCGCGTCATGGACAGCACCGGTGCTTTGAAGCTTGTCGACATTCCCGAAACGTTGCTGGTCATTGGTGGTGGCTACATTGGCTTGGAAATGGGAAGCGTCTATGCCCATCTTGGTTCCAAAGTGTCGGTCGTTGAAATGACCGAAGGATTGCTTCCGGGTGCGGATCGAGATCTGGTCAAGCCGCTAGCGAAGAAGATCGACCAGATGTGCGAAGGTCGTGTGTTCCTGAACACGAAGGTTGGTTCGTTGTCCGAAACAGGCGACAAGATCGAAGTGACCTTTGAAGGCCCCGGTAAATTCGGTCACGAACAATTCGATCGCGTCTTGGTTAGCATTGGTCGACGCCCTGTAACGCGTGGCCTAGGTCTTGAAAACACGTCCGTCGTTGTCAACGAACGAGGCTTCGTCGAATGTGACAATCAACAACGAACTGCCGACCCACACATCTTTGCCATTGGCGATGTTGCGGGCGATCCTATGCTCGCTCACAAAGCGACCCATGAAGGACGCATCGCTGCTGAAGTGATTGCTGGAAAAGCCGTCGCCTTTGACAAAGTTGCAATTCCCGCAGTCGTGTTTACCGATCCCGAAATCGCTTGGGCGGGACTCACCGAGGAAGAAGCCAAACGCGATGGCATTGAAGTTGAAGTCAATGTTTATCCATGGGCGGCCAGCGGTCGGGCTCAAGCTTTGGGAATCACAAATGGCCTTACCAAGTGGCTTGTTGATCCCAACACCCAACGTGTTTTAGGCTGCGGTATTGTCGGCAGTGGGGCTGGCGAATTGATTGCTGAAGCGGTGCTGGCGATCGAGATGGGCTGCGAAGTACACGACATCACCGACAGCATTCACCCACACCCAACGCTTAGCGAGACGTTGATGAACGCGGGCGAAGTCCACTTTGGTACGGCTACTGAGATCTACAAGCCGAAGAAGAAACCAGCGGCCGTATAGGAACTTCCCAGCCATAAACTTTAGCAAGCCGCTAATAACGAACAGACAGTCGACACCATTTGGGATCCTGTCTGGTGAGCGTTTTGGCAAACTGAAGCGAGTTTGCCCAACGCCTTGCTGCTGGAAATCGTCTATTCCCACATGCCCCATTTGATCACGGCACGTTTCCAATCTTCGATGAGTGCCGTCAGTAGAAACGTGGCATTGGACCAATAGCGAGGAATCAATCGCTTGGGGTCCGTCATCATGCGATACCCCCATTCCATGCCAGTCTTCTGACACCACCGGGGTGCTCGTGTTGCGGTACCGGCAATGAAGTCGAACGATGCCCCCAGTTGAATGCTCACGGGCACGCCTAGCTTCGCGTAGTTTTCATGGATCCACTTTTCGCCCTTGGGTTGACCAAAGGCAACCAATAGAAGTTTCGCGCCGGATTCACGAATGCGAGCGGCTTGGCTTGCGCGTTCTAACTCGCTGAGTTCACGGTAGGGAGGTGATTCCACGCCGGCGACCTTGAGCCCCGGGAACTGCTTGGTCAATTTCTCTGCCGCCGTTGCTCCCACACCGGGCATTCCACCTAGGAAGTAAATGCCCCAACCCTTTTTGGCTGCCATCTCAGCAAGCGTGTAGATCATTTCGCTACCAGCGACTCGCTCGGGCAGTGGATGTTCACCGATGCGACTTCGCCAGACGATTGGCTGACCATCAGCGAGAATCAAATCGGCATCGCGTGTAACCTCCGGCATCGCGGCATCGCGATGATGCAACATCACGTAATTCAGATTTGCGGTGATTACGTAGCTAGGTGCGTCTCGCTCAATCAATTCACCAATTTTTTCAACCGCTTCTTCAAGCGTGACGTTATCGAAAGGCACGTCCCAAACCATTGTCCGCGAGGGAGCTTGCCATGGCTTCCTCGTTGCCGGCGCGCCCGCAGTCGTCGTGTTTTTCGTATCGGCTGACACGGGCAGGACGACCGTGGGCGGAACCACCACGGGTGGCGTAACCAAGGCCGGAAAATCATGGTTGGGGTTGGACGGCGTGATCGACATGAACTTGGAAACGAAAAACGAGAAGACGGACCCACTGCGCTTAACCCTAGAACACGGATAAACTGGACTGGGCTGTTGAGCTTCCCATGCCTGTCCGCTTGCTCACCGGTCGCGATCGATGACACTGATTGCGCGGGTTCTGCCGCCTGCCGCAGACAAAAACCTGCTGACCTCGAGCCTCTTACCACTTACGAATCCTTGCGAACTCGACCGCTGATCGTCCTATCGTTCGATGCTCTGACCACATCCTCGTTGGGTTGCTACGGGTCCTCGTGGAATCAAACTCCCTCGATCGACCAAATCGCGTCCACCGGATGCGTATGGGATCGCTGGACCTCTTCCGATGATCAACCGCACTCGTTGCTTCGACGATTGTTCACCGTTGGTGACGATCAAGTTGATGGACAATCTGGCGATATAGCTAGCCAGTGGATGGAACCCTGGAAACTGGCTGGGGAAACAGAGCTGATCACGGATGTCGAAGCTGTGGCATCGGCCGCGTCATGTTTCGACTCAGTCGTGCAAATGCAGGCGTCAGAGAACGGCATGGCGGCCACGGAGATCGAACAAACTCACCTGGCTTCCTTGATGGCTGCAGCCATCGAACGGGACATCGAAACCGATGGCGATTGGAGTCTGATGTGGCTGCACTCTGATTTTCTTACCCGATGCTGGGACGCACCACGATCGCTGTATCCTATCGACGAGGTTGAATTGCAATCGGCTCTAGAACCTTGGGAGGAGGAAGACTTAGCGGATACTCCGGATTTCGGTTCACTTCCTTTGATCAATGAAAGTGCTTTGGTTCCCAAGATAGATCTAACAAAAGCTCCCTCTGATTCGCAAAGTATCGGATGGCTGGGCGACGCTTATCACCCCGACGCCATCACGATGTGGATGCGAACCTACGCATGCCAAGTACGTCTAGTCGACTTGATGATCGAAGTCATGCTTCAATCATTACTTTGCGATGATCCTCGAGTGTTACTGATCGGAACCAGCGGGTTCGGCCTTGGCCAAAACCAACACATCGGCCACCGTGTCGGACCGCTGCGAAGCCATGACTTGAGATTGCCAATGGTGGTCAGCGATGTGGGGCCGGTGCGGATGCCTCATGTCACCTCGGACCGATCCTTGCCTAACATCCTTCGCAGCTTAGGCAACAACGATGCATCTTGGTGCGGTGCCCAAGCGTGGACTCAAAGCACCAAAGACAAGGTCGTTCGCACATCGTCGGACCGAGCCAATCACGCTATCACCGCGGACGAATGGCTATTCGTTGAGGACAATGACGGGAGCGAACACCTGTACTTGAAGCCCGATGACGTTGAAGACTTTAACGATGTCGCTCGACTGCGTCCAAGCGTTATCGACGAGCTAAAGGAATCTCCATTGCCAATCGACGAGTCGTGAGGATCTTCGCTTGATAACGATTCCCGGATTCGCAGAAGTCAATCAAAGCTCGCCGTTTTCGACCGAAACGCTTCAATCAAACTAGACGCACAAAAAAACCACGCACATCAAACGACGTGCGTGGTTCTTGTATCTGTCGAAACGCTGTGAAGCGTAGAGACGGGTTGTCTTTACAGACTAGGCATCGGTCGATGCGTCTGGAGTTGGTGCTGGAGGAGCGGCTTCTTCTACTGCTTCTGCAGCAGGTGCAGGTGCTGCATCGCTGCTGCTTTCAGGAGCATCTGCAGCGGCATCAGCTTCAGGAGCGGCAACAGGTGCAACAGGCTCGGCTGCAGGTGCAGCAATTTCAGCCGCTTCAGCAGCAGGTGCTGCTTCACTTGCGCCAACCGTTTGCAGGCTGCCTGGAACAAGCACTTCGCCTGGAGCAAGGTTGAAGCCTTCGCTCGAAGCTGCTTCGGTTACGACTTCGCCACCTTCGACAACGCCTTCAACGGCATAGTCCATGCTGACTTCGCCACCGCAGCAAGGTGCTTCTTCGATGGCAGGAGCGCCACAGCAAGGAGCAGCTTCAACGACGGGTGCTTCGCAGCAAGGTTCTGGAGCGACTTCGCAACATGGCTCGGGTGCTGGTGCACAGCATGGTTCAGGAGCCGGTGCGCAACATGGCTCTGGTGCAGGAGCACAACATGGCTCCGGTGCACAGCAATCTGATCCCTTGCTCTTGCAGCCAAGGTTGCTGAAGAAGCTCACTTTTTTGGCGTGAATGTTCTTAAGCATGCAAACCTTCTTGGCGTGAATCTTGCAAAGTAGTCCGCCGCCTGCTTCTGCTGTATTTGACATCGCCAACGATGCACTCACTACCAGTGCGAATGCCGCGATGCTGCTCACCACAGTCCGATTCATAGATATCTCCCAAAATCCGGAGTGTAAGTGCGATCCGATTCGCACATTGGTTCTTGAAGCCTTGATCCATGGCTTTTCGCCGAGCCGCCAACAACACGTTGGCCGCCACCCGGGCAATCCCAAACGTCACTGCTACAGGCGTGCCAAAACAGGCAATCCAGGCAATTTATAACGCTTGCGAGGTTTCGACGTTACAGTAACCCGTAGGCAATACATGTCAATGCAAGCAAGACGTCGTTTACGCATAATTGCGAGCATCGGGATGCGAGTTTTGCCGCTCCAGCGTGGAGCAAGCGCGACGTCCTAGTCGCCGCGATATCCGGTGCATCGCCGCCGTCGTGATTGTTAGGGTCACAGCGAAGTGATATTCCACGCTACCTGAACAATTCGCCTTCCGTTTACGGAAGTTTATTTACCCTAGAGCGGTTTCAGGCAATTCCAGAATGAGGGCTGCCACGCCAAGATGCGTGGCAGAATCCAGACATCGACTAGCGATCAATTTGCTCTGGATTGCTGGCGGCCTGCGACAGTTCAGCCGAGGATTCACTGGGGCCCTCTACATCCGCCAGCAGAGCTGCCATGCGGTTTCCATCTTCGAAGTTGACGATCATCGGTTGCGGCTCACCCTCAAATTCCATCGCCAGCCCAGAGATCCGCCATTGGTTGGCTTCTTTTTGAACAGCCCAAACGACCTGGGATTCAATTGTCGTGCCTTCGGGCCCTGGTTCGGCCCACACGCTATGTACCAACGCAGCGTTTGGATCAGACGGAACCATTTCGCTGCGAGTGACCGTGAAGCGAGCGTCGGGCGATCCAATTGGCTGGACCGTTCGACCGATCCGTTGCAACTCTGACTGAGCTTTCGAGGTCAACAAAGTCGAAGCACCGGAATCTGTACCTCCACGACGAACGAGATCGAGAAATTGGCTGACGACGTCCGTTGCCGGTACGACAGGTGTGCTAGCAACCGCCGCAGCAGCAGGAGCAGTGCCGTTGGTGGAACTAGCGACCTGGACATCCGATGCGGAACCTCCGCAGCCGACCAATGCGATCATGGTGAAACAGCTCACCGATACGGAAACAACGTGACGGTGAAGAGCAGGAAGCTGGGGTAAACCTAAACGACAGTTCATCGCAAAATCAGAGGGTTTAGAGCTTTAAAATGGTGTCCAGTGAAACACTCACCCGACCTCAAAGGATGGTTTAGAAGAACCAGTTCTTGGGCGTCAAGACTGACTTTCCCGAGCTGATTGAACATCCGATTTCGCTCGCGTTATTGCGAATGAGATAGTGATATTGTCGCTTCGGGCGCTTAGCGGGTACTTATGGACTTTCTGAAATGAAAGCGAGGCTGGCAAATGCCCAACGCGTTCATTTCGCAACGGCCCATCAACGGTTTTGAAATCCAGGCAGACCATGTCTCGCTCACTATACGCCGCGAAAATCCCGTTTCGCACCGCCTACCTCCAGTTGGCAAACCGCTTCGGTAAGCCCAGCAGTCATGTCAGCATGCTGCATCGCTACGGAGTAGACACGGTTCTGGATGTTGGCGCTAACAACGGACAATACGCTCGCAGGTTGCTTCGCGGTGGATTCAGAGGACGCATCATCTCTTTCGAACCGCTACCAGCAGCCCTAGAAAAACTCCGGCTCAACAGTTCTGGGTTTGACCGATGGCAAGTTGCCTCGTACGCGTTAGGAGCCGAAACCACGACAGCGAAATTCAACGTCGCGACCGATACTCAGAGTAGTTCACTGCTTCCGATGACGGATCGACTCGAAAGCTCAACCGGGGATGTTTGCTATGTCGACACAATCACGATCAACGTCAAACGCCTTGATGAGATCGTTAGCAGCTATTGCGAAGAAGACGAACGGTTGTTCTTGAAGCTTGATGTTCAAGGACTCGAACACCAAGTCATTGCGGGTGCTCAACGTTGCATGGATCAAATCATCGGCATGCAGATGGAACTTTCAACTCAACCACTTTATGAAAACGCACCGCTGTGGGATGAGTCCTTGCAGTTGGCCGAGTCACTTGACTTTGTTCCCACCTCAATTCAGTCAGGCTTTTCGGACCGCGTTACCGGTGTCATGCTGCAAGCGGATTGCACATTCGTTCGACAATCGGTTGCCAATGACCTAGCCCTGGCAAAAGCTTCATGATTGTTATCGCACGCAACTACGGTCAGTTGGGCAACCGGCTCGTCCTGGCAGCCAACCTGATCGCCGCTGCGCAGGAATACAACATTTCGTTGGTGAATCCGTCGTTCACTAAGTACGCGAAGTACTTCTGTTCGACGGAACATGATCTTTGGTGCCGGTTTGATCCTAAACCGAATCCGCAATCATTGGTGTCAGGCTTACCGATTCCTCCATTGCCCACGGCGAATGACTACGAAGTACTCAGCTTTCGCATGACGTACCCTATCGCCGACTATCGGGCCTCAAGAGCGTCCGACGAAGCAACGTTTAGAAAAGAAGGCAATGCGTCGACCACAGAGCCTAGCGCACTGTCTCGCGAGTTGTTGTACCGCGCGGTGTATTTGACGGGGCGTTCGCTCTCACACCTTCGCATGACTCGGTTTCCATTTCATGTGGTGCGGCTGGTCGACGAAGATGAATGTGACCTCACCAGCGACAGCTTCGCGGCAATGGCACAATCCAAACGCCCAACCCTGGTGGCCGGATGGCGTTTTCTAGCTGGACCATGGTTGACCAAGCACGCTGACATCATTCGCAAACACTTCCGCATCACGCCGCCCCATGAATCTAATGTCGAAAGTTTGATGGCCGGTATTCGACGTAACAGCCAAACCGTCATCGGGATCCACATTCGACAAGGTGACTACGCCACGTTTCGCGATGGCATGTACTACTACAGCGTCGCGGATTATGTAGCCGCTATGCGACGGGTTCAAAACGAACTTCGCGGTCAAGCGGTGTCATTCTTGGTGTGTGGAAACTCTGATTTGCATCGCAATGACTTTAGCGGTTTAGACGTCCACTTCGGCACCGGCCACATGGTCGAAGACATGTATGCGTTCGCCAAGTGTGACCAATTGATTGGGCCACCGAGTTCGTTCACGGGCTGGGCTTCGTTTTATGGTGATGTTCCGCTTCACCGAATGCACACCGCGCAGGAGTCGTTCGATCAGTTGCTTCATCGGCCTCGTCTTACTCATGAACAAACCCTTGAAGCCGCCTGAATCGGGCGAACGATCCAAGCCGTTCTTAAGGTCCAATCCTATGCGTGTTACCCACCTCAACAGCTACTTAAGTGGCGGCGCAGCAACCGCAGCACGTCGACTTCACGAATCTTTGATTCAGAGCGGGGTGAACAGCCATTTCTTCTGCTCGCCCGAACAAGTGGATCCCGAGCAGTACGGAGCAAGCTACCACCCCACAAGCTGGCGCAAAGGCGGACTGCTCCAAACCTTGAACGCAAGATTTAGGTTCCGTCGCCACCGCCAAAAGTTCAAACGAGCCGTTCGTGATCGTTCGGCAGGGCACGAGATCTTCACATCGCCCAAAGGAAAGCCGTTCACTCCGTGGCCACCTAGCAATCACCCTGCGTCGGCAAAGCAAGGCGTTTTCGAGGACGTCGTGCATTTGCACTGGATTGCGAAGTTCATTGATTATCGCAGTTTTTTCGGATCCCTTGACGCTGATCAACCAGTGATCTGGACGCTTCACGATATGAATGCGTTCACCGGCGGTTGCCATTTCTCGGCCGGCTGCGATCACTTTCTATCGGGTTGTGGTCACTGCCACCAACTCAGCCAACGTAACAGTCACGACATGTCCCGCGTTCTATTCGCTGAGAAGTTAGCCGCTCTTGCGAACGTCAATCTAAATATCGTTGCGCCGAGTCGGTGGCTTATCGAAACCGCTCGTTCGAGCCCGATGTTTGCGAACGCTCGATCGTTCCGGCATATTCCATACGGAATTGATTCTAAAGTTTTTTATCCCATGGACCGATCCGAAGCCCGCGCACGCTTGGGAATCGCGTCGGACGCAACCGTTGTCTGCTTTGGCGCAATGGACATCAAGAGCATCCGCAAAGGCGGCAAAGAAATGCTGCAGGCATTGTCGATGATCGCTGACATCCCCAACGTCGTGGGAATGGTCTTTGGTTCGGGAACGCTACCCGAATCCGATCTGCCACTGCCTCCGATTCATTCAGTTGGTCCCGTCGCGGGGGCTTTGGAACAACGGACGGTCTTCAGTGCTGCTGATATCTTTGTGCTGCCGTCACTTGAAGACAATTTGCCACTGACGGGTCTCGAATCAATGGCTTGCGGAACTCCGATTGTCGGTTTTGATGCTGGCGGGATTCCCGACTACGTTCGACCCAACGTCTCAGGATGGCTGGCGAAAACGGGCGATGCTGTCGAGCTTGGAGAGGTGTTGCGACGTTCATTGTCGGATCCGTCCGCCTGCGAACGTCTTGGCCACAGGGCTCGCAAAATGATCCAAGTTGAGTACTCGCACCTTCGTGAGGCCGAAGCCTACGCTGACCTCTATGCAACCTTGCTGGGTGCGGCGAAGCCACTGGGCCGAGCGGCCGCTTGAGCAACGGGCTTTACGGCTTCGACAAACATAGAATCAGGCTTTCGAATGCAATCGCCATCTCGATCAAGCTGATAGGCGTCAAAATCAGCCATTCGACTTTCGTCGGCCCGACAAACGACCGGCGATTCAAAGCCTAGTTCTTCGAGCAAGTGAGAAAGCGAAACACGGTCGTACATCCAACGATGCAGTTCGCCCGATTGGCGAAATCGGCCTTCTCGGTAGGCGGCACGGCCCAAGGATCCTTCGATCAAGGTCACCGCTGCCATAGCAAGTTGCTTTCGAGCATCACCCAACAACCGCGAAATTCGCATGCGAAGTGTTTTGCGATTCTTGACCTTGGTATTGCCGTCTACCTGGTGCCCCAAACGAGAACGAATGAAGTCCGGAGGTGTTGATTCAGGCGAAGTGATCGTTTGCCCCATCAAACCACCGCTGCGTTGGCGAGTCATTTGATCGATCAATTCCAATGTCATCCAACGATGCTTAGCTAGATTGATGGGATTGGAATCCAAGGCTGCGTCTTCGAGCGTTCGCAAGTATTCTCGAGCAATGCCCTCTAAATCCGGCACAACGATTCGCAGCACGCCACCAGGCCGAAGCACACGTCCACATTCTCGCAGCATTCCAGCAGCCGATTCAGGCGTCAGATGCTCAAGCACGTGCGAGTGATAGACACCGTCGAACGAATTGTCGTCATAAGGCAACCCACGTCGCAGATCGTAAGCGCGAACCTCGGGGGTAGCTGCGACCAGATCGATATTAGTCCATGCGGGATGATAGCATCGGCCGCAACCGACGTTCAGCAAGTTTACGCTGCTAGGCTGCGTCACGATGAGCCGCTCCTTGGGCTTGAGTCATTCGATGACGGGCGACCCCCATGTGATGAATGCCAATTCGTCCGGTGTAATCTAAGCGGTGCAACATCATGCCAATATTGTGCTTGATGAAGTACTCATCAATCGCTCGCCGAGCTCCCTGCCAATGGCCGTAGTCATCGACAATCAATACTCCTCCGTCGACCAACCGCGGAAACAAATGTTCCATCTCGTGTGCGGTCGACTCATACCAATCGGTGTCTAAACGAAGCAAAGCTATCTTCGCTGGCGCTGCTTCCGGAATTGTTTCTTCGACTTTTCCAACGTGGTAATGAATTTGGTTTTGTGGGTAAGCCACTTGTTGCATGTGTGACTGCACATCCCCCAGAGACGCCACACACCAAACCGACGTACCATCGTCCTTGTCTTCGTTAGCCAACTGTTTCACAGCGGTTTCACCGTCGATCGACACGTCCGCATCAGTGGGCTCGCTCATTCCTTCAAACGTGTCAAAGAGGTGCAAATTACGACTCGTGTCGCCAGTCTTCTGCAACATCTGAGCAATTGCCATCATGCTGCCACCACGCCAAACACCACACTCAACGATGTCGCCTTCAACTCCACAATCGCCGATGTATCGCACGGCTTCGCAAAGACCGTTTAGTCGCTCGGTGGAAGTCATTGTGTATTGATGAACCGACACGATCGTTTCGACCGAGTCGCGGTTCATGTCGGGCGGATAAGAATTTGGATCGGCCGCTTTCCGCTTAGCACGTTCTGCGCGTCTTTGTCGTTTCCATTTCTTCAAACTAGGCAGCACGGCGTTTCACTCCGATTTTCAATGACGTTGTATCAACGACTGGAGATGTATCGAAAGTGCTTCACCGGTGTCAACACTTTGCTTTCGTCTTGATCTGTCGAGGTCAATTGAACTATCGTCGATTCGCCGCGACAAACGGACATGATCGCGGGCGAATCCTTGAGGTAGACCACCGCATGCTTGACCAGATCACACGCGAAATTCACCGCTGGCGGAACAACTGGCGAAGCACCAAAATACGCCCCTCGAACCTGAGCGAATTGAATCGACTTCAATCCGGCGGCACCCCTATCACCTTCGTCAGTTCTTTCCCTCGCTCGGGAAATACCTGGATGCGATTAGTCATGGCTGACGTGTTGGCCGCTCAATCGTTCACTAACCGTAGTGAGTCGCCACTTGACCTATCCCAATTGGATTTGTCCGAGGTGAACGCGGATCAGATTATCCCAGACATCTATTGCCACGAAGTGGTTGAACGAGCCGGTTTCGTTTCGGACACCAGCCCCGTCGTCCAGCAATGCGGAGTGTTGATCAAAACGCATGAACCATTGCGTGCAGTCCGTCGCTGGTTCCACAGCAACCCAACGACCAACAAGACACGGCATCTCTGCTTGTTCCGACGTCCCCAAGATTCATTGGTTTCGTACTATCACTTCAACTGTCGCTATCCCAGCAACGCAAAGAAAACACGCCGAGGCGTCGATGCGTTCTGCCTAGACCACTTAGATCGCTGGATTGATTTCCTTGCCGACTACGTTGATGTCGCCGGAACCGATCCTGAACAAGTTCGTTTGGTGAACTACGAACAAATGCTCGAACAAGCAGCACCAATCGTCAGCGAGTGCTTCCAATGGCTTGGCCATCCCGTATCAAGGTCAATCATAGATGCCGCCGTCGACCATCGTTCTTTCTCACAACTGCAAGCCAAAGAACGCGGATCGGAAGACGCAACATCGAAACTGTTCTTTCGACGTGGAAGCAGTGGCGCCGGGGAGGAAGAACTCAACGCGAGCACTCTTCGCTTGATCCAGAAAAGAACTGACGAACTTTTTGACCGAGCTTTGGCGCAATCTCAAAAGTCGATCCAACTGCCAACGCAGACCTCGTGCGATTCCCAAGCAGCTTGATCAATAAGGAATCCGAAGTGCAATCGAAAAACGTTGTTGAGGAAAGTGCGAGCCTGTTGCAACGGGTCGAATCGTCGCTACCTCGAAGAGAACCGATACGCATTCGCAGCGAAGCGGACTTCTACGGGCTCAGCCATTTGATCGCCGAAAAAATTGGCCTTCGAACACCACCCCGCAGTCGCGCCGCGTGGCAGCATGGCTGGGTAATTGACCCGGTAACGGACATTCGTCAGGTCATTGGCAATCACCCCCACGACCAAACCATCTTGGTCGCTAACGAAGTGATTGCGTACTACCTCAATGGGCATGGGATCAACGCGATCCCGGTCGGGTTACCTTTGATCTACAGTGATCCGGAAATCACCGCGAAGATTCCCGGAAGCTTGTTGGTAATGCCCGCGCACGTGACCAAGCACTCTGAACATTCGGTCAACGAAGCGGATTATGTAGACTTCGTCACCCAACAAGCGAAGCACTTTGACCATGTTTTGATCTGCGTCTCACAACAGTGTGCCGACCGAGGCTTCTGGGTAAAGTCATTCGCCAGCCGTGGGTTCGAAACCATCGTTGGTGCGGGCGTCGATGACCGAAACGCGTTAACTCGGATGCGTCGTTTACTGTCTCAGTTCGAAGTCATGACATCCAACGCACCTGGATCGCACTTTCTGTACGCGGGTTTCTGCGGATGCCGCTTAAGTTTGTCGGGTCCCGAGCACCTAGCGAAGCGAAGCGATTTAGCCGGTGAACCGTTTTATCAGCAGCATCCCGATCTAGTGGATATGGCCATCGAGCGTTATCGCCAACGGTCGCTGCTCGAGCACTACCCTCAACTCGACCATACGCCTCAGAATGCTCAACCGTGCCAAGACTGGGCCAACGAAGTGATTGGCTTAGCGTGCAAGCGAGATCCAAGAGACCTAGCCAACTTGCTGGTCTGGGGTCGTTGGGATCGATTCCGGGCACGATCCGTTGAAGTGATTCGCAAGAATCTTCCACGCCGAGCCGCTTAAGCGGTAATCGCGAGAATTCGATTCGCCTCGGCAGGCCAGCACTTTCGGCTCACGAAAGTTTCCGGGGCAACGCAAGCACAACTGGCACAGGCCGTACAACCGGTTTTTCTAGCCGACGAAAACGGTTGAAACGGATACGTTAAATTTGCACATTGACGTGTACGAATTACACTGCGGAGTTCGTTTTCCACCGATTTTCCGCATGGTGCATTGATGTTCTCACGTCCCCGTCGCTCCTTGTCCTCCCGCTCCCGCCGTCAATGGCTTCTCGCCGAACTTGAACCTCGGTTAATGCTCGCTGCCGATGCTGGCGTTGCTATCGCATCCGGACCGGCGTTAGACAATTCCATCGCATGCGACGTGTCGAATCATCATGAAGCTTCGGCGCCGAAGTCGGCCCTGGTCATCATCGATAGCGGTGTCGACGATCTCGCGACCTTTGCGGATGCCATCCCCGCCAATGCTGAGATGATCGTTCTGGACGCTAAGCAGGATGGTGTCGAGCAGATTACCGCAGTTCTATCCACCCGAAGCAACCTCGCATCAGTTCATTTGATCAGTCATGGAAGCGATGGCGCGATCCAGCTTGGCAACAGTCAACTCGATGATGCCAACATCGAAACACGTCGAAGCCAACTCGCTTTGTGGGGACGAGCCATCGCCGAGGGAGGCGACTTGCTGATTTACGGTTGCGATGTCGCAGCGACTTCCAAGGGGCAATCCTTCGTCAATCGGATTGCAGCGATCGCCGGCGTTGATGTTGCCGCTTCTGAAGATCAAACCCATCGCAACGACTGGGACCTGGAATACCGCATCGGCCAAATTGAATCGCTAGGAACCTTGTCTTCGGTCGCCCTTGATCGGTTTCAAGGTCATCTTCCCATCGCCATCTACGCCGCAGGTTCGACCGCCGATGAACTGATGGAATTAGAAGTCAATGGTCAAATCGTTGACACTTGGTTCGTTCAAGGCACCGACGCCGAGAATGATCGGTTCTATCCTTACATCGTAAACATCGATGGCGTATCAGCCGATGACGTTCGCATCAACTTCGTCAATGATCTGTATGATCCCGCAAGCGGCATCGACCGCAACTTGCGAGTCGACCGTATTGAGATCGACGGAGTGACCTACGAAGCCGAGAATCCAGCCGTGTTCTCAGAGGGATCTTGGATTGAAGGCCAAGGAATCACCTCTGGTAACTTACAAACGGAATACCTTAACGCGAATGGTTACTTTCAATTCTCCTCAGCCGGCGCGTCCGGTGGCGGAAACAATGGATCGACGATTGACATCGCCCTCTCTGGCACAACAGGCAGCGAATCGGCTCAGTTGTTGATCGATGAAAACGTGGTTCAGACTTTCAATAACATTTCGACAAGTGGCCAGGTATTCTCCTATCAGTTTAGTGGTGATGTCACTGCCGACCGCGTGCGGGTTGCCTTTATTAACGACAGTTACACGCCCGGTGGTTTCGACCGAAATCTGAACGTCGACTACATTCGCGTTGACGGCCAGACCTACCAAACGGAAGCATCGACGACCTATTCGACGGGTACTTGGCTAGCTTCCGATGGCGTCCAGCCGGGTTTCCGTCAAAGCGAAACCTTGCATAGCAACGGTTACTTCCAATTCCTTGCTGATGACGGCGGGAACACCGGCAACAACCCAGGTCGCTTCTCCATTCAACCGAGCCCATCGAATCCAAGCGAAAGCGTTAACTCGATCACGATTCAAGTCGATCGAATCGGTGGCAGTGACGGTGCCGTTTCAGTTCAGTACTACACATCCGATGAATCCGCCATCGCTGGTCAAGATTACGTAGCACAAAGCGGCACCCTCAACTTTGCCGATGGACAACAAAGCCGAACGATCACCATCAATCTGATCAATGATTCCTTTGGCGAAGGCACCGAAACCTTTAGTGTGATTCTTGACAATCCTATTGGCACGACGTTGTTGGCTCCGCGTACTTCTACCGTCACCATCATCGATGACGATACGCCACTGCCAAACTATGCGAACTTTTCCAACACGGACGGATTGAACCTCAACGGCGTCGCATGGGCATCCAACGGCAACCTCAACCTTACTGGTGTTGGACAACGCCAAGTGAGTTCAGTCTTCTACGAGACACCCATTTCAATTGGCGATAACACGTCCTTCCAAGCCTCGTTTCAGTTCTTCATCGGCGGTGGTGCTGGGGTGAACGGTTCATCCGGTCTAACGTTCACACTGCAGAACTCAGCGGCAGGCTCGGATGCGATCGGTCCCGATGCGTATTGGTTGGGATATGAGTTGATCGAGAACAGCATTGCGATTGAGTTCGATACCAAACGCAATTCGTGGGACACCGCTGCACGCGAGATTTCGGTGTTGACCAACGGATCCGTTCAGAACCCCGTCGCAACCGTCACGTCTCCGTACACGCTCAATGACTCTCGTGAATACTATGCATGGGTGGACTACAACGGCGACAGTGACAAACTTGCGGTGTTCATCTCCGATAGCCCAGCGAAGCCAACCTATGCGAGCTTGGTGACAACAATCGAACTCGACAACTTTGTTGGGTCTCAGGCATACGTTGGATTTACCGGCGCGAATTTCCGAGACACCAACCAACACATCATTCGCAACTTCCAATTCAGCCTCGATCCGCCTGCTTTCGATCCGCCTGTTCGACCTCAGTTTCCAGATGGTTCCCTTGTCAAACAAGACGTGATCACCGGACTTAATCAACCGCTGGCGTTGGATTGGTCACCCGATGGACGAAACTTCTACATTGCTGAAAAGGTTGGCGTCGTAAAGGTTCAACGCGACGGCGGTTCCGTCCAGACCGTCATTGACATCTCCGGACAAGTCAACGACTACAACGACCGCGGATTGATCGACTTCAAGATTCACCCTGACCTTGAAAACAATCCATACCTGTACTTGCTTTACACCTACGATCCGCCCGAAGTCTACAACTATAGCGGACTCGCCGGGCCTGACGGTGCGGGCAATCGAGCTGGGCGTTTGATGCGAGTCACTCTGGATGCGTCGACAGGTTACACGTCGATTGTCCAAGGTAGCGAAACCATTCTGCTGGGCACCAACAGCACCTGGAACAACTTCAACGGTTTTGTTGACAGCTCGGTCAACTACAGCGTGCCTCAGGGCGGCGTAGATTCCAGCGGCAACTACATCCGAGACTTCATCAACAGTGATTCACAAAGTCACACCGTAGGCTCGTTGGCCTTCGGACTTGATGGAAACCTATTCGTTTCTATCGGTGATGGTGCGGGATACACTCGCGTCGACGGCCGCGCTCTTCGCGTTCAAGACGTCAACAGTTTGTCAGGTAAGATCCTACGGATTGACCCCATCACCGGGCAGGGCCTATGGGACAATCCGTTCTACACGGGTGACCCCAATGCCAACGCTTCGAAAGTCTATCAGCTTGGTGCAAGAAACCCTTGGCGTATCACCGTTGACCCGACTTCTGGTCAACTATTGATCGGCGACACAGGCTGGACCAGCTATGAAGAGATCAACACCGGCGGTGCGGCAGCCAACTTTGGCTGGCCCTATTTTGAAGGTCGTCAGGGCGTGAACACTCCGACGCCACAGTACAGCGGTCTCTCGGGAGCTGCAGCTTTCTACGCCACCGCTGACGCCACGCCTCCGGTAGTCGCGATCACTCACGGTGCTGCCGGTGACGCAATCGTATTGGGCGGATACATCAACGACAGTGACCTGGGTGATTACTTCGACGACTCATTCTTTTACAACAACGCGTACGAAGGGACCGTTCGCTTGTTCCGCATTGATGACCAAGGAAATCTGACTGACCAGCAATTGTTCACCACCGGTGCCCAGTGGATCGTTGATATCCAACAAGGCCCCGATGGATCGGTCTACTACGCCAACCTTGTCACCGGCGCCGTCGGCAAATGGCAGTTTGTCTAATCCTAACGCTTTTCCATCAAGAACCACGTAACGTCATCGTGGGGAAAGTTGGGATCGCGACGGTACACAAACTTATAGTCGATCAATTGTAAATCGCTGAAACGATCAAGCATGTCGCCAGCGAAGTCACGCTTAAACAATCGATCGTCATGCCCTCGATAGGGAATCGCTACCGGTGTTGGGTTGTAGTACTCTGCGACAAGCACATACCGATGGGATGCTTGGTAGAGCAGGTCGTAAACCCGATTGACTTCGTCGGGGTTGATGTGAATCAACACACCTTTGGTGAACGTCAAATCGTAAGTACGAGTGGGTTCAAATTCTAGAATCGAAGTCTCATGGACAGTGACATCCAAAGACTCGGTTTGTCGCAATTGCTCGGCTGCCTTTGAATTGATCTCAACCGCCGATAGATCGACATCCGGAATCAAATGCCTTAAGGCATGCAAATTCATTCCCACGTTAGGCCCCAACTCAATCACCGACTTCACCCCATGAGTGCGTGAGATGATGTCGCGAAAAACGGCTGTATTGTTGGCGATAAACTGGGCGGATTCGTTCCGACTGATGTATTGATTGCCAAAATCGCCCGCCCAAAAGGCTTCTTGTTCCGTCTTGTGTTCGCTCATCGAGTTCGCTCAAAGGGAAGTAGAGAATATAAAGAAAGTGTAACGCGGCAGCTTTTGACGAGACAACCTCATGAACAAAGACCGCCTCCCACAGGACACTGAACCTAACCAATCAATCGCGAAAGCAGGCCCCGCATCATGGCAGCTTTCGATGCCCATTCGTTTTCAAGTACGGACATTCGCACAACATCAATCCAGTCACCATCATCGAATACGTGGTCGCGAAAGGTACCTTCAATCTTGAATCCCATGCGTTGGTGCATAGCGACCGGGGCCGGGTTGCTGGCAAAAACTTCGCAGGAAACTTTGTGCATCTTTAAGTCATCAAACGCAAGCTCAAGCACCAACACTTCCGCGGCGGCACCGACTCCTTGCACCCGTGCGAGCGGCAAAGCAACATACATTCCAAAGCTGCAACGTCGATGCGTGTTGTCGATTTCGGTTAGATTGACCGTTCCAGCGGGAACCCCATCAAGCAGAATCACGCAATCTTTGCGAGATTGGTTTTGCGGCAACGACCGTATCCAAGCGATGTGTGAATCCCAAACGATCGGATCGCGAGTGTACATGAAGCGTGAAATCTCGGGGGACTTGCGCCACTCGAACAACACCTTTGCGTGTTCTTCTTCGTTGATCGGAACGATTGTTACTCGAGGTTGCCCACTCACTTCGCGACCTCTTCATAGCGACTAGCTAAGATGCCGTTTTCGGATCGCAAACACGGGATGCCGCCAACAATGGGATACGCCGTTAAGGATTCCGGGCTGTAGAGTACGCCTTCGCCCGCAACCAGCGGAGTACGTGTCTTAGGACAAGCGAAAACGCTATCGGAAACCCCAGAGTCCGCTTGAGGTTTGCGGATCACCGTGATTGCAGATGGATTCTGAGGAATCGCACTACAATCAATTAGATGATGATCCACAACGTCGTAGCCGAGTTCGCGGCTGATCCCTGGTAAGTTCTTGCAATAACCATGGTGATCCATGCGAGCTTTCGCGACATCGTCCCCTAGTTCATAACCCGGTTCACAAAGAATGACATACTTGCGAGCGACCCGATAAAGCTCTCGCAGGATTGGTTCTTCGTTGCCTCCGTTGGGCTCAACCGAATGGGACGTATAGACCACATCAATTGAATTGTCGCAAAATGGAATGTTCAACAAATCACCACAGCATAGATCGACCTGATCGATGTTGTTTTCAGTAAGCCAACGCCGTGCATAGCTCAAGCGAGACCAACTTAGATCGAACCCGTATCCTTGCAGGCTTTCGTGGCCCGCTTCCATTCGCAACAGACTAATCACTCCACTTAGCGTTGTTGCTTCACCTACCCCGGCTTCCATCACGGAACTGAGCGTCGGGCAGTGCTTGAGTATTTGACCGGCAATCGTGGCGGTGTACGCCGTTTTATGCTTGATGATTACCGGGTCGGACATGGCACGTGTGTAGCTGCCGGTTTGCAAGTCGTAAGCTATCTCAATGATCTCGGGCGTATTGGTTGAAACATTCAACTCACGACGCAGGTACTCGCAAATGTTTTGGCCTTGTTCATAGAGCTGTTTGAGTTCTCGCAGACTTGTCATTCTAAAACTTCTCCGATTGCGTTTCGATCACGCTGGCATTGACCAATTTCTTGACGTACGTCGTCAACCGGCTCATCGGGGCGTCGATGATTTCAGCAATCTCCAAAAGACTCTTTTTGCCGTCGCAGTAGGCGATCATATTCATCATCTCTCGCACCGAATCCGCACCGCCTTTCACGCTAAGATCGGGATACAAGCCACGCCTTCCTAACTGCGGTTCACATGGCATTACCGACTTGGGATAGCAGTCCTGCTCGATGCAACGAATGCACTCGGCAATTGCGTTGAAGGCACCTTGTAAACCTGATGGCGAAATGACATCCAGGTTGTCGTGCGAAGTGTGGTATTCAGGGTACATGCCGTATTTGCTTCGCATCACTGTCGCAACAGGCAAATCTATCCCGGGGCTACAGTATTGCCGTTCGTCGCTACCGCGATCCAGAAAGGTATAGCGACAATAATCAGGGTCGGTGTGGTGCAACACATGCTTGGCCACGCGATCAGAAAGCGTATTACCATCTCGCGACGGAAGATACGAATAGACTCGATCATCTCCAACGCATGACACGTTGAATCCAGCAACAACGTTTTTTCGCATCGCCTCGTGATGGCGACTGAGATAAACGATGGACCCAATCGTCTCAGGAATGAAAACAATTCGGTAGCTATAGCGTCGTTGCGTCATGGCCTGCAACCATTTGGCCAAATGAATGGTCACACATGGCCCCGACAATTCATTGTTTGCCATCGATGGATGACAAACATAGGTCGACAAGAAAATCTCTTTCTCGGAATCACCCGCCAACTTTAACTCACCGTATGTCAACGAACCGTCAAACAGCTCGCTATCAATGCGAACTCGGTAGTTGCCCGGCTGCAACGAACGTCGTTGATTCTCGGTGAGGCAGAATCCCCAACGCTCTTTGTAGTAAGACGTGACATAGGGAATCGCGTCGGGTTGTTCGGGCAATGAATAGAGATGCTGCTGCAGTTCATCCAATCCCATGACCGTGTCGACCGGCGTCGAATACCCTACCACATGCAGATTGCAGTTCGCGAAATCGGCAATGCGATCACCATTGGGGTCCTCGATCCAACCCTCACGAATCTTCCACTCTTTTGGTACCGACCAATCAAAGCACGACGTGCCCGTTGGCACTTCGTGGACTTGCAGCCCAGTCACTAATTCACTCAAGATCCCCAATGACTGCCGAACTCCGTCGCCAGTCAAACTGCGGTTGATAGGAAATAGCCGTTCCGCAAGCGAATACATATCGTCGCCAACGCAGGGGAATGTGTCGTTCATGTTGCCTGCTCAAATTCGTTCCTACTGACACGTTGACCCCGAGACAATTTCAAAGACTCGACCTTCGCTCGCGTGTCACTGTCAAGAAAATAGAGTGGGTCGTCGCTGAGTCGTTCCACCCAGTAGTCCACTAAGTCGGCGACCACACACGCCATCGCAACCTCTTCGCCACGAAACGTTTGTTGGCGAATCAGGTTCTGATCAATCAGGTCGTTTCGGATTCGAGTCCAGTCATAATCGAGGGACCAGCCCATTGGCCGAACATGATAGATGTAGTCGATGGCTCGATTCACACCATCCAAAGTGACCATCGTTCCCGAGAAGACTTTGTCGTACCGATAGACGGGACCGCCGCTCAGCGTTTCAGCAAAATGCAGAATCGTGGCTGAAGACAATGCCGCACCGTAGAACAAAACCGCGCCGCCTCGTGAGTAAAGTTGAGCAAGACCACTAAGCGGCCCGAAGGCTTCGATAGTGCTTGAAGTGTTGTCCTCGATTACTCGTCCGTCACCGCAAATGGAGAACACTGGATCAGTGCTACGCCAAAAGTCCGAATGCGTGCGGAGGTACTCACCGAGTGGCCCGACTTGGGTCTTGGCACTACGCAAATCTACCTCGCCTGTCTTGCAGAAGTCGTAGTTGAAACATGGCGACCAAAACGGACGTGATCCGCAGGCTTCCCGCAAGACTTCCACCTGCGCCGCTAGCATGGCTTGTCGCGATGTAACTGGACCTACGAATGAACGAGCCCGCATCAAGTCAGCGTGAACCAGAACGGGTCCGCTGCAGGGTAAATCTCGAAGCACTTCCAGCGTTAATTCGACGGCACTCATGCCGTGCTGCCCGCATCAATGGTGATATTGGTTCCCGTGATCGATGCTGCGGATTCGCTCATCAAGTACACGATCGCAGCAGCCACTTCATCAACATTTGCCAGTCGACCTAACGGACTTCGCCTTGTGATGGTTTCTAGTTTCGCCGCATCAATTCCTGATGTCATATCGGTGGCCATGTACCCCGGCGAGACGGCGTTGACCGTGATCCCAGCTTTGCCAAGTTCACGAGATAGACTCTTCGTCATCCCGATCATGGACGACTTTGTCGCGGCGTAAACAGAAAGTCCGCTGAATCCGGTTGATGCGATAATGGAAGCCACATTCACAATGCGACCGGCACGCCGTCCAAGCATGGATCGTGATGCGTACTTGGCCATTAGTATGGAAGCCAGCACGTTGACGCGAATGAGTTCTTCGATCTGGGAATCATGCATCGTCGCTAGCACGCCATCGTGACCAATCGCGGCATTGTTGACCAATCCATACAAAGGCCCGTATTCCTTTGCGACGTCCCGAACGAACAAGCGAATTTCGCCGGTTTGAGCGAGATCGAGAGAACGGAACGTCACCAAACCTGAAAGCGACGGATCGTCAATCAATGTCTGCAAACTATCAGTAATCCCACGACCGCTGGCGATCACTCGGTAACCAGCGCGCGCTAGATGTTCACACGTGGCTAACCCTAGCCCACGTGTGCCACCGGTTACCAGAACATTCTTAGCTTTATCAGTTTCAATCATCCGGCGTTCCTGAGTACCTTGCCCGCTGCGTTGGTCTCAATGCCGTCAACCAATCGAATCACCGCGGGGACCTTATGAGTGTCAAGCGACGCGCGACACCGCGAGGTCAAATGCTTGCGCAATTCTGTTTTTTCGAGTTGACCACTACTTACCACATCAGCGGCAACCAGTGATCCCGTGAAAGGGCTTTTCTTGGCATACACGCGAGCCTGGACCACTCCATCGCAAGATAGCAAGAATCGCTCGATTTCTTCGGGTTGGACTTTGTTGCCACCCACATTGATCGTCCCGTTGGCTCGACCAAGAAATTCAAACCGATCGTCAACTCGCTCAACACGATCACCCGTGTCAATGAATCCATCCTCGCGATGCAATCGTGCATCGTTACCGATGAAACGTTGGCTTGTGTCGGGATTGCGAAGGAACAACCGACCATCTTCGACTCGCACCTCCACTCCCGCCGGCGGCGTGTCCAAGTAGCTTGCCGGAAATCCAGCCTTTCCATCACGGACACTGAAACCAACTCCGGCTTCGGTTGAAGCATAGATCTGGCGGATCTTCGCGTTTGGAAACACTGCACCTAAAGCGTCAAGAATCTTTTGATCCGCAATCTCGCCGCCCAACGTGATTCGCCGCAGCGGTAATTTTGCAGCATCGCTCGCCATTAGGATCTTGCGCCACATTGTCGGTGTTGCCGAAATCGCTGTCACGCCCAATCGCGCCATCCGCTCAACACGTTCGGCAAGTGTCGCATCGTCATTGTGCAAAACAAACTTCGATCCACCACACCACGCCTGCAAGAACACTTGCAATCCAGCGAATCCCGTAAGGTTGTAAAGCGAGGACCATGTGTGTTGGGCACCGATGGTGAGGTCGAAACTCGCGCTGCGCGTTAGCGTCGCGAGTGTGTGCTCAACTAGCTTTGGAGTTCCAGTAGTTCCCGAAGTTGCCAATATCCATCGCGTCAATCTGCCGCGATCGCTTGGCTTCGCTGCCAGTTCTTCGTTGCAGCGAATGTCGGCCAAGTGGCTGACAACGCGATCAATACTTGCTCGCTGCATCAGCGAATCTCGCTGCGACTCATCAAGTCCGCTGGGGAGCAACAGAATAGCCTCGCAAACGCCATCGAGTGCCACCAAACTTCGTGCGAGGTCTTCGCCGTTTGGCATCATCAATGCTATGCGTGATCCAACCATCGACGCGTCGACCGAAATGGATTCCGCGATCTGTTCAGCGGTGACCGCTGCATCAAATGCGTTGACCCAAAGTGGTCGCTGTGGTGCAACGCGACTAAGGAGTTCCAGCAGATGACGCATAGGCGTTAGGGTTTCAGTGTTCGAAACTTTCATTAGTCTTGGTTCGCGAAAAACGAGTCGTATATCCCAACGAAATCGCCAAGTGTTTTCGGATAGACGGGTTCGTCCATTGCCGCAAATGGGTCCTCACCCAATCGCTCTTCGAGTCGAGCAACGATGATTGCAAAGTCGAGCGAATCCAAGCCGCTATCGAGCAGCACGGTGTTATCACCAAAATCATCGCCTAGCGTCTTTTCGCTTTCTGCAGCGACTTCGTGAATGACTTCTAAGATCGTGTCTCTGGTAGTCATATTGTGTCCAATCGAAATACTAGTGTGATGAAGCAGGATGTAGTTGAGCGAACATTCCCCATTGAGCGGGCTCGCCCTTGGTCAAATCGCGTGTCGCAGTGGTACCGATCAATTCTTCAAAGTGCTTGGGTGCCAAACCGTGACCCGGACGGATAACGCGAATGTGCCGATCATCGATGCGACAACCTTTATCCACATTCTCGGCAAGGTAGATCGAACGGCGATACTGAATGGCATCGACCTGGGCTCCCGTGGGTCCATAGGAAACGCCACCAATGGCTTGCCACGCCCGTTTGGTTTCAACGACCAATTGGCGTAGTTCGTTCGGTTCAAGCGAGAAAGTTGAATCAACGCCACCATCGGCACGACTCAGTGTGAAGTGCTTCTCGATCACCGTGGCACCGAACGCGACCGCAGCCACCGATGCGCCGACACCCATTGTGTGATCAGAGAGTCCTACTTGAACATCCATGGCTTCACGCAGATGCGGGATGGTACGTAAGTTAGTGTTCTCGGGCGAAGCCGGATAAGTGCTCGTACACTTAAGCAAGACGATTTCCTTGGCGCCGGCCTGACGTGCGGTCAGCACAGTTTGTTCGATCTCGCCGAGCGTGGCCATTCCGGTTGAAATGATCAACGGCTTGCCAGTCGATGCAACCTTCCGAACCAATGGAAGGTGAGTCATTTCAAACGAAGCAATCTTATACGCCGGCGTGTTGAGCGATTCAAGAAGGTCAACGGCGGTATCGTCAAAGGGAGAGCTGAACGCAATCAATCCCTGCTGAGTTGCCCGGTCGAAGATCGCTTGATGCCAATCCCATGGCGTGTGTGCTTCGGCATAAAGATCGTGCAGCTTGCGTCCTTTCCAAAGACTATCATCTGCATCGATCGTGAAGCCTTTTCCCTCGACGTCCAACGTCATTGTGTCAGCCGTATAAGTTTGCAACTTAATCGCGTGCGCGCCCGCATCGGCTGCTGCATCGACAATGGCAAGTGCTCGATCGAGCGATTGATTGTGGTTGCCTGACATCTCAGCAATCACAAAGGGTTCGAAAGCAGTGCCGATCAACCGGCCTGCGATGGTGACATCATTGTTGGTCATGCTCTCCCCCTTAGGCGGCAATTTTGGCTGTGCGTTGATTCATCATTCCGACGATTCGGTTGGCTCCTAAGCCATCCACCAGCGATCGACTTCGTTGATGCATGCGGTGGTGAGAATTCCGATCAACGACAAAGGCTTGCAATGATTCTCGCAGCTCTCGGTCTTGGATCGTTCGATGAAACCCAAGGAATTGCGAAATGCCCGTCTCATCTAGCTGTACTGCAACATCGACCTGGTTCTCGGCCACTGCGATAACCGCAGTAGGAATCCCAAGACAGCAACGCTCCCAAGTGTTGGATCCACCCGCGCCAATCATGCAAGTCATCTTTGACATCAGCTTCGCCATTTCAGACACCTGGATGTGCAGGCTAACTTCGAAGTGGTTTCTCTGGCGAACGCGATCGCATTGTGCCTTGAGAAGTTCACGATGCGGATTCGCACTTCCAATCACAACATGAAGGTGAGAGCTAGACTCGAGCCCCGCAAACTCCAACGACTTGATGACCCTCGCGGTTACGTTGTGTTCGTCCATACCGCCCATGAATACCATGATGTTCATGCATTGATCGGACGATCCATCGTTTGACAAAAATTGGTTCGATCGGGATTGATCTGCTCGAACTTCGCCGGCGAAGCCTCGATTGAACCGACCTTTGGTTGTTTGCGTTTCCTTGGATTTCGATGCTCCAACATGTGAACTAGCCACATCTCGGTGCTTCGCGAAGTCAGGTCGAAGCAACGAAAACTTTGGCCCTAGCAAAAGCTCGCATTCCTGGTTCACCCACGACTCGTAGCGACCCTGTTGTTGCTTGTGATAATTTTGATCCAACAGCAAGTCTGCTTCGTGGGACCGATTTGCTAAGTCGTCGATGACCAACGTCTTAGGAATGTGTTTCCTTATTTCGTGGTGCCAACTCGAATCGATGGCATAGTGATCCACCACGGTCCAATCATACGATCGTGATTTGCAAGCGTTGATCGTTTGCCGAGCATCATCGATCGACGACGCGGCTAGCCATGAAGCGTAAGGCGAATCCTGAGCAGCGTTTTCATGTGCCGAGGTTTCGGTCTCTAACAGCGACACCTCGTACCCGCGAGATTCGATCCACGTGGCGAGATGACCGGGATGGTCTCGGCATACGAAATCTGCTTGACCACCCTGCGCAGTGATTGCATCCGCCAACGTCAAACAGCGGGCAATATGCCCGCTGCCAATTCGCAAACTCGCATCGGCTCGAAAAAGCACTCGCATTCAACCTGCCAATTTCTGATTGATCGGCTTGCTGTCGGCCAACGTCTTTTGCTGCACCCTAGCGTTGATTTCGCTAATCTGCGGCTCGCGTTCTAGCAGCGCCAACACTTGATCGGTGGTTACGAGCGGATCTGGAAGGTGACCAACAACAGCTTCAAAGAATGCCCAATCATCAGCCTCGTCCAATGTCCAGCGATGATGCGACAAGTTCTCGCTGTTGCTGAAGTTACTGACTTCGAATTGATCGGGATTCAAGTAAATGTACGGCGTCACGTGTTCTCGTTCCGCAGCGCTTGCGCCATGGGCATGAGCAATCGCGAGAGCAGATGCCGAAAATATTTCAGTATCCAATCCGTGCGGAAACGTTCGTTCAAACGCGTTGCTCAGATAGTCCACATTGCGAGCTTGTTCCAAATAGTGGTCCACCATCCGATCGATCAAGACAGGGTCGATGAAAGGGCAGTCCGATGTAACGCGAATAACATGAGTCGCCTCAGCCATTTTCGCAGCACCGTAGTATCGCGACAGCACGTCGGACTCGCTGCCGCGAAAACATTGAAAGCCACACGCGACGGCTTCATTCATGATGCGATCGTCTTCACCATTGGTGGTTGTGGCGACCACAATCTGATCGACCTTCTTGCACTGGCTTAACCGAAGTAGAACGCGTGCGAGAACACTTCGATCGCCTAGCTGCATCAAGGTCTTGCCAGGCAATCGGCTTGAACCGACTCTTGCTTGCACAATCGCAACGATCTTGTTCACTTGATCGCCTCCTTTAAGCAGCATGACTGACAACTGGTTTAGACTGACTAGCTACATCCAACACGGATTCGATCACGGTCTGCACCTGGGCATCTGACATCGCCGGATACATGGGCACGCTGAGTGCCGTTCGGTAGTGCTCAAAAGCGCCCGTAAAATGGGTTTTGTCACAACCGTAGCGGTTTCGGTAATACGGCTGGTCGCAAACGGGGTAATAGTGAACTTGCGAACCCACCCCACGTTGTTGCAACATCGACATCCAATCCGCTCGATCGAGCGAATCGTTTTTGAGCCCCACATGTAAGCAGAACAAGTGCCAAGCGGAATAATGCAAGTCTTCGGAATTCGGCAATTTGATAATGTCGCAAGTCGACCAAGCCGACAAATACGCTTCGGCGATGGCGCGTCGCCGATTTAGAAAATCGTTTAGGCGATTCATCTGACTCGAAGCCAATGCACAGGACGCTTCGGGGATTCGATAATTGAACCCAAGGTCGTGCATTTCGTAGTACCACGGACCTTCCTCGGGCTTTGTCAATTTTGTGGGATCTTTCGTCATCCCGTGACAACGAAAACCACGGAGTTTTTCCAGCAGTTCCGGATCGTTGACAGTGACGGCCCCACCTTCGCCGGCGGCAATGTGCTTGACCGGATGAAAGCTGAACGTTGCCATCGCGGACCATTCCAGCGAACCTACGGGTGAACCGTCGCGGTGCAGGGCACCGATGGCGTGACTTGCATCCTCGACAATCTTCGCTCGGGGCGATGTCCAGCGAACCAATTCCGCAATGGCCTTCATGTCGCACGCCATTCCCGCAAAGTGAACGGGCACGACTAACGAGACGTCACAATCTAGCACCGGCTCAAGCGTTTGGGCTGTCATCAATCCAGACTGGGGATCGACATCACAGAAGCGAACGTCCGCGCCTAGATAAACCGCTGCGTTCGCTGTCGCAAGAAACGTATTGGCTGGAACAACGACCACATCCCCCGGACCTATCCCGAGCGATTGGTAAGCCATATGAAGAGCGGCTGTGCCAGAGTTGCAGGCCACCGAATGATCAGCATTACAGCGATCGGCGAGCTTGGTTTCAAACTCAACAATCGCGGGACCTTGTGTCAGGAAGTCGCCGCGCAGCACCTGAGTAACGGCGGCGATGTCATCTTCGTTAAGCGATTGTCTACCGTATGGAATCACCAAGTTGTCTCCTCAATCCCGAACGCAACACGATCGAACATGCTGATGGTGTTCGGCCGTGACTAGGCTGCCTTGCGTTTTTGTTGAGTCGAATCCACTTCCACAGAATTTGGATCGGGACAGTGCTTGGCGATCAGATCCCGCAGTTCAAACACGCTCAACCAATGCTTGTTGTTGTCGCTGCTGTAGCTGAACCCCGGTTCGCACTGACGTCCTTGAGCGACATAGGCGGGATCTTCCTTGCACCAACTTCGCGCCGATGGTTGCACGATGTAGTGATCATCGAATTCGAGCGTTTGCCGTGCCTCGTCTTCGGGCACCATGCATTCGTGCATCTTCTCGCCAGGCCGAATTCCGATTTCCTTGGTCTCGCATTCCGGAGCAACCGCAGCAGCAATGTCGCCGATGGATACGCTAGGAATCTTGGGGACAAAAATTTCGCCACCAATCATTCGCTCGAAAGCCTTGAGCACAAAGTCCACGCCTTGTTCGAGCGTGATCACGAAACGCGTCATGTCGTAACTAGTAATTGGCAATACGCCTTCGTGCCGCTTGTTCTGGAAGAACGGAATTACGGAACCGTTAGACCCAATCACGTTGCCATAGCGCACCGCACAGAAACGTGTGCCCGACGCACCCGAGAGCGAATTGCCAGCGGCGAAGAGCTTGTCGCTGCAAAGTTTTGTCGCACCGTACAGGTTCACCGGAGCCGCAGCTTTATCGGTGGACAATGCCACCAGCTTTTTGACGTTGCTTTCAATGCAAGCGTTGATCAGGTTCTCGGCACCGCCAATGTTGGTGCTGATGCATTCGGTAGGATTGTATTCGGCGATATCGACATGCTTCATCGCGGCGGCGTGAATGACGTAGTCGATCCCACGCAATGCGTGCGAGAGTCGGCCACGATCTCGCACATCACCGACGAAGTATCGCACTTGGGGATACTCGGACGGTGGCAAGACATTGCGAGCCATATCAACGTGCTTTTGCTCATCTCGACTGAGAATCACAAGGCGATTTGGCTTGCATTGATCTAAGAGCGTCTTTGCGCACTTCTTGCCAAACGAGCCGGTACCACCGGTGATAAGAATATTGCTGCCATCCAAAATCGACATCGCGAGTCCTTTCTGCGTTGATTGCTGGGCTGGCAGAGTAGCAAAACTGTTCTTCAGCCAACAATACGAATCTCGGCAAAAACGGAAGCTTCGAAAACATGGGCAATCTGGCCTCGGGTGCGGTAGAATGATGTCATGTCAGCAACTGAAATTTCCTCACTGATGGATTCCGCTCTGGCGGCTAGCCTTGGCACGATTGCCGATGGTGGTGCGCCGTTCGTTTCCCTCGTAACCGTGGCTCGAATAAAGCCCGACCAGATGGCCATGCTGCTATCGGGACTGGCCGTTCACACGAAAAATTTGGCAAACGACCATCGAGTGTCGTTGCTATTGGTTTCACCCGGTGGCGAGAATGGTGATCCGCTCGCCGGAGCAAGAGCAACGTTGATAGGATCGGTCCAAAAGTTGGCTCGAGGTGCTGATCACGTAGCTCGAACCGCCTTCCTTCAGCGTCATCCCGAGGCTGCGATGTACGCGGATTTCGGAGACTTCGCCTTTTACGAAATGATGGTCCACAAAGCTCACCTAGTCGCGGGTTTTGGGAAAATTGTTACGGTATCAGGCGACCAACTGAACGAAGTAACTTGAACCACCGCTAAGATCTAACATGAACGAATCCGAAGAACACCCCAGTGACTCTGAAGACCAAAACAAAGCACCGGCCGAACCGGTGGTGACATCAAGCAAACCTGGCGAGGTCACCAATGACGTCGATAAAGGCAAAATTGCTCAATTTGTGACGACAATCCGCAACGCGGAAGAACAGGTCGGTCAACATATCATCGCTGCGTTGCAGCATGACGATACGGTTGCGGTCATTACCACCGTCGCGATTGGTCCTGACGGGCAACAACGTGTGATCTCGGCTGCTTTGAGTCCTCAACGGATGAAGCAGGTCCAGGAAATCCTGACGCAAGCCGAAGAAGAACGTGTGGACGAAGAACCCTGCGTCGGCTTTCACTGCTTGGTTAAGCCCAAGAACACTTAGCCGACGATCTTGAAACGATTCGCTCTCAGTATCCGCTCTCAGTATCCTCGCCCCGTATCGGCGACGATGTTACACGGCGGGGGTACTTGCCAACGTGCGTCGTGCTACGAAGTCAACCCAGCTAATTCAGCAGCGCGACGAACCCTAGTGATGCCGATAATATAGGCGGCAGTGCGCAAAGATACCTTCCGTTGTTGCGAGGTCTGCCACACATTCTCGAACGCGTCGTTCATGGTGCGATCGAGTTCGCCGCGGACACGGTCCAGTGGCCAACGATAGTGTTGACGATTCTGTACCCATTCAAAGTAGCTGACCGTTACACCACCCGCATTGGCAAGGATATCGGGCAAGATCGTGACGCCCTTGTTGTGCAGTTCTTCGTCGGCACTTGGATAGATTGGACCGTTCGCCGCTTCGATGATGACCTTGGCGTGGATGTCATCGACGTTCTTTTCAGTGATCACTCCGCCCAGTGCCGCTGGGATCAGCACGTCGACGTCATTAAGCGTAATCAAATCGCCCAACGGCAGAATTTGGCATCCGGTGTAACCTTCCAGCAGACCGCGTGGATGTTCAAGTTTGTGGCGAAGCAACTCACCAATCTTAAGCCCATTGGGATCGTAATAGGTTCCAGAGATATCGCTGACCGCAACCACCGGAAACTGCGCCTCGGTTAAAAACTTTGCCGCATGCGAACCAACGTTTCCGAATCCCTGTATGGCCACGCGTGTTTGTTCAGCTCGATAACCAAGTCGCTTGGTTAGCTTGACGGTAAGCGTCCCCACACCACGGCCGGTCGCTTCCTCACGTCCCTTCGCTCCGTATTCTTCCACCGGCTTTCCCGTGATGACGGCGGGATTGAAACCGTGATACTTTTCCCATTGATTACGAAACCATGACATCACTCGGTGATCGGTGCCCATGTCGGGGGCGGGTATATCCGTGTCGGGACCGACAAGTTCGTGGATCTGATCGACGAAGGCCCGAGTTAGCTTTTCAATTTCCCGCAGTGACAACTCCGACGGATCCACTCCGATTCCGCCCTTGGCACCGCCATACGGCAAATCGACGACGGCTGTTTTCCAGGTCATCAGACTCGCCAATGCACGCGTCTCATCCAGGTCAACATCGGGGTGGAAGCGAAGACCACCTTTCATCGGCCCACGATGATTATCGTGCTGGACTCGGAAGCCAACAAAATTGGCGAGGTGTCCGTTGTCTCGTTCAATGGTGACGCGAACTTGCACCTCGCGGCGAGGCGTCAATAACATTTGACGCAGCTCTGCGTTGATATTGAGATGTTCGGCGGCTGTGTCAAAGTAGTACTGCGTTGCCTCAAAAGCCTTCATGACGTTGGACTCCCCGTCTTGGTGACAAATACCCAGCAGCCCTCAGAAACCAGAAGCCTTGGGAAAAGTACAGTTTAAGCAGGATACCAAACACCACGTGAGAAAGTCACGCCGGCAAACGTCCCCCATAGGCAAATGATACCTAGCGGAACCGGCTAAGCTGACTTGCGAAACGCAGGACGCTCCTCGTGAGCATCATCGATCCATTTCTGAACTTCCGACAGTTTTGGTGGCATGCTGCCTCGCAAATAGCGACGCCCCGCCGACGTGGTCGCATAGTCGGATACCTTGGCGTGCAGTTCAGTCGAATCGCAATTCGATAGCGTACTGCGGTCGGTGATCCCGGCCCCGGCAAGCATCTGAGCCGCCAAAGCATTCAGCCCAGGTACGTCGCACATCACACGTGCTTGGCGTTGCCACAGCTCAATGATCGATGAGTTGATCCATCGAGTGGCGAGTTGGTCGGACAAGTCATCCGCCGATGCTGATAAGAACTGTCCTACCGAATGCACTCCAATCGACAAGAAACGCTCTGCGGTACGAGGGCCAATCGACGGAGCATCTACAAGCGGATCCGTTACGAACAATCGAATCGTCGGTAGAGGCCTGTTGCGTGTGCGAGGCTGCGATGTCGTTTGCGGAAACGGAATCGTTCGAGGCTCTGGATCCGTTTCATCAGTCATGCTTTCGCTAGTTTCCACGTCGACCTTCGTTTGCGATGAACGCAGTTGCTCTCGTCGAGCTTTCCAAGCATTCTCGTCCGCCCATACTTTGTTGACTCGATGAACGATATCTACTTCGACGGGCAGGTGCCGAACTAATTCGCCAGTGCGTTCATACTCTTCGATCAAAGCTTCAACGGCTAACCGTTCTTGATAATTCGATAGCCGACTGACCAAGTACTTTGTGGGTGCGCGACCGATCGCAAGTGCTGCGGCCTTGGTCGTTGATACAGTCGGTAACGAATGCATCATCGTCGCCTCGGCATCAGCGGCAGCTCGTTCAAGAACTCTTGCCCAACCGGTTACCACTAGACCAAACAACTCTGCCAACGCTTGCTTAGAGATCAAACTCAAACCGAGGGTAGGATTCTTTTTTCCACGAGCCAAGTCATACGTGTCCATCAATGGGTGGTAGTAATCACTTGCGTAACGAGCGCCATGAAGAATCGCTTCGCCGAGCCATCCCGGTTTATCAGAAAGATCAAAGACGACTCGCATTTCGTCATCTCGCCATATCTTGTAAATCGACGAGTACGACTTTGTCACGCTCCATTCAATCGGGCGATGTAAGATTTTCTCTCGATCGCATTGCTGGGTGTGCAATGGCATCATCGGATCGGAAAAGTAGTGGCTAACCACACCGGCCGAATGAGCAGCGTAATGCAATTTGCCTTTCCGCAAATATCGCTGCATGCGATCGTACCACTGGTGGGCAACTCGCGGTGCGCCACCCCAATAGCCGTCCTTTACATGAACGACGTGATTCTGAAAGTCACGAAACCGCGTATCAGGATCCTTTGCACCGCGCAGATAATCGTCGTGGTAGCGAAGCAGAATCTTAGTAAGGCGTTTGCCCGCGTCGGTTCCTACCAACGGCAACGCATCCAGCGCGAAATGATGGTGCGTACTTCGGCACTGCGTATGACGAAGAATGGTGATTAGTGGATTCAAAATTGACCCTCACGCCGCAAACCGATAACTCCATCCAACCCATTGGCAACGAGGTATCCGTTACCGAAACTCGGAGTTTGGCCTCTTGGATAGACCACATTTGTTGATAAAAACTGCTCCCGCAGTGTCTCAACCTATCGCGATCCACAGCAAGAGGAATCAGCGGGCTCGCAGACGCAACAAACCGCGAGTTTCACGGATCAACCGATGTGCGACTTCGGGCTTGGGATCCTGAGGAACGTCGGTGAAGTAATCGTGATCAATCCCCAACAACTTCCGACGATGGCTGGAAATGTAGGGATCTTCGTCCAAGAAACCGTCGGTCATCTCAAAGTCCCGATCCCAAAGCACTGCCGTTGCAAGAATGTCGACGACATCTTCCCAACGCGGCAGGTCTTCACTACGCAAAGGCGGGAGATCGACGTCTTCGTCATCCCGGTTTGCTAGTTCAAGTAAGGACTCTCGAACCATCGCTCGCCACGTGTAGGCATCACCGACGTTCAATTCATCGCAAAGGTCAATTTCAATGGCTAACTGATCACGAATCTCTACATAAACCGCCGCCACGCCAGCTTCAAGAATGGCAGTCAACTTAAGCGGTTGGGAAGTGTCCGTTAGCAAGTACGTCGCAATCTGATGAAGGACCGCGATTCGTTGACACGCGCCCAATCGATCAAAAATCAAGATGCCGGATTCGCAATCGGGTATCGCCAAGTCACTATCGGACAACGAATCATTCAGTTCGTCATCGTCATCGACGTGAACAGCCAACGCATCGATCATCATGTCGATCGCCGAAGCCACCAATAGTGCTTCGGCGTCTTGTAGTGTTCGATTGCCTCGACTTGAATGCCACATGGCACAGTTACCCCGAGCGATGATGTAGTACGCTACGGAAAGGTCGCAAGCATCGTTGGCCAACGCTAGGTAGCGTTCCAACAAAAAATGTCGACGACCTTTCAGTCGTCGACATCATAGCTATCGGAGATGCGCGATGTGGCTACGTCGCAACAAATTTTTCGTTAGGCGAAGAACTCCACCCGTGAAAATAAATCTCGTAAAAAATGCCGACTAGGAAGCGCGTGATAGCGGCGTTTCGTATCCATCGCGGCGTGCAGGTCGAGTCCGCGGGCGTGCTGCCAATTCGGATTCGCCTTCGCGAGAAATGTGGACGTCGAGTTGAGGGAATGGAATGCTAATCGAAGCGGAATCAAGTTGACGCTTGACTTCAGCGGTCAAGTTTTCCATCACACTCCAATAGTTTTCGCTAGCAACCCAAACGCGGACTTTCCAATCCACCGAGCTGTCGCCTAGATTGGCCAAGACCACTGCCGAACCGCGACCATCACCTTTGACGATGATCATGTCGAACTTGCCAACGGCGCTTTCCAATGCTGCGCGGGTTTCATCCAAGTCAGCACTGTAATCGACGCCCACGAGGACTTCGACGCGCCGATGCGGATGAAACGAAATATTTTCAATGGTGCCGCCCGAAATCGAGCTGTTGGGAACAATGATGCGTCGGTTATCGGGAGTGTCCAAAGTGGTGGTGAACAAATCAATCTCATTCACTTTGCCGGTTACTCCACCCGCATTGATAACGTCGCCCACCTTAAACGGCCGGAAAACCATCATCAGGACGCCAGCGGCAAAATTGCTGAGCGTGCCCTGAAATGCCAAGCCAACTGCAAAGCCAGCAGCGGCAAGGACAGCGGCCAATCCACCCAGCGGTGCACCGAGCTTCGACAGCACCGCCACGGTGACCCCAACGACAATGACATAGAACGTCATTTTGCCGATGAAGCGTCCCAGCGTTTCATCAATCTTGCGGCAAATCGGGCCGCTAATGATTCGCGATGCGTACTTCGCGACCAGATACCCCATGAAGATAACAGCCAATCCGATCGTGGCACTGATCACAGCCGGGGCAAGGTGGACTGTGCTGTAGTCGATCACCGCAGCGTAGTCGCCATTCATTGCTTGGCTGAACATGTTGTCGGTGGCGTCACCCAAACCGGTCGGTGCGGCATCTTGGCTAATTGTCGTCTCGTCCACTTTGATTCCTTTTGAGTGGGGGAGGTGTCTCTGAGAGACCGCCTATACGCAATTCCATGCCTGCTCGTAAAGAGTGTTCGCAGCCGCGAATACACTTGCGTTGACGGCGGAGTTGCTTCCAGGAAAGAAGCGCAACTACGAGAGTATGGGCAAGTCACTCTTCGCTTGCGATTGCGAGTCCACTTGCTCATCCGGATCTTGGTACTTTGCCACATCAAAATGGCGGGCATAGGTGCCAAAATCATTGAACGCATACTTCTTTGCCCAACGATAGACAAAACTACGCTCGGGAATCTCCTGGCCCGGCTGGTACTGACTACGTCGAGGCTGAATTTTCTCTAATTCGTCAATCACGCGTCCTCGAGCCGTGGTATCGCGAGCGCCGTGCTTTTCAGCAAGCTCAATCAACAAATCAGGTCGTTCCATGATCACGCAGCCACGAGTGTGCTGAGCGGTGAGTTCTCGGAAGTCCTTTAAGAACGCCGACTTATTCATCGTTTCCGCTAGCGGGCGGTCATCGTGAATCGATTCGGTTGCCAACTGGATCACCGGACACGGTTCAATGTCACCCCAAGGACCGACATGATGAGTGAACCCGGTTGCGGCGGGACACAACGCGTTGCCAGCGTCATCATGATAAGCATCAACAACAATGATTGGCTTGGTCGCTCGCGTATCAACGACAAACTGGCGAACCCGTCGTTGTTCTTCACTTGATAACGAAAGCTGCAGGTTGGGTTCCGGACCAACCGGCCGGTAAATATGGAACCAACAATACATCACTCCCATTTCTATCAATCGATCAACCCACTCATCGCGGACAAGATCATCGATGTTGGTCTTGCAAACACTCGTGCAAACGCCAACGAGCAGTTTGTGTCGAAGTGCCGCCTCAAGCCCTTTCATGGTTTGGCTTAGCACACCGTCACGACCTCGACGGGTATCCGAAATCATTTCGGTACCTTCGACGCTAATCAGCGGTGTAACGTTGCCGAGTCGACGCAGCTCGGCGGCTACTTCATCGGTAATGAAGTGCCCGTTGGTGAACACCTGAAAATACACATCGCGATTGGCTTCAAAGATCTTCATCAGATCCTTGTGCATGAACGGTTCGCCACCGAGGATGCCGAAAAAGCTGTTCCCCATCGCTTTGGCTTGGCGAATGGTTTCGTTGGCGGCATCGAGTTCGATGCGGTGCTGCTTGGCGGCAACATCAACCCAACAACCTTGGCAACGAAGGTTACAGCTATTGATCACCGACAAGTAAAGGAACGGCGGGAAGAACTCACCGCGTTTGAGTCGGCGTTTGTGCTTGTGGACACTCCATAACCCACGCACGCCAAGCGTCCATCCTGCTTTGAACAATAACCGCTTATCGGTCTCGAGCAGAAAACGTTTGGCAAGCGAAAGGTACATGGAATTTTGGGGAGAGAGTTATTCAGCGTACGCAAAGTAATGTTGCATCCCTGCACGGATTTTACCGGCAGAGGTGCAACAAGCTCCAGCGTACCCTGCAAAACGCAAACCCGCTGCGAATTATTTGGCTTCGGCCTTCGCGAAAGCCTTCTTGAACGCCTTGTCGTTGAAGACAATCTTCAGTGCCGACGCTTCATCCTCAGCCGAGTCAACCTTGGACTTGCAACCGTTGCAGCAGAAAGCCACCTTGGTCCCAGCCACGGTGGAAGTGATTTCGGGGTTCACGTCGCCACCGCTCATCGGGCAAGCTTTTTGCTCATACTGTTTGGTCGCTACGAGTTGCTGGTTTGCGTTGACCGCGAATTTGTCTGGATTTGAGGCAAATTTTCCGGCGCATCCACCGCAGCAAAAATAAACCTTGCCTTCTTTGTAGTCCGCAGACTTACCTTCGGTCGCTGGCTTCGGTGCGACCACGCACTTGACGCCTTCAAGCTCCACTTCTCCGGCGATCACAGTCGCAGCGGCTACCAAAATCACAGCGAGACCACTTAGGGCGAATCGTTTCATCGGAAAATCCTTGGGTGAATGGGGTGCTTCTACACCCCTGGAAGATAGGCAGACTGACTAGTCTGTGTCAATAAAATTACTTTCGAGTTCGCCTGGACCACTAGCGGACCATTCGTAGACCACTAGTCCTTTGTACCGTTCGATGGGTGTACCGTTCGGTGGGCGTTACTCGATCTGCATTCGCAGATAACTACGGCTTTCGGGTCGTTTCAGGCCCAACGATTCCCCCAACGCAGTGATTCGTTGGCGGGCGTCCTCCACACCAGATTGATCCGAAATGATCATCTCGATTTCGGCAAAGGTTCCTAATTCTTCCACTTCGTCAATCACCACCACCGTATCCGACCAGGGATCGGGCAAATCATAGGGCGTTCGCGATTTCCGAACGGTCGCGACGGGAATGAAACTTAGAATCTTTAATAGCGACTCTGTCTGGCTGCCATCTTGATCACCTGGATCAAGTCGCCACTCCATTTCTTGGCGAGCCTTGACCGCGCCGGGCAGCTTCTTGCCCTTGTAGGTGATCATTGGCACCCCATTCACGCGTCGAACACGAAGCGCCTCGCTCGTCTGAGCGAAATCCCTTGCGGGATGGTTAAAGTACGAGTCAGCATGAACCTCGGTCGATCGTGCTGCGGCGCCGAGCGATTTCAGTGCTGCTTCTAAGGCGGTGCGATCTTCAACGTGGAACTTTTGCTCAACTTCAAACACGACAATCTCCCAAGAGGTGTCCGATTTCCTTCGCTGGTCACCCAGGCCCGGCCTTTGCGATCAACAGCGATCGCTTCGATCTGTTTCCAAGCCGGTAACGATACCGGATACGGAACATTTCGCACGGTGTCGAGCAAACGAATTTCACTCTCTTGCAAGGAAGGCTCATAGCGATAGCACTGGAAGTAATTGCATAGCCACAAGTTGCCGGTTACCGGATCAAAGTCTGCTCCGGTAACCAGAGGAATGGCAACGCTGGTAACTCGGCGAGCGTCGATCACGGCAATTTGTTTTTGATCTCGCGGAGGCAAAGCAACCACGAAAACGTCACTTAAAGGTAGAAAGCTTTTCGTGAACAGGATGATCTCTCGATGCGTCACGTCGACCGCAACCGCTTCGCAATCTCGCGGCCCCGAAGGATATCGAATCTTGACCACTTGAAAGTCGGTGACACGACTTACCATCGTTGGATCCGGTTCGTCGAAAATGTAGAGCGAAACCGAATTTCGATTCGCCTGGTTGTCGCCGCAATCAGCCACCAGCAGTCGCGGCACACCACCATCCACAAACGAAGCCATGTCCTCCCAGTCGTTGGCAGCGACTTGATCCGAAAATCGGATGCTGCCAACGGCATTTCCCGTTTCTCCGAAAGCAAACAGGTGAGCCCGACTTCCCGAGTCATTGTGGCTCCAAAGGTAACCGGGGGCGAGATTGGAAAACGCCAAGCCGCTGCTTTCGGTGAGTTCGGCATTGTTGAGTTTGAATTCGCGATCGACAGCGCCACCCTGGGATTGAATTCCTGTTTCGTCCGGCGGGGCGGCGGACACCTGCCCACAAAACGCCATTATCCCAGCAGAGAAAAGAATAAAGTTAGCGACAAACACCAAAACGAAAGTTTCAAAATTACAGTAGGTGTATCTCGTCGATATTAGAATCTCGCGATGAAGCACTTGCGTCCCTCCCTTATTCGTCCGTCAAACACCATTTTTGAAGCCGCATCTGATCACCGATGAACTCTAGCCTCACTCCGTCGACCCATCATCAGTCGAGGGGCACAACACGATTGCGACTTATCTTAGTCGCCGTGCTAGTCAGCTTAGCGGTCGGTTCAATCGTCGTCATGCGGAAGTCAAATAAGCCATCTATAGCAGGGCAGAGTGTTGCTGTGGGTAAGCCGGCACCTCGAATCGACCTGATCGAACTGGCCACCATCAGCAACGTCGTTCCAGCGAGTATCAAACTTGAAAACAAAGTCACTCTGCTGCACCTGTGGGGAACTTGGTGCGGTCCGTGCCGGATGGAATACCCTGAGCTCACGGAAACGGTCGCCGCGTTTTCAGACAACGATGCTTTTCAATTTGTACCGGTTTCCTGCGAAGGTGGTCAGGGCGAAACATTCGAAGGGCTGTGGAAAAAGACCTCGGAATACTTCCAAAGTGAAAACATCATTAGCGTTGCCTATGCCGACCCAAGGGGACTCACGCGGCGAAGCTTGGCGGAACGACTCGACCAAGCGAACCTGTATTTCCCAACATCGATCCTGATCGACCAAAGCGGTCGTATCGCGGGAGTATGGGAAGGCTATTCACCGGAGGCGATCGACGAAATCGCATCCCTCATCGACTCTCTTCTTCACCAGTAGCCGCGTCGAGTTTCTCTCGCAGCCACTTGACCATTTGAACAGGGTCGTCCGCATCCCGCACGACACCCGTCACGGCAATGCGATGAACCTGAGTGGACAAAACTTCGTCGAGGTTGGTCAGTTCGATACCGCCGATGGCAAACGCGGGAATCTTAATCCGCTTGGCAACGTCGCGCAAGTATTCCAATCCAGCGTACTGCTGGAACGTTTTGGTTGAACTTGGAAACACGGGTCCACAACCGATGTAGTCGGCGCCCACTTTCAATGCATCTTCGGCTTGGTCGATTTGGTGAGTCGACAATCCAACCAACCGATGGTCGCCCACAATTTTACGCGCGAGTTCAACGGGAAGTTCATCTTGTCCCACGTGAACACCATCGCACTGGGCAGCCATCGCCAAGTCTGCTCGATCGTTCATCAGGACTAACGCATTGAAATCATGAGCGATCGACGTCGCTCGACGAGCTCGATCGATTAGAACGCGATCCGTTTGTCGTTTATCGCGAAGTTGAAACACATCAACGCCGGCCTGAGCCATACAAGCGACGTTGCTCTCAAATGTGTCAATGTCGCTTCCAGCATCGATCAACAGGTACAGACGAGCGTTATGAATTCGATCACGTAGGGGTGATCGGACGATCAATAACTCCAACTTCGCAGCAACCACATAGAAGCGATACCGAGCCTGTTCGACGATTCTCGCCAATCGGGCGTCGATCGTCTTCAAATACTCTTCAATGACGCGAAGCGATTGCCCCGTACGGGCGATTCCAGCCTGCACAACATCCTGGGGCGTGGCTCGCTGATACTCTGTTGAGGTTTCCAATCGTGTTCCGACGTCACCGATTGTGTCGCGGGCAGCCAACAATTCCTGGCGAGGAAGCTGGGCCAGGACCGCGGCGACATCATGACGGATCTGTTTGAATTCTGCGGTAAGCTCCGCCGCATCGAGCCCAAAGCGAGTCCACTCTTCGAGGGTCCTTAATCCTTCACCGGCTCGATTTGCCGACGCATCGAGAATACGATAGGTCGCTTCGAGAGAATCTCTAGTCATAACGGGAAGGAACTTTGATGATGAAAATCGGCAGACAAACTCGCTTGGTCCGCACCGTACCGCTCGCTATCTTGATCGCGATTGGTGGATGGGGCGACCCGGCATTGGCTCAAAAAACTGAAAAGGTCAATCCGGCATTCGCGGCACCCGTTGTGGACGAAAGTCTTCCCAATGTCCTGCTGATTGGTGATTCGATCTCAATTGGCTACATGCTGGCAACCCGCGAGGAACTGAAGGGTGAGGCCAATGTCTATCGTCCGGCGACCAACTGTGGACCTACTACCCAAGGTCTTTCGCATCTCGACCAATGGCTTGGTGACACTCAATGGGATGTAATCCATTTCAACTTCGGGTTGCACGACCTGAAATACATGAACGCAAAGGGTGATCTCGCCGAACCGAATGCTGACGGTGTCAGGCAACAAGTTCCCCTTGATGAGTACGCCGAGAATCTTCGCCAGATCGCAACTCGGTTAAAGCAAACCGGCGCGGTCGTCATCTGGCGAGAAACGACTCCCGTGCCTGAAGGGTCCGCGGGACGAATTGCCGGTGATGCCGTTCGCTACAACGAGGTTGCTCGCAAAGTGATTGAGTCGGTGGGAGGAATCCTAGTCGACCCCATGCACACCTTTGCTACGCAAAATGCAGCCCTGCAAATCCCAGCGAATGTTCACTACACTAATCAAGGCTCCAAAGTACTCGCCAAGCATGTGGCCGCGATCATTCGCAATTCGCTCGCCAAACCCTGAGCGTCGCCCACATTCGCCCCTGTAGCTCAGCTGGATAGAGCAGCGCATTCCTAACGCGCAGGTCGGAGGTTCGAATCCTCTCGGGGGTATTTCTGTTCTCGCACTGTTTCGAACGAACACGATTCAATCTAAGGCAGCCCAGCGAATCGAAGGTGGCCTAGCCCAAGTCTTCGTGGTTAAAGCTTCGGTTCACTGAACTGACAGTCTGCCAAACAATCAACGCCAGTCTTGCTAACCACTCAACCGGCTTTAGCAACAGGTAAGCGATGTCGGCAAGCCACGGGTTGGATATCCTTCGCGCCAACGCTGGTCCGATTCGGTCGTACGCAAGTCTTAGCATTCGGTGCGTCCGAGGATATCGAGCCTGCAAGACTAATTCGAACATCTTTAGTGCCACTAATTGGTTCTTGTTTACCAGCCAGACATGCCCACGGGATGCGGCCGTGACGACGTAGCATGACGATGGCGGAGTCACTGGCAGCGTTGAGTAACGATTAAGCGAAAGCAGGATAGAAGTCGGGCACGCTCCGGCAATCGCTGCAAAATAGGCCGCGCCTCCGATCATCTGCGGTTTGCTTAAGGCTTGCCATGTCTGTTGTCGTCGGTGCAAGACTCTCGTCACGTGCGCGTAAGCAAACAACGCCCAACCGGGCCCGGCAAACAGGCTCAGGACAATTGGAAACCCGATGATCACGCTCAACCAGTCGCTCGAATTAACGAAAAGCATCCCGATGATCGCCGCCGCCAACGTCAGCGACATCAAAGCATTTCTTAGCACTCGAAACTTAGGTTGGTCCGCACGACGGTGAAGCCAAACGAGGGACCCGATGAAAAGAGGAATCCCAAACTGGACACTGATCAATCCGATCAAACTGAGCAGATCGGCGTTCTCATTGAGCAAGATCGTGTCGAGAATTACCGTGTAGAAAAGTGCCAATGGAATGCCACCGCCGATGCCAAACCGAACCCATGACGGCATGAGACCACGTTGTTCTCGAATCAGGAAATACGCCAGGCTTACCATGGCGTAGCAAAGCAACGGATAAAGCACCCATCCTGCCTGCGGGGCGATGATGTATCCCAGCTTGTCCGATAGTTCCCCTGATTGCCATGTGGGACTGGTGGGCGGCCCCAAAAAGCTGACCCCGTGACAAAGTCCCGGAACCAAAATACCACTGACGACCAATAACACTTTGACCGGTCGTGAGATTGCGGTGCTAGACGATGCTGCCGAGTGTGCATCGGCTTCAATTTCGGCCCCATCATTTCCAAAGCTAGAAAGTCCGCTGCGAGCATGCTCGGACTCGATCTCGACAGGCGACTTCCAGGGGTTCAAACGATCGTCCACCATGTTCGCCTTTCAATAAGGTGGAATGGTTCTGCCAGCGTTGCGGTTAGCCGCGTCCGCCTTCGCAGCACGTTTCGCAAATGGTGTGACATCGAGAGCATTGTAGCTTCCCGCGAATTTCGATAAGGGTTCGTCCCCCACAAACCACGCACACACCGCAACCGAACGCGCCACTGTTCTCGTCAATCGAGTCATCGCTCGCGCGTGATTGAGCAGTGATTTGATTGGGCCGATGCGTGCCTTGGTTTTCACCTTGGGCGCATCGATCATTGTTGGCCGTATTGGCTGCAACCGGGCCGGGATCACGACTTGGTTGGTTCACGCGATTGTCGTTGAATTCAGTCATGTTGGCTCAGGGTGCCGGTGGCTACTTCTTCTTGTGAATTCTTCCATTGTTTCGCCACAATCAAACGAGCCCCTTTCGAGAACGTCAAATAGGACCACGCCCAGGACATGAAAACAAAGAATCGGTTTCGAAATCCGTTGAGGTAAACGATATGGATGAACAACCATCCCAACCATGCTAACGAACCCGTTAGTTTGATCTTGCCACTCTGCATCACTGCTCGACCTCGTCCGATCGTGGCCATTTGGCCTTTGTCGCGATAGTGAAACGGTCGTCGTTCGTCAAACACACCTTCACTGGTATCGTCGCTAATAAGGCGTCCCACATATCGACCTTGCTGCATGGCCACCGGCGCTAATCCAGGCAAAAAGTTGCCCTCGCGATTCTTGACCGCAGCAAGGTCGCCAATCACAAAAATGTTGTCGTGACCTGGGATGCTTAAATCTTCATTGACAAGGACCCGACCTGCGTGATCCGTTTCGGCACCCAGTTGCTTGCCGATCGGATTTGCCTTCACGCCCGCCGCCCAGATCACCGTTCGAGCTTCGATAAACTGATCGCCAACACTAACACCGTTTTCGTTGATATCAGTAACCCGTCCACCCAAACGCACTTCGACTCCCAAATTCTCGAGTGCCTTCTTTCCGTAGCCTGAAAGCGATTCCGGAAACTGTTTCAAAATACGATCGCCGCCCTGAATCAAAATGACCTTTGCGTGGGTAGCGTCGATGGTGCGGAAGTCTCGCTTGAGCGTATTACGTGCCATCTCTGCGATTGCCCCGGCAAGCTCTACACCGGTTGGACCGCCGCCGACAAGCACGAATGTCAACCATCGCTTTTGCTCATCGGGATCGTTGGTTCGCTCGGCGGCTTCGAACGCAGTCAACACACGGCGACGGATCTCAGTAGCCTGAGGGATATTCTTCAGGCCTGGTGCGAAGTCTTCCCATTGATCGTTGCCAAAGTAATCGTGTGTCGCTCCACAGGCGACTACGAGGTAATCGAAAGCGATCTCGCCAAAGTCGGTCGTGACGTTTCTCCCCACAACATCCACATCGGTCACCGTCGAAAGCAGCGTTGAAATGTTGTCGTAGCGATTGAGCATCGAACGAATGGGTGACGCGATGTCCGACGGATCTAGTCCCGCCATCGCAACTTGGTAAAGCAAAGGCTGAAAGAGATGGTGGTTCCGGCGATCAATAATCGTCACTCGACAGTGTGGATTGTTGCCGAGCGCCTTTGCAGCATTGATCCCTGCAAAGCCACCTCCAACGATGACGACGTGGAACGATTTATCTTGAGTGGGCATCGTGGATGGTTAGCTTTACATAGGTAGTGAATGCTGGTGTCAGTTAGTCGGTTCCGCCTTGACTAGTTTGTACGAGCGAACGTAATCGTAGTAGGTCGTGTTTCGAGAATCATCGGCAAGATCGTCCGCAGTCGGTGGCGTTTCCCAAGCGTACGTTTCACATACCAAGTTCATGAACAGGGGGTGTTCGAACGGGTGAGGCACGATATCCGTGGACGGCGTGATCGTGAACGCGTACACGCCATCCGCGTAGAACTTCATTTCGTTTGCGTTGACCCACCAACATCCGTAGGTGTGAAATTCGTCACCCACGTTTGATCGCAACTTCGTACTGCCACCTTTCTTGGCTTCTTTCTTTTCTTCGTCTTTGTTGTCAGGTCGAAAATTAATGTGAGTGTTGGATTTCATCTCGCTCTTGAAACTCGGCCATCGCTGCGCATTACCAATGCATTCTTGAATGTCCAATTCCAATCCCAGAGTTCCGCCCGGAATTGCAACGGGAGTGTTCGTCAACCAAAACGTAGACGATGTGGAAATGCTGGATGCTTTCATCCGACATTCGTAGTACCCATACAGTGCATCTTGTGACTTCGATTGAATGGCACCGCAAGCGATCGTGAATTCGCCATCAGGAGGATCCAGAACCGTGCTCTTGATTTGCAGGAAACCATCCTTGACGCTGACGGAGGACGGCACGAACTTGCCCGGCACACGACCTTTCCAGCGAGGATTGTGATCATGCCACTTGCTCGAATCCAAATCTGTTCCATTGAACTCATCGCTGAATGCCTCGTTCTTCACCCAACGGTAACCTTCGGGTGGTTCAGGTGGTGATTGCGCAACAACGATCGTCGATAGACTTGCGCTGACGCAAAAGACAATAGCGGGAACGACAAGTCGAACCCAAAGGCCAGCACAAGTCTCAGTAATTTTCACTTCGGTGAGTATGCGTGGAACGATCGTCCCGTAGGCGTTGAGAGATAACATTGTTGATCCCCAGTGTGGCTAAAAGAGAAGGTGTGGTTAAAAGAAAAAGGGTGGCTAAAAGAAAAGCAGAGAAGCAAAGTCGGTTCAGTTTACACGATAAAACCACCAGATTTGAGTTGCCGGGTTTGAGTTGCGGGCTTCGGATTCTTGCCAAACAGGATTGCGTGTCCGCATGCAGGTTGCAGGTTGCAGGTTGCAGGCGAAGCTATCCTAGCAATGCGTGCTGGAAGATGTTTAACTTCTCAGCGGAACATCGTCTCACGCTTCTTCGTCACGGATTCCCAGCCTGTTTGTTCTCAAGTGGGGCTAGCAGCAACTCATCTCGTTCCTACGCTTCCTTAGTAAGAAACTCATGAACCTTCCCATCGCCGCGCTCGCGACTGACCTGGACGGCACGTTGATTCCCAACCTGGACGAACCTTCTGAAGTCGAGGCTCTTCAAGAACTCTCAAGCTTGATTCAAGAATCTGGATTGAAGCTGTTGTTCGTAACCGGTCGTTCGTTCTCATTGACCCAGAATGCGATCGAAGCATTCCAATTGCCTTCGCCGGACGCGATTTTATGCGACGTCGGGTCCTGCTTGATGGAACGCACGAGCGATCGGGACTTTCGTATCAGTTCGGTCTACGAAGCAGCCATGACCGAGAAGCTTCGCGATTGGTCTCACACCAAGATTTGCGAAAGTGTCGAAACTGCGGGTTTGCCGCTGGAGTTACAAGACTCATCACGTCAGACCCATGCGAAGTGTAGTTTTTACTTTGACGGCCAACGGATCCAAGAGGTCGAAGATAGAACACGACGGTGGATTTTGGATCACGATGTTCCCGTTCAAATGGTGATCAGTGTGGATCCTATTGATTCACGCGGATTGCTGGACTTGTTACCCGTTGGCGTTAACAAGGCCTTCGCGCTTCATTGGTGGCAACTTCGAAGTGGTCTTGATCTGCGACAGATCGTTTTCGCCGGTGACTCGGGGAACGACACCGCGGCAATGACCTCGGGTGTCCGATCGATTGTCGTCGCCAATGCTGCTGACTCACTGATCAAGGCTGCTACGGACTTTCATGGGCAATCGGAAGACCTAGTGATCACCGAAAGACGGGCGACTTGTGGTGTGCTGGACGGCCTAAGGCACTTCATCGCCCGTTAGCCAGCAATTTACGGGGGACCAAGATTATCGACCCACCCTGCCGGTACGCAAACTGCTAGGTTGGGTGATTCACGTTTTTGATTCTCGGGCGTTCATTATGAGTGATGTCCATGGTCAAAGTTCCTAACGCAGCCAACTAATCCCACCAGTCCAATGAGCCTATTTGACGCCGAAACCCCACTGAAAGTCTCCCTGATCTCACTACACGGACTCGTCCGCGGTCACGATTTGGAGCTGGGCAAGGATGTCGATACGGGTGGGCAGATCAAATACGTGATCGAATTGGCACGCGAGCTTGCCGCGCAACCCGAAATCGGAAGCGTAGAACTACTGACACGGCAGATCATCGATCCTCGCTACCACGAAGACTATGCGAAGGTCGAAGAACCGATCGCCGAGAATGCAAAGATCGTACGCATCCCATTTGGTCCCAAACGCTATATCCGCAAAGAAGCGTTATGGCCGTACCTCGAAATGTTTGTCGACCAAGCACTCGTCCATTTTCGGCGCAGTGGCATCCCTGATCTGATTCATGCGCACTATGCCGATGCCGGTCAAGCGGGATCGCAACTGGCGAGACTACTGCACGTTCCGTTCGTGTTCACGGGACATTCACTTGGACGCGTCAAACGTCAACGGTTGATCGCGGACCAAGGCGAGGGAAAAGCCGCGTCGATGGATAAGAAGTATAAGTTTCAAACTCGCATCGAAGCTGAAGAACTTGCGTTAGAAACAGCATCCATGGTGGTGACCAGTACGAATCAAGAAGTGGAGCTTCAGTACGAACTTTACGATCACTATGCACCTGATCGCATGGAAGTCATCCCGCCCGGCGTTGACCTTGAACAGTTCTGGCCACCCAATTCCGACGCTGCCGCATCTGGACCGCAGAGCGATGCTGAACTGCCCGCAATCGTCAAGTCCATCAACCGTTTCTTAGTCGATTCCGCCAAGCCGATGATCTTGGCAATGGCGAGGCCCGACGAGCGGAAGAATCTGTGCAAGCTGGTCGAAGTGTACGGCGAGAGCGCTGAACTGCAATCGCTAGCTAACCTAGTGCTGATCATGGGCACTCACGACGACATAGATGACTTGCCGAAAGCTCAGGCCAAGATCATCAATGATGTATGGAAACAGATTGACCGTTTCGATTTGTACGGCAAGGTTGCCTACCCCAAGACGCACCAACCCAGCGACGTACCCGAACTGTATCGCCATGCCACATCGCTAGGCGGAGTATTCGTGAACGCAGCTCTAACTGAACCGTTTGGTCTAACGCTATTGGAAGCGGGTGCCACCGGCCTTCCCATCGTTGCAACTAACGATGGAGGACCACGAGACATTATCGCTAATTGCGAAAACGGTTTGCTGGTAGACCCGCTTGATGGTCACGAAATCGAGAACGCATTGTTGCGAGTGTTGACCGAGCCAGAGAACTGGAAGGCATGGTCGCAAGCGGGCATCGCGGGAACTCGAAAACATTACGCTTGGCACAACCACGCCCGTCGTTACATTCGCGATCTCGACGACATCCTTCGCCGATCTCCCGTGCCGGCCTTGATTCTGACCGCAAGACAACGACGCTTGCCACAGTTTGATCGCATCATCGTCACTGATTTGGATAACACATTGACGGGTGATGAAGATGCGCTTCGAGACTTCACGGATTTGATCGCCAACAACGATCACATCGGCTTTGGAATCGCGACCGGTCGGCGGTTGGATTCAGCGATGGCGTTGATCGAAGAACTCAACCTGCCGCGTCCCGATGTGATTGACACCGATGCGGGCACTCAGCTTCACTACGGCCCTACGCTGACGCCGGACTTGAGCTGGCGAAAACAGATTGGTTTCGCTTGGCAACCCGAGCAAATACGTGCCATGTGTGAGCAAATACCAGGGCTGGAACTGCAATCCGACATTCACCAATCCGAATACAAGATTAGCTATCTGCTCAATACCGAGATTTCCCCTTCGGTGGGGCAACTCAAGAAAAAGCTGCGCGAGGCCGGATTGCGAGCTAGGGTGATCATATCACTAGACGCTTACCTTGATATCGTTCCCGTTCGAGGCGGTAGCGACTTCTCGATGCGGCATTTGCTTTACAAATGGGGATTTTCCCCTGAAAAAATGCTGGTTGCGGGTGATTCCGGCAATGATGCTGGCATGATCATGGGGCGGACATTGGGTGTCGTAGTGGCCAATCACGACAACGAACTCGAGCGACTCAGAGGGAAACCTCGCATTTATTTTGCCGAAACCTCCCATGCTCGCGGTGTCCTCGAAGGCATCGAATACTACAACTTTCTAGAGAATATTCGCATCCCCAATGACTCGATTGACGCCTAATGAAACGCCTTTCGATCTTGCCGACGGTGGACGCACTTTTGTATCTCGCGATGCCTACGAAGCGGACCTCACTCTCCGCAGGTTGATGCCTCATGTGACCGAGTGCCTTGATGCACTCGAGGTCGATGAAAGTGCGCAAACGGCCTTTACAAAACGACTCAATGAGTTTTGGCCAGAGCTGTTCGCGTTGTTGCGCGGACTCTATGGCGGTCGTTACGACTTCTATTTCCACCTCGAACAAATCTTGCTCACCGCCGCGAAGGCAAGTGCTGAGCGACCTTCACACCTGATCGAATCCGATCGCCGAAGGTCACATGATCCGGAATGGTTCCATAGCGAGAAGATTGTCGGCGGGGCGTTGTACGTGGATCTGTTCAGCGGCAATCTGAATAAGCTGACCGATTCGATCAGCTACTTCAAAGAGCTTGGACTAACTTACTTGCACCTCATGCCGCTGTTCGCAGTTCGCCCCGGCGACAGCGATGGTGGGTATGCGATTAGTGATTATCGAAGCGTCGATCCACGACTTGGCACGATCGAAGACTTGACCGAACTGGCCGCTCGATTGCACGAGGAAGGCATTCTGCTGGTGCTGGATTTTGTGTTCAATCACACCTCGGATGATCATCGCTGGGCCCAACTCGCCCAAGCTGGCAACATCGAATACCAAGACTTTTATTACATCTATCCCGACCGCACGATTCCCGACAAGTATCAAGCGACGCTACGTGAAATCTTCCCAACGGTCCGTCGCGGCAGTTTCACTTGGCACGACGCGTCCGAAGCGTGGGTTTGGACAACGTTCAACAGTTTTCAATGGGACCTGAACTACAGCAACCCCGCCGTCTTCCGAGCGATGGCGGAGGAGATGTTCTTCATCGCAAACACGGGAGTCGACATCTTGCGACTCGACGCGGTCGCGTTCATCTGGAAACAAATGGGGACGAGCTGCGAGAACTTGCCGGAAGCCCATCAACTGATCCAGGCCTTCAATCGACTAGCCCGAATCGCGACTCCCGGTTTAATCTTCAAGTCCGAGGCCATCGTCCATCCCGAGGACGTGTTGAAATACGTGTCGCCCGAGGAGTGCCAGATTTCGTACAACCCTACGCTGATGGCGTTGTTGTGGGAATCGTTGGCAACTCGCAAGACTTCGCTGCTCTATCAGTCGTTGTCTCGCTATCACAAACTTCCGCCGCAAACGGCGTGGGTCAACTACTTGCGTTGCCATGACGATATCGGATGGACCTTCGATGACGCAGACGCAGCCCACATCGGTATCAATGCCTACGAGCATCGACAGTTCCTTAATCGGTTCTATACCGGCCAATTCGAAGGATCATTTGCGAGAGGCATTCCGTTTCAAGAGAACCACGAAACCGGCGACATGCGGATTGCCGGAACGCTTGCTTCTTTGGCAGGCCTGGAACGAGCAATCGAACTGCAAGACAACCGAGAGATCGAACTTTCCGTTCGGCGCATGCTGCTATTGCAAAGCGTCACCCTGTCGATCGGTGGGATCCCGTTGCTTTACCTGGGCGAAGAATGGGGCATGCTTAACGACTATGAATTCGTTCAAGACCCGGCCAAAGCGGGCGACACACGATGGGTGCATCGCCCTAAAATGCGTTGGGAATTTCTCGACGACCTTAAAGAAACGCTCGATGCGGATGACGCTTTGGCGGACCGTTCGATTCGGCGTCAAATCTTCCGAGCTCTCCAGCGGATGATCGAGAAACGCAAGCACCTTGCTGCGTTCGCGGGTCAGGACATTCAGCTTTACGCTACGGGAAACCCTCATCTGCTTTGCTTCGCTCGGATCCATGCGGGCAGTCGCATTTTGGTCGTTGCCAATTTCTCTGAGCATCCGCAGCAAATCGACGGCAACCTGCTGCGAACGGCGGGACTAGCCAGGTTCTTCGAAAATACGCTGAGCGACAAACAGTACTCGACTGAACAACCTGTGCAACTTGAGGCTTACGAGTCTCTCTGGCTTTCACGAGTCTAAACTCGCTCGACGTCATTTGACGACTCAGTGTCATTTGGCTCTATGCCATTTGGCGTTGGAAGCGTTAAACCCCGCTGGTAACGATTTTCCACAATCGTCTGATTGCCAGTGACAATCTCCTCTGAAAATCTCCCTTTAAAGTCTGGGGCGAAGCGAACCATCGCAACGTCCTGTCTTTTCTGCTCTTACTGGGAGATGGTCCATGTTGACTCACTTCAGGAATGGTTTAGTTCTCGCGACAACGATGTCCGCATTTGTCTTGCTATCGGGCGACGCTTTTGCCCAATGTTCAGGGGGAGGCCGGGGAGGCGGCAGTCCTGGTCAAACGGGGACAACGCTAGCATCCCCCAGCAGCACTCTGGCTTCACTAGCCTACCAACGGCAACTTGCCTATCAGCAACAACAGGCGTTGGTCATGCAAAGCCAGTACAGGGCACAACAGCAACAGCTTTACGCTGCACGTCAGCGACAATTGCAACAGTCCGCCGAAGAACAGTACCAGCAACAACAAGACTTGCAGGCGCTACGTTTGGCCAATGCTGAGGAAAAGCGAGCCAAGCGAGAATCGCGGATCGCAGCCTTGCGCGCCAAACGCGATTCCAAGCGTTACGAAAATGAAGGTCAATCAATGATCGCGTCCACCGGGTCGCAATCGACATTGGTCTCTCTTAACTCTACGAGCAAACTCACTACTGAATCGCTCGACTGACTCGTTTTGATCGTGACGTTGGGTGCACTCAACGTCAAAGACCATACCAATCTAATCCCAGTGGCACGAGAGGATTCGCTGCCACGAACGCCCCCGCGAGAACGTAATGAAGCAACGACAAATCAAGAAACGTCGCCTTTTTCTCCAGTCCCTCGAAACTCGACGTGTGCTTGCCGCCAGCTTTGGTTGGGATGGGCCCGGTCTGGGCAGTGCCGAATTGACCTACTCAATCACCGGTTCGCCCGATTCACTGACGCAAGCCGAAACGAACGCTGCGATCGAAACGGCATTTTCGGCTTGGTCTAGCGCCGCTGATATCACCTTCACGCCGACCAATCAAACTGGTCTGAGTGATTCCATTGACATTTCATTCGTCAATATCGACGGTACGGCGAGAACGCTTGCGCAAGCCTACTTCCCGGACGACGTGAATCCGGCACGCATCGCTGGGGACATCCAATTCGATATTTCCGAGTCATGGGAAGTCGGAAATGCCTTGGGCAACCGTGCCTTTGACCTCGTTTGGGTTGCCGTTCACGAAATCGGTCACTCACTCGGCCTCGATCACACGGACACGATCGGTAGCGTACTAGCTCCGTTCGTTTCGCCCGGCCAATCATTCAGCAGCCTCAGCGATGTCGATGTCGAGGCTATTCAATCCGTCTACGCCGCTGCCGACATCGAACCTGCATCGGAAGTCGAAGACCCCGTCGTTGAAGACGACCCCGCTGTCGAGGATGAACCAATCGGCGAGGACGAACCGGTCGGCGAAACACCGACCGATACCGACGATGATTCCGACCATGCAGATGAAGTCGACGATGACACCGATCCCGGCGATACGGACGACAATCCGTTCCCTCGCAACCGCTGGCGACGTGGTGGACGCTGGCATCGCTATGGTGGCCGCTTAGACGCCGAACTGCTGGATTACAACTACACCAACCCTACCGATGTCAATGGAGACGACAACACATCAGCCATCGATGCGTTGATGATCGTGAACGAGTTGGGGCGATCGTCGTCTACAGATAACGCTAGCGAATCCGAATCTACTGGGTTGTGTGACGTTAACGGAGACGGATCCATCACCGCGCTGGATGCCTTGACCGTTATCAACGCGATGAGCAACAGCAGCAGCGAAACATTGGCATCCATCACGGTTCCGGATGACTCAGAAACCGATGCCACGGATTCAGTTGATGAAATGGAGATCGTTGAAGTCGACACGGAAGTGGTTTCCGACGTCGATGATCCCGTTGATGAACTTGACGCAACCGAAGACGCCGACATGTTAATCGACGACTCGGTGGACCCGGTCGAGACTCCCGACACAACGGATGAAATGACCGACCAAACCACCGAAGTGACGGACGCGATTGACGAAGACGATGTCGTGCTGGCAGACGGTGACGAAGGCAGTGATGCCGAGGATTCGGTAGACATGGTGGATGAGGCAGACGACACCGAAACGCCTGTCGTGGAAACCGATGTCGAGAACGATGGTGAAATCGACGAAGAAATCGACGAAGTGGATGATAGTGTCGACGAGGATGCTGACGACGACACCGGCGAAGAAAACGATGAGACCACTGACCCAATCGATGACGGTGGTCTAACCGAGGATGAGGAAACCGACACTGACGAAACCGACACTACGGAAGACGAGCACTGCCAAGACGGTGGTCGGCATCATGGCTCGAACGTACTTCATGCAGGTTTGTTCGGTGGCAACGCCGAGGCATTCCTGACACGCTTTGATACCGATAGCAGCGGATCCATTTCCGAAGACGAGGTAACTGAACGACTTTGGAATAAGCTTACCGATCTTGAAGTCGACGTGGATAGCGATGGTCTTGTCACACTCGCGGAACTTGAAACATCCATCACGAGCGCTCGACAAGAATCCTTCGATACGAAAGACACCGACGCCGATGGTCTGCTAGTCGAATCGGAAGTGAGCGAACGGTTTTGGACAAAGGTCTCTGCCGCAGACGTAAATTCCGATGGCGGCATTTCATTCGATGAGTTTGACTCATTCCTTACGGAAAATGAAACCGAGAGCCATTCGTTCGGAAAACGAAGTCACCATCGACACCAACAAGTCGACACAGTGTTTGCATCGCTAGGCCGCGCGATCAGCCAAGGACGATTCTCTCGCGCTAGGCGATAAGTTTTCTTGCAATGCTTAAAGCACAAGTGTTAGCACTCTGGTGCGAATACACCGGACGGACTCGCACCGCTTCGACGAAAACATAACTTCGTCGTTGCGGTCGGGTGGCCGAGTTGGCCGGGTAATCTTCGGTCCTTAGTCAACAAGCCACGCAATACGGCTAATAGGCAATACGCTGCCTAGTCCGCGATGCAGTAAAGCGACTGATCGCTGCGGAGATACAACTTGCCATCGGAGACCGCCGGCGAGGCATTGAAATCAGTGTCGTCGCCGGCAATCACGTTCTGCGAGACTGGTTCAAACGTGTCGCCAGGTGCATAAACAAGAGTGCCACTATGTCGCGTGACCACGTATACGTAGTCGCCAATCAAAACAGGTGAAGCGTAAACGGGCCGTCCATTTTCGAGATTATCAACCCGTTCGCGATAGATGACTTCGCCATCTTTGGCTGACGTGCAATAAGCGATACCCCGGTCGTCGATCCAATAGAACCGGCCATCATGCAACAGTGGTGTGGCCACGTAGGAACTTGATCGGTTTGTCCATGAGACATTCGAGTCCGTGACATCCTGATCGCCGCCCGCTTTGACAGCGATGCTGCCTGAAGCGCGGTATCCACCGAAACTATAAATCGTTTCACCATCCACGATCACTGATGGCGATACGTTACCCGTCATTGGAGACTCGGCGTACCATTTCAGCTTTCCCGTGACGGGATTCATCGACCAAATTTCTCCAGGAACGCTAATCACCAATTCGCTTTCGCCGTTGTCAAGCTCGACAATCCGTGGCGTTCCGTAGGTCAGTTCCAACATCGCCGCTTCTTGACGCCAAAGTTCTTTGCCGGATGCCTTGTCCAAAGCAAGAATCGCTTTCGCTTCTTCCGCCGCGTTCACGATCACGCTGTTATTGAACAAAACCAAACTTGCCGCCGAACCCCATCGTCGATTGCTTGAGTCTTTGCCCACATCGACACTCCACTTCTTTTCGCCATCGAGGCTAATGCAGTGAACACCACCTTTGCCGAGAAAGGCGTAGACGTTCACCCCATCGCTGACCGGAGTGTTACTTGCATAGCCGTGTTCGGTGATATATCCCTGGTATCCATCCTCGCGATAGTCGATGGGAAAATCGACGACCCAAACTTGATTGCCGGTCGTCTTGTCAAAGCAAAGCACTTGCCGGCTTGGATTGTCGCCCTTGATGTAGCAAGTGACGATTACGCGACCGCCAACGATGATGGGGCTCGATGATCCCGACCCAGGCAAATCAACTTTCCAAGCGATACCCGTGTTGTCATTCCAAGATACCGGCACGATTTCATTGCTGCGGGCCGTTCCTTGCGGGCCAAGAAATTCAGGCCAATCGTCGGCTAATAGAACGGTGGAAAACAGAAAAACAGAGAGCGTAAAAAGGATGTATCGAGTCATTAGGCAACAAGCGGTGGGCAACGGATAGTGGGCAGTGGGCAGTGAGCAACAAGCAACGGGTTCGCAAGCGGAAGCAGGGATACATTGGTAAAACAACCGGCGACGATCGCTATTTCAATTCAACCGAAACTCAACCGGTACCGGTACGATTGGCTTCGAATTCTAAGCCGCACAAACGCAAGTTCATCGCAACCTAGATACTCAGCGGATCATGGAATCATTTCGTGATCGGCATTCAAGTAACAGACCGATGACGCTTGACCTCGGTGAAGGTCGCCGGATGTTTGTCTTTGTGCTTTCGTCGCACCGCCATCGCAACGCCAGTCAGAACCGCGATGGCGGGGAATGCGATCGCGGTAATACGCGTTGACTTCACACTGGTGACAGGCTGCGTTTCGGATTCGGCAACTTCGTTGAGCGACGCCATGATCGCATCAAGGACCACGTCCGAAACAGGCTGACCATCGCCACTAGCCATCAGTTCTAACGATCGGTGCAACATTAGCGTTGATTCAAGTCGCACGTCAAGCAATCCGTTGATGGGTGAGTAGGTAGCCTGAGGCAAGAGGACACGGTCGATCGCAATAAGTCCGCCGGGACGGGCATCCCACGATTGCATCATCAAGTCGGCTGATTCGATTTCCAGAAACGCAGCGCGCTCAATCATCGACCTTATTCGGGGAACGGTGATCGCATCGACCTGCCAAGATTCTCTGCCTTGACCACTAAGATCCTGAAGCGCCAGGTCCAACTCAAAGGGCGACAATTCAATCAGTCCGTCATCAATCGCTCGTTCAATGCCACCCATTCCAATTTCGGCAAACCATGGTCTTTCCAGCGAAACGTCGGGATCGGCAGGGTCGGCAAAGGACGCAACCGGCGAGTCCGTCGACACTTCCCCCAACATCCTTGGATCAGCTTGTTCAATCGCATTTGACGACTCTTCGTCGGCATCGATGGCATCAACGGCGCTTGAATCCCACAACGACACCAGGGCGACATCCACGGCAGAATTATCCGCCGGGGCAACCGAAGCGACCAAACCGCTCGACCCGACATTCGCGGATTGATTCACCGCAACCGTATCGCGCACCGTAGGAACGAAGACGATGACTTGCGTCGGGGTCTGTACTTCCTGGACCAATTCTAAACGCGATTCGACTCTCGAAGTGACGGCGCGATCATCGTTGGATCGACTTTGCTTCGATCGATCGAAAGCCGAACGTTCCGGGGAAGATCGATCGACTCTCACCTCTTGGGAACGATGTGAATCTCGGTCGCGACCATCCCTCGCGGGTTCATAATCGTCGCCAAACAATTCTCGGGTGAACTCTGCACCGGCAAATAAATTCCCCGCCAACAACGATCGACTCTCAAGCGATTCAATACGAAGGACTCGGTGTTCATGATTGTCGTTCATGATTCACCTCGCAATTTCTTCAAGTTGTGTTGCTGTGTTTTGAGCGACGCTTGGTACAGCGGACTCTGGGGAGCCAACCCGATGGCGACCTGCTGATGTTTGATCGCATCTTCATAGAGTCGTTTCGCCGACCGATGATCACCAAGCCTCTGTTTTAGAAACGCCAAGTTATTGAGTAATCCGCCAAGCATGCTCTGAACTTCCGCATCTGCGGCGTAGGCTTGATTGAGCGATTGACCATGCTGGACGGCTTGGTCAAGCACTCGGCAGGCCTGAGTCAGATCGCCGGTTGCCGAAAGGGCAAGCCCCAGTTGGTTAAGGCTAAGCACAAGGTCGCGTTGGTAGGTTGGTTGGTCGGGCCAACGCGTGCGAAGTTGTTGGCCAATCTGGACCGCTTGTTGGAGTGATTCGACGGCACCACGGTGGTCGGCAACTTGAGTTAACGAAGTAGCTAATGTGTTGAGCGTTAACATAACTTGAGTCGCTTGCTTGGGATCGCTTGGATCACGTTCCAATAAATCGAGTTGTTGCTCAAGCGAATTCTTGGCCAACTGAGTTGCTCGCATAGGATCATGCTTGGCAAGCAACCCAGCCAAATTAGAACCGATCGTCGCTTGAAGCGAAGCGTGCTGGTCCGAATCAGAAAGTAAGCCGAGAGATTTTTGGAATGCGTCCTGGGACTCTTCAATCCTACCAGCATCGGCCAACATGCCGCCAAGATTGTTAAGCGTTCGCGCCAGTTCCACTTTGGCGCCGAGTCGATTTTGCGTTTCTATCGCTTTGGCGAACCAATGGCCAGCCGATTGCAGATCACCGGATTGGGCCAATCTTTGGGCGAGATTATTTTGGCTGATTGACCACTGCAAATTGATCTTGTCATCGCGTGGTGACTGTTGGCTCAGAGCAGCGTAAATGCGTTCTGATTCTTGCAGCGACTTGATCGCTTGCGTCGCTTGGCCAAGCTCACCTTGAAAGACTCCCATTTTGCCATAGGTGATTGCGAGATCGAATTGCTGATCTTCGCTGGGGATGTTGCTCTCTGAGTTCTTTGCGATTTGTTGGTAGTATTCCAAAGTCTCCAAAAGCAACCGATGCCGAACCGAGTTTGCGGCGGGGATGTCAGCGAGTAGTTCAGAAATCTGAACGCCTAAACGATCCACGGCCTCGCGCGTGATCGCCTTGTCTCGCTGGGACTGTGCCGCAAATGCATCGGAGACTTGTTTTTCGGCGGCCAGCTTCGTCGTTCCGATAGCGAATCCGGCGAGTGCCAAGACTCCAATGAGCAGCGTCGTCATGACGGCCGAGCGGTGATTTGCGGCTAAACGAACCAACTTGTCCATCGCCGTGGGCGGTCGAGCGATGGTTGGTTCGCCGGTTAATACCCGTCGCAGGTCATCGGCGAAGTGACTGGCTGTTTCGTAGCGGTCATCACGCTTCCGCGCCATTGCTTTGGCAACAACTGTTTCTAGATCGCGTGGCAAATCAGGACGCAAGTGCCGCATCGAAGTATGCGAATCTTCATCCATTTGCCGTAGGATCGTTGCCGCATCGTCGCTGTCGTGTGCGGCACGCAGTGTCAACAACTCGTACAGTGTTGCGGCAAGCGAGTAGATATCGGTGCGGCCATCAACGATTGCCGAATCACCGCACGCTTGCTCGGGACTCATGTAGCGGATCGTTCCCACCACATCTCGCGATCCGGTGAGCGACACGTCTGATTGAATTCGAGCCAGACCGAAATCCGCGATCCAAACTTTTCCTTGGCCGTCGAGCAGTAAGTTCGACGGTTTGATATCGCGGTGGACGATGCCGAATTCATGAGCAGCCTGAATTCCCTCGGCAACCTGGATCGCGTACCGAACCAATTCCTGCCAATCGCTGTACTGCGATTCCTGTCGCTCAATCCATTGCCCCAGCGATTCGCCATCGATATAGCGCATCGCATAAAAGTGAACGCCCCGCTCGCAACCGATGGCATGCACGGGCACGATATTGGGGTGCTGCAATCCGGCCGCTGCTTCGGCTTCGTGACGAAACCGCGTGAGTTGACGAGGATCCAAAACGGCTGCGAGCGGCAGTATCTTGATGGCTACCGTTCGGCGAAGTGACCTTTGGGTGGCTCGATAGACAACTCCCATTCCGCCTCGACCGATGGGTTCATGAAGCACAAAGTCACCCAGTTGATTTTCTGGGTCTTCGTTGGCCATTTCATCTTGAATTGAAAATGGAGTCGATTGCCCACCGGCCATGCGGTGCAGACTTTCTAGGCCACCGACGCAGACTCGAAGCGGTTCGCACAATTCCGGACACGACGCCGTAAGATTCTCGACCGTTGGTGGCAAGCCGGTTTCCATGGCGAGCATGTACTGTTCAAGCAAAACACTCAGCTGCTCTTTTTGGTCATCTGTCAAACCGTGCATGCATGCTGGTTCATCTTCACTGGCGAATCCGTCGCCTGACAACAGCGGTCGATTTGGATTACTCACAGAAACGTTGCTCAATGAAATCATGACAGATCCCCTTGCTCGTTGAGTTGGCAGACATCCTTGAACTTTGCAATCGCTCGCAACCACAACATTCGCGCCGCCCCAGACTTGATTTCCATCCGTTGAGCGATTTCATCGAACGAGAGTCCCTGCAAGTTCCGATAGACGATCACATCGCGATAGCTGTCCTTTAGCTTAGCAAGTTGATCGGACAACTCGGTCGCCAATTCGCGATGCTGGACCACTTCGCTCGGGGACGCACCGTTATCAGCGACGAGATGGGAAAGCCTCGCCATGCTGTCGTCCAGCTTCTTCGCCATCGTGTCCAACGCGACCTCTCTACGGATGTCACGCTTCTTGGCATAGATATTTCTTTCTACGGCGTGGCTAAGACAATTGCTCAACACTTGCCTTAGCCAAGCCACCAGTTCACCCTCGCTACCTCCGCGAAACTGGTGGAAGTCTCGGTGAGCGGCGAGCATGGTTTCTTGCACCAAATCAGAAGCGCTCATTCGTCGCCGAAGTCGACCGTCAATTTGAGTGGTTGCAAGGACACCTAAGTAACTTTGGTACACCTGCAACAGATCCCCCAGTGATTCCACACTTCCGCTGCGAACGCGTGCGATCATCTCCTCGACTGAGCTACTTTTTTCAGTGGCATCGACTGACATGGAATGTCCCTTAATTAAAACGCACGCGGGCTGGAGATCTTGAGTGCTGGAAGATTTGAGTGCTGGGGGCTTTTGAGTGCTGGGGATCTCGCGCATGGGGAATCACGCAAGGATTAGCGAATAGGGCGTGCGAGTGTTTGTGCCCGTGACTACTAAAACCCTGGAAAATGCGATCTTTTGCACTCCCAGGAATGAACTTCCTCTCTCACTAACCCTATGCGTCATCGGTACGTTTACCGGGCCATTAGAAACGTGAAACAGGAGAAAAAAAGCGACCAACACTCACCTCCTCACTCTCTTAGGACGATTCTCGGCCCCAAATGTGACGTTTTCGGGAAGATTCCGTACCTATGAACTGAGCCTCCGTGCCGTGCGTTTCCCATGTGGTACCGGTGGCTTCTCTTCTCTCGACTCTTCAAATTCACAGGTGACACCATGACTAAGCTCTGGAATCGCTGGACAGGATGCCCTCAAGACTCATCTCAGAAAAGTAAAAAAACAAAGTCCCAAAAGCGAAAATCGCAGCGACGAAGGCTCACGCCGGAAACGCTTGAGTCTCGCCAATTGCTTGCCGCCAATCTATTTCACAATGAAATTATGCCGGAAGACGTTAACGAAGATGGCGTCGTATCGGCGCTAGATGCGTTGACGATTATCAACCAAATGAATCGTCAGAGTCTGGATGGCAACAGCATCAACGATGCGACACGCAACGATCAAGCCACGTCGCAACGCGGTCCTGGCCGCATGACGGACGTCAACAATGACGGACGCGATTCGGCGCTTGACGCATTGATGGTTATCAATCGGCTTAGTCGTGAACAGAACCGCATCGACCGCCCCGGCGACCGCCCGACCGAATTTCCGACCGACCTGCCAACCGATGACCCGTCAACGGACGAAACACCGTCGCCAACCGATGAAACACCCTCTGCGGAAACAACCGAAGTTCGTTCTATCGATGGTACGGGCAACAATCTCGAAAACCCAGATTTGGGATCCGCTGACACCCCTTTGCTGCGTGTTGCCGAGAACGATTATGCCGACGGCATTTTCGAACCCGCGGGTGACGACCGCCCTAGTGCCCGAGAGATCAGCAATACACTTTCCGCTGCTGATCCAGAAGGAACCACCAATGAACGAAACCTAACTTCTTTCGTTTTTGCGTGGGGCCAGTTCTTGGATCACGACATCGATCTTTCGCTTGAGCCAGCAGACGAGGAAAACGAGGTGTCGTTTGATATCACGGTTCCGCTGGGCGATCCTTTGTTCGATCCGTTTTCGACCGGTGAGGAAACGATCAGTCTGACGCGATCCGCTATCGCCGAAGGCACCGGGACCTCGACGGATAACCCGGCCGAACAAGTAAACTCTATCACCGCTTGGGTCGATGGATCTCAGGTCTACGGTAGCGACCAAGAAACATCGGATGCGCTTCGCGAGTTTGTCGGCGGTCGATTGTTGCTAACCGACGATGGATTGTTGCCGACTGACGATATTGGTGGCGTTCTTGCGGGTGACATTCGTGCCGCCGAGAACGTCGTATTGACGTCGATGCAAGCTTTATTCGTTCGCGAACATAACCGTTTAGCTGATGAAATTTCAGCGGCGAATCCGGATCTTTCCGATGAAGATATCTTCCAGGCGGCTCGAGCAACGGTGATCGCTGAAATACAGTCCATCACCTACAACGAGTACCTTCCCGCATTGCTGGGTGAAGACGCTTTGTCGCAGTACACCGGCTACGATTCGTCGGTTGATCCATCAATCGCCAATGAGTTTTCGACCGCTGCATTCCGCTTTGGACACTCCACGCTTAATGATGAGTTCCGATTGGTGGGCAACGATGGCGAGGACGTCGCGGAACCGATCGCACTTGCAAACGCATTCTTTCAACCGCAAATACTAGAGGAAACCGGCATCGACTCGTTTCTGAAGTACGCTTCGTCGACGCTTTCCCAAGAGATCGATCTGCAAGTCGTCGATGGACTGCGAAACTTCCTGTTCGGACCTCCCGGCGCCGGCGGCTTAGATTTGGTGTCGCTGAACATTCAACGCGGTCGCGATCACGGGTTGGCCGACTACAACTCAACTCGGGTAGCTTACGGACTCGACGCGGTTGAATCGTTCGATCAAATTTCCAGCGACCCTGATGTGCAAGCCAACTTAGAGTCACTCTACGGAGATGTGGACAACATCGATTTGTGGGTAGGATTGCTTGCTGAAGACCACACCGAAAACGGATCGCTTGGTGAGACGGCGACCACGATTATCTCGGATCAATTCGAGCGTTTGCGTGATGGTGATCGCTTTTGGTACGAAAACGTGCTTAGCGATAGAGAAATTCGAGAGATCGAAAACACTTCGCTAGCGGATGTGATTGAGCGAAACACGAATATCAACTCGCTGCAGGAAAACGTATTCTTCTTCGCTCCGGAAGTCTCGGGAACGGTTCTTACCGTACAGGCAGATTCCACGTTCTCTAGTGACGCTCTGATTGCCTCCGAATCTAGTTTCGTGAGCGATGCGGACGTTGAACTTTTGGCGGCAGATCAAACACGAACGACTTCCACGCGTCCCGATGGTGCAAGTGCGACGCGATCCACTGAGCCTGGCCCAGAGCAACTAGAGCAACGGGGGCAACAGAGGCAACCAGAACAACGAGGGCCTCTATTGAATGGCCAATCGCAACCGGAAAATCGAATACCGCGAGATTCATCCAACGGTCGTCCCGACCAACCGGTGAACCAAGGGGAACGTCTTGCCGGGGTCACGGTTGAGCTGCTTGATAGTGATGGGGTTGTTGTTGCTACTGAGATCACCGACGACAAAGGGAACTACACCTTTGCGGACTTCGATCAATCGGGATCGTATACCGTTCGCCTTGCAGCGACGGACGCATTCATCGTTGCGGGAAGCGATTCTCTAGATGTTCAACTGGCAAGCGGCGATGAGCAATATCGCGATATGGACTTCCGAGTGATCGTCTGATTCGTTCTTTCCTAAGCGTCAGGCTAGTTGTTTGTTCGAACGATTGGTAACGAACTAGTTCGGCCGGAAGGAACCGGCCGAATCGAATAGACGTCCCGCTTCGGCTTGCATGACTTTCATCTCAACAATGTCAAACCACGGCGAATTCGGGGGTCGAAAGTTGTCGTTGAATTCATTACGAGACGGACGTACAACCGCCGACTGGGATTTCGCGAACTCGGCTTCGGCTTCCTCAATCCTGCCAAGCTTTGCGTAGGCGATCGCACTGGGGGCGGACGTCAAATCGCGTGCTGGCCAGCGGGTGTCAGCGTGGGCTTCCGTCAATCGCTCAATCGCCAGTTCGTAGTTCTCGGATCGCAGATGTGTCATTCCTGCGATGTACAGGCAAACTTCACGCGGAAGCGGTGGTCTCGCTTGCCCGCCACCCCGCCGTTCCGGACGTTGCTGATCCGGACGTCGCTGATCCGGACGTCGCTGTTCCGGGCCTCTTCGGTCAGGACCAAACGAGTCAGGACTAAACGAGTCAGGACTAAACGAGTCTGGTCCGAATGGCTCGGGTCCGAATGGCTCGGGACGTGGTGGACGGTGTCGCTGAAACATTTCCGCCTGCTCGTTGTACTCAAGCCAGCTTTCAACCAACCGTGACAATTCTTTCCGCGAAATGGAATACTCGTAGCTCCCTGATGCTGACACATCTCTAAGTAGCTCCCATTCCGGCTTGTCATCCAGTTCACGAAGTTGTCGGTCCATCCGCTGACACATCTCGCGATGCTGATCCGCATCCCCTGTCAATAAGAACAAAGTGGGTGTTCCCCACCATGAAGATGTATCCGTGGGAGCACCGAGAGAAAGTGCCTCTGAATAGTCCTGTGCTGCTTCCGACCATGCTTGTCGGCCCGTGTGAAATTGAGCTCTAGCCACCCACGGCTGAAAATAGTTCGGCTGCTGCAAAACAGCGTCGTCATAATCCAGTTTCGCAGCGTCAATGCGGCCAGCGTTGACGTGCGATTGAGCACTAGCGATCAACGAGTTCGCTCGCGTAATGTTTTCGGAAAACTGTTCGATCTTTAGCTTCGCTTCGTTGGCCTGACGAAGTGCTTGCTCTTTCTGGTTTCGTTGTTCAATCGCTTCGTTCATTTGCCAAAGACTGGCGGCGGTACCGATCAGCATCGTTATCCCCACTAAGGATACGGTAATGATCGCAGCCCGATGGCGACGCGAAAACTTTTGAAATTGATAGAGTCGCGATGGAGGGCGAGCATCAATTGGTTGGGATTGAAGGAAACGTTTGATATCAGCCGCGAACGCCGCTGCGGATTCGTATCGGCGACCTCGATCCTTCTCGAGAGCTTTCATCACGATCCAATCCAAGTCGCCACGAATAGACATCGCCAAACGCGTTGGTTGAACCCGACGAGTCGTGGCAACGGTCGACAAGGTATCCCCAAGCGTTGACAAACGCGTACTCGGCCGCGGTGGATCTTCGTCTCGGATAATCCGACGCAGTTCGTCATAACCGGCCGAATCCAGTCGCTCGCGATCAAAGGGCGTGGTTCCGACCAGCAGTTCATAAAGCAGCACACCGAGCGAATAGATATCGCTGCGAGTGTCGACATCGAGGCCGCTCATTTCGGCCTGCTCGGGACTCATGTATAGCGGCGTACCGATCATCGAAAAGAATCGCGTGTAAATCGTCTTGTCGGTGAGCGTTTGCCCAATTGCTTTGGCCACTCCAAAGTCGATCACCTTTACGACTGGCTTTTCATCATGAAGCGTGACCATGACATTAGACGGCTTTATGTCGCGGTGAATGACACCCTTTTGATGCGCGTGATGGACGGCCGAGCAGACGTCGATCATCAAACTTAAGCGTTGTTGAATGTCAAGTTCGTGATTGTCACAAAACTCGGTGATCGGTAGACCTCGAACTAGTTCCATCACAAAGTAAGGACGAGCGTCGGCGGTCACGCCGGCATCAAAAACTTGCGCGATGTTGGGGTGATTCATCATTGCGACGGCTTGCCGCTCGGCTTCGAATCGGGCAATCACCTCCTTGGACCCCGAGCCTGGTTTCACTAGCTTCAGTGCCACCTTTCGCTCAACTGGCTTGTCTTGTTGCGCGACAAAAACCAATCCAAAACCACCTTCTCCGATCTGCTCCATCAACCGATAGGGGCCTAGCTTCATGCCAATATGCTCAATCGGTTCAACTACCTCGGTCGCAGCCATCCCGACAATCCCTTGCCCGCGTCCTATGGGTTGATCGAGTAGCTTGGCTGGCCCTTCATGAGCTTTCAATAGCGATTCCACGCTGGCTCGCAACACGACGTCATCTCCGCAGGCGTCGTCCAAATAGGCCGAGCGATCGTCGAGGTTTTCCTCTTCGATCGCTTGCAGAAAGATCGCTCGTTCAGTGAGTTTGGTCATAGAAACCGTAAGCGTAACGTAAACCGCTAGGGTCTTTGGTGGTTCTCGATTCGCTCGAATCGGAACGAGTGGCAAGTGAAGCGACGTGAAAGCTCATTCTATTGAGGACGGCGTCGAAGTGGTCCGCCGCGTCCTGAACCGCGATCACCAGGAGATCCAAAATCACCAGGCGAGTCCAATCGATCTGGCCGGCCGAAGCCACTTGGCGGGCCAAAACTTCCCGGCGGGCCGAAGCCACTTGGTGATTCGAGCTGTTGACGCTGTTGGGGTGTCAGGATCTTGGCCAGCTCATCATCCACGGTTTGCTGCAGTGCTGAGAGCTGCTGTTTTTGGTCGTCGGACAATCTCAATGATTCAACGACAAACTCAGGAAGCACCTGCCCAGGTCGTGGCGGTTCAGGGTGTGGTGGTCCGCCTCGCCGCGGTCCGCCACGTCCATTTGGATGCCAGCGATTTTGCTCTCGAACACTTTGGCCGCGTGCTTCTGTTATCGGCTCACCCGGGCCACGATTTCTGGCTCCGGAACCATTCCGAATTCCACCGCCGCCCGGACCATGACGAAAATCTTCTGAAGGCGTACCACGATAGATCCGCGGAACCACCGGCCACTGCTCGGTCATGAAGTACGCATAGGTGCCATCGGGATACTCGGGTGTGACCGTCCACTGTCCGTTGCATTCATCGAGGTCTCCTGAACCTTCGACGTATTCATAGTCGGCGACAAACGTCCCATCATACGCTCCACCAGGTGCATTCCCACCTGGTCGTTGACCCGGCTTGAGTTGATAACTCGATGTTAGCTTTTGAACTGGCGACGCTGCGTCTTTGGGATCGCTGTATCCATAGACAGCGTAAATTGGAAATCCATCCGCAGCCCATCCAACCAAAGGCGAGTGAGCTCCAGCCTCAACTTTGACCGAATCGATAAGCCCAGTCGGCAGACCGTGATAGTGGTACTTGCCCGTGGGTTGCACATGGGCATGCGAAACATCGATTCCTAAATCAATCGCGCCGGAAAGCGGTTCGTATTGCCAGCCCGGTTCGCCATCGTAGAACTCACCAGCCCCAGGATCAAAGGGAACGCCGTTGATCGCGACACCAAATTCCCCATGCATGGGCGTGGTGTGGTCGGCGATACTGGGATTCGCTGGAACTCGATAAACGTGCGACTGAGCACTAATCCGATTGGGATTTCCGTTATTTGGAAACTCACCCGTTTTATGATTGGGTACTCCATTGGACGTGATAACTCGATCATCGCCAATGATTTCGATCTTCACTCCATTGGCAATGACCGGCGTCGATGTCGCTGGTCGTTTCTGCAACTGCCCCTTCGCGATAACACGATGCAATCGCGGCGGAGGTTGCGCTACGACCACGGCGACCACACCGGTTGCGATCGCAGACATCGCAACAATGACGATACGTTTTGACATCGAACTTAATCAGGTTGGGGAAACGAACATGGCTAGTGAAACATCACCAACGATAATGACTACTGCGGACGCTGCGGACGACCAATCTCACGATCGCCACCGCCATGAGGGTGCTCGCCGTCGCCGTGCTCGCCGTCTCCGTGCTCATGGGGCGGTCGTTGGTTTAGAAGCTGCTGTTGTTGCTCGTCCGTCAAAATAGCCGCGAGTCGTTTGTCGACTTCCGTTTGCAGCGCTGCGAGTTGACGGGTTTGCTTGGTAGTTAGGTTGAGCGACTCCGAGACAAAATCGGGAAGCACTTGGCCGGGACGCGGTGGCGGACCATGCTCTTCGCCACCGCGTGGTCCTTGAGGATTGCCCCACTGATCCGCTTGTGCTTCGTTCGGCGGCGGGCCACCCGGTCTTTGACGGCGGCCCCCTTGCTGGGATTGCATCGCCGCCTGGAGTTCTGTCTTGGTGAGCTGTCCATCTTGATCCGTATCGGCGCGGTCAAAGAGTTCGCTGATCATTTCCAAAGGCGAACCGCCTCGTCCGCCCGCTCCCGGTGGCCCACCGCGTCCGGGAGGCTGTGCCGATACGAGAACGGGTGTCGCAAGCAAACCGCAAACAACAAACAGCGGAAGGTAATATCGCATCGTTGAAATTCCTAGTCGAAAGATTCATTCGGGTAACCACCACCGACCAATGCGACTTCTGGCACGCTAGGGTGTCACGTAATTCGGGTCTTTTACGGGAAATATTTTCGGCCTGGATTTCCTGTCAAAACATGGCTAATCCGGCCATTTTTGACGCAAGACGTTCGAGCTAATTGCACGAAAGGACGGTTATCGGATCGCGACATCTTGCATCGCGAGACAACCAACCTTTTACCAATTTCAACGAGCGTCCCATGAATGTTTCGTCAGCATCAGCATCGTATACCGGACAAACGTCCTTCACAGGGCGGCCCCAAGGACCACCACCCAACGGCAAACAACAAGCGTTTGCTCAAGCGTTGGAAGACGTTGGTGTTGACGAGTCGACCGCGTCAAGCGTGCTCAGTCAAATCGAAGAAGCCGTGGCCGGTACAAGCACGGATGGCTTGTCGGGCGCCGAAGGTAAAACTGCGATTCAGTCCGCCGTCGAAGAAGTGCTTCAGGCGAACGGAATCGATGCGAGCGAATTTGATGAGGCAATGAAGGCAAATCGTCCTTCCGGGCCTCCCCCTCGAGGACCGAAGCCGGACAGCGACGACACGTCATCGGTTGAGTCTGCGCTTTTAGCTGCAAATGTTGACGAGAGCAGCCTCGATTTTTTACTTTCTGAAATGATCCAAGCAATCACCGAAACAAGTTCCAATGAGGCAACTGGAACGACACCCGATTCCATGCGTTCGGCAATGACTGAGGTCCTCCAGGAACACGGCATTGACGTTGCCACCTTTGAAAAAGCGTTTGGATCACAATTCAGTTCATCCGGTAACTTTCTCGATCGCGTTGCCTAGCACGATACAAAGAACGAATATTTCTTATGCACTTGTGCCGTCGAACTGATAGTCCGCAACACCTGTTCGATCAAAAGACATTTGCCGGGGTGAGAGTCAGTTTGGACGAGGATCGTTCTACGCTCCCTGGTGGGGATTTGGATACAACTGTGATCCTTAACGACATTTAACGCAGGCGAGTTGAACACGACCATCACAAGATGATTTTCCTAGCGAGCGTGTTCCCCGTTCGCTGGCAAGCGCGTTCCCGGCGCTTCTGTTAGACCAGTCTCGCCAATTAATGGTGTCACCGCAAAATCGCCAACCTTGAATATATCCGGTGAGTTGGTGAAGATGACGGTGAACCCTTCGCTTAGGTATGGCGCAAGGTCAACGCTGGGATTTGCATCTATGAACCGCGACGTCACTCGAATTTTATCTGCGATCCATGAAGGTGACCGGCACGCGGCGAGCGAGTTGTTGCCGCTGGTTTACGAAGAACTTCGTGGATTGGCATCTAGCAAAATGAACCACGAAAAGTCTGGTCATACACTTCAACCAACCGCGTTGGTCCACGAAGCGTTTCTACGTTTGGTCGGTGGCGAAGATCAGCAAAAGTGGGACAGTCGTGGCCATTTCTTTGCCGCCGCCGCCGAGGCCATGCGAAGGATCTTGATTGACAATGCGAGACGACGTGGCCGAAACAAACGCGGGGGCGACTATGTTCGTCGTGAGTTGGACGAAGATGCTGCGATCGTCGTAGCCGATGATGTTGACGAACTCCTCGCACTCGATGATGCATTAACCAAACTTGCCATCGAAGATGCTGACCTCGCCAAACTTGTCGAACTACGATACTTCACCGGCTTAACGATCGATGAAACTGCCGAGGTACAGGGAGTTTCTCCTAGAACGACCAAACGCAACTGGGCTTACGCCCGAGCATGGCTGCAACGTGAGATGAACAAGTAGTTGGCAAAGCCATTAATCGAATTGCCCTACCGGTTGGATGCTAGGGCAACGACAACAGATACGACAGCAAGTCAAGCATTTGTTGCGATGACAATGCCTCATGCAAGTTTGACGGCATCGGTGACATCGTTGTCATTCTTAGTTCTTCAATCGAGGACGAATCGATCTGCCTTTCGACACCCTTGCTATCGATCAAGATCACCCCATTGCCGTCGGTCTGTTTGACAAATCCAGTCTGGACGACTCCATCGTCCGTCAGAACAAGCGACGATCGAAACGCCACATCGACATTCTGATTGGGCATAAGTATGTCCTCAAGGAGGCGGTCGAGTCCCCGTTTGCCGATCCCGTCCAAATTGGGACCGGCCTGTTTTCCTTCACCTGCAACCTGATGGCAAACACTACAGTTGCCTTTGAACACCTTTCGTCCAGCGACTGCATCACTAGGATTGGAAACAAACGAGTTCTTAATTCGCTCGATGGAAAGAGGAATCGCGTCGTCACTTTCGGGCAACGACGCGACAAGTTGCTTAACTTGCTGGCGACTTGTTTCGTCGAGAACGGTTGAAAGCTTGGCATCGATCGCAGGCTCTTTTAACAATCGCACCGAACCCTTTCCAGCTTCGATGATCCGAAGCAACAAGTCAGCGCCCGTCGCGTCGGACACCAGCGAATCTGCGAGTCGACGCTGATCGGGAAAACTGGCTCGCCCCATGATTTCTGCCATCAGAGTGTCAGCGTCGTTTTCGGTCGTCTCGTTGATGATGTGATCGACAATGCGTTGTCGCAGTTCACCCTGTATCGAAAAAATGGAAAGCGACTCGACAAAGGTGAACTTGATCGCGTTGGGACCATCGATACGGACCACTGCCTTTGACAAATCATTGGCAACTGCACCCGCTGTTAAACCGTTACGGAGTTTCGATACAAGAGCTTCACGAAGTTCGAAAAGCTGAAACTCGGCAACGATTTCTGCGCCACGGCCCCAATCCTCAGTCAACCGAAGTGGGTTTAGTCCGCCGACCGAAAATCGTCCCGCAGCAATCCAAGCGTAGGCATCTGCGTCGTTACCGTCGACCAAATCAACGTAAACATCTTTCCCTTCGCTGTCGCCACTTTCCCAGTTGATCGCTTGAGCGATGTCCGCACGAGGTGGGCTCCATTGATTCAGCGTTTTCCCGGTCGCGGCTTCGCAAACACGAACAAAGTTCTTACTTCCGATGGGTTGCCCAGGGTCGCCATCGTGTCCCGCCATATAGAACTGGAACGACTTTGGAAGTTTGAATGCGGCACTACGGAGTACCCCGGTCTTTGATTCACCTGCCGGAAAGCTGCTGTGCAACCGGCTGCCGACTTCACCGTCGGCTGAATTCCGGATCGTTGAAACATTCCAAATTGTCGAGTCCGTTACTTCGCTTTGAACCGAAGTCCAAGCTATCGGAACGACGGAAGCATCTAGGTCGGCAACCGCGAGTCGTTGCGATGCAAGTTCGACCGCCCAATCTCGCACCGCAGTGGGAAGTTCTTCGCCACGCTGCTCAACGGCCTTTCGAATCGTCGTGAGCAGTTCTTCTCGTGTCTGAGCATCGCCGCCGTAGTGAACTTTCCCAATCGCGACCACATCGGGGATCCTGGGCAACGGTGCATACCTTGCTGCATATCCGACATACTTTGACAGATCCTGAGGTGACTCAGACGCTATCTGCTGAAGTTCCGAAACAAGAAACTCCGCTGCCGGCTCCGTCTTGATCGCTAGGCAAATCTCTCCGAGTAACTTTCGGTGTTCCGAAGCAAGGCTAGAAACCGTCTGCAGAAACCAAGCATCATTCTGAAGATGGGCCTTGAGCGACATTCGTATTGCATGCTTCAGATGAACATCCTCGCCGCTGGTGTCGCGATGAAGTTTCAACAACGGTTCGACCAACGAACGATCGGGGTGCACAGCCGACGCCATTACAGCGGCGCGTCGAGCCAGCGGATCAGAATCGCGGACACCGGCCAGCAGAAACTTCGACGTATCTCCGAAGGGATCGGAAGCGCAACCCAAGATTCGATAGACGTGAGTACGAACGAATGAGCTACTGGACTCAACCAGACGGCGGATTTCTGCATCGGACAATCGTTGACGGCGAAAGAGCACCCAAGCGGCGTGAACAATTGCATGAGGATTCCGTGACGAACGCAGAACTTCGCTTAAACGCTCGGGGACCTCATCGGACCAACGATCGGTCAGCGCATCGGTCGCCAGCATCCTCACTACCAAGTTCTCTGATGTCAACGATTGAATCGCATCGTCCAGCGTCGAGATATTGTGGCGCTCCCAAGGTCGTTGAGCGACTTCCGATGGATTGTGATGATTGACGTTGGAATGAACGAAGCCGGGATGAGAAACGTCGTGACGTTCCCGACCAACGCGATCGGCGTCATCGGCTTTCTCGCTCTTTTGTGTTGCGTCATCGTGGTTCGCGTTCTCAAGTTCCTCGTTCTCGTGTTGGGCGTTTCCGACGTATGCAATCTTCCAAATGCGGCCACGGTGTCGATCTCGACCGGGGTGAGTCAACGGGACTTCGTAGTGTCCAATGATGCGGTTGTAAAAGTCTGCTACATACAACGCCCCGTCAGGCCCGACCTGCAGATCGACAGGACGAAACCATGGGTCTCCGGAAACCAGGAAGTCCGCCTGCTCTATCGCGGCGAATGACGAACCGACTTGTTGGATGAAGTTCCGATTCACTCGACTCGTCATCACGTTGCCGTGAAATGAATTCCCGTAAAAAGCGTCCGGAAACTCAGACGCATGATACAGAGCAATACCGCCGATCGCCGTTGATCCGTGCAGGTGTTCCATCATGTTGGGAACAAACCCGAGGCCATCGTGAGGCTTTCCAAAGCTCTCGTAATAACCGTTTTTCAGCAGTAGCGAGATCGGCTTGGTGTGACAGTCCGCCGTAAAAAGATCGCCTTCGGGTCGCATGGCCATCCCGAATGGATTGACTTGTCCATGGGTGAAATGTTCCACGCGACTCCCATCGGGACGCATGCGAAACGTATTGCCCGAGTGCATGGTCACTTGGTGCCCATCACGCCCGGCTACCGTCGTCTGGTTGTTAAAACCGTGGCAGGCGTACAACCATCCGTCGAGGCCCCGCGTGAACGCGTTGCACATTCCGTGAGTATCGCGAGTTGTATCCATCGGACCATACAACACCTCCCGCAGGTCAGCTTTGCCATCGCCATCGGTGTCACGAAGATACAAGATGTTGGGAATGCTAAAGCAAATCACTCCATCGCGGTACGGATACAATCCCATCGGGATGTTCAGTTTGTCAGCGAAAGTGGTGATTTTGTCGGCATGACCATCGCCGGTGGTGTCTTCAAGAATCTTGATCGTGTCGCGAGGCACCGCATCCGTAGTTGCGGCATAGGGGTATTCAACACTGCTGGAAACCCACAAGCGTCCTTTCGCATCGAACGACATATTCATGGGCTTGTCGATGTCTGGTTCTGACGCGACCAGCGTGACTTCGAAACCTTCAGGCAATACGAACGTCAAACGCTCCGCCTCTGGATCAAGCGGCTGCGTACCGCGAACCGCCAAATCAAATTCACTTGCGTTTTCGTCGGCCAAAGCAGGCTGACAAATGAAGAGCAAACACAACGCTATCGAAATGAAAGTGACTAGGCCGCTGCCCGCCTTGCCATTGCGAACCTGAAAACCATCGACGTCGCTGTTGCGTGTCATGTTCCTCACACGCCCATTCATTGATGCAACGACTGGCCAAGTTTTCAATACACCGATGTCCGCCATACCATTTCCAACTGCAAAGCCAAACTTCAACGCCAGTAGATTCTCGCTGGCTAAAACTTATCGTCAGCCCGACGATTGGATGACACCAAGAGGGCAGTGGGCAGATAAATTGCCACTATTTCAATTGGTAGCACATCAGCTTGTTTTGTTCACGCAGATACAGTTTGCCGCCCGCGATCACGGGGTGCGCCCAGCTCTCGCGTTCTTGAAATGCCGGCTTGAACGTACTGACCACGTCGAACTTTTCGGGCGTAGCCTTCGCCAGAATAATCACACCGTTTTCGCGTCGAAGTATTACGTGACCGTCCGCGTACACAAGACTTGTTTCGCCTTTGCCGTCGGCCCGAACCGGCCCCCAAGCGACGTCGCCGGTCTTCATTTCGACACAGATCGGTTTACCGTCACCGTTGCCATGCCCGCAATAGATATATCCGTCCACAAGGGTCATACCACCATGCTTGTTTTGCAACTCGTTGCTTTCCAGCCAATAAACTTCTTCCGCTTTGACACCATTGCCAGCAGCCGAAAGTTTCAATAGCGCCGAGCCTGTTCCATATCCCGTGCTCGTGAAAACAAAGTCCCCATCAACCAGTGCGGTGGGAATGTTTGCCGTGGTGTTACCGACTCGGCTATAACGCCAAAGAATCTCGCCATTGGTTGCCCGGATACCAATGAGTCCGCGACCCACCAACTGAATGTACTGCTTCACCCCGCCTCCCTCTGAAATCACAGGCGATGCGTATCCGGCACCTTCGTTCAACTGCGGTCCTCCTTCGTTAACAGACTCGCCCTTCAGGACCGCCGCCCAAATCTGTTCGCCGCTGTGCTTGTCTAAAGCCACTACTACTCCGCGATCACCACCAGGGGTACAGATTACTTTGTTTCCGTCCACCAAAGGTGACTCGCTGAAGCCCCAACCACTCATCATCTTTCCGTCCCAATCTTTGAAGTCGCGACTCCATACTTCCGAACCATTGTTCGCTTCCAGGCAGACAATACGTCCATCGCTGCTGACCATGTAAAGTCGATTGCCGTCAATCGTTGGCGTCGTACGACTGCCGTCGTAACCGTGCTTGGGAGCTCCCTGAGTGATCGGAGTAGTCCAAATTACCTTCCCCGATTTCGCGTCGATCGCGACGGCTGACTGATTGCCGGGGAAGTTGCCGGTGGTATAGATCCGATCCCCTGAAACCGAAACGCTTGCGTACCCGGTACCGAGTCCTTCGGCCATCCAATCCAGCTTCGGACCTTCCGTTCCCCAAGACCGAAATAGGCCGGTCTCGGTCGAACGATTAGCACGATCGGGACCTCGCCATTGAAGCCAATCGTCGCCTTGAACCGTAGCCGCAAGGAAACTCACCAACGCAAAAATACCGACAACAATAAATCGCATCTCTAGATCCTGGGCTAAAAAGTAGGCGACGCGCCTGGGTTAAACGAAAGTCACTTTGGGGAACTCACAACGACAAAGGATAGCCGATCACTTTGCGGTGGCCGGTTTAGGTTCGTCCTGGTTTTCCTCTAACTGTTCTTGAGTTGGATTCTCGGTGGTCACGCCATTCTCAGGAACGTCACCATGCGAGGCCCAGACGATGGCGTTAAGCACCACCTTGCGGAAGTTTTCGTCGGCCCAATTCCAATGAAAGTGACCTCCGGTGAACCCGAACCCGCGTCCGCCACCGTCTCGTTCCGCTGCCCAGGCCACATGTTGTATTTCGCCATTGGCGACGGCTTTGCGAACGGTCGGGTTCCCGCTGTGCGGCCCATCTTCGCGACGCATCGTTTCTTCGGGTGGATGAGCCGAAAGGATTGGCGTGACATCTTTCATCTGGTCACGGAATCTCATGTGAAAGTACCACTCGTCGTTAATCTTGAATGGCTTGACGCCCTTGGTCGTCGGATGATCGGGGAAAGCATTGAACTCAGCCACCCAGTGCGGATTGACCGACCAGTTGGCTTCAAAGTAGCCACCTATCCAATCCAAGAATGCATTGCCCGTTTTTCCTTCGGGAGTCTCTACGGCGTAGTGAATGCACACCAAGCCAACGCCTTGATTCATTACTTCGTTGAATTCATCGACGTGAGGGTTAAGCAAATGCCTTCCGCCACCATCACAGTAAACCACCACCGAGTCCGCACCTTCGAACGCCTTGATCCCGTTTTCAGGCCAACCATTCTGAATCACTTCGACTTGATAGTCGGGCATTGATTCTCGCAGAGCGTTAGCAAGCAAACGACATCCTGCGTAGTGCTCGTGCGATCCATAGCCGTGACTTGGTTTCCCTGCAACGAAGACAACTCGTTTCTTACCGGTCGCTTCGGTGTGGTCGCTACTCTCACCGAGGTTCTTAATCCGGATGTTTCGGAACTGCACCTTCATCGGTGGCCCGGCGTGCAACTGCAGGGCAATGATTCCTGACTCACGACGCTCTGCAGTATCATTATCAATGCACTCGGCCGTGACGATACCGTTGATCTTGTGAACGAAGTGAAACCCATCAGCAGTGATCGAGTAGTGGTTCCAATCTTCGTTGTTGATCTTAGATTGAATCTCTGCCGACTTACCGACCGATCCAACTACCTTGACTTTAAACTCACCGTCAATGCGATTGAGTTCGGTCTTCTGACCACGGTTCGCCAAAATGCCGCGAAAACGTTCGCCGTACAGAATCCCAGAGTACGTGTCACCGGCCTCAAAGTCACCCTGATATCCGCCAACCACCCACTTCTGGTTATCTTGATCTGGCTCGAAGCTTCGGTATTGGACACCGGAGTTGCCGCCGATGATCTTGTACTCAAATTGCAATTCAAAGTCAGCAAACTCACCTCCCCGATAGACGAGAAAGGTGTTGCCCTTGGTTGGATTGTCAGAAGTTGTCTGCCCCGTGATCGTCCCTTCTTCAACCTTCCAAAATTTTGGATTGCCATCCCAATTTTCCAGCGTCTTGCCATCAAAGAGCGAGACAAAACCATCGTCATCAGCACGAGTGATTCCCAATGGGATCAACAGCAGGGTAATCAGGCAAACAAAGGGGCGCAATCGCATATTCCAGGCCTCTTGAGAATGGAAAAAGGGAAGGGAGTGCAGCTTGGGGTCGCAAGAAGCAGACGCCCGACAGCAAGCAGCGGGCGGCAAACAGCACGCTTCAAGCAGCGGGTGAGGGAAGGGTAGTTCAGGAGGGAAGTAGCGTGAGATTATAGCCGCTAGCGATTGCTCGTGCGAACAAGATTAAATGCTAGTCCGCTTGGTAGCCTCGCCACATCCAGACAAGCGTGTCCGCGAGTGTGTGCTCAAACACTTTTTTATCGCAGTGTCGCGTCGCTCGACTGAACACGTAACGGTAGTCGTAGCCCTTGGCTTTCAATGCTGCGGCTGTTCTTTCGTTCGCCATTACCCAATTGTGATAGGTACTCTCTAAATCTTTCGAACGATTGTCATGCTCCGAGACATGCGTAAAGATGCGAAGCGGCTTCTTCGCAGAATTCTCAATTAACTTCATGCTTGAATGATATTCCCAAGCACCTAGTGGATAAGCTTCCTCCTCTGCGGCATCGTCATCTTGCTGATCAACGAAGGTCCCCGAATAGGTGATCAATCGGCGAAACAAATCGGGTCGAAACCAGCCCATCGTGAGCGCCGCTGCGCCTCCGGAACTGCACCCCATCACTGCTTTGCCCCAAGGATTGTCAGTGAATGCGATATTCGGATAGGCCGCTTTGATTTCGGGATGCGCAAGCACCGCTGGAAGAACTTCATCATTGATGAAGCGGGCAAGCCGGTCCGACATCGTGTCGTACTCCAATCCCCGCTGACTTCCGTAGCTATCGTCGCCCCCGTTCTGAACAGCAATCGCAATGAACGCGGGCAACCTGCGATTAGGTTCATCGGAAATCGTCAAGTTGTCTAGCGCGTTTCTGATCAAGTTCATTCGACTCGGGCCATCGTGACTGACAAGTACCGGTGCCTTCGTACCGTCTTGGTAGGCGGCAGGTATGTAGACGAAAATCTTTCGCTCTTTGCGGACATCTTTTTTTGGATCCAGTGTTGAGTCGTCGCCTCGAAATATCCTGCTGTCTGCCAGTCGCATTGAGAACTCAAAATACCGACCTTTAGGATTTCCAAGATCCGTCAAGTCGGGATCGATCGTGTAGTTGGGGCCGATCGTGAAATTACCGTTGCCGTCTGTCCCGGGTGACTCGGAATACACATCGTCGGCATTGGCTACCTTCGCGGCCCCTCCACCCGACAACGCCAAACAACAGACACCAATGAAGGCCAGAGACAGCAGTTTGAAGAACATAGGTTGGCTCATTCGAGGATGTATTTTCGGTAAAACGGCAGGACTGAAAGTCTAGGTGCGCCAGAGGTAGCAATGGAATCACTGACTATCTGCGTCGTAGCGCCTGCGTATAGCTTCTGAATTGGACAGGTCAACAAGTCGAAACACCCAGACGACACCAAGCTTGAATTAAGATTGATCCGACGGACAAATCTAGTAGCGGCTATGTTAGTGGTTTCGCAAACCCTTTGGTGGCAATCTCGCAACCCGCCGCGGGAAAACTTAGCCTGCATGATACTCACAACTTTGGAAGCACATGAGCCCCGCGACTAACTTCGGCTTCGTGATAAGAATCGCTCTTTCAATGGGACTTCTCAACGCGTCGCTATGCTGCATCGCTGAAGAGTCAAGTCGCGGTTCAAAGCCAAACGTTCTGTTCATTGCCGTCGACGACTTGGCATGTGCGCTTGGGTGTTTTGGTGATGTGGTTGCAAAGACGCCAAATATTGATCGGCTCGCGGCTACTGGAGTTTGCTTCCAACGAGCCTACAACCAATTGCCACTTTGCAATCCCACTCGTGCTTCCGTCATGACAGGATTACGCCCCGATCAAATCAAGGTCTACGATCTCGACCGTCACTTCCGTGACGAGGTCCCCAACGTTGTAACGTTGTCTCAATCGTTTCAAAACGCCGGCTACTTCGCGGCTCGCGTCGGCAAGATTTACCACTACAACGTTCCTGCTTCAATTGGCACCAATGGTTTCGACGACCCACCATCGTGGAATCAAACCGTCAATCCGAAGGGCCGCGACAAAACAGATGAATCGTTGGTGTTCAATGCCGAACCTCACCGAAAGATCAGTGGCTCATTGAGTTGGCTTGCTGCGGATGGCGGCGACGAGGAACAAACCGATGGCATGGTTGCGACCGAAGCGATCAAAATCATGAGTGAACGGAAGAACGAACCGTTCTTTCTAGGTGTTGGTTTCTTCCGACCGCATACTCCCTATGTCGCACCCAGGAAGTACTTCGACATGTACCCCACCGAGTCGCTGCGATTGCCATACGCGCCCGAAGATGATCGCGAAGACATCCCCACCGCAGCGTTCGCTCATAATTGTCCGGTCCCGCACTACAGTCTGGACGAGACGACGTTGCTTAAAGCAACGCAGGCGTATTACGCGTGCGTATCATTCATTGACGCCCAAGTCGGTCGGCTGTTGGATTCCCTGGACCATCTTGGGTTATCCGACAACACAATTGTTGTGTTCTGGAGCGATCACGGCTATCACCTTGGTGAACACAATGGCGTCTGGCAAAAGCGAACTCTTTTTGAGCAGGGCGCACGTGCTCCTCTTATCATTCGCAGCCACCAACAAAAAGCTTCCAAGCAACCAATGACCAGTACTTGCCAGCGTGTGGTCGAGTTCGTGGACATCTATCCGACACTGACCGACCTCGCCGGAATCCCATCACCGTCCGATCTAGCCGGCCGCAGCCTGCGTCCGTTGCTTGAGAATCCGTTAACGACCTGGGATGGGTTTGCAGTCACGCAAGTCATGCGTCCAGCAGACGACCGTCTGCCCGATCCTGTGATGGGATGCAGCATTCGCACCGATCGGTATCGCTACACCGAATGGGGTGAAGGTAAACACGGCGTTGAACTCTACGATCACCACACCGACCCAAACGAGTTCCATAACCTCGCAATCAAACCTGACGCACAAGTCACTGCGACGATCAAACTATTGCAGCCCCTGCTGCGTTCGAAAGCATCCGGCAAAAAACCAACCGCCCCCATCAATCCCGATCGGCTATAACGGTGAATGCCTCGGCAGCCGGTGCTATCGGATGCCAACATACGCATCTCGCGTTCTCTATTCTGCTTCGATGCAATACAGATACTCAGCACCGCGAAGGAACAATTGATTGCCAGCGATAGCTGGTGAGGCATCGAAACGCTCATCAAGCTGATTAGTTTGGATCAACTCAAATTTCAACGAACGATTGAGCACGACTGTGACTCCGTTTCGACCGGTGATGTAAACACGGTCACTCGCGCCTACGGGCGAGGCGTAGATGTTTGATAGTTGACCAACTCGCTCAGGTCCGAAAACGACCTCGCCGCTTTTCGAATCAAGGCAAGTAAGAATCGACTGGTTGGATTGGCTGTAATAAAGGAGGCCGTCGTAGAGCAATGGTGAGGGGACATACGGCGTCCCTTTGTTCTTCTTCCATAGAATCTTCTCGCTGCCCGAAAGGTCTCCCGTTTGGGTAAGTGGAATCGCCATCGCCGAGTATCCCTCGTAGCCACTCATGCAAATCACGTGGTCTCCTTCGACCACCGGGCAAGGAGTAACGTTGCCCGTTAAGCCGCTGCATTGCCAGATAATGTCACCGGAGTCGAGATCATAGCTGCGAACAAAGTCGGACGCGGCCGTAACCACCTGAGTTCTTCCGCTGTGTGTGACCACGAGTGGTGTTGCCCATGCGTTGTCTTCGTTGCGAGCCTTTCTCCAAAGCGTTTCTCCCGTCTTGGTGTCTAAGACTTCGATCGCCCCTTGTCGATTGTGGTCTCGCACAATGACAAGCTTGTCCTGATGAACCACGGGTGAACAACCTTCGCCAAGACTCGATCCAACTCGCGCTTCGCCTAACTCTCGTTCCCACAACTGGTTTCCATCTAAGTCATAGCAAAACAATCCCGCCGACCCAAACCAACAATACAACTGGTTGCCATCGGTAGTCGGTGATGCCGAAGCAAAGTCGTTGTCGTTGTGCGCTCCTTCGTGAGGAATTTTCTTGGTCGCAATATCACGCCAGATCTCCTTGCCGGTATTTCGATCGAGGCACAACACCACAAACTCATGCCGCGCGTTCGGGCGTTTGATGTCGAAGTAGTTCGTCTTAGGTTGATCTTGGGGATCTGGAATGGCCGGATCGTTCTCGCCGGTGTTGATCGCTGTAAGAACAAAGACCTTGTTGCCCCAAATGATCGGTGTCGATGTGCCTTGGCCTTGGATCGCAACTTTCCATTTGATGTTCTCTTCTTCACTCCAGGCAATCGGTGGATTCGCGGTCTTAGATACGCCGGTTGCATCGGGACCTCGCCATTGGTGCCAATTTTCATCGATAGGCTCAGCTCTCGATGCAACTGGCAACAGTAGACTTGCGGCAAAGGCAAACATTACGACACGAAGATTCATATGGATTTTTCGTTTGTTGATAAAAGTGAAGCAACCTAGAAGGTCAACACGCCGCTGCTGGTTCCGAATGCATCCGCCTCGATACCCATTCCATGCAGCAGGTTAACGAACAGATTGACCGCGTGAGACCGTGGGGACCATCGCTCCACTAATGATCACCATGAACAACACCATGCCGCTGGCGAAGCGTTCCCGTAATTGCGATGTTACCCGCCTTATTCGTCGCACGTTCAGAAGATTACCACGAGCGTTGGAACATTGTGAGTTGATCATGAAGGCGGCTCCACGCTTGCTTTCCGCAAAAGGTCGGCAAACATTTCAGTAGGATAGTAGCGAAGAAAAGGCTATTCGTTCTCGATTGACCTACCAAAGCGATTGTCATCACCGCGGCAGAGTAGCGGATCTCGATCCACGTTTGTTTAACAAAGCTTCGTTCAACACGAAGAATGGTTCAATGCGAAGAATCGTTCATTGCGAAGAATCGGGACCTCCAATGCGAGGGGAATCTCGACAGCAACATCCTGCATTCCAGGCCGCCGACTCGCAACACGGCGATCCCAATCGTTACATTAAGGTACGCGACAGATCGACAAACCAGCATTTCACTGACTTGGTTTTCCGGTTCAGTCGCCTGAGTCCCCGCCCCGGTTAACGTCCCCGCCTTCTGACCTGATTCGGTACTGCCATGCGTTTGTCATTTGTTTGCTCCCTTGCGTGTTTGGCACTTGTCATTGCCAACTTTTCTCAGGTCAACGCCGACGACTTCATTTGGGTAGAGGGCGAAGACGCGGTGACTCATTCGATGAAGCAACACGGCTGGTATAATTCGGTGAAGCGGGGTGAATTGTCGGGCGGGCAGTGGCTGTCGCATTTCGGTACTGGCGAATTACCGGTCGCGAAATTTGATGTTCAGGCGAAAACCAGCGGCGAGCATGAACTTTGGCTGCGAGCGAATCCCATCGCTGCGGCCATGTCGGTGCGAATCAACGGTGGCGACTGGACGAAGGTTTCGTTTGCCAAGAATGAACAACAATTGAATATCGCCAGTGATGGTAAACCAGACTTAAGGTTTGTGGCCTGGGTCAAGGCACAACCCGTCGTGCTTGATGCAGGAATCAACTCGGTCGAATTTCGGTTTGAAAGCGACAACAACCTGCACGGAGGCTTGGATTGTTTCGTGCTTAGCGCCGAACCTTTCCTTCCACAAGGCAATCGCAAGCCGGGGCAAAAGACCGGTCATGCTGATCAAGGGACGTGGGCATTTGAACCCGACCGAGACCGCTTCACGCCGGACTCCCTTTTGGATCTTAGCGAGCTGAACGAAAAACCCGCTGGCAAGCGCGGTCGAATCGCCCGTTCATCCGACGGAGCCGACTTCGTGGACGGGTCTGGCAAACCGATACGCTTCTGGGCCGTCAACACGGGTGTTCAATATCGCGACGACATGGACACACTCGACGAACATGCTCGCTGGCTGGCAAAGCGCGGTGTGAATATGGTTCGGCACCACGGACACCTTGCACCGGATCGCGATTCCCAACTGACGGATGTCAACCAAAAGGACATCGATGCCGCCTGGCGATTGGTGGCAGCCATGAAGAAACAAGGCATCTATGTAACGCTGTCTCCGTACTGGGCCGTCAGTGTGAAAAACAATCCGTCGTGGGGACTCAAAGACGCTGGGGGAGACAACCTGACCGGTTTGATCTTCTTCGACAAGAAGCTTCAGGATGCATACAAGGGATGGTTGCGAGAGTTGTTGACCCGAACCAACCCGCACACTGGAATGCCGTTGGCGGAAGATCCCACAGTCGCCATCTTTCAGATCCAAAACGAAGACAGCCTACTTTTTTGGACCGAACAGGCAATTCAAGGCGAACAACGGATCGAGCTGGGACGTCACTTCGGAAAGTGGCTTCAAAAAAAATATGGTTCGCTCAGCAAAGCGACTCAGGCCTGGGGCGGTCAAGCAACCAACAAAGGCGACGACTTTGGTAGCGGTCTCGTGATGCCTCATACGATCTACCACCTCACTCAAGATCAAGAAGCCCCACTGGCAAACCGTCTGAACGACCAACTGGAATTCTACGTTCGGCTAATGTACGAATTCAATTCCGAGATCGCTCGCTTCTTGAAAGACGACCTTGGCTACCCAGGACTCGTCAACGCAGGCAATTGGCGAACAGCCGATGCGGCGAAGTTGTTTGATGCAGAACGCTTCGCTTATTCGGCCAATGACGTGATCGGCGTCAATCGCTATTACAACGGTGGCAGCCATGTTAATCCAAATGACAAATCACGATCTGGATACTTGGTTAGTCAGGGCGACGTGTTTTCGGGCCAATCGGCATTGAAGCAACCGTGGGCGTTTCCTTTGACGCTGCGACAAGTTGCAGGCCACCCAATGATCATCTCCGAAAGCGCGTGGGTGCCACCGCTGCGATACCAAAGTGAAGGTCCGTTCCTGGTCGCGGCCTATGGTGCTTTGACGGGTTTCGACATTTTCTACTGGTTTGCGACTGATGACATCGGCTTTGGTCCACCGATGGGAAAGTGGCAATTATCGACACCGGCCCAGATTGGAATGTTTCCAGCAGCAGCCTTGATGTTTCGACGCGGCGATATTCAGCAAGGTACGCCCGCGTTAGTTGAGCGACGTTCTCCCCAAGACGTTTGGTCTCGAAAATCGCCGTTGCTTCCTGAAGAATCAGGATTCGACCCCAATCGGGATTCCCAAGCCCCAGCCACAAAGGCTGCGGCTGCAATGAACGGAACAGTCACTCCGTTGGCTTACTTAACGGGACCTGTTCAGGTTGATTTTAAGGATGGCAAAACCGAAGTCGCAGACCTGCGTCCGCTGATCAGTTCCGACACGAAGACCGTTCAAAGCAACACCGGGCAACTGAAGTGGCACTATGGCAATGGCGTTTGCACGTTGAATTCTCCCAACGCCCAGGGAGCCACCGGTGATCTGGCGTCGGCCGGCCTCATTGAACTCGACACAATCACCATGACCAGCAACAACGAATACGCGTCGGTACTAGTCGTGTCGATGGATGATCAACCACTGACAACATCCAGCAAGGTACTGCTACAAATCGGAACCACGGCCCGGCCCTATGGTTGGAAGACAGAATCATTGGACGACGACAAACTACGCATCACCAACCTCGGCAGCAGCCCATGGAACATGGAGAACACGCAGCTCAAGATTACAATTGCAAATTCATCCCTTCAGACAGCAACACTGCTTGACGCAAACGGAGTTGCGGTCGAAAAAATCAACGTTTCGACATCACCAGGACTAATGAAAGTCGTTTTGCCAAAGCAGGCCATGTACGTTGTCCTGCGTTAGCGATTTGCATGAGGAAAGACGCTAGGTGCCGCGGTTAACTTCGCAGATCAAGTCATCGCACCTGATCTGGCTCTGGTGAACGAGTGCGAGATACAGAGTGAGCGACTTCTCGTAGAAACTCGCGGTCGGCTTCTTTGACGGCATGAGGCGCGTAAGTGATTTCACGCGCGTCGTTCCCCGTTAACGACTCGTACCACACCAACCCAGCTAAATAGCATCCCGCTTCGTTCGCGTGCTTGAAATCGAGCTTCAACTTTGGTTCTCGGTCGTCAGCAACGTCCCAGTACCAGCCCGCCACCAATGAGTTAGTTTGGTCGGGACGTTGAGGGTGAACAGGATTGTCGAAGTCATAGTTCGGGTCGGGCACAACGACTTGACGCCCCGGTGACGTGCGAACTTCATGGAATGCCGATCCTACTGGGATAATCGCTGCATCGAACTGTTTCGCGACGCTTTCGTAAGCTTGCAAAATTCCTGCGTGCATTTCATCCTGACTCATTCCCCATTGCTTTAGCAGTGGCGAATCAGGTCGGTAGGCCCAGGTTTGATGGATCAGAATTTTAGCGTTGGGGGCAAGTTCCCGAATGATCTCCACCAGTTGATCGATATGGGGATGAAAGGTTTCTGGCTTGAAACTCAGTGCACTCATTTGCTGAACGGTTACATAATCCCATTGATCAGCAACGAGATAGTCTTGCAGACTCAACTTTCGACGTTCTCCCGCCTTCGAAAATGGGTACGGCTTGTTATCCGGATCCGTGGCAGACTGCTTAGCCAATTTTGCGTGTTTTTCAAGCGTACAACCGCCAAGATTCGCGGTGCCGATTACTAGTTCGACGCCTCCATCCGCCGCGATATTTTTCAAATACTTACAAGCGTTCTCGGCGAAACTGTTTCCAATGGTCAGCACGCGAACGGTTCGCATGGAATCATGATGAGCCTTCTCGCCACGAAGCCGCTCTGCAAGAAACGCAATCATCGTGTCGGCTGAGCGATCGTAATAGTGACCGAGATTGTGTTGGGTGTCTTTGAGCGTCACAACCTTGTGCGGAATGGTTAATGAACTAAGCACCTTGTTCAGAGGTGAAAAACCTTCGGGATGATCTTGATCGCCGTTGATGGTCAGTAACGCAAAATTGTTCTTCTTTAGACTGGATGCACTCGACTTTGCAGCGGGTAACAACGGACTGTCTTCGCCCTTGCCTTGGCGAGAGAGCGCCCCACCCCAACTTCCTGCTGCACAAAAAAGTTCAGGGTGAAGTAAAGACAACCGGACTGAACCCGCTCCTCCCATCGAAAAGCCTGCCAACACTCGACCGGATGCCTCCGCCTTGGTCGCGTACTCACGATCGATCATCGGAATCAACTCGTCGATGATCATCGATTCCACCTCTCCGCGATAACCACTCATTCCGCCATTGGGGAACACACAGATTGCTTCCGGAAACTTGCCTTTGCGGATACTGCTGGCAATACGAGATGAAAAACCACCGGAATCCGAGGCTTCTGTCCCGCCTGCACCATGCAGAAAGTACACCACGGGATAACGTCTGGATCCGCGGTCCGAATAGCTCGCGGGAGTCCAAACCGCGTAGCCCACATCATGCCCGAGCGACTTACTGTCCAACACTTTGTGCTCTAGCCCTTCCATGTCAGTAATCTGTGGGTTCACCCAACTGATCGCACGTTTTTCACGTTGAGCCGAGACCGTGGGCGCTGACCAAGAAAGAGTCACCGTAGTGAGAAGAAGAAGCAAAACGCGGAGAGATCGCATGGCGAGATTCAGATAAAGAGGAAGGAGGATGTGGTACCAACTCGGTGATTCCAAGATGACAGAATCCACCAGCCAGTAGCGAACGCAAAGACCGCTCTGGCCCCGCGAAGGCCGACCTATTCTATCACAAGCCTACGCGGTGCTCTTGGATCGACTAAACGCCACTCGAACGAAGTTGCGTCATCCAAGGAAAGAGTTCAAGCGATTGTTAACACTGGCCCCTACGACATCGACGCAACCACTTAGGCAGAAAGACCAAGAAGCTATTGATCTCATCGCGGGTTCGACCACGCGGTACCGGGAACCCGGTCGCAGCGCAGATCACAACGCAGATCGCAGCGCAGATCACAGCGCAGAACTGCATCCGTCTTTTCTCGTGCCCGTTAGTATTCGACTGTGCACCGGAGTTTTCCATAAACCTGAATCGCAAGAGATACCGAGTATCTAATCCTGGTTTGTCAATTGCTCACGAAATAAGGAATGACGATTTGGCGTCTCTATATTCCAGCGAGATTTCCGATATCCTGGAAAAGGTTTCCAGTCGATGGGAATGACTGGATCGACCAGCATGTATTCTCTTTGATTAGCAAGACTAGACTTAGATCCGCGCAACCGAACAGACGACCATGTGCAAGAACACGTTTTCGAAAATCGGCAATTTCCACTGGGCTATTACCGCAGGACTTTTCCTCAAACTTGCCATAGGAATGATGTTTCTGTCTCGGTTTGACTGCCTAGCATTCGCCGACGAAATCCACTTCAAAAATGGGAAAATAGTCAACGGAGAGGTCACTCAATATCAGAACGGGACAATCACGATTGTCCAAGACAATGGAAAGACAATCTCGGGAAGCATTGCCGTTATTCGCTCAATCAATTTCGAGACTTCGACAAAGACGAACGACAAACCCTTACCTGCATCAAAGTCGTCAAATGATCTCGACGATTCCCAAGGTTCGGTCGCCGACAAACGTCTCATCGCAAGAGCGATTGAAAACGTTAGCGCGCGTGAATCAAAATCCGATTCGGACTCGGCAGTAGTTGGATTAGTCGTTCGAGCCGCCGGAGCTTCCGGCCCCGTCGAAGTTACCTACCGCTGCTATCAAGGCGGCGGGTACAGCGGCATTCGCCGATTCAATACGCAGGCACCTTGGGCAACGATTGAGCAAAATGCATCGCGAAACGCTGGAGTTCGGAAGATCGTTCTCGATGCTGGACCGCGGTACGAAAAGGTGAGCATCGACGTGGTATTGGTCCCCGGCCAACCTACCAATCTCGGCGTCATCCCCATGAAAGCCGTTAAGCAAGATCGGAAATTCATGGTCCATGGGAAAGTAGTGGACCTGGATAACAATGCTATGTCGAAGTGCCCGGTTTCCATGGGCCGCCTATCGACAACAACTGATTCGAACGGGAACTATACATTCAAGAATGTCCGCATCGGCGAATACGAGTTGGTGGCATCAGCTAATAAGCACGGCAGCGTTCCTCACAAATTGTTGATCGACAACAACAGCCCCGAAAAAGTAGAGCAAACGATCTACGTCTTTCGGCCTAAAACTATCTCATTCAGATACGTGATAAGCGATCTCAATAATGATTCGTTTGGCGCGCAGAGTTCTCAGCCGGGTGAGTTTTCCATCAACTTTGAACGTCAATATGCATTTTGGCGAGACACCGTTTCTGTTAGCAATGATCACATGCAATCGTTCATTAGTGACACGTTGCTTCGATTGCATGTTAAAGATGGAGAAATTTATCTGAGCAATGGACGGGGTCCCATTGCATTCACGAGCCTTGAAACCAATACGAACTTCGACGCGATTGATGCAGCCGGCGAACCGCCAGCGATGGCTCATCGGCACCCCCGCATATCCAAGGGAAGCGTAATCATCATTCGTGGATTTCGTGGAGACACTGATCGACAATCGGGCTACAACACATCGCCCTATTGCGTCAAATTAGAAGTGTCGGACATTCAAGACACGAAGTAATTTACGCATACTCAACTGATAACCACTGCCGATTTTGAGATAAGGTCAAGCTGCATCCACTTGTGGTTAAGTGTGTCTATTCCGACGCGAACACCAGCACCCGTGGTTGATCAGGAGAAAAACTTTTGGCTTGCGAGGACGGTTTGTCTTCCAACTTTCCACGCCCCACAACTTCACCGGTCTGCGGGTCATAAACTCGGTACGTCCGCGGCACTTCTTGCGAAATAATCGCAGTATCTCCGCCGTTGGGGAGATACAAAACAAAAAGCTTCCCGGGCACCAACAGCCCACGTCTTCCGTAGGTGCAAACCCAATCAGGCTGCATGCCAGCGAAGTCCAATCCGTTGAAAATCTTTGCCGCGATGCCGGGGTACTTTCCTCCGTCAAAGTCGAGTGCCTCACGCCAACCTGCCCCCGGTGCGGTACACCAATCGGCATGATCGGGCTCGTCAGCGTGAAGCCGCCATTGCCATAAACTACCAGCTCCGTAAACGACTCCCATCGTTCCTCCGGCCGTTAGGTTGCACCATGCCTCGTGCCCTTGCCACCAACCTGATCCATTTCCAGTTCGTCCGATGTTTTCATAAGTGGGTTCACCGTTGGCGACTGCTTTGATGGGCAGGTTACGCCACATGTCGGCCACACGTTCGGGCACGTGTTCACCGTTATGTCCTGTCTGGCACCACTGAAAATCCAACCACGCTTTGTCTTGGTGGGTGCGGTTAAGTGCGTGCGGTGAATAGTGAATCCCCGTCGGCTGACCGTAGGCGTCCCACTGCTGAATCATTCGACCAGCCGCATCGAGTTGTTCGATGATCGACGGGTCAACGGCTGGTCCATCACCCCCAACTAACCAAATCGCTGGTCTCGCACCGTATCGAGCAACGAGGTATCGGCAATATCGGGAGTAGTCGTCAGCACTCACCGTGTTGCCCGCCGTCCCTCCTCCCTTCCATCCATATCCATGAAAGACGGGTTGATAAACCGGCGCGATCCCGTGAGCCGTCAATACATCCACCAACCGATCGAACATTTGAAAGTACTCGGGGTTCAGTTTTTCAAGTTTCCCCTCTGGAAGATCCTCAAAGCCAACATCGAACCCGCCGTCTTCGGTTCGCGAGCGAGGCCCTGTGACACGTTGATCGGGTTGGACAGTCATCAACAACGCAGCGTTGTAACCCTTGTCGCGACGATCCTTCGCATAGGTTTGCACTTGATCGACGGTTGCTCGCCATGGCAATGCCCAAGCTGTATCCGCACACATCAAACGAGCCGTTCCATCGGCGTGAACGAGATTGCGTCCGCCTTCGGGGATCTTCCAAAAACCATGCTTCGTGAACACGGTTGGCTCATCGGATGAAGCTAAGACCGCTTCAAACTTCCCCGACTTTCCGTGAAGCCCAGGATCACCATCACGATCCGAGGTGGTCCAAGTCCATGTCCCGGTGGGTTGGGTTGAGGCAAATCGAACTCGGAAGGTCTGACCACCATCCCAGAACATCGGGCGACGAATCGTCTGGCCACGTTCATGAGCAAAATCGACCCAGGCGTCGACGTCGGTATAGGGACTAGCCGTTTCGCGTTCTGCCTTGAAAGCGATTTCAATCTCCTGCCACTGCGGAGCCTGACTCACAACGTCCTGGGCAACAGCAACGTTGCCTGGTTCCGTCAACAAGGACGCCACCACCGTGCTCGCCACCGTCAAAACAAGCCCAAGGCAAACGTCCTTTGTCCAGGAAAATTGAAACATGCGAATCTCTCCACCGAGCTGTGATAGTTAAGAAGTGTGATGATTGATTGAGGCTTCAAGCAAGCCACGCCCCTTCATACCAAAAAGACCAACGAGAAGCCTAACACGCAATAAAAGACCAGTCCCACCGCTACCGATGCTCTACATCGTATTCGGTTCAAATCCCTTAGGGATGAGGTTCCAGGTCGCGAAGAGCCCCGGAAAACCTGCAGTGGAGCGACTTCACCGTCACCTAAACCACTCGCGAAGCTTGGGTCCGGTGAAGGCAGAGACGAACGATGTGGTGATTGTCAGCTACTTTGCGTCCCGAGACACCCATCGCTCGCAATCAAAAATCCTTGCCACCCGTGGGACTATGTAACCCTGTACCGTCCAAATGAAAACCAGGGATTTGGAAACCGCACCGAATCTTACAAAACGCTCGTAAAACAAAGCCGAGCGATCGGCCAGCAGGACCAAAAGAAAATTTCAAAGAGCAATCTGACCACCAAGAGCCAGTCCGACGCTTCAAAAGAGTACACCCGGCAGGATTCGAACCTGCAACCCTCGGTTCCGAAGACCGATGCGCTATCCAATTGTGCCACGGGTGCATTTGCGAGGAACTGGGTCGCCCCTAAGAGGCGTCTCCTCGCGAGAAGATTAGTTTAATGGTTTTCTGGTTGAGTTCTAGTGGCTTCGTGATGTGTTTAGCTTAAGAGCCGTCTTCGCTAAGGCTGCTGGACGATTCGCCTTCAATCTAACGGAAATTTCAATGGGTTCTGTCAATCTTGTCCCCCAATCTCGACGTCTTTTTGCGGCCCTCCTCGGTCTGCTTCTAGCCTCGATGGGGTTCCAAGCCTACGCGATCGAACCAGGGCGACTTTGGTTTTACGCACCCGTCAACTTCTTAGTCGAAAAAGAAGTTGACCGGCTTGAGACGCTAATCCAACGAGCCGCCAAGGCCGGTTACAACGGGGCCGTGATCACGGATCACAAGTTTGGCAATTTTGAAGATCGGCCAAAGCGTTTTTTCGAAGGTATGCAGCGAATCCGCCGAGCCGCTGCCCAAGCCGATGTCGAGCTTATTCCCTGCGTGATGCCAGTGGGGTACTCCAATCCAATTTTGCAAAATGACCCCAACTTGGCTGCGGGCTTGCCGGTGAAGAATTGTCGCTTCCTTGTGCGTAATGGCGAAGCGACTGCTATATCAGAGAACTTGATCCCCTCAGGCGACTTCGAACAGGCTGGCAAGAATGCTCCCGAAGGATGGGACTGGATCGACGGATGGAACGTTTCGAGCTCGCTTGATTCATCAGATCCCAAACGGGGCAAGTCCTGCTTGAAACTGACCAACTTCCGAGAAGGTCAAGACGCTGGCAACGCTCGACTGATGAAAAAGGTCACGGTAAGGCCGTATCACGCTTACCAGTTCTCATTTTGGTCGAAGGCCTCGGGGTTAGATGCTGATCTGGTTCAATTCATGCCAATGGGCGATGGCAAACGTATCAGCTATTCGGAATTCGTGACGCCTTCGGACCAACCCTGGACTAAGCACACCATCTTGTTCAACAGCTTTGAACACACCGAACTGACCCTTTACCTAGGCGTTTGGTCCGGGAACAAGGGAACGCTGTGGCTCGACGATGCTCGACTAGAAGTCGCCGCAGGGGTGAACTTGCTTCGACGCGACGGATGTCCCATCGCTGTTCGATCAGCAGCTTCGGGAAAGTTGTACCAAGAAGGCAAAGACTTCCAACGATGGGAAGATCCTAAGTTGGGCAGAGTTCCGTATATCGGTGAGTACGACGACGATCACGAAGCGCCGCCCTTGGTGCTGACCAAGAACTCGAGAATTAAGGAAAACGAACCTTTGTGGGTGTCGTTTCATCACGCGGTTCTCATCCACCGCGGGCAAGTGGGATGCTCACTTGTCGCCGAGAAGCTTTACGATCTTTATCAATCGCAACTCAATGTGATCGACCAGAAATGGTCACCAAAAACACTCTTTCTGCAACACGATGAAATCCGCGTGGCGGGTCATGATCAATTCGCCAAGGGAAGAACCTCTGGCGAATTGCTTCGCGATAACATTCGTCGCTGCATCGATCTCGTCGACAAGTCTTCCGCTCGCAAAGGCACGGCACCGAAGAACATCGTCGTATGGTCCGACATGTTCGATCCCAATCACAACGCTGTCGATCAGTACTACCTCACCGCCAAAACGATGAAGGGATCCTGGGAGGGGCTCAATCCGTCCGTCACCGTGATGAACTGGAACAACAATAAATCGAAAGAGGCACTGGAATGGTTTACGGGCCGCTCACATTCCCAGATCATCTCGGCCTACTACGATGGCGACGTAAAATCGAATTTTGACCGTTGGTGTCAGGCGATCAGTGATAAAGATGACATCCGGGGTTGGATGTACACGACTTGGGAAAAGAACTACGACGACCTGGAAACCTTCGCTACGCTCGTGAAGCAACACGAAGGTCGTTGAACGGCACTGTTGTCATCTCGGACGATAGTCACTTTGGAGATAGTCACTTCGACTTGCGAATATCAATCGCGATCGCGTCGTCGAAGGAAGGCAACTCGATGGTAAGTGCGTCCTGCTTCGTTTGAAGGGAAATCGGTTCTGATCGTTGGCCAGAATCAGGATTCAGAAAACTCACTTGCCAATTTCCCTGGGGCACGCGGACCACAACCGAAGCTGGCGAGCGTCCCTCGGCATAGATCGCGAATTGCGAACGCCCATCGCCAAGTGTTTGCGTGTTGACCGCGTATTGCTGCTGGACTGCTTGAGGCATCGGACGCAGCGACACAAGGTCGAAACTGTGAACGAATTCGCTGAGAGTGCGAAGTTGCGATCGCAATTCAGGGCTGGCCGCACCGGGGGCTTTGTTGTCGGAATCATCACCGTCTTCGTGTCCCACCGAAAACGAATAGTCCAAGTGGTTGAATAGTCCGCCGCCCGCCATCACGAATCGCCATGCCTGCTGCAGATAAACATCGGGATCGCTGCCTGCAAACCCTGTTTCGTCGTAGCCAATCACGCGTCCCTTTCCGCGGTTCCACTGAACGGCCTCGGCAGTGGCATAGTGAAAATTCAACAATGATGCCTGAGGAACCAAGTCATCGGGCCCAACGGACAATCGAGTGTTGCAAATGTTCTGGGCGATCAGGTGCTTCTTGGGTAGCGTTTTTTCCGTTTCGGTAATACGGTCGGCAATCATGCGTTGCCATTGGATCGAAGTTGGTTGGGTGAGTTCGATCACATTGGGAAAACGGTTTCGATCGACCCACGCCGCCATGAGTTTTTCACCCATCACGTGGTTGTCAGACCATGGCTCGTTTTGGATTTCAAAGAACAAATTGTTGTGGTGGTTAAGCTCTTGAACCAGATGAGCAACCCAATTGGATTGCAAGTCTTGGGCGATCTTGGGAGCTTTATCTGTTTGCAAATCTTGATAACGTTCAACTGAGTATTCGTGGACGTTGTTGCTAGGATTGAACGGGTGAATGGCCCACTGTTTGTCAGAATAGATCGATGTAAAAAATGTCAATTCAACCACGATGCCGAGTTCGTCAGCTAGTGAGACAAACTTGTTGAGTCGCTGTAGGTACCGAGGGTTGTACTTGCTGAGGTCGTAGCGACCAGATCCGTCTTTTCCTTCAAGTTCAAACGGTGAAAGGAAGCGATCGGGCTGGGGAGCCAGATTGTTGCGTAGAATCCCAAAGGCCCCTGGTGGTTCGAGGTAGCTTCCCGCAAAGATTCGGGTGTAGTTCATCCCATCTCGATTGAGGGATCGAAGGTACCGCTCGTAGTCAAAATCGAGATTGATGACCGCGCCGTAATGTTCAGCGGCGGTGATCAGTGCCGTGCCGCGACCCTGGTGCAAAAACCAACATGAGTTGCTAGGGTGGACCTGGATTGGTTCATCGGCGAGAACGCTCGAGCAGGCGTAATTCCCCGCCCAGAGTAGCAAAGCGAGGACAAGTAAACGCGATGAAGCTAGCATGAGGTGTTCTAGGTCTTGAGGTTTTCGGACTGAGGTATCAAGCGGCAAATGACTGGTGCGGCGACTGCATTTTACGTTGGCGATTATCGAACGGTTGTCACCTGTCACCAGAGTACCGACTTACTAGACTATTCGCATGACGCTCACCAGCCATGCGATTGTGTTATTGGCCAAGCTATTCAGTGGATTTACAGTTCGCTGGGTGGATTGCCAGCCGGACACCTGTCAACGCATTTACTTTGCCAACCATACTAGCCACCTCGACGCCGTCGTGTTGTGGTCTTCCCTGCCGCGCGAATTGCGAGCGGTGACGCGCCCAGTCGCGGCAAAGGACTATTGGTCCCAGGGCTGGCTGAAGCCTCATTTGGCCAAGAGTTTCAACGCTTTGCTGGTCGATCGTAAAGAGATCAAAGTCCACAAAAGCCCGATCGACATCATGCTGCATCAGATGGGCGATGTTTATTCGTTGATCATGTTCCCCGAGGGTGGCCGATCAGCCAACGAGGATGAGATGGGCGACTTCAAGAGTGGGTTGTTTTATATGGCCAAGAAACGCCCCGACTTAGAGCTCGTTCCTGTTTACATTGACAATGTGAATCGAATTCTTCCCCGCGGTGAAGTGTTGCCCGTGCCGCTGCTTTCGTGCATCACCATTGGTCCGCCCATCTTCTTGGAAGCGGGGGAACCGAAGAATTTATTTCTCGCGCGAGCCAGATCCGCCGTGCTAAGACTTAAGGAAAAGTAGTCCGGGCACCTCGTACTAACGTGGCGGTTGTCCGTGAGCGTGGGTGTTATCAGTGAACGTCGATCTTGTCTGTGAACGTGGATGTTGTCAGTGAACGATGAACGCCAGCACGAAGCAGGCCAGTATCGAAATCAACACAAACATACGTAGTCCCCAGCGATCTCTGCGAAGGACACTCGGATCACTCTGCAATCCACGCAAATACAGCACGAACGACGATCCAACCATGATGGTTAGCACGTTGATCGTGACCAGTAGTATCGGTCCAACAATCGGAGTGCCACGATCGGTCGCTTCAAAGAAACCGCCCGCAAGTTGCAATCCTGCCGTCGACAATGGCGGCACCAGTGCCGCCGCAATCGCGGCACCGGCCAGGGCTGACGATAAGTGACTTCGCGTTCTTGCATACGACGCCGCGATGCCGCCAACCAACCCCACGCAAAAATCCAGCGGCGACGGATTGCACCGAGCCCACATTTCAGGGGTGATCTCGATGTCGCGCATCGTCCGTACCAGAAGCCCAAAGATGAAACTGGACGCCAAGGCTCCCACAAAACCAATCGTGATCGCAATCAGCGAATTACGAAATAGCGGACGGTTACCGTGAGTGAGTGCCATTCCCGCACCCAAGATCGGTGTCATCAGAGGAGCGACCAACATGGCACCAATGATGACGGCAGCGGAGTCTTGCAGCAGCCCGAAGGCCGCCAACATCGCTGCCGCACTGATCAAACCGAGGAACTCGAAACTCGGTTGTGAGCCCTCTTGAAGCGATTCTGAAAGCTCTATGCGTTGCTCGCGATCCATCGGTTTGGCAACAACCGACGCGATACCTCGGAACCGCGAAGCCACTTGTTCCAGCCAAGTTTCACCAGGATGGTATAGCAGGATCGACGCGTGACTTGCCTGCCGAAACAAAGCTAAGCGAGCTGCCGACTGTTGCTTATCAAGAGAAGGTGACCAGTCCAAACATAGTAGGTCACCCGGATCGCATCGTTTTTGATAAGCGCCGATCACGATGTCTGAGATCGAACGATCATCCGACACCGCCAAATCCGATGGTTCGATCAAATTGTGTTCGGGACTGACGCCTAAGAGTCGAGAAACGAAGGATGGCGTCGTGATCAGACTCGCAGCATCAAGACCGAACACTTGCTTTGATGATGTAGGCGGGTCACCATGAATTCGAAACCAGACCACCGCATTCGCTGACTTGCGGAAGATCTCTTGTTGTTTGTCATCTTGGTCGCCATCGGAAACCAAGACGACGGTGTGGTCACGGTTCTTGCGAGTGATCTCGATGATTGCCGAAGTGTTCTCTTCAATCGGATCGACGGAACCGATGAATTTGCACTTATCGGCTACTTCGCGCGCGTAAGCTAAGAGCGATGTACGATCCGTTCCGAGCACGTATACCAGCGCGGGTCTACGGTTCGAATCCTGCTCGCAGATCTTTTCGATCCAAGGCAGGCCAGCCTGCAACTCCGATTGGGAATCCACTAGAAAAAGGACGCTCACCTAGCATGACTCCCCAACAACACTGAACCATGACAGGCAACGTTCACTATCATGCGCAGCCGATTCTAACCGCTTGGGATTCCACGTGGGACATGACGGACAATGTCACCGCGTGCCCCTAGACCTGGATGCCCCTAGACATGGATGCCCCTAGACATGGATCAAGCGAGCGCTGGTTGGTCCGTGTAAAGTTCCAAGATCTGGCTTTGCACCTTCACTGCTCGAAGCAGCACCCAAAGTTGGTCAGGCGAAAATTCGAGCGGGCCGGCCGAACACATGTGATCAAGCTCATCGGCAACCGCCGCGTGCTGGTCTGAAGCGGCGTTGATTCGGAAGCTGGCGTTTCGCCATGCCGAGACAAGCTTTGCTTGGTCGTGAAATTGTTCAGTGTCACCGTATTGGGACAGGATCATTAGTGACAGTCTCGCAACATCGACGGGTGCGAGCCCCGGATCGAGTGCTTCAAGCTGCTCGGCAAGTTGGTGGCAAGTCATCACGGTCCTCTTCTTTTCCCCCACGTGAAAAGTAGAAACAGCGGCGTGTCTGGTGAACGAACTACTGAACAGTAGGTTACAAAACACGGCTTAGCATACTGTGACGACAAGTTTTTGCTGTCTTGCCCACTGTGGACGTCAAAGCGAGCACTTAATTCGCTTGACAGTCCCCATAGTTGGCAGTTTGGCGATTTATTCGGTATCCGTCGCGGCCCGAGAATCGACCTGCAAACTCGCCAAATAAGCGACCAGATCTCGCAATTCACGAGCCGTCATGTACTTGGTCAAATCCGATGGCATGGACGAATTCCCTTTCTTTCGAGCCACAATCTCGTCGGTGTAGATGCGGACTTCACTTCCATCGCTTTGGATCAACGTGACTGCCTCATCGTCCTCTGTTTTGACGATCCCAGTGAACACTTGGCCGGAATCATTCGCAATCACGGCAGTCTCGAAACCTTCAGCAATCTTGGCATCGGGAATCGCAATAGCCTCGAGCAAATAGCGACGATCCTTGGCTTTCCCGATGACCGTCAAATTCGGACCAACCTCGCCTCCGGCGCGATCAACTTTGTGGCATCGCACGCAAGAGAGTTCTGTTTTCCCAGTGAACAACGCCCCGCCTTTAGCAGGATCGCCACCTTGCAGCGATGCCAGCCAAGGAGCTAGAGGATCCGATTGAGCGAGTTGTTCTTGGTGACTCGACAGTGCTTGCTGCAAAGGACCGGCAATGCGATCCTTGGCCGCTTCGAGCACATTGAGATGAACATCGGCGGAAAGCTTACCGTCGAGGTAGTGCTGAACTCCTTGGGCGATCTTGGCATCGGCCGCGGGATCGCTGACGGTGGCCAAGATATCCCAACCAAGTCCGCTCACTTGTCCATCCCGGCTATCAGCCGCTTCGATGAACACCTTTAGAGATCCCACACGGTCATGCTTAGCCAAGACTTTCAACGCGGCCAGCACAAGTTCACTCGACGGCAAAAGCTTGACGCCACGAGCTAGCTCAACGGCTTTCGCGGAATCAAGTTTGGCTAACGCATCGAGTGCGTTAGCACGTTCGCTAGCTTGGCCATCCTTATCGGAAACGCGAGCCACCAAAGAAGGCGCAATCTTCTTTATCCCCAGAGAAGCGGCGACACTGATCGTCTTTTCACGAATGGTGTTCTTCGCCGTCATCAAGGAATTGATATGAGGTTCCAGTCCCTTGGCGGCTTCATCTTCCAAGCGAGTTGACAATGGGCGATAGCTGTTCAAGACTCGATCGCGAGGATCCGGTTCGTACCAATTCGCCAGACTGTCGAGAGCTTCGATTCGCATGGCTTCTGGAGCAGCGACATTGGCGGCGTAGCGACCGAGTGCATCGGCGCCGGATTGCTTTCCTAGTCGATAGTTAGCATTGATCACTCGACGGATTAACTCGGGATCCGACATCGGCTTGTCGATCAATGCGGCCAGTGACGGCATCACGATTGGCAAGGGAAGATCGTGAATGGCACGAGCGGCTTCCAACACGACAAGCGACTCAGAATCATCAAGGAACTTTGCGATCAAGTCGCTCTTCGTCCGCCGTAGCGCGACCACGGCAGCACGACGCACTGATGGATTCGGGTGAGCGGCAAGACTAGCAACCTTGTCAGCGGAAACCGCAGACGCCAAATACATAACCCCAGCATGGCGAAGCACAGGGTCTTGGTTATTGGCGACTTCGAGTTGCTTGACGACAAGGTCATACGCCGAGTCGCTCTTCAACTTTGCGAGCGCCATTATCGCTGAGTAAACCACTCGAGGCGTGCCATCGGCCATCAAAGTCGCGATTGCTGGGGCAAGCTCTACCGTCCCGTAGTTCCCCAACAACTTGGCAACCGCAGCGCGAAGCACGGGATCGTTGTCTTTCAAGATCGGTACAAGCGATGTTGCAACGGCGGATCGAGCGTTCGAATCTTTTCGAGCGATTTGCCCGGCGCCCCATACTGCGTGTAGCCTCCCTAAGCCGCCGGCCGAGGAATCACTGGCTAGCTTCAAAAAGGAATCAAGATCACCGCGTAAAGCGAGTTGCCATTGGGCTTCCAAGCGAACACGTCGATCGACATGCGAAAGAAGATCAACCAAGGCTGTGTTAGCCATCGCCGACCAATCGCTGCCGAGCAATTCACGAACCTCTTCGACAATTGGAGTATCCGCTTCCTTGGGGTCGCAAACTCGATACATCCGTCCTTTCCCGAGTCCTTCCCAACCATCGACCCAATCACTGACATAGAGGGCACCATCGGGGCCAAACGCAACGTCAGTTGCCAGAACGGTCCAGATTGGATCGGAATCTTCAGCAACCTTGTAGTAAGCACCATCTGCTTCGAGCCGGAATGATCGAATGCCGCTGTTGGCTGGTCCACCGCGGAAGTCACAAATCAGGAACTGATCCTTTAACTGATCGCCGAAGCCGGTTCCTGGATAATAAGCCAAACCGCTCGGACCGTCCGTGAAGTTGGCAATTGGTGGAACGATGTAAGCGGGTTGCTCGGTGTGCAGCGGCTCCCAAATGCGTTCTCGATTAAACGGACCGCGATCGGCAAGGTACTGATAGTGCATCCGCCATCCCGAATCGCCACCTTCAAGAACTTGGATGATGCGAGCTTGGTCGCCACTGTCGCTGTTGTTATCGACCGAGAACAAATCGCCTTGGTCATTGAAGGCGAGTTCCTGCGGATTCCGCATACCGGTAGCGACGACTTCCAGGTTGGTCCCGTCAAGTTCACAGCGGAACACAGCACCCGATTCAGAGTTCGCGAGAACGCGACCGTCTTTAGTCGTGATGTGATACCCGCGATCGCCAATCGAAAAGTAAAGCATACCATCTGGCCCGATGACCAAGCCGTGCAAGTCGTGTCCTCGGAAAGCCACGCGAACGCCATAGCCGTCCGACAAAACAATTCGTTCGTCAGCGATTCCATCGTCGTCTTTGTCAACGAGCTTCCACAGCTTGGGAATATTCGTGTAGTAGATGTCACTGCCGCGAGCGAGCACGCTGGCTCCCGTGCCTTCTTCGATGCGATTGAATCCGGAGGCCAAGATCGTGCTTTGATCGACTCGCCCATCGCCATCGGTGTCGACCAAGCGGCGGACTCGGTCATCATGTTGAGCGTAGGTGATCGCCGCATCGCCGAGCAATCGCTTGTGATAGTCGATTCGGTCCTGGACCGTTTGAGACGCCAAGTCAGCGAGCAGCCACTGTTCGTCGTGAGCTCGGTTGTCCGTCACGCCGCGGCTTTGGCGAAACGATTCGCAAACGTAGAACACGCCACGATTGTCGATATCGAAGGCAACAATATTCGCAACATCCGGTTCGGCAGCCACCAAACTAATTTCCCAGCCGTCGCGAATCTTGATCCCGCTTAAACCGTCTTCAGCTTCGCTGCTTGCTTCGGCAATCGCAGGCTCGAGCGCCTCAGGCTGCTCGAAATCTGCAGCCCAAACCGCATGCGAAACGAATCCCAAGGACGCGAGTGAGACGATGCAGGCGAACATCCGAAGCAGATATCCGTGTGGTTGGATCCAGAGACGTTGGGTTTCAGATGAAGGCATTCACTCTTTCCGGGGATTGGCAGTGTTTTCAAGAACTTTCATGACTTTGCGACGATCGAGATACCGGGGGCAGGGAAGGGCACTCGTTCATTCGACGCACCACCCCGTGGCAAACTTCGCCGATCGTGATCACCAAGGAAAATCGACAGGGTGGGAGAGGGTCAAATCGTTTGACGCGGAGAATATCTAGCACTCGCAACTTTCGACACGGTACAGAGTCATCCGCTGACATATTCCTATAAGATAGTCAGGGCATGGCAAATGTGGCAACGAAGTTTCGCCTCAACTCAGCCATCAGACCTCAAATTGCCGACAAAAAGGCTTATGAAAGAATCTGAACCCACCGATCCGACCCACTCGCTCGAAGACTCGTCGCCGCGGATCGAAGTTGAAAACGAGCGAGAGGCCGCCGGCGAAACCGTTCGCGTTGGTTCGCCGTTCGCCGAGGGTACTGCCAAAGCGCCACCACCGCTGGCTGCAGCACCGTCCGGCGAGACGTTTTATGACGTCGGTCCGATGCGATATACGGCGATGGGTGCGGTCTCGGCAGCGATCATGGTGGTCTTTTTCGCTGCGATGGCCGCTTGGTGGTTCCCATCGGGTGGAACCCTGATCGCAGGCCTGGGATGCGTGCTCGCGATCATGGGAATGTTCTCGCACTTCCGCAATCTTTCAGTCGGTCTGCTCGTGGTCCATGTGGTCTTCTTTTTGACTTGCTACTCACGAGCATTAGAGTAGCCACGAGCATCAGAGTAGCCACGGGCTTATCGGGAGTGGTCACGTCGCAGTACGATAGCGATCAGACTGCAGCCGCGTACACGCTCTCGCTGCTACGTAACATCACGCCGCTACTTAACATCTACTCAACGCACCGCTACTTCCGCGGGCTACTAAGTCGCTGCTTTCTCATCCAGGATGCCTTGCTCCACTGCATCGCGTTCAGCCAGTTCGTGACTGAGAATCTCCAATAGCGTCTGCAGGAACACGACCACCATTGGACCGACAACAATTCCGATTGGGCCAAACACGCTCAACCCACCGATCACACTGAGCAATGCAAAAAGCGGATGAAGCGTCGTTCGTCCCTGAAGTACAAAAGGCTTGATCAAGTTGTCGACCGTCGATATCACCGCGACGCCGAAGACAGCCAATCCAATGGCAGCGATGTATCGTTGATCGACCGCAGCCATATAAACCGCGCACGGAACCCAAACCGAAGCAGCGCCTAAAAACGGTACCAACGCCATCATGCTGGTCACCAAGAACAGCAAAATCAGGGAATCGAATCCGCAAACCCAAAATGCGATGGTTGCCAATACACCTTGAGCCATAGCACTGACAACACTGGCCAGCACCACGGCTCGACTCGTGCGATCAAATTCCAACAACAACCGTGCCTCGTAGGCGTCGTCCATCGGACTGAGACGCATCAAAGTATGCACCATCGAGGGTCCGTCGATCAGGAAAAAGTACACCGCCACGACCAAGACGATCAACCCAACGATCAGCTTACCCAGGTAACTTCCCGTTGCACTGGTCACACTCACAAACCTTGGTTGCAACACATCCTTGCCGCTGCGAAGCAAATCACGAAAATCTTCCGCTCGTGGGTTCGCCAACAAACGCACTTGCGATCGGAAAGTGCCGCCCAGTTTGGTTCGCATCCAAGTTCGAATCGCAGCCGAAGCACTCACCGACATCCGATCAAACTGTTCTTTGGTGTTCACGCGAGTCACCAAATCGGCATCTTCATCCTTCACGTGATCACGAACCGCCTGCTCGAAATCCCGAAGCTGAGTGATCGCGATTTCTGCGTCCGTGTCGGCTGAAGGCGGTCCCTCGACTTCGCGATGCAAGTATTCGACCAGTGTACGAGCTTCGCTAATCTTCGCGATCATGGTTTGATCACCGTCCGACGTTGCCACACCCGTGGTGGGGTCTTCACTTTCATCGAGTGAATCAGCTAGCTCATCGAGACGACGAAATTGCTCGGGGTGCTCTAGTGAGATACCTAACTGAGTTCTCGCTCTTTCCATCGTTCCGGCAAGATCGTCAAACCGCACGTGAGTCAGAATCGAAGTGAACTGTGTCGTCGCAACCGAAATCAACGCAATCACGGGCAGCAAGACCATCATCAATATCAACGAAGTCGTGGCCAGAGCCGACAACCTCGGACGCTTACCCGTCTTGGCATACAGCCATTGATGAACCGGCCGGAAGATCACGACCAGCAAAGCCGCTAAAAATAATGGCACAAAGAAGCCGGCCATGACCTTCAAAAACAAACCACCAACAACCAAGATGCCCAGGATTAGCATCACCACGGAAAGGATCCGAGAAAGCGGTGGCAAAATTCCAACCGTAGGCGACAAGGCACTAGCAGATGTCGAATCAACAGCGGGTGCTGAATCGACAGCGGGTGCTGGCGTCGTTTCACGCGTCTTATCTGAATCCATTTCCGATGTTGGACGCGAAGATTCAGGATCGTTGTGCTGTTTTTTTCTTTTTCGGTTCGTCATGGTCGCTATTGTGGCTCATGCAGTTGTCAGTGAATAGTCTTGCTCGAGCTCGCCGCTCGCCCTCGACTGCGTTCGCTAGAGTGCCGCGTCGCATGCCTCCACGCATCAAAGTGTCCGCGGTAATTGAGAACGTAACCCAGCGATTTAATGTCGTGACTCAGCCCAGCGACACACTACGGCGACTCAGCCCCGTGAAACAACTCAACGAAACGAAACAGCGAAGCAACTCAGTACGGCCCACAATGCCGCCCAATGAGGCGCGACCGACCGTCAAGCAAGAAAGTTTATGAACGCTCGCGAAACTGCACCATCGGCGAAGACGCGACGTCGTGCGTTACTGATGCAACTCACCAAAGTTGTGATCGCTATCGTTGTCGCTATCGGGCTAGTGCTTGCGGCTCGATCGGCTGCTGAAAACTGGTCACAGCAGCATCAACGAATCGAAACTGAGATCGGAACACTTGACCGACAAATTTCGCTCGAGTCCGATCCTGATGCTCAACACAACCTTCGACAACAAAGGTCCGTGCTCGAATCGCAGTTACCCGAATGGAAGAACATCCGCATCGACCTGCTGTTGATGGCGGCTTTGATATACGCGATTGGCTTGCTTCCTCCGGCGGCAGTGCTGCGAACGAATTGCGGTCTATTTGGACCTCGACCGAGATGGAGCACCTCGATCGCGTCTCAATTGCTTGGCCACGTTGGGAAGTACGTTCCTGGAAAGGCGATGGTCGTCGTTTTGCGTGTTGGTGCACTGCGACGCGACAAAATCAAACCGCTAGCTGGCACCGTTAGTGTCTTCGCGGAGACCTTCATGATGATGGCCGTGGGTGCAGCGATCGCGGGAATCGTCACGCTGAAAATTCCTGTCCCCTCTTGGATCAACATGACTGCGCTTGCGATGGCGATTGCCGCAACCGCGCCCACGTTGCCACCGATCATGAAGATCGTGATCGCTCGGGTCGGATCCCCCCCGCCATCGAGCGATCGATCACCCGATCAACTTGATACGGCAAAAGGACAAATGGGTTGGTCTTGGTTCGCATCTGTATGGACCTTTTCAATCGCGTCTTGGTTGCTCATTGGTGCTTCTTTCGCGATTACCGTTGCAGCGATGCCCGGTTCGCAACCATTACCGAATGATTCGACACTCTATCCACTTGCGCTTTCCGCAATTGGCTTGGCCATGGCTTTGGGCTTTGCATCACTACTACCTGGTGGAGCGGGCGTACGAGAACTGGTGCTGATCACGATCTTGGGAATCTCAATCGATCCGACGAGAGCCTTGCTTGCTGCGATCGCCGCGCGAATGATCTTTATCATCGTCGAAGGACTTCTAGCGATTGTCAGTTGGATATGGTTACGCAAAGACGCCCATAACAGTTACGATGGGAAGCATTGAAGGGCAAATTCATGAGCGATTCAGCCACTCCTGGCAACTCATCATCCGACAGCGCCAATAGCGAAGACTTGCGGCGGATGCTCGAATTGGAGCTACAGAAAACTCGCAACGAAGCCTCCGCTGCTCGTTTGGAAGCCAGAGCAGCCGAGATCGAAATCTTGATGCGCAACCTGCGCCACCAGAGTCCAGATGCAACAGTGCAGCGAGCCGACCCTTCGGAACCTGCATCACCAGTGCGTCATCTTCGAAAGTCTACGCAGTCGTTCGCAAGTTGGGATGATGTGCGATCGGCACAATCCGGTAGCGTTTCTCGCGACGTTCCGACCAATGGTGTGCAACACCACTCGCCAACTACATCGTCGACTGACTTTCATTCGTCACCCACCAAACATTCGTTGCCCGGACAAGATTCGCTGACGTTCCGAGTCGATGATCAACATCCATCGGTGCCAGCGCCTCGGTCGTCTCGATCGCCGACGGACACAAAGTCGCCAGGTAGCCAATCAAGCGTCGCGGATCCGGATCGAGACGATACGGTTGAACCCAGCGTTGCCCCCGCGGTCGCAGCAGCGGGCTTACTTGATCTTGGCGAGGCAACCAAGCCGACCTTTGACGTCAGCGATGCTGAATTAGCGGACCAGATTTCGCCGGATTGGGTCGATGATGAACAGGAACCATCATCAAAAAAGCGCCGACCGATTGCATTGCTCGTCAGTGCTGCGACCCACGTACTGGTGTTGTTGCTGCTGGCCGCGATTGGACTTCAAAACCATCGCCCCAAAGATCAAGTTTCGTTGTCGGCATCGACATCTGAGACCAGCGAAGTGGCGATGGAATCGTTTTCAATCGAAACCACAGAATTGGAAACTGAACCGGAAGAAGTCGTCGAGCCGACGATCAGCGAAACTGAATACGAACTCAGTCCGGTCGGCACGATGAAGGTCGCCCAAATCTCGCCCGATTCCATAGCGGCACCGGCGGCTTCGATCGCATCTTCGATGGCAAGTGGTGCATCGTCGTCTTCGTCGTCAATGTCGCTGAAATCGAATTCCAACTCGAAGATGGAATTCTGCGGAGTCGAAGGCGGTGGCAACCACTTTGTCTACTTGGTTGATAGTTCGGGAAGCATGGGCGATGGATTTGAATCAGCTCGCCAAGCTCTGCTTTCCTCAATCGACGTGCTCACTCCGACGCAACGGTTCTACGTTGTGTTCTTCGATGCGGAATCTGACTTCATGCGGATCAGCAATCCCGGTGTGGACGAACCTAATAGCGTTTATGCAACGCCGGAAAACAAAGCGGCTTTGCGGCGATGGGCAATGCGTATCAAGATGGATCGCGGTAAGGCTCCGTACGACCCGCTTAAGTTTGCGTTGGGCCTAAAACCGGATGTGATTTTCCTGCTTTCCGACGGCGAATTTCCGGAAGGAATTTTGAATCTGCTAAAGGAAGAAAACCAAGTCGAAAACTTGTTTGGTGAAAGCAAGCCGGTCAGCATCGTGCACACGATTGGCTACTTTAGCAAAGAAGGCGCTAGCATCATGAGTCGCATTGCCAAACAAAACAGCGGTCAGTACCGGCACATTCCCAAACCGTAGCACGAGAGCTATTCGCACTACGATTGCCACGCTTCACTGGGTTCTCACGCTTCAAGGTTTTCAAACTTCAGTAGGCGTCCAAACTTCGCTGGGCGTCCAAACTTCACTGGCCCCCCAAGCTTCAATGGGCAGCCACGTTTTTTGGGCTACGCGTTTTATTGAGCTGCCACGTTTGATCACGCTGGCGACAACGATGCGGTGGGATCCAAGATCAACTCTTCACTGTCGATTTGATCGGCCTCTGCGTCTTCGTCACCGCTTGGTAACGCTGCATAGTACAGCAGGCACGTAGTCGCCACTGCGATGCTCGCGACAATCCAAATCGGTTGATACGTTGGACCGGTTTCTGTCGACGTTACGATAAACTGCGTGACCGGATGAGTACTCTCGGCGATTCGTTCCATCGAGATTGACAACGCATTGTTGGTCACGTGAATCAAGATGCCTGGCAGAACACTACCAGTCCGAAGCGCCACGTACCCGAGCAACACTCCCATAACGCTGGCTGCAATTGATTGCTGAAGAACGCCGTGTGAAATCCCAAACATGATCGCGGATACAATCACGGCACGCAAACGACCTCGATCGCGGACGAGGCCTCCGAAGATAAATCCACGGAAAGCCAGTTCTTCGCAAATCGCCGGAACGACCGCCATCAATAGAATCACGGTGCCAAGAGGTGCAGCACTAATCTGGTCGGTGAACGGTTTCATGGCCGCCATCGCCTGCTCACTGATCGGGTACGCATAGCTGATGCACCCCGCCAACATCACGTAGCTTGGATGCAGTGAAATTCCCAATAGCACCGCGATCGGCAATGTTGCAGGATGCGTCAAACGAATTCGAAGCGAAGTCTTCAGCGAGGTAGTGAGCACGGTCGCCATCATCAATGTGGGCGCTAGGATCAATCCAAACTGCGGCAACAGTATCAGCTTGGCAATTCCCGCTAGAGAGTCTGGCATTTCCGTTACTACGAGCTTGCCGAAGAACAGACCGACCAAAATAATCGCGCCACAAGCAAACGCCTGAGCCGGAGTGGCGGCTTTTTGACGATCACGCCAAAGATGCTTCACCCACTGGCTTAATTCCCATTGGTCTCCACCACCAAACAAAACCGACTCATCTTCGAACTGTCGTCGAGCCCAAGTTACTGCCATCCACAAACATCCTGCAGTAACTCCCGCAACCATCGGCAAATGCCAAATCGCGTGCATGTACTGGCCTTCCACTAATGACCGTACCATCAAGAACATTCCCGTTACCGGAATCAAGCTGGTACCGCCGGTCAATGTGGTTCCTGGAAGCATCGGCAATAGCACCAACGGCAACGTCACCATCATCAACGGCATCAAATAATATTGCCCTTCTTTGCTGCTTCGGGCCATCGCGGCCACTGCCAGCGCCAATGCACTGAACAAAGACGAAAGAGGTACCAATGCCACTAACAACCAAAGCATCGGCACGATCGGCGGCGATCCAATCGTTCCGCCACCAACTCCCATCTGTTTAAAGACGAACGAACTAGTCACCAGCATGCTGCCCGCGTTTAGGATCGCCGTCATCATGCTAAAGGTGGTCACGGCACCTAGCTTGCCCCAAACAATTTCGCCACGCAGGGCTGGGCTGCACAAAAGAGTCTCGAGCGTTCCTCGTTCCTTTTCACCAGCCACAAGATCAATCGCGGGATAGAACGCGCCGGTCATCGCCCACACTAGCATGATGAAGGGCAACAACTTGCTCCAGAACGCGGCCTCACGAGTGCTCTCGGGCGCGATGTCGATATCAGAAAGCTTGAAGGGCGAAAGCAATGCAACATCCACCCCATTTTGATCAAGGCGTTCGCGGACCCAACCGGCTTGCCAGTTCGTCAGGATCGAGTTGATCCGATCACGTGCGACCATCGATTGGTCCGAAGCAACATTATAAAGCAATTGCATCGAAGCTTCCGAATCGGAATTTCGGTATCCCGGATCCGCAAACTTCGGTGGCACGACCAACACCACGTCGAAGACACCCGTCCGCACCCAATTGGTCGTCGTCTTTTGCACGTCCTCGAGCGAGTTGCCGTGATTGTGAATACGCCCGATATCATCCCAGCGATAACAAAGTACCTCTAAGCGTTCGTGGTTCTCAACCAATTCATCGGCAAAGGCTTCCGAGCCCACCAACGGCGGAACTCCTTCGGTCAAGTGATTTGTTCCCACCACGCAAACAGACGTTGGGTGCTGCTGAGTGAACTGCGCAATCTGCAACAGCAACATACCAACCAGCGGATAAAGCAAGATCGGAAGGACGGCAATCGTGAACAAAGTTCGTCGATCGCGAAGCTGGTCTCGCATTTCGCGAGCGTATATCATCCAAATCACTGACAATCGGGATTGGTTGGCTTGCTTAGCCTCACGGCGTAATCTTTGTGACCTTTCGCTCATCGAACTCCTCCCGCTGCTAGTGACGAAGCCGGGATGGCATCCGTCTCATTTTGTTCATGATGGCTTAGCAATCCGAAGAACAGTTCTTCGAAGTCATGTTGATCGTGACGAGCACGCAACTCGGACAAAGTTCCCGTGTCCAAAATTTTTCCTCGATGCATGATCGCGATTCGATCGCACAAGCGTTCCACTTCGCTCATGATGTGTGTTGAAAAGATCAAACATTTTCCGGATTCACGCAGAGCGCGGATCACACCAAGAAGGTTACGTGCAACCAACACATCCAATCCCAGTGTTGCTTCATCAAAGATTAGCACCGGAGGGTCGTGAACCATTGCACGGGCGATCGATACCTTTTGTTTCATGCCAGTCGACATTTTGGCACCGGGAGTATCACGGAACTCGTTCATCCGAAGTTGTTCAAATAGCGTTTCCAGACGACCGTTGACGTGTTCCTTTGTCATCCCGTGCAGACGCCCGAAATACTCAACCATTTCCCAAGCCGTCATCCGGTCGTAGATCGCCGTGTTGTTGCTGACAAAACCAATGTGGCGACGGACTTCCGCGGGATCAGCGACAACGTCGTAGCCAGAGACCGAAGCGATGCCCGAAGTTGGTGCCAATACGGTGCTTAGAATGCGAAGCACGGTTGTCTTGCCAGCACCATTGGGGCCAAGCAATCCAAAAATTTCGCCGGGTCGAACGGTGAACGAAACCCGATCGACGGCAACGAATTTCCCTCGACTCAAATCATCGTACGTCTTGGTGAGGTGTTGAACGTGGATCATTGGCTTCTGCTAATGCGTGAACCGGATGCAACGACACACGACCGGTCGCACCTGATGGTGACAGCCGCCCGTGGATCGGAACAATCCGAAAATAACGATATTGAGGGCGCAGTTTCCTTGTGAGAGACCTTGCGCCAATAACAGAAGTTAGCTTGCGGGCCGGGTAAGGAGTCCACTCAACGCTACGAACCACACTGCAAAGCCAAGCCCCCCCCGTCGTAACCGTTATCTCCCGAACGGGTAGAGCATCGGCGAGGCATCGGTTTGCTTCAAACGATTCTAAACCCGCGAAGTTCGCTGCCCCGCCCGCCTGTCCATTTCCTGCAACGGCCCATAGAGCCACGACCTCAAAAGCGCTGAAGCTTAGCGGCGTCAAGTCGGATGAGCGGCTTCGTACTGGGGACCGTGACGCCGTTTATCGCGGCGATGTGAGGCCGATCGTTTGCCCGATTTACTTCCCCGAAGTCTCATCCACCAATGACACGATCCGTTCGACGTTGCCCAGCGTTTGCTTCAGGGTCAATACTCGAGCGTAACGATCTCGCAAAGTTGCCAACGACGCTTCGTGCAGTTCAGGCGTCACAGTGGCGCAGCAGTCCTCCACAACGGTGACGAGGTAGCCCAAGTCACAAGCGTCGCGAATCGTAGTTTCGACGCACTCGTTGGTATACACACCGACCACGAACAATGACTCAATGCCAAGGTTCTTCAGAACGTAATGAATGTTGGTGGATGAAAAAACACCGCTGGCCGTCTTGTTGATAACGATCTCGTCATGCTTCTGGCTAGGTGCGACCTGGTCCAAAAAGTCGGCCTCGCGAGATCCTGGCGATGCGAGTAACTGCAGTCGTTTATGTCCCTTGCCGCGATCGCGACCATTCTGGGTCAATGATTGAATTCGAGTATGAATCACTTCCAAGCCATGCTGACGAAACGCATCCTGCAATTGACGAACTCCGGGCAAAACGAGTTTTTCGAGTCGATCGAAGTAATACGCTTGCGCCTCTGGCGCCACGCCGCTTGCCTCGGCATCAGCAAAAACACCGCAACCGGGTGCCGCATCGAGGTATTGAAGATCAATGCACAACAACGCGGTATTACGTTCGGCTAAGAACTCGATGTGCTTCGGGTTGTCGATGAAAGATTCGTGATAGGCGTTCCACAACGGATCAAGTTGAGGGTTGGGTTGCTCGTCGCTGAATGTCATCGTTTAACTTGCCAGTTGGATAAGAGTGTTAAGCATCAGGTTCGCGCCCGCTTCGATATCAGTCCAAGCGGTCCACTCTGACGGCGAATGACTTTGCCCACCTTTGCTGGGCACAAATATCATTCCTACCGGAACCATTCTGCCCATGATTTGTGCATCGTGCGCTGCACCGCTGGGCATCAAATTGGATTCTAAGCCAAGAACGTCACTTTGTCTCTGCAGCGATTCGATCATTGTTTTGCTGCAGTGAACCGGTGCGATGAAACTCTTTTGTTGGAATTCAAAGATCAGGCTGCGTCGACGGGCGATCGCTGACAATGCTTTTCGAAACGCGGTCGCGAGTTCTTCGAGAACTTGATCGGACGTATCCCGAACATCCAACGAGAATTCCACTAAACCAGGAACTGTGTTGGTGGCACCCGGAAGGATTTGCGCTTTCCCAATCGTCGCTCGACTGCGATCACTGCCGTTTTCGTCCAGAATCCGAGGAATCTCGTGTGCAAAGTCGGCTAATCCCATGAACGCATCGTTACGCATCTCCATCGGCGTTGTTCCGGCATGGTTCGCTTCGCCCTTAAAACGCACTGACCAAGTGAATAGACCGGTAATTTCGTCGACGATACCGACCGACTTTCCCATCCGATCGAGCACTGGTCCCTGCTCGATGTGCAGTTCTAAGTATTCCCCAATCGAATGAGGATCACGTGCCGCGTCGAGAGCATCAAGCGGATCAAGCCCATGTCGTCGGAGCTCATCTTCCAGCTTAACGCCATTCATGTCAGTCATCGTGGCTAACATCTCGGGATTGATTTCGCCGCAGATCGACTGAGAACCAAACATTCCGCCGAATCGCCCTTCCTCGTCGCTAAAGGCGACCAGTTCGATCGTGCGTTTGAGCGAGATCTTAGCGTCGCTGATGCAACGCAAGCACTCTAGACCAACGATCACACCCAACGTTCCATCGAGCGCGCCAGCACATGGCACGGTATCGATGTGGGATCCGACCATGATCTCAGGTCCGTCCTCAGTGCCCTGGATCTTGGTGGAGACATTGGCAGCACCGTCGATCCGATACGGAAGCCCTGCATCCTCTATCTGACTTTTTAACCAACGTTTGCCTTCCATATCGGCATCGGTAAACGCCATTCGGTAAATGCCATGATCCGTCTGGTTTCGTCCAATCTCAGCAAGCGCAAGGATGTCTGACTTGATGCGTTGTAGGTTGACTTGCAGCGGTTCCATTCTCAATCCACCGCGGGAAGCGGCAGTCCTTCCACGTACTGGCCGTGCAACATGTGAATTTGCAAAGTGTGATTGATCAAAATGTCATTTCGTCGCGCGATCGTGTTGTCCGTCTCGTTCCAAGCATCCGCTACGAAAGTCTGAAGTTTCTCGTAGTTAAACAGCCCGACGGCAGCAACACGATCCTTCGTCAGCCAGTGATCGATCATCTCTTGAACCGCCGCCCGCTTGACCGGATCAGTGTGTGCCGGCGGAGCCATGAATGCGAACTTCTTGCGTTCGTACAATTCGCGTGGCAGAACATTCACCATTGCTTCTCGCAACACCCACTTTTCCACCCCGTTGCGAATGCGAACATCCGGCGGAATGGTTGTGGCGTACTCGGCAACGTGGTGATCCAAGAACGCAGGTCGCGCTTCCATTGAATTGGCCATGTCCATGCGGTCTCCACCCCACGTCAAAATCTGGCCCTCCAACATCGTCTTGCTCCACGTGTACTGCGAAATGTCAAGACGATTGCGTCCTCGCACCATGCTCGGGTCAATCGCTGCAGCCACTTCTGCGACGGGATCATAGGTGTTGAGCATGTCTTGCATGGCCGAAGTCAGCAAAGGTTTAAGCCGGTCAAGAACCATCATCCAAGGCTGGATCCACGAGGGAGTAAAACCGCAGAGGTCCTCCCAGGCACTATGGACTTGATCTTCTTCGGCCAAAATCGCACCGGCCAAGATGGCATCGCCCTTGTCGCGACCAAGCCAATCTCGTTTAAAAAACGCGTAGCCCCCGAACAACTCGTCCGATCCTTCGCCCGTGATCACTGCTTTGTAATTGCAGGCACGCACTCGGCGACTCATATGCCACTTAGCGACTGCCAGTGTGTTGTAGAAAGTACGTTCAGCATGCCATGTTGCCCGCTCAAATGCAGGTCCGTAGAGTTCCTTTTCAGTTAATCGCAAGAGCTCTTGTTCGGCACCCGTTCTTTCAGCCATCCGACGAGCGATATTGGATTCGTCGTATTCATCGCTATCGAACGCAATCGTGAATGCTTTGATCGGAGATTGCTGCAACTGAGTAGCAAGGCCGAGAATTGAACAACTATCAATTCCGCCAGACAGATAACAACCGACGGGTACGTCTGCTTCTAATCGCGTGGCTACCGCATCTATCAAACGATCCTGAACACCCTGCACGTACTCAGCAGGATCGACGCCTGTTTCATGTGACTGCGGAAAATCCATATCCCACCACCGGCGAGTTTGAATCTCTAAGCGATCGCCACGCAAAGTGGCAATCAACATATGACCTGGCTTGATGGCGTGAACGTTTTCGAAAGCTGTCGAACCGGGCACCATCACTTGCATCATCTGGTGCACCGTCGCTTTGGGACAAAGCCGTGGTGTTACATCGGGATGCTTAAGAATCGACTTCACCTCTGATCCCCAGACCAAGCCGGAATCGCTAGCGTGATAGTAAAGCGGCTTAATTCCGAAGCGATCACGGACCAAGATCAAACGTTTTTCGCGTCGATCGTAGAGAACGATCGCGAACTCACCACGCAGTTTTTCAACGAAACCTAATCCGTCCTTCAGGTACATCGGCAATGTGATCGCGCTGTCACTCTTGCCATCGCAAACGTACTGCTCGCACGCCAGTTGTGTGCGAACCTTCTTGTAGCCGTAAAGTTCGCCGTTGACGGTCACCGCGTAGTCACCGTCTTTTGTCTCGATTGGTTGGTGTCCGCAATCCAATCCGATGATCGACAAACGCGTATGCCCCAGCGCAACGCCTTCTTCGCGATAGAAACGACTGCCCCGCTCGTCAGGTCCACGATGGTCTAGAACGTCGAGCATAGGATCGAGAGCAAACCGAAGATCTCGTTCGTTAGTTCGCGAAGGATTCCAAAAGCCGGTGATGCCGCACATGAATGAAGGGAAGGGTGAGAGAATCGGATTGGGAAAGAACGTTTCAGTTGCAAATTTTTGCAGAGGACCAACGGCCGGTTACGGTGTACTGATGCCGGAAATTTGGTCCAGTCGATCGAGCACGGATACCAGCAAAGCCTGGCGAACAAAGACGGCACCGGCAGCCTGAGCGAAGTAAAGGTTGTGATCGGTGCAATCCAATGACTCGCTCAGTTCTTCATTGCGTGCCAGAGGGTGCAAGATAACCGCATCGGACTTCAACTCGCTGTCTTGGTCCAACTTGTATCGCGTATCCAAGTTGCGATAGCTGTCACCCAAGAACGCAATTGAGTTCACGTAGATCACATCCAGATGCGGCAAGACCTCACGCACATCATTAACGATTTCCGTCGGGATGGGAGACTCTTCCAATGGTTCATTCAGATCCAATCCAACCGGATCGGCAAGCTCCGATATCACCGTGATCTTTTTCACCGCGCCGGTAAATAGAAGCGCCAGTCGGACGAAACTTTTCACCGCTCGCATTGATCCCGGTGTGCCGATGATTCCCAGGTGTACTCGTTTTTCCTCGGGGCAATTCGGACTGCACAATTCCGGCCGCCACTTCAATAATGCGTACCAGTCGATCAAGGCTTGCGTAGGATGATGCCCGGATCCATTTCCAGCGTTGATCAATGGTCGCTGCAGATTCTTTCGAATCTCATCAATGCAATTCGTGTCCGGATGCCGCATGATCACGACGTCACCGTACGTGTTAAACATCTCGCCGATGTCGGCAAGCGATTCTCCTTTCGCGATACCCGTTACCTGGCCGTCGGGCACCGATAGAACCTTTCCGTCGAGTCGCAAGACAGCACTTTCGAAGGACAATCGTGTTCTTGTGCTGGCTTCGAAAAATGCCGTGATGGCAATCTTGCCATCCAACGGTTTGTCCATCTCGACATTGCGGGATTCCAACAGAGCCGAGAGTTGTGCGATCGCGACGACCGTTCGACGGTCGAATTGCCGAGGCTCAAGAATTGACTGTCCAGCCAGTTCCTTCAACGCGTCTCGGTCAATCTTTCCATCAAAACTGTTCAGCAACTCAGTCGGACTGAGATGCTGGCCTTTGGAATTTGTTGCGGCGGCCGACAACGCGATCGCTCTTGCTACTTGATCTGACATTTTGCTCGACGCTTTCACCAGATTTGCTGATCACGGGAATCAATAAAGAGGAACACGATTAGAGCGACTACGCCGACACACATCAGCACCATCGCACCAATCACCAATACTTGAAGAAACCACAGGGAAAACACCGCTCACGTTGCCTCATTTGCGAGGTTCTCAAACTCGAAATTGTTCGGCGACAACCAAGTGATCACGCCGAACACTAGGCCCGAAACACTTGCCCCCACCAGCGAGGCGACGAACCATCCAATCGCAAAGTAGGCCCAAAGGCCACTCGCAGTACCGAACACCATCGCCGCCCCCGCCGCCAACGGTCCTGGACTGCGAAAATATAAACCGCCCACAATCGGCCACACGCAACTACCAACCATTGGACCAGCAAAAAACAAAACTGTCGCCAGCGTTCCCACGTTGGGAAAAGCGAACGCCCACGCGAACACGCCAAGGGCAATGATGGCAATGGTCGATGCTTGGCGTTTTGCTGAATCCGACAGCTGCGTCGGAGGTTCGGTCACCGTCACTTTGCGAGAAATCGGCTCGACAATGTCATTGACGATCAAATCCGCTGTCGCGGCTAGCAAACTGTCGATGCTGGACGCCAGCGAGCAAAATACGACAACAAAGACTAGAAAGGCGCCACCGGTCCCCAACAATGTCGCTGCTACGAACGGCCCGACCGTATCGGGTTGACTAATGCCGATCCCTAGTGCCGGTGCAGCCAAACCTAGAAACCCGGCCACGATTGGAACTGGCAACCATAGCACGCCCCCGAGTGCATACGCCTTTGGTCCGACACCTTCTCGCATCGCAAACGCGCGACTCCACCAAACATTGCTATGAAAGATTTCACCGAACCCAAACAACATGTTGTTGAACAATGCCATCAATGCCGCAGGGAACAAATAAGACAGCAGCATCGGTCGGTTCGTTTCTAGTTTGGAATGCACATCAGCAATATCGATTCGCATTAAGACCGCGACTGCGACAACCACCAAACCAACCAAGATGATCAAACTTTGGATGAAGTCCGTCCCGATCACGGCATACATCCCGCCAAAGAGCGTGTAGATAACACAAACCGAAACCACGACCGACATGCCCACGGGATAGGGAATGCCTGACAGAACCTCTAAGAGTTTTCCGCCAGCCATCGACATTGAAATCAACCAAGTCAACGCATAGAAAATCGAAATCAGCAGGAACGGGACTGAACCGAGCGATCCATAGCGGCGGCGAACAAACTCAACAGCAGTGTACCCCTTAGGCATCAATTGACGGATCCGACCACTCATCGGCGCAAACGCGAACAACCCAAAGCTTGCCGTTGAATAAGCAAGCGCTCCCCAAACACCAAGTTGCAGCGCAAACTGGGGGGCTAACATGGTCGTGTTCGAGGTAATCCATGTAGCCACGGCCGTTGCCGTCCCCAACGCCATTCCGACGTTGCGATCTGCCACTGCAAAACTATCGTAAGAGCTCGCTCGTCTTCCCCACCAAATGCCCAGACCAATCCAAAGCACGCTAAAGCAGGCTAGCATCACATAGCCGGCGGTGGGTGACAAAATAGCGGTCGAAGCAAAACATAAAGTCATGCAATTGAAAATCATGAGTTAGGCTCCGACTGCGAAACGGATCTCGGTTCTCCAACGCGTAAACTTCTGAGCGAACCCCATGCGATCGTGCCAATCAGCGAGATGAACACGGCTAGCCCTACGCCAAAGGAAACCCACGCCTGAGTCATCGACCAATGTTCAACGTCGATTACTGCTGGGCTTTGGCTGGCACCCATTAAAACATCGTCATCTGAAAACGCTTGAACGTCAAAGACGTGGCGACCGTCCGGCAGACCCGAGATGAACGCCTCTGCCTGAGCTCCGTCGTAGTACGACACACCTTCCGCATTGATAACCTCATATCGGGCCGCTCCATCAATCTCGTTCCACTGAAGTGCTTGATAGCCTTCTCGAACGTTCTCGAATTTCGATTGCACAAAAGAAATGCTTGCAACCGGAGGTGGGGATTCCGATGAAGGATCCGCTACACCTTGAGCTCCGATACCTTGGTCCCCGACATCTTGAGCCCAAACGCTTGGCATCGAGACACCTGGCACCGAGACAAGTGTGAAGTGGCCAAGAAACGCCACCACCTGACACAAAAACAAAGTCGACTGGCGAGAGTAAGAACAATGCATGCGATCATTGTCAAGAATTGCCCGTCATGGCTAGTTCGCCTATACGGCCGACGGGAAAAACTACAGTCTCCAATACGTGTGTTCGGATTTGCGAAATTCGCCCAGCGAATAATCGCCATTTTAGCGGGGAATAAAACAACACCCCAATTGCCAAGAAAGCTACCGATTGCGATCACATTTGAGCTGTCCCTAGAAATTAACATGTTACCGGCTCTGTCGAAACCAGACGGGCTCGCGTCGCCGGTAATCAAGCCAGTACGCCCGGTAAATCCGGCGATTTCTGTCCGATAGGGTCCCTGTCCATACCCCGGCTATTGCTTCACTCGCAATCGCACGACGGGTCCGGTGACACAGGGAAGCGATTCGATTTTCTCGGTGGCTGATCGAGCAGCCCCTTCGCTGGCGGCATGAGTCATCACGACCAACGGAACCGTCTCATCGGCCGCGTCCTGGCCTTCGACATCCGCGTTCTCCGGTTCATGCTGGATTACCGAAGCAATCGAAATGCTGTCCTCGGCCAGTGCTTTCGTGATCGCCGCGAGGGTGCCGGGATGATTGGCGACGGTCAGCCGGAAATAGTAGCGACCTTGCAATGTGTCAACATCGCGAAGTTTGACGCGAGGCGGTTGATCAACCGAAAAGTACTCGAGCGTTTCAAAGGTCAACCGTGTTCGTCCCACGGCTGTGTCAATGATGTCGGCAGTGACAGCCGATGCGGTAGGCATCTGACCGGCGCCTAAGCCGTGATAGAACACCGGACCAACGGCATCGCCAATCACACGAATCGCGTTGAACGCATCACGCACTTCGGCCAACGGGGTGCCGCACTTCACGAGCGTCGGGCCAACGGACAGTTCCAAACCGTCTTCAGCCAAGTTTGCGACGGCAAGCAGCTTGATGCGATAACCAAGCTTGCGGGAATAAGCTAAGTCGAGCGAACTGAGTCCATCGATACCTTCACGCGGGATGTCCGACCAATCCACCGTGGCACCAAACGCAAGGTGCGCTAAGATCGCTAACTTTTGAGCCGCATCCGTACCGTCGACGTCCATTGTCGGGTCGGCTTCAGCATAGCCGAGGTCTTGCGCCTTCTTGAGCACGTCGTCATAGGACGCACCTTTCTCGTCCATTTGGCTGACGATAAAATTGCTGGTGCCGTTGAGAATTCCTTCAAGCGAAAGAATTTGATTCGCCGAAAGGCATTGGCTGATATTAGCAATGATCGGAATCCCGCCAGCCACCGAGGCTTCAAATGCGATCGTGCGACCGAGTTCTCGAGCCCGCGTGAACAACTCTGGACCGTGCTGAGCCAACAGAGCCTTGTTGGCAGTGACGATGTCTTTGCCGGCTTCCATCAAGTCCAGCATGATCGTGCGGGCGGGTTCGAGGCCGCCGATCAACTGTGCCACGACAGCGATCTCGGGATCATTGATCACATCGGCGATCGAATCGGTCACCACGCCGTCGGGCAATTCGACGTCGCGGGGCTTGGCAAGATCGCGAACCACCGCTTTCTTGAGCCACAACGTTCGCCCGGCATGACGAGACGTTCGGTCACCATGATCGAGAAGTAGACGGGCGACGCCGGAACCCACGGTTCCCATGCCCACGATTGCAACGTTTGTTTTTTCCATGCCAGGATGTTAATTCAGTGAGGCAAACTCTACTAGACGAAGAAACGTGTCATTCAACAAGGCTTTGCAAAACTAGCGTAGACAGCAGCATGGACAGCGGAGTGCTGCTGCAAAACACGGGACTCTCGGCCTACGGGAAAGCGACCTTGCTGTTGCTGGAAGATAGACAGAAGCTGTGTCCTGCATCGCCTCGCAGAAACAAAGTGACGCTTAAGCGAGCCTGGAAAAATGTTGCGATTCCATCAGAATAGTTGAAGCAATCACTTCAATAATTGAGAGTCCGTCATAACAAACGCATCAGCGGTTCAGAGTTCTGATGGAGCACCGTAAGGTACGCGTGTTACAAAGGTACGCGTGTTACACATCGCTCTGACTCTAGCATCATGCGTCAAATCGTGTCCAAGCCAAATCTTTGGATGACCTTTGCCACTCATCGTTTCACGAAGAACGAGTCAACGGGGAACGACATTGCGAAGAACACTGAGCACTTGATCCATTGAGATCACAATCCATTGAGATCACAGCACCTTAGCCGGTGCGCCGGCATGATCGCGGATCATTCGCGTGATCAGATCATCGACGGTAATGCCGTCGGCTTCGGCGGCGAAGGTCGGAACGATCCGGTGACGCAAAACGGGATGGGCAAGCGCCTGAACATCGTCAAGCGTGACGTGAGTTCGCCCCTTTAGCAGAGCTCGCGACTTGGCTGCCAAAACGAGTTGCTGACTCGCTCGTGGACCAGGTCCCCATTCCACCAACTCGCGCACCCACGGTCGGCAATCAGCCTCCTTCGGACGAACCGAACGAACCGCATCAAGCACCCAGTCTTTGACGTGCGGTGGCAAAGGAACGCGACGAACGGTTCGTTGGAAGCGAATGATTTCTTCACCCGTGACCACTGGCTCAATCGCCGAGTTAAACGTGGAAGTGGTCCGGTCGACGATTTCCGCTTCCTGATCCCGACTAGGGTACTCAACGACCACGTGGAACAAGAACCTGTCGCGCTGAGCTTCGGGCAAAGGGTACGTCCCTTCTTGCTCAATCGGGTTCTGAGTCGCCAAGACAAAGAATGGCTCATCGAGTCGGTAAGTCTTGCCCGCCGCAGTGACTTCGTGTTCCTGCATCGCTTCAAGCAAGGCGGCCTGTGTCTTTGGCGGCGTACGGTTGATCTCATCCGCCAACAACATCTGGGTGAAGACGGGCCCCTTTTCGAAGATGAATTGCCGATGCCCCGTTTGAGGATCTTCTTGGATAATGTCCGTTCCGGTGATGTCGCCGGGCATCAAGTCAGGCGTGAACTGAATTCGTTTGAATGTCAAATCCATCGACTCGGCAAGCGAACGCACCATCAACGTCTTGGCTAACCCGGGAACACCTTCAAGCAAACAGTGTCCGCGTGAAAGAATCGCAATCAAAAGTTGTTCGATGACTTCGTCTTGGCCGACGACCACACGAGACACCTGTTGGCGAATTCGTTCGCAGGCATCGACGAGTTCTTTAGCGGCTTGCAGGTCGTCTTGGGATTCGATGGGGGGTGGTTGAACCAAGGTAATTCTCGTGAAAGTACTCGTGAAGCGGCCGGTCAGGGACCGTGCTATTATGGTCACTTAGTCTCGCGACGTCATCTATGTTAGCCTCCAATCTGCATTCTGCGTTGAGTACAAATGCAGAATCAGGATGTTAACCAAGCATGCGTTTTCGGGAATCCATCCATTTATTTCTTCCATGAACGACTGAACATTCGATGGCTTCACTGTTTGTGGTCCGCGGGCGAGATCAAGGAAAACACTTCCATCTGCAAAAAAGTACTCTGCTCATTGGCCGCGAATCCACTTGCGACATTCAGTTGCTCGATTCGGAATCATCTCGCAACCACGCCGAACTCCACCGTGGCAACAACGGTCAGATCGAAATCGTTGACCTCGACAGCAGCAACGGCACTCGGGTCAACGGCAACCGTATCAGCAGAGAAGTTTTAAGCAGCGGTGACCGAATCGAGATCGGTTCAACACTGCTAATCTTCACCGGTACCAATCAACCCAAGGCGATCGAAGCCGCGCATGGCGTCGACATCGTTGAAAAGAGTCTCGACGATGGCAGTCGTATCGTTTCTTCGCTATCCCAATCCGCCAGCGAATCGTCGCCCGCGGTCGTGGTTTCTAATTCTTCCGAGGCGCGGATTTCAGAAGCGGACCGATCGCTTGAAGTGATGTATTTGACTGCCATCGCGGTAGGTCGCACCGATGATCTTGGTGAAGTGCTTCAACGTGTGCTGCGTTTGGTGTTTGACTGGGTCGAAGCCGATCGAGGATGCGTGATGCTGCAGGACCAACAATCGGGGCGATTGCGACCAGCGGCTCGATGTGATTCTACTCAGGCGGGCGACAAAACATCCGACGATCGTCATGAAACGCGACCAATCTCCATCAGCCAAACCATTTTGCAATATGTGATGGAACATAAAGAAGGAGTGCGAACGAGCAATGCTCGTAGTGACACTCGATTCGACGCCGCCGTTTCGATCGTGACCGCCGGTGTACGCGAAGCGTTGTGCGTGCCTTTGCAAGGCCGCTATGGAATTGTGGGGGCCATGTACATCGATACGTACACACCGCCGGGCGAATTAATAGCTAGCGGCCACAAACAAAGATTTACCGATGACCATTTACGATTGATCACTGCGATTGGACATCAAGCAGCGTTAGCGATCGAAGACACGACGTACTACTCGGCGCTGGTGCAAAGCGAACGTCTTGCAGCGATGGGACAGACGATTGCGACGCTGTCTCATCACATCAAAAACATTTTGCAAGGAATTAGCGGCGGAAGTTATTTGATCGAGGCTGGGCTTAAACGTGACGACACCGACGCCGTTCGCAAAGGTTGGGGTATTGTTGATCGCAACCAGGAACGAATTTCGAATCTGGTGATGGACATGCTCACGTTCAGTAAGGAGCGCGAACCCGAGAAGGTGGAAGCCGATCTGAACGAGACAGTACAAGATGCCGTGGACTTGATGCAAACGCGAGCATCACAGTGCGACGTCCGCCTTGTTGCTGAATTGGCTGAATCTATGCCAATGGCATGGTTCGACCCAGACGCCATGCACCGTGCGGTGCTGAATTTGATCACGAATGCGATCGACGCCGCTTCGGGTCAACTGACTCGCGAAGAAGATTTTGACGTCGACGACGCCGATAGCGCAACGTCCGTGGAACCGCATGTTCGTGTCCGGACTCAGTTTGATTCCGAATATGGATGGCGAGTCGATGTGATGGACAATGGGCTGGGCGTGCTACCCGAAGATCGCGAAAAAATCTTCTCGCTGTTTGAGTCTCGTAAGGGCATGCGAGGCACCGGGCTAGGACTGCCCGTGAGCGCAAAGATCATGCGAGAGCACGGTGGCGATATTTCGATCGTTGACATTGCGGATGAATCAGGCACCTGCTTCCGCCTGCAATTGCCTCCAAGAGGCACCCAAGCATCCGACTTGGCACTCCGCGAAACACTGGGTTGAGAACGTCGAAAGAAAGACGTTGGCCATTCCTATGTCGCTGATCAACAAGTGATCGCTCACAACCAGTACTGTCCAGTGAATGGCACGCCCGTCACCTGTTGATACCCTGCTGATCATGCGCCGACCAAGAATCAAGCACGCGATAGCTAAGCGCCGACCAAAGCCTCATTGAGCTTTGTTACTTTCCCAGCCAGGTGGCACGAGCCCTTGATAGCGGGCATCGGCGAACGCCCGCATCCACACCGCAGCCTGTTCAAGGTAGTTGCGTTCGTGCGCTTTTAACTTTTCTGAGACCTCTACTTCACCCGCCAATCGATCCGCAAACTGGTAAAGAGATTCATCGGTGGCTCGAATGAATCCGCGACGTCGTAGAACGCGATCCACCTTTGCCAGCATACGTCGACTTTGGCGGTCAACCAAACTAATCTCCGAATCGGCTCGACTTCGATAACGACGAATCAACCACACTACCAGTCCGACCAACACCACGATCTGCAAGTAGCGAAACGTGGTGAAGAAGACGTCTGTGGTCCGCGAAGACAAGACCCAACCAATCGCTCGACTCAACCAACTTTCGGACTCTTCGACTTCTGATCGGTTGCTCTTGCCGCCATTGGTTACCACTTGGGAATTCAGTGAGCCTGGGTCCACGGTGTGATAACTTCGTCCAGGAGTCGACTCGACGGCGAACCAAGTTTGCGAGACTTCATCGTAGGCTTCCGTCCAAGCGTGAGCATCGCGGTTTCGAGCAACCCAGCACGGATCCTCAATATCTGACACATCCGCGAACTCGTCGGACACGTAACCCGTGACGTAGCGAGTGGGAACGCCTACACATCGAAGCAGCAACACGGTAGATGTCGCAAAGTATTCGCAGTGAGCTGGATGCCTTGTGTCGAGAAAGAACGTTAGCGGATCTTCTTCCTCGGCCCGCTCGGGAAGATCCGTGCCGTAGGTAAACTCGCGTTGAAAGTAGTTGCTGATCGCGGAAGCTTTGTCACGAGTCGTCGTGGCATTTCGGCAAAGTTCTTCCGCCAAAGGAGTCAGTTGCTCGCGCTGTTTTCTTCGCACAAATAGCATGCGTTGCTTTTGCGCTTCAGAGAGTTGTTCACGTGGCGGCAGCACCGTTGCGCCTGCAACATACGGTGCGTTTCCATTGACACCCATTTTGACCTGACCATGGTGGTTCAACGTCAATTCACGACCACTTGCTTCAAGCCAGCGCGTCGCCAGTGGCAAGAAAACAATAGTGCCCCGCATTGGATCACCGCGAATTTCCAGGGGAGTCACACGTTCCGAAGTGGGTTGGCGAAGATTGAAACGGCGCAGATTTGTCCCTGATGCCGACTGAAGTTCTGTCGTTCCAAATCCGACATCTTCGATTCGATGATCGTGCAACGATGAATCTACGTCATCACCTTCCGGCCCCAACCGAACGCTTTCCGATGACCATTTTCGATTCGAATAGCGATCAAAGATGGTGCCTCGCAAGTAGCCGGGTTTCTGTTCCGCGTAAATTCGCAACGCGATCCCACGAGGATTGTCGACCAAGTGCGAGCGAATTGCACCAAGCTCGCTGCCACGAACATATCCCATTCCACCGACAAACGATTGTCGGGTAGCAGCCTCAATGGACGACTGTAAACGCGTCTGTAATTGCTCTTGGATATTTGGCAGCATCTTCTCGGTCACGCTAGCCACCGCTCCGGTCGTCATCGCCAGCAACACGACCGCAGCGATACCAGCGCGAGTTCGCTTCTCTGAGGCGGCTTTACGACGAGCCAAGATGTCTGCGCTGGTTCCCCACTGCGACGTCGTGCTTGAATCAAGAGTTCGCAAGTAGTCCGCTGAAACAATGATTCGCGATCCGATGATGAACCCTAAACACGACACCACACCAACCGTCGTCTGAGCCGCCAACGATCGACTGACACCCCCAGCAGCAACACACAAAAGGACTTGGAACATTCCGAGAAACAGTATCGAAACGTGCCCACGGCGAGGATACATCGCCCAGATCAACAGGGACGAAAACAAAGACGCATGCGATAGCAGGTCAACACCGATTTGAATGTAGTTTGGATTCTCGCTTAACGTTTTTGGGAAACGCCAAAGAGTGACCAAAACTAAAACCACCAAAATCCCCACGGTGATATTGAAGTTCGATGGCAAACGACGGTCAAAAGGAGTAGCAACTTCCTCGCTCGAAAACTCTCTCGCGACGACGGCAATGATGATCACCAACGACATCAGTCCAACCGAATGCCATTCCCGAAAGGTGTTGGATACGAAAGCGACCTGGGCAATCAACAACCCTGCCAATGTCAAAACACCATGATGTGCTGTCTCGCCCGAATTAAGCACAGTGCTGACTCGGCTGAATGACGAAAGCTTGAATCGTGAATCAAGCGACTTCATGCCGACACCTCCGTCGACAATGCTTCTTGCAGACGATCTGAATCATCCGATTCACCTTCGGTTTCAGAGTCCGCCAGTTCATGATCCTTAAGATCAATACGCATTACGTGGATGTCACCGGTTTGCTGGATCGCGACGGAATCTAGTTGGCGTGTGGTAAATACGAGCGTTCGACTTCCTCGGATCGCTTCAACCGCCTCAACGATACGACCATCACTCACTTTGCCGCCAACGTTTGTGGCCCCAGCCAATTGAACGAACGACAACGATGGATCGCACTTTCCCGTATCATTGTTGGCTAAGAATGAATCAATGGACTCGCTGGTCACATAGATGCGTGAGTTGATCGATTGCTTCTGCCAGTTCTCAATGGCGGTTGCCACGGACCTTAGCATCAGCTCGAACGAAGCGTCCGCATCGCTGCGTGACACCGATGGGTCGAGCGCCGCGTCGACAATGATGTTTGCGACGTGCAACGTGGGTGTTTGAAATTCACGCACGATAGGTCGTCCCAGCCTAGCCCAAGACCGATAGTCCCAGCGTCTTACGGCCATGCCCATCACGTAGTCGCGATTGCCTGCGTACTCAAAACTTTCGCCCGCCAACCAGCGGTTGGTCCAACGATCAAGCTGATCGGTCGTCAACCGGCTTCCGTTGCGATCGTCTTCGGAAATCGGACGAGGCGCAACCGCAATCTTCACTTTCGGGTGAATGCGTGAGATCCACCGGAACAAATTGAAGGGAAACGAAGATACGACCTGGAACTTAGGCAGCCTGTGGATTCCACGGACATGTGACTTCATCGTCATTGACGTGTCCGCTCGTTCGCCGCCACTGATCATCGCAATCGGAGGCCCCGAGCATTCGATCGTGATGGGGCTGTTCGTCGCAACTACCTTTCTAAATCGCCGACGCTTTTGTTCCGCCGCAACGTGAAGATCAAACGTTGCCAAACTACCGCGGTGGGTCAAATGGATGGTCGGCGTGAACTCATTTCCCACATGCACATAAAGCGGCAATACGTAGTCCACATCCACCTGGGGACGAAACAGGCGGTTGAGCAAAAAGCCGACGACAAACATCGTCACGCACGCCGAGAACATGCCCAGCCATGGGTACCCCCAAACAATGTTCAAAGAGATGATGGCGATAAGCAACAATGTTGCTGAAGCACCGGTCATTGACCCCCGAATCGTGTAGATCAACCAGAACGGTGACCACAAGATTCGTCCGACCATCTTCGCGAATCGTCGAAACATCGAAACACTCCGAAGGTTGGTGGCGAAACTAAACTGGAATTTCCGTACGTTGAATGATCTCGGTGATGATCTTTCGGCACTCTTCATTGGTGCCCGACCCTGAACGTGTCGACATCCGATGCGACATCGCTGGTCCCGCCAGCATTTGCACATCGTCGGGAATGACAAACGAACGCCCCTGCAACACGGCTCGTGACTTCGCAGCTCGCAAGAGCATCTTCGACCCTCGCGGGCTGCAACCAACGCGGATTCTGGAATCGTGACGCGTTGCATCCGCGATCGCAACGATGTACGACGCAACTTTACGATCGACCTTGACCTGCTTGACGGCTGTTTGCAACGTCAGCAAGTCGTCGCGGCTCATCAGGGGCTGCAAGGGTGCAGGCGAATCGCCCAAGTCGCCATCTCCACGACCGTCATCGTCAACAAGTAAATCAATCTCGCTATTGGTGTCCGGATAGTCCATGGAAAGACGCAGCAAGAATCGGTCAAGTTGCGATTCGGGAAGCGGGAATGTTCCTTCGAAGCCACTAGGGTTCTGCGTTGCGATCACCAGGAACGGTTGCCTTAAATCGTATTGATGTCCTTCGATGGTGACCTGCAGTTCGGCCATTGCTTCCAACAACGCACTTTGCGTTCGCGGTGAAGCTCGATTGATTTCATCAGCAATCAACAGGTCACAAAAAATCGGGCCCGGGCGAAACTCGAACTCACCAGTCGATGGCTTAAAGATCGAGCCACCCAAAATGTCCGCAGGCAAAAGATCTGGCGTACATTGCACGCGAGCGAACTTCAGATCGATCAATGACGCCAATGACTTCGCAAGCGTGGTTTTCCCCACTCCGGGTACATCCTCAAGCAAAACAGACCCGCCGGCCAACATCGAAGTCAACACTAAGTCGATTACATCAACCTTGCCGCGAATGATCGTTTGCAAACGCTCGCGGACGAGATTCAACTTCTTGAACGATGTATCAAAGGAATTTTCTTGTGAATCGACTTTAGATACATTGGTGCCAGGGAGCGAAGTGCCAACGGCGGTGTTACCAGCAACCGTATGAGACGAAAAATGCGATTCAGATAGCTCCGTCGCAGCCTCGGTAGCACTGCCATCAATCGTGCCCGACTCATCGGACTGGTTTCGTGTGTACACGCGGATCTTCCTGGGTGCGAACGGTAGAGAAGATAAAAGAAGAGAAGAGACCACGGGAGTGAAACGAGATCCCGACTGCAGTTTAAGCTGCCAGGCAACCTTCGGGCGAATTCGCGAATGAATCAAATACCTATTCGACCAACATATCCGTCGCGCCATCCCGCGCTCAAGGTCCTGGTTACAGACGATGGCAGCCGGACATTGGTGGATCCAGACACGCAGATCGCCTTCCACAGTGGGTGCGGTGCGATTGCCGAAACTAGGCATGTGTACCTGAACAATTCGATGGTCGCCACGCGTTTAGGCTTGCAAAAACCCACTCAAGTGCTGGAATTTGGCCTGGGAACCGGGATGGCAATGTTCATGACGCTGGACGTTGCGATGTCCCATAATGCCCCACTGACGTACGTCGCCATCGACCGGGACTGGCTATCGGCCGACGTGTTGCCCGCGTTAATCCTTGATCAAAGTCTCGCGAAGAAGGACTTGGTCCAGCAATACTCGCGGTGGCGATCGAGCATCAGTGATTGGACGACTGGTCAAAGGCACGTTTGGCACGTCGATGATAAGTGCCGAATCGATATCGTGATTGACGACTTCGCGATTGCCGTCTCGTCGCTTGTTTCTTCCAACGAACGTTTCGAAGCGATTTACTTTGACCCCTTCGATCCAGCGGAAAGTCCTGAAGCGTGGACGCCCGCGATCACTGATGCCGCGAACGAATTACTCACCGACGACGGCTACCTGACCACTTACTGCGTCAACCGGAACGTTCGCGACACATTCGCCCAGTCCGGGTTCGATGTTTATCGCGTTCCGGGACCGCACGGTGGAAAACGACAAGTCATGGTGGCCAGCAAAACCAAGCTTGGTTCCGTGGGAAACGCGAACCTTAAGTCGAAGGCTTGGCCACCGGTGGATTGATGTCCGCTGGATTCGCGACTTGGTCAATCCACGTGATAGCGAAGGGAACATTCGTCAAACGACGTCTCGCTTCCTCAGAATCTCGGACAAAGACTCGGACATCCTTCACATCAAGATCGTTGAGTTCGATCGTCTCACGCGAACGCCATTCTTTTTCTTGTCGCCAGACTTGTGAATTGCCAATGGGATGAAAGCGATACCGGTCGTGCTCTGCAATGAGTTTGCGTTCTGGTGCTCGGCCATAGATGACCGGTTCCATACCCAGCGCAAGAGCAGCATTCATGCGGATGGCGATGCCGTAGGGTTCATAATCCCAACGGCTCAGGTGTGAACGAAAGCAGCGCCGCGAAAGGATTTCATTCAAGCTAACGGCCGTGAAGCAAACGACCGGATACAGTTTTGCACTCGTGACCGCCGATGCCGTTAAACGTCCAGTCCGCAAGATTCGAATGAGTGCGTCGAGCGGCCCACGCCGGATGGCTTCGGCAGTACCTAAGATGACTTGATCTCGATACTGGGACTCGGTTTCGTCGGGCCAAGGCCCGCGTCGCCCACGGGTGCAGTGGATCAACCACTCACCGACCGTATCAGCCCACGGTTCCAACGTCCCTTTTACTACGAGGTTTGCCCCCTGACTCGCTGCGCGGTTGGAACCCAGACTTTCTGAACGATCGGGCTGCGTTCCATTTGGCGAATACCACCCGACCGCTCCTGCGGCTAGCAAGCCAGCGCCAGCGCATTTCCCTTCGCCCGAAATCACCACTCGGACGTCACCGTTTCGACTCGCTCTTAAACGCTCTTCAATGGAAGCGGCAATTGTCCCGCCTGTGCGAACGTACACAGCGTCAAGTCGATCGACGACACCAATCAAACACTGGTCACGATTGAGATCGCCAGGTTTCCTTAGCCCCAAATGCACTTCGGCGTCACAACAGCCCGAGAAATCCAATGTTCTGGCCTGTGCATCGGAGGACACACAAACACATTTCGCTTCGCAGCACACACGAATGAGGTCGGCGCCCCACAGCTCCGCAGCGCGAGTCGCCCATGATTCAATCGCAGAGCCTTTGGCAATCACCAGGACAGCGTTTCGGGACCGGGCGTCAAGAATGCAGCGACTAAGAAAGCGACAAACACGTTGATGCAATTCGCCATCGTGCCCCAGTCTACTACTGGTGATGCCGAGCCAAGGCCGCTGCGTCGAAAGCCAGCCCTTGGGATCGTCAACCACTATTTCTTTGCCCCATTCCTTGTCCAACGCAAGGATTCGCCCTCGTCGCTCCAATTCATGCTTTGACATGACGTCCCCCCGGACGATCGCGTGCTTCGCTTCAAATGTTCGCAGCCAATAGTTTATCTCAATTGGTTAAGTCGGTGGGTTGCGTGCCTTCCGTGGTGCTACCAACAATAAGAGAGCGTACGAGACCCAACCGAAACTCCTATGTTTGAGCCCACCTAATGCTATCCCACCGAAATCGATTCCCTGCCTTCGTACTCATGCTTGGTGCTTGCTGCTTCGGCAGTGTGAGAGCCGATCAACCGTCCACGGCAAACAGTCAAACCGAACCAAAGGCCGACATGGTCATTCCGATTTGGCCTGATTCGCCGCCTCAATGGAATGCACCTACGGAAGCTGAAAAAGACACTTCGGGCCCCGACGGTCGCAATGTTGCCGGGCGAAGCGTGATTCGGCTCGGGAACGTTTCCGTTCCTCAATTGCACGTTTACATCCCTCAACACGGTTCCAGCGATACCATCGTGTTGATTGCCCCCGGCGGAGGCTACAACATCCTTGCCTGGGATTTGGAAGGCACCGAGATCGCTCAGTGGCTCAACGAGATCGGAGTGGCCGCGGCGGTCTTGAAGTATCGAGTGCCCACCAAACGCGAGGAAGTCAAATGGCTTGCTCCCGTTCAAGACATTCAACGCAGTATCAGCCTGGTCCGTAGTGGACAAATTTCAGGAGTTCAAGCCAAGACGGTGGGCGTATTAGGATTTTCGGCAGGCGGCAACGCTTCGGCGAGAGCAGCATTCTCAGAAACGCGACACTATGAACCGATCGATTCGTCTGATGAAGTTTCGATACGACCCGACTTTGGCGTTTTAATCTATCCGGCGTGGCTTAACCGCGAAGGCACAACTGATTTGATTGATGAGCTAAGCGTTAACGAAAACACTCCACCGATGTTTCTTGCTCATGCCGCCGATGACAATGTTAGCGCGCTCAGCAGTGTGGCAATTTACACGGCACTTCACCAAAATAAGGTTCCCGCTTCGCTTCATGTCTTCGGTAGTGGTGGTCATGGATTTGGTGGACGCACCGATGGCAAACCGACTGACGCTTGGCCAGATTTGTGTGCGACTTGGTTGCGAAGTCGTGGTTGGGCACGACCGGTTGCGATCGCGCCATAGTTGCCGTACTTGAAAAGAGGCGTAAGCTTCCAGCCTGCGATTTCAACATTCCAGGCTGGAAGTTAGTTCAATCGCCATCAAATCAACTGTATTCGCAACGCCTTCACGAAAGCTACCTGTGCCGACCGACCAAGCCTCTCCCTTGATCGAACTTGAACGAGTAGACGAATTTGGCGAACCACCATGGCAAGCCGGCCAAGAGTGGGCCAATGCGATCACGCACGGCATCGCGGCAATTGCGACACTGGTTCTGGGCTATTTCCTGGTACTGCGAGCGCAGCAGGAAAGCACGGGAATGGCCATCGCTTGTGCCGCGTACATTGCCTCGGTTTTTGGGACGTTTTTCTTCTCGACGCTTTCTCATTTGGTTAAACCCAGCCCGCTGTTGAACGTGTTGCGATCTTGGGACCAAGCCATGATCTACGCGATGATTTCGGGCACTTACACCCCCATCGTTTATCGGTTTGCCACTGATGGCACCCGCACGTGGTTGCTGTGGGCGATTTGGATTGCCGCGGGTGCTGGCTTCTTTCACAAGGTCGCGATGAAGCACCGAGTCAATTCAAGCGGAACCATCTCGTACCTATTGTTGGGTTGGCTACCTGCGATCCCGCTGTTCGGACAAGTTCCCTCGGTGGTGGTGACCTGGATGTTCATCGGCGGAATCTTCTACACGCTTGGGGTCGTACTATTAGTGAACGATCGCAAAGTCCGTTACCTGCACGCCGGTTGGCACCTGATGGTGATGACCGCGGCGTTCTCTCATTACTGGACGATCTTCAACCACGTCGCGCCAGCCACATTGACGCCGTAGCCTCTACCACGGGAATCGTCGGGCTGTACAAGCTATGCCGACTATAACGCCCCCTCTCTGGAATATTGCTCGATCACGATCGCATTCGTGTCAGCGAGGTTGGACTGCGAACTAGTGTCGAATCCATCGAAGGCAGAGTCTTGCCATCGTTCGAAACATCCATGTTTGAAAACCGCAGTTCTCACCTTACAGAGAGTCTACCTATGAAATCGTTGTTTTCCCTCCGCAGTTGCGTTGCCGCACTCGCCATTGCAGCCCTGACGGTCAGCAATGTTTCGGCTCAAGAAGAAGCGAAGAAAGAAATTCCAAAGGCGAAGCCTGTCGCTCGCGCTACTTCAAGTGCCAAAGCACCAGCCGTTCGTCCTTTAAGCGTTGCCGTTGATTTGCTCAGCAAAACGCGCCTCGAAGGCACACTGACCGACACCACGACACTTGAAATGCAAACTTCGTTCGGCGGAGCCAGCATTCCACTTTCAGAAGTTGCCGGCATCCGCTTTGCTTCGGCCGAGAACGCCAGCACCACCGTCGTGATGCTAAACGGTGACTCGATCACCGGTGCGACCGATGTCAAGCTGGTCACTGTCGATACCGAATGGGGCACCGCCACCATCAATGGCAGCAACATTGCCTCGATCATGTTTGTTCCTGGATTGGACTGGAATCCAGCATCGGGCCTCAATGGCAAGCGTTGGAACTTGGTCAACCAGAAGGTCGAAGAGAAGGCCCCAGCCCCTCGCAGCACCACAACTCGTAGCTCGGCCACCCGAAGCACCACTGGCACACCCATCACTAACCAAGGCTACCCCACCAACATCCAGCCTGGTCAGGTGTTCCGAACTCGGTAACTTCAAAACCGCATAGAAAACCGGGTGAAATGGCAAAAAAAGCCACCTTTCATCCTCGATCAATCACTTCAATCGGCAGGCCAAAACGGCCTGCCGATTTTTTTTTGGAATCGGACCTGAACAAAGTTGTATTACGATCCCTTTGTTCTAGTATCGGTTAACCGCTCGGGGGATGCGGAGGCTGGAGCACGTATTTAGCACGGGCCAAAGCACATCTCATATTCTTTCTGTCCCCTCGAGGAGGATTTCTACTGTGAAGTGGATTTCAAAAATGTTCTACGCGTCGGCATTCGTGCTGACCACTGCTAGCGTTAGCGCAGCAGGCAATTGCAATTGCGCCCCCTGTTCAAGCGGATCGGGTGCATGCATCGGCGGCGGCGCTGGCCTTTCGGCTAGCTCTGGCGTTGTTCTTGGAAGCGACAGCGGTTACGGCAGTGGTGCTTTGGGTGCTGGTGGAGCTTGTGGTCCATCGGTTTCCTACGAGACCCGCACTGTGATGCGTTCGCAAATGGTCACCGAGACTCGCGAAGTTCCTGTGACTAGCTATCAGCAAGAGACTCGTACTCGCATGCGAAGTGTCACTCGACAAGTCGCTCGAGTCGAAACTCGTGAGCAGCAGTACACGGTCAACGTGCCGCAGACTCAAACTCGCACCGAAGAGTACACCGTTCAGGTTGCTGTTCCTTACACCGAGGAAGTTCCTTACACGGTACAGGTTCCTGTGACGACGCAAGTCGAACAGTCCTACCAAGTTTCGGTTCCTTACACCGAGCAAGTCGCTCAAACGTACACGGTGCAGGTTCCTCAGACGTCGCAAGTCGAACAGACTTACACCGTTTGCGTTCCTTACACCGAAACGATGACTCAAGACTACACCGTGACGGTTCCTTACACCGAGCAAGTTGAGCAAGCTTATACGGTGCAAGTTCCAGTTCAGCAAACTCGCGAAGAAAGCTACACCGTTAGCGTTCCTTACACCGAGAACGTTGAGCAAACCTACACGGTTCAAGTTCCTGTGACCTCGAGTCGCACCGAGTCGTATCAAGTGAGCGTTCCTTACACCGAAGAAGTTGCGCAGAACTACACGGTTCAGGTTCCTTACACCGAAACGATGACGCAAACCTATAACGTCAACGTTCCTTACACCGAAACGATTGAACAACCGTATTCGGTAACGGTTCCTTACACCGAGCAAGTAACTCAGAACTACACCGTTCAAGTTCCTTACACCGAGCAAGTCGCTCAAAACTACACTGTCCGAGTTCCTGTCCAAGAACAACGCACCGCTTACCGTACCGTTAGCAAGCGAGTTCCTGTGACAACCATGCGAACAGTGACCCGCGACGCAGGCAGTTACCAAACGGTTGCTGTTACCAGTGGCGGCACCAGCAGCGGTAGCGCATACGGTGGCGGCAGTGCTCGCCGTGGCGTTCTCGGCGGACTACTGGGTGGAGTTCTCGGTTGCAAAGGCGGCCACGGTTGTGGCAGTGGTTGCGGTGGCGGATCGAGCTGTGGATCGTCCTGCGACAGTTGCGGCGGATGCGAATCAAGCTGTGGCTGTGCTCCAGTCGTTTCGTGCCCAACGGTTTGCTACAAGAAAGTGTGGTGCCCGAACTTGGTAACCGAACAGGTTCCTTGCACGACGTACCAAGTCCAGTGTGAGCAAGTTCCTTACACTTACACCGTGACCAGCTACACGACCCAAACGCAAACGCGAATGGTTCCTGTAACCCGCACTCGTAGCGAAACTCGTAGCCGTACCGTCAACGTGACCAAGTACACCACCGAGCAACGCACCCGTGCCGTTGAAGTCCAACGCTGCCGTACCGAGCAACGTACTCGTGACTACACCGTCACCAAGTACCGCACCGAAACTCGTACCCGTATGGTTGCTGTTCAACGTTGCCGCACGGAAACTCGCACCCGCGAAGTTCCTGTGACCACGATGACCACGCAAACCCGCACGCGTATGGTTCCAGTGACTCGCACTCGCACCGAAACTCGTACTCGTACGGTTCCTTACACCGTCATGAATACCGAGACTCGTACGCGAACGGTCAATGTTCAACGAACACGCCAAGAAACGCGTACTCGTACGTACCAAGTGCAAAAGACTCGTCAAGAGACTCGCACTCGAACGGTTCCTGTTACCACGATGACGACAGAAACTCGTACTCGCATGGTGCCAGTAACTCGCACTCGCTTGGAAACTCGCACTCGCATGGTTCCACAAACAACCATGACGACCGAGCAACGTACCCGTACGGTTCAACGCACTCGCATGGAATCGCAAACGCGAAGCCGTCAAGTGAACTTCACCGTCAACGTTCCTGAAACTCGTACTCGTTCGTACAATGTTACCGTTTACGATAACGTTACCGAAGAAGTACCAGAGACCTACACCGTGTGCGTTCCTGTTCAATCGACTCGCACCGTTCAGGTTCAGGTCTGCAAGCAAGTTCCGACGACCGTCACGGTCCCGGTCTACGGCAACGCAGCACCAGCCATCATGTCAGCTCCTGCTGGCACCGAAGGTTACAGCGAAGGCGGAATCATCAGTGACGGCGGCAGCTATGGTGGCGAAGTCATCATGGACAGCGGTTACAGCGAAGGTGCTGTAATGGAAACCGGCGCTGGCTGCACTAGCTGCGGCAACTAGTTTTGCTCTCCCATGTCGTTTTCGACATGAGGAACATGAAAGCCCCGCAGTGTGAAAACGCTGCGGGGCTTTCTTTATGTACGGACCGAAAGTAGCTTGAATGAATCGTTTGCTGCTTTGATCCGTCGAGGACACTGTGACGCCAACTCCCACTCCCCATCAAGTGGATTCCTTCGCCATAGGTCGCAACTGGTGGTGGATGCCCATATTCATCGCATTCGTCCAAGTGCTGGCGACCGGAATGGTTCAACTGGTTTCGGACTTCCACGGTGAGAAAGCCATCGACTGGTGGGTCTTGGCGATCTTGTTTTTCGCTGGCCCGACGGTCGGTGCAATCCTGATATCACCGGGCTGCCGATGCCCTCAATGCTTTACCGCAGTCGCGTCTTGCTTGTTCGGTTTTTTGGTTTTTCGACTGTTCGATAACGTCACCAGCGCGTTTTTTATCCTTTCCATCGGACTGGCCGTGATTTTGTCGGCGTGGATGCGCTGGACACGGACGCCACCTTACCGAATACGTCCCAGCCGCCGAAGTGGAAACGCAAGCATGTCGATTCGATGGCTACTGGTGTTCACCGCAATCATGGCGGCACTGATCACGGGGCTTCGCACTCTTAACCTCAATGGAGAATTGCCACGCATCATTGGCATGTTCTTGCCGTCGTGCTTTGCGATGGCACTTGGATCGTGGCTTGCAGCTTCTGGTAGCGCCCAAACGCGTTGGCTAGTGGTTGCTTTAGGATTCGTTCTGCTGACGCTTGCCTATCTGGCTCAAACGTATGCGATCACGCTAGGCATCGACACTTACCTGCCGCACTGGTTCATGCAACTTGATGACAAAGAAGTACGGCTTTTATTGGTGGCACCGGCAGCGACTTTGGTCATCACGACCACAATCCATCGCTGCCAAGTTCAGGTCAATCTCTTAGGTCGCCGCTGCCGATCGAAGTGACTGCTTGGCCGATTGCAAAAATTGCAACGCCTCGATTGGAGTCATCGAATCAATGTCCAGCTTGTCGACTTCGCCAATCAAAGGATGGTCCGCAAACCCAAACAAAGTCATTTGATATTGACCGCTCGTGGAAGCGCCCGGCGATTGAATCGTAGGACGATCCAGTGCATCCCGGTGGTCGGCTTCCAACTGAGCCAACACATCCTTGGCCCGTTCATTAACCGATAGCGGAATACCCGCCAGCCGCGCCACATGGATACCGTAGCTCTTGTCGGCACCTCCGCGGACGATTCGGTGCAAGAAAATCACTTCGTCGTTCCATTCCTTAACTGCCACATTCAGGTTTGCGACGCGAGGCAGGGTTTCTTCAAGTTGTGTCAACTCGTGATAGTGTGTGGCGAACAAAGTTCGGCAGCCAATTTGCTCGTGCAGATGTTCGGTGATCGCCCAAGCCAGCGACAAACCGTCGTAGGTGCTCGTCCCGCGTCCGATCTCGTCCAAGATCACGAGGCTTCGCGAAGTTGCCGTATTCAAGATCCTGGCCGTTTCAACCATCTCGACCATGAACGTACTTTGGCCGCGGCTGAGCTCGTCACTAGCACCCACGCGAGCAAAGATGCGATCAGCGATGCCGATCTCAGCCTTCTTTGCTGGAACGAAAGAACCAGCCTGGGCCATCAAAGTCAGCAAAGCGACCTGGCGAATATACGTGCTCTTACCGGCCATGTTCGGACCGGTAATCAACTGAATCATGCCAGCCTCTGGTGATTGAATACAGTCATTGGGCACGAACTCACCTTGGGGCAACGTCACGTCCAAGACCGGGTGGCGACCTTCTTCAATGCGCAGAACCGAATCCTCAGTCAGCACGGGACGCGTCCAGCCTCGGGTTGCTGCGATTTCGGCTTGCGATGCCAGCACATCAAGCTCGGCCATCGCCGTGGCGACCTCCTGTAGCGTCGACAAATGATTGTGAGTCATCGTGCGAAGCTGCATGAACAGGTGCTGTTCACGCATCGATGCATTGTCGTCCGCAGCTAATACTTTCTCTTCGTATTCCTTCAACTCCGGTGTGATGTACCGTTCGCAATTCTTAAGGGTTTGCTTGCGAATAAAGAAATCGGGAACCCGATCTTTATGAGAGTTGGTGACTTCTAAGTAGAAGCCGAAGACCTTGTTGTATCCCACCTTGATGTTGGGGATACCGGTCTCGTCCATTTGAGTTTTCTGATACGCCGCAATCCACTGCTTGCCGCCTTTGGCGAGTGCTCGCAATGTGTCGAGTTCCTCGTCGTAGCCTTCGCGAATGAAGTTGCCTTCCGATGCATTGATCGGACATTCATCCGACAACGCCTTTTCAAGCCGAGAACGCAGTTCCGGACAAAGGTGCAGGTGGGCTTCCACGAACGCCAATCTTTCACTTTTGCGATCCGTCAATCGAGCCTTTAGCGCCGGCAGATTGGCCAGCGTTTGTGCGACTTGAACAAGGTCACGAGGTCCCGTTCGTTGTGTTGCAATCCGTGCCATCAAACGGGTCAAGTCAAAAACCCGCTTGAGCGTATCACGAATGTCTGCTCTTAATTTGGCATCGTTTACCAGTTCGCTAATTGCATCGAGCCGAGACTCAATCGCATCGCGTTCAATGAGCGGAGCGGCAATCCAATCGCCCAACAATCGTGACCCCATTGATGTGCATGTCCGATCAATCACCCCCAGTAGCGATCCTTCACGGGATCCACTGCGGATCGTGCGAGTGATTTCAAGACTGCGTCGTGTCGCGGCATCGATTTGCAGGAAGTTCGTGCGGCGGTGCGATGCGATGGACCGGAAGTGAGTCAGCTCTCTGCGTTGAGTTTCTTGCAGGTAGGTCAATACCGCGCCGGCGGCACGAAGGGAAGCTTTATCGTCATCCTCGAAGCCAAAGCCATCTAAGCTTTGCACCGAAAACTGCTTGCACAACGTTTCCTTGGCCGTGTCTTCGGCAAACGACCATGCTGGACGCGAGGTCCACGCCCAAGGTGCGGTCGTGTCCGGCGAGAAGTGCGAATCATCTTCACGATAGAGCACTTCGGCAGGGCCAATTCGAGCCAATTCATCTTCGATACGAGCGACGTCGAACGTGCCCGCTTCGAAACGTCCACTTGAAAGTTCTGCCCAGGCGATTCCGGCAAGAGTTTTGGGAGTCCCTTTGGTCTTGCCTGACTTCTTGTCGTGGATCAAACACACCGCAGCGACGTAGTTGGATTCGCGAGGGTCAAGCAGCCCGTCGTCAGTCAGTGTCCCAGCGCTAACAACGCGGGTGACCTCGCGTTTGACGAGCCCCTTGGCAGTCTTGGGGTCTTCCATCTGTTCGCAAACGGCCGCTCGATAGCCGGCGCGGATAAGCTTATGCAGATACCCATCGAGCTGATGGTGCGGAAATCCCGCCATCGCCGTCGGGTTGTCGCTGTCCTTATCCCGGCTAGTCAGCGTTAATCCGAGGATCCCCGCCGCGACTTTTGCGTCGTCCAAGAACAGTTCGTAGAAGTCACCCATGCGAAAAAACAGCAGTGCGTCGCCGCAGGCTGCCTTCGCTTCGTGATATTGTTTCATCATCGGAGTCATGGCGAAAATCCTACCGCTGCGGATGACCAGGGGACAGTCCGCAGAGCAAGATTTTTAATATCCGATGGGGGCAATCACGCACGATCATGCCGGCAAGGCAAAGTGTGCCACCCAACCGTCGATCGGGCTAAATCTGCGAGTAATTCGTCGGCACCAAAACAAACTTGTCGATTCGGCTGACGGTCCCTTGATACTTTGGCACGACGCTAAGGACCTTCCAATCCGCGTGCTCTCGGAACTTAACCCAAGATTCCAGCCGCTCCTCTTCGTTGGGGTAGAGCGTCAAGTAGGTCAAGTTAGGCGTTTGCGGGCCGATAACCGCCTGGCCAATGAAGATTGGAATGATTCCACAATCCAAAAAGATAGGAACTTCACCTTCGTTGAACATCTCCACTTTGAGGTTACCTAATCTCTCATTCGCGCTTTCATAGACTCGCAATTCAAATACGCGATCCGCATTGGCGGTCGCCCCCTCCGGAACCACTAACTTTTTCATGCAGTCCATCGCGACTAGCAATTCGCTTTGCACACGAGCGTAGGCGGGTGACTTGGGTTCACGACTTAAGAACTCATTTGCGGCCTTTTGATAGTCGGCATCTGCGGAAACTTTCTCATTCATCGTCACGAGTGCGTCTGGCGAATCAATAGGAATTACCACCACGAACCGCTGACTGCCGGTTTCGTCGCTGGGGGCATTCTTAAAAACGCCTACCGGTCCAATGTCTTGGCGAGCGAGCGCCGGCAATAATGCGGTTTCGAGATACTTATCAACCGCCGCAGCATCACCGTTTTCGCCTAGCACGTAGCTGCGGACTTCGTACATTTGAGATCCAGACTCAGCGCGAGCGGACGTAGGCAACATTGCGGGTATCAAACCCAAGACAAGCAGCAGGGATGCGAATCGATTCACTGTAAATCTCGTGGCAAAGGGGAAGCAGGGTGGGAAGTTGTTCGTGGACCGCTGGTGGTCGCTGGCAATCTCGAACATCATACTCGTTCGTCGACTCTTGATCACACGATCGTAGATGCTGGATCCTTGCAATTTTCTTGAGTAATGGAATATCTGCCATGCTAAACCTACTCGATGCCGCCGAACTGGTTGCGTTTGTCCCTTGGATGCTGGCTGAAACGGCCGCAGCCGAAACCGCGATCGAGGTCGCCAAACCTGTGGAAAGTTTGCTGTCGATCCCGGGTTTGTTGACGTTGGGAATGCTCGTTCTGCTGCAGATCGTGCTCGGCTTCGACAACCTGCTTTACATCTCTATCGAGAGCAAACGTGTTGCCGAAGAATCACAATCGAAGGTTCGCAGGATCGGGATTAGCCTAGCCATCGTGTTCCGGATCGTATTGCTATTTCTATTGGTGAAGATGGTCGAGAAGCTGCAATCAGCATTCTTTGAATATGACTCGGAATACTTCACCGCAGCGATCAATGGGCACAGTTTGATCGTGCTTGGTGGCGGTGCGTTCATTCTTTGGACCGCGATCAAAGAAATCTACCACATGCTGTCAGTACCCGAGATTGATCACGAAGGGGAGGGCGGTCCCACCGGCTCGGTAGCCAAAGCAATCACGATGATCGTGGTAATGAACTTAGTCTTTTCGTTTGACTCTATCCTTAGCGCGATGGCATTGACCAAAAACCTTTGGATCATGGCGACCGCCGTAGTTATCAGCGGAGTCTTGATGATCGTGCTATCTGACCACGTTGCAGAGTTCTTAAAGAAGAATCGGATGTACGAAGTCCTCGGACTGTTCATCCTATTCATTGTCGGTGTGATGTTGGTCAGCGAAGGCGGACACCTCGCTCACTTAGAATTCTTTGGCCATGAAATCACCGCCATGCAAAAGAGCACGTTCTACTTCGTACTTTCCGTGCTAATCATCGTCGATATCGTTCAATCTCGATACCAAAAGAAGCTATTAGCAGCTCAAGAAGCGAGAGCAAGCAAAGCAGCCTGAATTGCCGATTCGCCTAGCTTCGCAGATCCGAAAGAAGTCGAACCATATCCTCGACGGATCCTTCCTCGACATCGGCTTCATGATCAGAAGCGTTGAAGAGGGCGGATTCACGAATGGTCTGATCCCGCGTGGAATCAACCGCTGCGGCGACCTGACTGCGTCGCTGGTCGACCACTAGCATTAGCAACGTCGCTCGGTCAATCGTTTCTTCGGAATCGTCGGTGACCACTAACTTATAGCTGTTAGCTGGCAACGGAATGAACTCACCTTCGGGTCCCAATTGACTTCCGGGGGCCAGTTCACCTTCGGGTCCCAATTCGCCATCGCCGTTCTCTCCGCCAACGCCACCACCGCTGTCGATGACATTGATGTGGTTGACCACCAATAAGGCATCCAGCGCGGTCACCATGCCATCGGCATTCACGTCGTAGCAAAAGCCCAGGTCACCCGAACCAACTGGTCCGGGACCAAAGATATTGAGGTAGTTGATGATCAGCAAAGCATCTTGGGCGGATACATCGTCGTTATGATTGACGTCGTACGGGTTGTCTCGATTGTGGGCAGGCGTTTCGTTCTCAAGCACTTCGATCACAAACTGCTCGCTGATCGAACCGAACTCAGCCAACGTATCGGTCGCGGTAATCTCAACCACGATCTGAGCACCTGAATCGCGTGTGACGAATTGATCGTCTTTCACTTTCAGCTCGCCGCCTACGATCTCAAGACTCTCACTGTTAACGGTTAATTCAAACCGAGCGTTCGCCGCCCCACCATCAATCAATACGTCGCCAATCACTGCCCCATCGACTAACTCCATCACCGTTTGATTACTGAGTGAAAGAGCCTCGGGTTGCTCGGGGAAGTCGCGAACAAAGATCGTGATTTCTTGGCTGAACGAGTTACCCGTATCAACTTCCGTGGCGGTGACCATGATCACGACGCTTTGCTCGAGTTCGTAGTCCAAGGCCACACCATCGGCGAGCCTTAACTCGGCGCCGTCGACAATGAATCGACTGTCGTTATCAACGGCAAACGTGTGCTCTTGTTCATTCTGGACGTCTTGGTCGTCCGCCCTCAGCGAGTTAATCGTCGCGCCAGGTACATTCTCGTTGACGAAAGACTCTTTGGGCAAAATGCCGACAATAGGGTCATTGGCGTCGCGGATCGTGACCGTCACAAAGTCAGAAACGGTATCGCTTGTCTCGGTATCCGTCGCCGTAACCGTGATGTTCACGAACGGCTCCGTTTCAAAATCTAATATCCCGCCGACGAAGATCAACTTGCCGCCCTCGACACCAAATCGGATGTCGTCGACATCAAAGACGTGACCGCCACCATCGAAATCGATCACCTCAACATCCCCGATCGCACCGCCAACCGGCACGTCTTCTGGTACGGGTGGCACAGTCACTGTGATTCCTTCAGGAGGATCACTGACCGGGATGACGCTTAGATTGATCGCGACTTCATCGGAAACATCTCGACCATCGTGTAACACGACATCGAATGAGTCGTCACCATTAAAATTTGGGTCCGGCGTGTAGTTAAGCGAACCGCTAAGTGAAACACTGGCAACACCGTTGGTGGCTTGGCTCACCTGGACAACCACAAACGAGTCGTCTTCGTCATCAACCGAAACGCTTAAGGCTGCGGGCGCCGCGACAACCAATTCTTGATCTTCATCGGTTTCAAAGCTTGGCACAGATTCGTAACGAGGTGCTGTGTTCGCACCTTTCATCGCGACTCCGAACAACGCCGTGTCGACATCTTGCTGGCCGGCAATCGTGACCTCGATCGCAGTTGGTTTGTCGAGTGCAATCTCGGCCAAACCTGCCGTACCGAGGATTAGCAACTCGTTACTCTCGGCACCGAGCGCAAGAGAAACCGGTGTTCCTACGGAAGCGAAATCTATGACCATATCCGTGATCAGCTCACCGCTCGTCAAATCATACAGTGCGAGCATCGCATCATCAGGACTGATCGCGAACAGCAAATCTCGGGCACCGTCGATTACAATCGGACCAAGCGGTCGATCGATCTGATGCAGGGTGTCAAAATTTGCGTCGACATCATGAACACTAACACCACCACCGACACCACGCAGGGCGAGCAGGCCCGAGGCGTCGTCGTAGCCTAACATTTCGGTCGCATCATCGACCAAAGTCGCTGATGGTGTAATTAAAGTCGCAGTCGAATTGCTCCACAGCGACAAATCCAGACCGCTTCCATTAGGAGTCGCAAACACCGAACGTGGTCCCGATCTTGACGTCAACACTGACGTTCCCTCGGGAACAAAGGTGTCTGTCACCGAAACCACAATCGCGTTACCAGGATCACTGGCGTCGATGGTTCGAATCGGCAAAAGTCCTGCACCGGATTCCAAAACCACCCCATGCCCCGTTCCGTCGATGGCCAAATCAACGAATTCTGGCATCGGAAAGACGGGTGGAGTTGCGCCTGATAAATCTACCGAAGCAACGTTCCCAGTCGACGGCTCGATTCGCCAAGCAGTCGAAACGGATGAATCGGTCCCGATCACTAACAGGGAACCATCGATCAATTGCTGCGTCTTCGTCAGGCTGTCAGCGACACGAACCGGGGACAGCGAAGGGCCATTCAAGTCGACCGATACAATGCTGTCGCTGGTCATGATCGCGGTACCGGCGGAACCGCTAATTAGCTCGGCACCACCGTCCAGAGCGATCGGCGAAACAATGCCATCGGTACCGACAGGCATTGTTTGATACTGAGTCGCAGTGCCATTAAAAAGTCGCAGCGAATAAGTGCCATCGGCAAGACCGGTAAACGCAAATGACCCATCGACCTCAGCAAGCGCGATAAGATCCGACGGGTCGAGCGAAGCGTTATCGTTGACGTCAATGTAAACCAAACGTGATGGAGCATTGACCTCGCCCTCGTTCAAAGCAAACGAGACGTTAGCGTCTTCAAAAACCGCACCAGTGATTGCCGCTAAAACACGACGGTCTGTCAGCCTTTCGACACGTAAACGCCGTTGGGTATCGCGACGTCTCAGGCTTGCACGACGGCGAGCGACCGAGTCAGCGATGGTTCGAGTAGGCTTACGGTTGGCCATGGATTGAACTTGGTGACGGATGGGTGGTGACAGATGCGTGTCGTGAGGTGAGGGCAAAATCATCAATGTGAATTCTTCGGACCGGCAGCTTATCCATTTTGCTTGAAGCCGACCTTGGTGAACTAGTTTATGCGGTTTTTGACTCAGATAACCCCAAAAAGTTCCCCTCCGACAGGTGGAAGCGGCGAAAACCTTCCCCTCGGACCCCGGCTTCGGTTTATGATGCCCAGTTAGACAGAATTTTGCGGTACTTTGCACGTGTTTATCAGCGCGACACGGCGATTGAAGCTGCTACTAAATTAATCCCGATGTGAGCATTTTCTGATGCGAAAACCGACACTCCCCACCCCTTTCACCTGCACCGTTCTGGTTACTTGTGCGGTTTTGGGTCTGTTTGTTTTCCCAGTGGCAAATTCTGCCCTTGGCCAGGGTGCAGGACCCGCGGCTGCTGCGGCAGCGGCGGCGGCCGAAGCGGCGGCTCGTCAAGCTGCCATGAATGCAGGAGCGGGATACGGCGGTCCGCCAGGAGGCCAATACGGCCCACCCGGTGCCGGCGGGCCAGGGTACGGCAGCCCCGGTTCCAGCAGTCCTTCGGACGTGTACTTCACTCCCGTCACCTCAATGGTCAATGGAATCGATGTCCTTTCGATCTTCACTAGCGATGTGGAAGTCGACGTCAAACCCGGACCGATTTTGGCAAATGAGTCGACCGAAGCGTTCTCGGCCAGCTACGCGGAACTCGGCAGGCAACTGATGTACGCTCATATGGCCACTGAATTTGACGATGCGATCGTCACATTGCGATCAGTCAAATTCAGCCCGTTGCTAAAGCGACCTACTTGGAACATTCGCTGCGGTGTATCGATGGCGGTTCGCGGAGGCGAGAGCATCACCGACTTTCAACCTATCAAGGAAGGCAGATCACAGGGATCCATGGCATCGTTCGGCGGGCCACCGCCGGGAATGGGTGGACCGCCACCTGGCATGGGTGGACCACCGCCAGGAATGGAAGGACCGCCACCGGGAATGGGTGGGCCGCCGCCAGGAATGGGTGGACCGCCACCGGGATACGGTGGGCCGCCGGGGTCGATGGCATCCAACATAGGCGCCGCAACACCTACTCGACCTTCGGGCATGGAACCGCCACCTATGTTGAGCGAGACAACCGACGAGGAATTGCAACAACACCTGGGGCTTGTCGCCACAACCTTCGCGGCCGACTTTGACAATCGCTTTCAATCAGGCGACTTCGGTTCCCTCTTCAATAGCATCACTCCCCCCAAACCAGTCGACCCACGACAAGCACACAACGCCAGGACGGCACCGAAGAAGAATTTGATCAAAGGCGAACTTGCCGAAGTGCTTGGTGGTGCGCCGGAGCCGTTACCGATGTGGCGTCCTGGATTGTCTTACCTAGGAATCGCGTCATCGGACGAAGCAATCGACATTGCCAAGTCAAACCAAATCGATGTGCTGTTCCACTTCGATGTTTCCGTCAAAGAAGGTCGCAACAATTCGATCCAGAACATTTCACGTTTGCGGTTGATCGATGTTGCCAGCGGAAAATCGCTGGTCTCGTCAAAGAGCTTCGACAATCAGGAAGTTGAGCAGGGGCTTGCGACAAGACGCATCTCTAGTAGCGAAGACTACATCAAAGACCAAACATCGACCTTCTGGAAAATCTTCGATCGCGAAGTCAAAGCGGTACCTTTGCCCAAATTGTCACCCGAAGTCGCAAAACGAAGAATCGCCACCATTTTGGCCAGTGCCTCGATGAGCCCCCTGGAAACCCTCGCCGAAATCCGCATGTATCAGGCGATGGAACTCATCAACGAAGAAGAAGCCGAGAACGCGTTTTTTATCGTTGGCGGGCCCGAGGCTCTTGTTTTGATGCATGGACCGCTGGAAGAGCGTCTTGGGGTTGCTCACGAATGGGCGTTGAACGCAGTTGGCGGTGCCGAGGAACGTTAGGCGTCACGGGACTCGAAATCGACCTGAGAATTGACGCCGAATCCGTGGTGGCCCTGTTACCGTCCGGCAGTGGCGATTAAAGTGTTGCCACTATGAAAAACATCTTTCAACTTGATGGCGATATCGCCACAGTCATTGGCGGTACAGGCGAACTCGGCGGCATGATGGCAGAGGCTCTCGGAGCCTTCGGAGCCAAAGTTGCCGTCGTCGGACGCAGCGAGGAACGCGGTAACGCGCGAGCTCAGAAGATCATCGATGGTGGCGGCCAAGCAAAGTTCTTTGCGGCGGACGGTTTATCAGGCGATTCGCTCGATTCGGCTCGCCAAGCGATCGCTGATTGGGCAGGTGGCCCAACATCGGTACTGGTAAACGCCGCCGGCGGCAATCGCCCCGAGGCGACCATTGGCCCAGGCGCTGACGTATGTAAATTGCCGCTCGATGCGTGGCGAGATGTGTTCGACTTGAACCTTGTTGGCGGTGCATTGCTGCCGAGTCAAATCTTTGCGCCGGACATGATTAGCGCTGGTGTGGGCAGCATCATCAACATCGCCTCGATGTCGGGAATGATTCCGCTTTCACGCGTGGTCGCCTATTCGGCCGCTAAAGCGGCCGTCATTAACTTGACCATGTGGTTGGCTCGCGAATGGGCGACTACGGGCATTCGCGTTAATGCGATCAGCCCAGGTTTTTTCCCCGCAGAACAAAATCGCAAACTGCTTTTCAACGATGACGGTTCCTACACCGAACGTGGAGGTCAGATCATCGGCCATACGCCGATGGATCGCTTCGGCAAACCCGACGAACTGGCTGGTGCTGTCGTGTGGCTGGCAAGTCGAAAAGCTGCCTCATTTGTGACCGGCCAAAACATCGCCATCGATGGCGGATTTGCTTCGGTAACGATCTAGCTTTCCTATCCAACCTCCAACAAATCAGACGCTTAAGACTCAGGAACCAGAATGATTGAACTGCGAAAAGACGCCAAACACGCGATGGTCATCCCCACCAGCATGGGCATCCGCCTGACGCCTGTGGACAACCAGCCGTTTCACTGCAGTGACACCTTCAAGATGACGGCCAGCAGCGCTGAATCGAATGTGGGTAGCGTTTCGTCGTTTCTTGGCTTGCCTGTCAAAATCCTGACTGCGTTTGTCAAAGACAGTCCCGTCGCTCGCTTCATCAAAGATGATCTCGGCCGCCGGCACATGACGTTCGAAGGCCCGGAATTCGAACAGGAAACTCCTTGGGGCGATCGTCACCAAATCAACATGGCGGACAGCGGTTGGGGTTCACGTGGACCCCGCGTGCAAAACGACCGCGCTGGTGAAGTCGGCCGCAAGCTGAATGTGAAAGACTTTGATCTCGAACGCATCTTTGGCGATGAAGGTGCTCAAGTGGTTCACCTATCGGGCCTGATCGCAGCACTCTCGGAAGAGACAAGCCAATTTTGCTTGGAGATCGCTCGATCGGCCAAGAAGCACGGCGCTCGCATTTCGTTTGACCTCAATCACCGCGCTTCGTTCTGGCGAGGCCGTGAAGAAGAGTTATCCGCGGCGTTCAAAGAGATCGCCAGCCTGTCAGACATTCTGATCGGCAACGAAGAAGACTTTCAGTTGTGTCTGGACATCGAAGGCCCCGAAGCCGGTGGCAAAGACATCGGTGCCAAGATCGACGGCTTCAAGGAAATGATCGGCCGCGTGAAGAAAGAATACTCCGGTGCAACCTTATTCGCGACCACGCTTCGCGAAGTCGAAAGCGCCAACCTACACATGTGGGGAGCAATCGTGTCGCACGGCGATGATTTCTGCGTCGTCGAACCTCGAGAAATCGGCGTTCTTGACCGTATCGGAGGCGGCGACGGATTCGTTGGCGGGTTGCTCTATGGCGTACTCAAAGGCTGGAGCGCTGAAAAAAGTACCCAATTCGGTTGGGCCACCGGTGCTCTGGCGGCCACGATGCTAACCGATTACGCCCAACCAGCCGACGAAGATCAAGTCTGGAGCATCTGGCAAGGCAACGCCCGCGTGAAACGCTAGGCTTGAAACGTCGCAATCGCATAGCTGCTCGCTCTGCGAGTAACAGCTTAGGCATCTCGAAATTACTTGATTTCGACAGATGCAACTCCTATCAACTGGTCGCCGCAACGCACACTAAAAACTAGTTCATTGGCACCCACAGACTCGATGAATTCATCGCTCAAAGTAAACTTTGCGCCACTTTTAGTAGACGTGATCGATACTAACTCGTTCGCAGCATGAACAGTAAGTCCGTTGCCGCATGAGGAGGCAGGAACGAGCAGAATCTCGAATTCATTGACTCTGCTTAGACGATTTTGGTAAACTTTCTTAGGAAACACGAGAAGCTTTGATCGCTCAGCCCGACCAAAGCACCAAGCAGTGATGCCAAACTCTTTGTCCTCTACATCATCAATCCGCAGGTCGACAACGACAAGATGGTTGTTCTCGTCGCTCCAAGGAACTGAGTTCAGCACGACCTTGTGAGTGAACCCTCTCTCAGAAAATTCGGTATCATCGGAGCTTAGACGCTCGAGAGCCCATGTGTTGATTTCGCCACCATTCGTTCGCACACCAACAATTGAATCTTCGTAGCCTGAAAGAATCTTCACGGGAAGTGCGTACCTCTTTGATTCGGCAGACCATACAAATTGCTTGGGAGCCATTATCGGTGCCTCGACTTCTGAGCTGATAGCTAAAGACTGAGGCCCGATTTTCTCGTCATTGAAGATAAGGGAAATCCTACCACCAATCGAAGAGTTCCCTTTCTGTTGCTTTATCACGACCGCAAGCTCTAACTCCTCACCGGGCTTGGCCTTCCCAGTTACGACGGTCACTTCAGCGCAGCGACAGGATTATGTAACGTCTTGAACCTCAAGAACTCGCGCAAGGCGATTCTTTATCATCACTCGCGTAGAAAACTCACCTGCGTCGAACGTTGTTGCAGGAGCATTAACAACCAGCGGTGCTAAAGTTTGGAAACCATCATCAAACGTCTGTTCTGCAATGGCGTTGCACCGAAGTAGATGTGAATCAACCTCCGCGCTCTCGACAATACCGACGAGGGCAAGACTGATCGCAGCTGAAATGGTAAGACAAATTTCAGTTAGCTTCCTGGTCATTTCGCGTTCTCCTGACGACTTACTTCAGCCTGTAGAGTCGGCTTCAGTGGAGGGAAAAACAGACCAAGCGATTTCTCGTCAAATATTCCCAACCTCGCAGCCACTTCTGCATCATGCCATTCAAAGTCGATGATCATTCTAGCTGCACTTTCCTCAGAATTTTGCACCATCGGGTCACGTTGAAATAGCTCGATACTCATGAGCCTAGGGTTTTCACCTGACTCAGTTACCCATTCCGTGGTGGTTTCTGCAAACGTATATTCCATCTTTGGACCATTGCCGCCGTCCGCCACGTAGCTCTTGAATAGCCGAGTGTAAATTGGCATCTTTGGCTTGCCTGCCCAACGCATTTCCCGTGTTATTCCAAATCCCAAGTTAGTTAGTGTCCATGTCTCTCCGTCATTCAATTCGAGCAGCTCGTTTACGGTCTTGACTTGCTCAATTATGTCGTCAGCAGTAACTCGGGTCGATTTGAATCCGTTGTAGTCACAAGCTGGGCCTAACGCTATCGGCCCCAAACCCAGCGTGTGTAGTAACCGCCTCGACGAGGTCGAGTATCTCTGTCCATTGAGGAGTTCAACAACTACTCTTCCCTCTCTCCCAAAGCACGACCCGCTCCTTGGTACAAGTTTGTTCTCTTTCAAAGGGGGACGCCCATCGCTCCCATAGCTGAAAATACCATCACGCTTGAACTCTTCTTCGCTATCACTTAACAACCGCGCGAAATGAAAAACATCGGCCTTGTTATCAACAGCAAAAAAACCATCCCACATTTCGACCTTGCGCACACGCTTCCCGGATTTGCTCGGAACACGGTAGGTGTCAACGACATCTAGATCACAGCAATAGAGCCCGTCCTGGTTCCCCCAGGTTATAAATGGGTGTATCAACCTATCCACTCTGTCCTGCGTTTCCTCGGAAATGGCTATGCGGATAGCAATTTCTCTCTCGCTGAGCGGTGCCTGCCTAAGTGCCGACTGCAATCGCACCTGCAACCCGTCATCGATTTCCAAGTCTGGCTCATCAGCGGAACCCACATAAACCGGGAAAACTACAGCGAACATCAGGATCTGAAACGGCAACTTCATCGAAAAGGCTCCCAAGTTCTTTATGAGGATGCGAATAGATGAACTACGAAATGATAGTTGGGACTGGCTTTGATCCAGCCGTGTCACAATGCCTGAGGAGGGTCCATTTCTAAACAATCACCCGCCGTCGCAAGGCTAAGCTCATTGGTCTCGACATGCACTGGATTCGCGTTCCAAGTACCCTGACAAGACCAACTACCGAGTTCCCATTTGCATCCAAAACCACATTCCCACTCGAACCCACAATCGAAAGTTATCTCTCTACACCCTGAATAATCTAGTGGATCATCGCCCGCCTGTACTTGCCTCGGCTTGCAATGATGCATGGCTTCATCTTTCGGCTCACGTACATAACCGGTGTCCGCACACGCCATTGCCGTGACCAAAATTGGATAGGCTTCCCCATCGGGCGTGTAATACACTGACTGGAATAAGATCGTTTCGGCGCAAGTGTTGTCGCACTCCTCCTTTGTGAAAAAGTCTTTGCAGAACTTTCCGTTCTGTTGAAAGACCGAACACCAAGTTCCGATGGGCACGCTCTCAATTGGCCCAACATTGGGTGGTGGGTCCAAATCTTGTGCAAGACAAATTGCTTCGCCATAAAGCAGTGGCAAGAGAGAGAGCAAAGCGAGACTCGCAAAGCTAGATCGAATACTTTACGCTTGCATCGAAGAATCCTCAATTTACATTGTATAGTGCATTGGCCGAATCGTTTTAAACGAACTGGAAGGTATCAAATGCGGAGTACTGAAGCAAGCAAATTTTGAAAAGCCAGCCAGTTTTGCCTAGAGATCGCTCGATCGGCCAAGAAGCACGGCGCTCGGATTTCGTTTGACCTCAATCACCGCGCTTCGTTTTGGCGCGGCCGTGAAGAGGAACTGTCGGCCGCGTTCAAAGAGATCGCCAGCCTGTCAGACATTCTGATCGGCAACGAAGAAGACTTTCAGTTGTGTCTGGACATCGAAGGCCCCGAAGCCGGTGGCAAAGACATCGGTGCCAAGATCGACGGCTTCAAGGAAATGATCGGCCGAGTGAAGAAAGAATACTCCGGTGCAACCTTGTTTGCGACCACGCTTCGCGAAGTCGAAAGCGCCAACCTACACATGTGGGGAGCAATCGTGTCGCACGGCGATGACTTCTGCGTCGTTGAACCGCGTGAAATCGGCGTTCTTGACCGTATCGGCGGCGGCGACGAATTCGTGGGCGGTTTGCTCTACGGTGTGCTTAAAGGCTGGAGTGCCGAAAAGAGCACTCAATTCGGTTGGGCCACAGGTGCCCTCGCGGCAACCATGCTGACCGATTGCGCCCAACCAGCCGACGAAGATCAAGTCTGGAGCATCTGGCAGGGCAACGCCCGCGTGAAGCGATAGTCGGGAAGCGTGAAGCTTCTAGCCTGGTCCTATACCGAGCCGGCAGGTGAGTTTTCGATCAGGCTGATAATCAGCGGCAAGAGTTGTTTCTTGCGGCTGACGACCTGTTCAAGCTCGTAGAGTTTGTCTTCAAGCTGCGGATAATTGATCTCTTCCCATCCCTCGGGCTCGCTGCTCATCAACAACAAGCTGCCGTTGCTTGAAATGTCGGTGACTAGTAACGCAGAGAATTCAAGGTTGTGTTCTTTTGCCAATCCTTCAAGCGCGGCGGCCAATTCATCTTTGCGTTTCCAAAACAAATCAAAGCCGATCTCTTCAATTTGCGAGATCGAAAATCGCCGACGTGATTCTTCGAATTCTTTGCAATCTTCACGGACCACTTGTTCGGGAGTTCGCGAGCGTAACGCTGACCCCACACTGAAGAACTCGTTCGCGTAGGATTCCAAGTCACAAGTGCAGAACGTCTGCAGCCATTGCAGGATTTCGCGGTCCACGTCAGTGGTCGTTGGCGATCGTAAGAACAGGGTGTCACTGATCATGCCCGAAGCCATGCACAAGGCGATGCCTGGCGTTGGCTCGATTTCCGCTTGTTTAAACATGCGTGCAACGAGCGTACATGTCGAACCCACCGGTTCCATCATGAACCGCATTGGGTGACTTGACTTCAGCGATCCACCGAGTCGGTGGTGGTCAAGGACTTCGATAATCTCCGCCTCGTCCGCGCCGGTTACCGCCTGGGACAACTCGTTGTGGTCAACCAGCACGATCTGTGGTTTGGGAGGATTGACGAGGTCACTCTTGCTGAGCACGCCGACCAATTTCGCACCGTCGACCACTGGGAAGATTGTCTGCGGCGAGCGGTAAACGTGGCCGCGAGCGGTCGCCACTGGCATCTTCGCCGACAAGGTCAGGAATTCAGTTTCGATAACGGGCTCGATCCGCTGAGCAGCCTTGATACGCATCGTGGTCGTTGCGGTATCAAGAGGGCAAGTGATCACGGAAACCCCACGAGCCTGAGCCAACTGCAGCAAGCCGCTCGAAAGCTTGTATCCGCCGGTGACCACAAGGCCTCGCACACCCATTTCGAGAGCGGGAAGTTGGATCGTCGGGCGATCGCCGCTGACAACCAACAAGCGTTCCGCCGGAAACTGTTTCATGCGTTCGGTGAATCCGCCCGCACTCATTGCACCAACGGTCACCACGAAGTCGTCGACTCGATCGGGATCGACCGCGTTCTGGAATTCCCCACCCACCACGTCGACAACTTTGGCAAGCGAACTGCAAACCAATCGCGATCGAACTGGATCGACACCGCCCTGCAGCATCAATTCAAGCAGATCCAACAGCGTCACGATTCCGGTGACATGTTCGTTTTCATCGAGCACCGGAATGGAGCGAACTTCGTTCTCATTCATTCGCTTGTAGACGTCATAAAACACGTCGTTGCATCGCGCCACCACCGCGGATCGGTTGCAAACGTCTTCCAGCTCCGGGCGGATATCCATGATGATCCGAGGCGTATGCAGCCCTGCCTTTCTGAGCGCAAACTCGGTTCGTTCGTTCGGCGTGCCACAGCATGCCGCGACCGCATCAGGCCGAGTGGTTTGACGCAAGAAATCAGCATACGCGAGGGCACTGCAAATCGCATCCGTGTCAGGATTGCGGTGGCCAAATACAAAGACGGTCATTCGATTCTGGGATTTAGAATTACTAGAGAGAGGAACGAATTCACGTGACGCCGCCAAAGCGTCAGGATTGAGGTAGTTCCAAGGCAGCGAAAATGGCCGCCGCGATTGTATCGGGTTCACTCATTCGACCGTCACCCCGAACTCGACAAGAAAGCCAGCCCGATTCAGGACCGATCATCTTGCAGCCGTCTTTAGCCAAGGTTTCGATGTTTCGTTTCACGGCAGCCTTGTTCCACATTGAATCGCTCATCGCTGGCGATAGAATTACGGGGCATGTTGCCTGCAGGTAAGTCGTGCTGATCAGATCATCCGCAATCCCATGAGCAAACTTTGCCAACAGGTCTGCGGTCGCTGGGGCGACGATCATCAAGTCGAGCCCATCAGCCAGTTCGATATGCGAACCCAGCGGACGCGAAGCGTCAAACAAACTGGTTGCAACCGAGCGACCCGAAAGTGCCGAAAGCGTCGGCACTCCTATGAATTTCGTAGCGGCGTCCGACATCGCGACGCGAACTTGGACGCCATTTTGAACCAAACGGCTGCAAAGCATCGCCGACTTATAGGCAGCGATGCCTCCGCCAATACAGAGCAAAACGGTGGGTGAGGTCTTGCTCATTGCGTTATCACGAAAGAGCGGCACCTGAATAAAGCCGCGGTGCCGATTCTAGAGATCTGAAACATCAAGTTCAGGACCTTCAGCCGCTGCGATGGCAGCATCCAAATCGTGTACCGACTCGACCTCGTTGTCCATGTTAAGAACAATCTTGTCTTGAACGATTTCCTGCAGCACGATCGACATCTTGTCGTGCGTATCTACGTTCACCAAAGCGCGGCTGCCCTGGTTAAGTTGCACCAACCGCTTTTGGATCAGAGTGCTTAGCTTGAAACGGCCGCCAACCTTGTTGACGATTTCTTCTTCTTTTAGCTCTTCGAGCATGGATAGTTTTCCTTTTGGTCGTTCAATATCTGGCAAATTTCGGCGACAGCGTTGTCGACGTTGCCATTGATAATTTCGAATTGGTATCGGTGTCGGTAAAGCATCTCGGCGGCGGCAGTTTCTAAGCGAGCCGAGATCGCTTCATTGGTTTCGGTTCTACGAGACCGCAGGCGGTTTTCCAGTTCATCCATGCCACCGGGATGGATAAACAGCGTAATGGGGTCGAAGTCTTCGTTCTCTAGGATCGTCAATGCGCCTTGAACATCAATCTCTAAAATTACCCAGTCCCCTTGATTCAGACCAGTGGCGACTTGCTCGCGAAGTGTGCCATACCAGTGCCCAAGGCCAAAAACTTCCTTGCTTTCAAGGAAATCGCCTGCCGCTTGACGCTTAGCAAACTCTTCTGGGGTAAGGAAAAAGTACGAAACTCCGTCTACTTCACCGGGCCGGGGGGTTCGCGTCGTCGCGGAAACGCTTAGTCGAAGCGGAAGACCACACTCATCGAGCAATCGGCCCACGACGGTGCTTTTCCCCGCCCCGCTGGGGCCCGAGATAATGACGAGTCGACCTTTATTGTCCTGGTTCATGCTGATCTGCTGAAGATTATTTCTATTGGTTCTATTCGAGGTTTTGAACCAACTCACGCATCCGCTCAATCGCGCACTTGATCTCAACGACGTGGCTCGAAACTTCCGCGTCGGCCGCCTTGCTACCGATCGTATTGGTTTCGCGAAACATTTCCTGAATGATAAAATCCAGCTTTCGACCCGTCGGCTCGCGGTTGGTACCCTCGGTTGCCTCACCGGAAAGCACATCGGCAAAGAGCCTTAGGTGACTGCCCAGCCGGGTGATCTCTTCGCTAATGTCAGCCCGATCGGCGTAAATTTGCACCTCGCGCAGAATGTCGATCGGTTGCGATTCGATATCACGCTCGGACAAGACTCTTTGAATTTTCGCTTCCAATCGGCTGCTGTAGTTCTCAACTGCTCGAGGAGCCAAGACGCGAATTTGCTCAAGTCGCTCGGCGATCTGAGCTGCGTCAACGTGCAGCGTCTGGGCCATATTGGCACCTTCCGTCTGACGCATCTCGTTGAGATTCTCAAATGCGAGTCGAATCGCCTCTTCGACTGGTTCCCAAAGCTGGACATCGTCGCGGCGTTCATCTCGCGCCGAAATGATCACGCCGGGTAACTGCATTAGCGATGCTAAGTCAATGTTTACCGCGTTACCATCACCGACGCTCAACCGGACTTCATTCAGTTTCGATGCGTAGGCGGCGAGCACTTCCGTGTCGATTGCCGGAACGTTTTGCCCGGCCGGCTTTCGCCACGAGATCGCAACAGAAATGCTGCCACGATGAATCAGCGAACGAACGAGCGCGTCAACACGACTTTCTAGCGACGACAAAGCATCGCTCGTTCTTAAAACGCACTTCAGGCCACGATTGTTGACCGTTCGAACCTCAACACGGATGACCCCATAGTCGCCTTGGACCGAGGCATGTCCTTGCCCCGTCATACTGCGCACACCCTCATTCTCAGTAAGCGGATCGCTGAGTGATGAGGAAATGGTGGTCACTGGAATTCCGGTTGAAGGTTGAAGTGGCAATTCTAACTACGGGGCGGGAGTTTCAGCCTCGGAATCTTCTGATTCTGGAGCCTCAGTTTCAGAGGTCTCGTTTGCAGAGGTTTCCGTTGTGGAGGTTTCCGATGCAGGGGTTTCGGTCGCCGGTGCTGCTTCGAAATCCGAAGCGTCAGTTCCCGACGCAGCAGGACTTTCCGAATCACTCGGTGCCATGTCCAAACCGCTCAGGTCCAAATCATCGCCACTGCTAAGTCCGTCGGCGTCGCCACCAATGGTGGGAATGTCTAGTCGGTTCGAATTGGCATCTTCGGTTCCGCGAGCTGAATCGCCAGGCCCCGAGGTGATTTTGGAGTCGGTCATCGGTGTCGACGGTGCGTGAGTCCCAAGCAACCACATGGTGAACGCACAGGTGAAACCCCAAATGGTAGCCACGACAACGGTGATCACCGTGAACGTGTCGCCAGCCTTACTTCCGAATGCACTCTGTCCACCGGGACCACCCAATGCTCCGCTAAGTCCACCGCCTTTGCCTCGTTGAATCAAAATCAACAAAATCAAGAACAGCGATAGGAAACCCATCAACCAACCGAGCATGACGCCGGACAGGGAACCGATAAGTGCGAAAGGAAGCGTGGTAGACATGGGACCGTCGAAGTGAAAGGTGAGTGCTAAGTGATAAGGTTAGGCGAGACCGACGAAGCGATCAGGCGGGGTGAATGATGCCGGCAAAGTCTTCTGCCTTCAAAGACGCGCCGCCAACCAGCGCCCCGTCGATATTCGGTTGACTGAGCAGTTCCTTGGCATTGTTTGGCTTAACGCTGCCGCCGTATTGGATTCGAATTTGATCCGCCACCTCAGGGGTGAACATTTCGCCGAGCAGCTTACGAATGAACGCGTGAACTTCTTCGGCTTGCTCTTTGGATGCGGTCTTGCCAGTGCCAATGGCCCAGACGGGTTCGTAGGCAATCACGATCCCGGCAGCACGCACTTCGTCGAGCCCAGCCAATGAACCACGAAGCTGGCTTTCAACGACCTTCTCGGTGTTGCCCGCCTCGCGGTCTTCGAGCGTTTCGCCGACGCAAACGATCGGAACCAAGTTGCCGGCCAAAGCGGCTTGCAACTTTTCGCTGATCATGGCGTCGGTTTCACCAAGGATTGCACGACGCTCACTATGACCCAAGATCACGTAGTGGCATCCGATATCCTTCAGCATCGCTGCGTTGACTTCGCCCGTGTAGGCACCATCTTGAGCGGCATAAAGATTCTGCGCGCCCACTCCGACAGGAGTGCCCGCGACGGCATCGGCAACGGCCGATAGGTAAACGGCCGGTGGGCAAAGCGCGACATCAACCGCGGGCTCTTCGCCTACGGCTTTCGCGACTTCGCGTGCAAGTGCCACGGCGGAATCCGCACGTGTATTCATTTTCCAATTACCGGCGATCAAAGTGCGACGTGACAAAAGGAAATCTCCAGAGAAGGGTGTGTTTGTAAATTAAGTGAAACGGAATCGTATGCGGATTCGATTGAATGACTTTTAAGCTGCACTTGGCAGGGGTGAAATCGTTTTGCCCATCAGTTCAGCCAGGCCTTTCATTTGCTTGGCTAATTCATCGTACTGTTCGGGCAGCAAGGCTTGGGGACCATCGCTCTTTGCGACTTCAGGACAATCATGGACTTCGATGTGGACACCGTCCGCGCCCGCGGCAATGCCCGCCATCGCACATGCCGGAATTAACTCCGGACGACCGGTGGCATGCGACGGGTCGACGATGATGGGTAAGTGCGAAAGCGTCCGCACCTGAGGAACCGCCGCAACATCGAACAGGTTGCGCGTCGCCGGATCGAAGCTCTTGATGCCTCGTTCGCATAGCACGACGTTGGGGTTTCCTTGCGACAAAATGTACTCGGCGCACATAAGCAAATCGTTGATCGTTGCACTCATGCCTCGTTTTAGAAGCACAGGACGATTCGACTTGCCGACTTCGGTCAATAGCGCAAAGTTTTGCATGTTCCTTGCCCCCACCTGCAACATGTCAGCGTACTGGGCAACAAGTTCTACCAATCGAGGATCGGTGACTTCGGTGACGACGGGCATGCCAAACTTGTCACCCACATCTTTTAGTATTCGCAAACCTTCTTCGCCGAGTCCTTGAAAGGCATAAGGACTCGTTCGAGGCTTAAACGCGCCGCCGCGAAACAGGTTAGCTCCCGATTGAGCGACCTTCTCGGCAATGCGAACCATCCGTTCGGGTTCTTCGACACTGCATGGGCCCGCGATCATCCCGAGATGCCCACCACCGATCTTGACGCCTGAAACGTCCACAATGCTGGGTGCGGGATGAGCATCAATGGAAGCTAGTTTGTAGGGTGGCAAAACCGGGACGACTTGGGATACGCCGGGAATCGCGTTGAGTGGTTCTTCTCGTAGTTTGTCTTCGTCACCGATGATGCCGACGATGGTACGATGCGTGCCACGACTAAGATGATGCTGTAATCCCATCGCCTCGACACGTTCAAGAACGTGTGCGATCTGGTCGTCGGTGGCTCGGCTTTCGAGGATCAGAATCACGGTCGGGTACAGGTCGTCAATGCGGGAGGCGGATGCAAGAAACCCACTTGGGCCAATTTTCAGCTCAGGGTAATCAGGGGAAGCCCGGCAATGTAGCAGCCATTGCAGGGAATCGTCGAGGCCAACCGCATCCCCCACGAGCATCGATTTCGTGGTTTTTAGCCGGTTTCGCCGCCTCCCCGGCCGAGCCTTTTCCGCCTATCACCGAAACATGGTTTGCTTCACAATGTCTGATATCGAGATACCTTGGCGTTTTTGAGACCGCGTTTTCGACCACCCGCCTGTTCCCCTCGCATTCCTCTCTCCTTTGCATATAGACATTTGATGGCATCCCCCGACAACACGATCGACGTTGATGGTCAGATCGTAGACTTAAAGAATCGCGGACTGGCGGCGTTCTTAGCATGGCTCGTGCCTGGATTGGGGCACCTCTACCAAGGCCGCAAAACGAAGGGCTGGATTTTCTTCGTGTGCATTATTTCAGCCTGGATCCTGGGCTTTGCACTCGGCGGGGGCCATGTCGTGTATGCGTCGTGGGTGCCCGGTGACAAACGTTGGCACTATATCCTTCAATCGGGCGTTGGAGCGGCGGCTTTACCGGCCTTGGTCCAGGGAAACAAGATGCGAAAGGCTACGGTCAATGGTCGCACATCCGCGGCCTATGAACCCCTTTGGGGTGGCTTCATGGCGCCGCCGATGCGTCCGGTCATTGAAAACGAAGCGGATGAAGTCTCTGCTTGGTATGCCCGCCGGGGTGCCGGTTACGAAATGGGAACTTGGTACACGGTGATCGCGGGATTGCTAAATATTCTGGTAATCTACGATGCCTTCGGAGGCCCGTTGGCAATTCCGATCAGCGGCCGAAAACGGGATGAAGCCGATCCAAGCGTTCCGGACGATTCGAAATTGGATCCCACTCCGGGATAGGTTCATAAGATCTGCCGCTCCCCCTTCGATCATGCTCTATCAATCTGTCACGGTTCCATGCTTTCGATTTCGCCAACCTACCTGCTTTATTACGTGCCTTTGATTATCACGATCTCGTTGGTCTTCGGCGGAACTCGGCACGAAAACACTCAGGAGATCCTCCGCCATGCCTGGATGACAGGCCGCTGGATCACCAGTTTCATGTTGATGATTTTCGCTGTGCTTTGCTTTCTCGCGTGGATGATCTAGTCCATGCGAGTCCTCACATTAGGTGCCGGTACCGTCGGCCGCTGGGTTGCCGACATGCTTTGCCGACGTCGGCACAGCGTCACCGTCGTTGACATTGATCCCGAAAACGTTCGCCGCATCAACAGCGAACTTGATGTTCGCGCCATTGAAGGTAGCGCTTCGCGCAGCACGGTCCTATTTCAAGCGGATGTTTGCGCCGCTGACATGTGCTTAGCCGTTACCGGTGATGATGAAGTCAATATCGTGGCCGCCAGTATGGCCAAGGCACTGGGTGCCCGTCGTAGTATCGCCCGTGTCTATGCACCCGCGTTCCGTGACCTCAGCACGTTTGACTATCAGCGGCACTTCAATATCGACAGCCTACTTAGTCTCGAACAACTCTCGGCGTTTGAATTGGCCAGAGCGATTCGCAACCCTGACGCAATTCCGCTCGAGCACTTTGCTCGCGGACAATTGGAAGTGTACGAATTGGAAGTCGGCAAGAAATCGTCGGCCGTCGATCATAAACTGCGCGATCTTAAAATGCCCGATTCGATTCGCATCGGATCGATCGCGCGAGGCGGACGTATGTGGATCGCTAGTGGCGAGGATGAAATTCACGTCGGCGATCGCGTGAGCCTGATCGGCAGCCTCGAGTCGGTCAGCAAGGCAAGAAAGTTGTTTTTCAGTGGCAACGAAGACAAGCGAAAGACACGCGTGATGATCGCCGGTGGCGGCGAAACCGGATATCACTTGGCTGATTCACTGTCGCGACGCGACTATGGCATTGTCTTGCTCGAACGAGATGCCGATCGCTGCCATCAACTCGCCAAACAGCTTCCCGATGTGACAATCATTCACGCCAATGCTAACCGACGAACGGTGCTCGAAGATGAAGGCGCCGGCACGGTTGATTACTTCGTCGCTTGCACTGGTTCCGACGAAAGCAACATCATGGCCGGCGTGGAAGCACGTGAACTGGGGGCCGCGAGAGTAATGTGCGTTGTTGGTAGACCCGATTACGCCAACGTTGTCGGCAAGCTTGGAATCGACCGTGCGGTTAGCGAACGTGACGTCGCTGCTCGCCAGATACTTGGCTATCTCAACGAGGGTTCCATCATTAGCAAGAGCCAGCTACCCAACGGTTCGATCAGCGTCTACGAACTCGAGATCATTGAAGGCAGCAAGGTTACCACGGCTCCGTTGGCTGAACTCCCGCTTGCCGGTCGCTGCCTGATTGGTGCGATCCACCGCGATGGTTTTGTGCGCGTACCTCGCGCCGAAGATCAACTGAAGGTTGGCGATGTGGTCGTTGCGATCGTGGATGGTATCAACGAGAACGAAGTCTTACCGTTGTTCCATTCTTAAACTTGCAAAAGTCGATAACGATGGCAGGGGCCAACGAACGGCTTATTGCATGAACCTCTCGTCAACATGCACCGGCGGGTACTCACCGGGATTCATCTCAATCACTTCATCCTCGATGAAGCCTTCGGATTCAAGCATCGAGTGGTCGACCACGGGAACGTCCGAAACTACATCGTATTGCGAATCCCAATCGCTGTACCGAAGTGCCTCAGTGCCACCATTGACCCTTGGTCGCGGATGATGGTTAGGACAATTCGGATCCTTGCAGCAACTCGTCATCGGACACATTTGTGCGTGCGGAATTTCGTCAAGGTGCTGCGTGCTCACTCTGGCGGCCTCACGTTGCCGTTCGTTGCCTAGATCGTAGGGCGTAATCAGTTCCGGCTTTAGGAACACAATCAACTCGCTCTCGCGGATCTCTGTGTCATGAGACCGGAATAGCTTTCCGACGTACTTGATATCCTTCAAGTATGGGACGCCACGGACCGATTCGACGATCGACTTTTGCCGCAGCCCACCCAACGCGAACATTTGCCCGTCGGCTACGCGAACGGTAGTCTCGGCAACTCGGCTGTCGATGACTGGGTTGTTGGCAATGTAGTCCGCGACCACGCTGTACTCGGGTTGCACCTTCATATCGATGGTGCCGTCCCGACTGATTCGCGGAAGGACATTCAGAATCACACCGGCTTCTTCGAACTGGACTTCCGAGAATACGACGCTTGAGTTTTCGACGGGGTTGGCTCCCTGGATCGGGATCTTCTGAACGATTCGGATCGAGGCTTGTCGGCGATCCCCGACCGTGATCGAAGGGTCGGCAAGCAACTTGGCTTCGCTACTGCTATCGAGCGCTTGCAACAACATGTCAAGATTGAACGCACTGTTCGCGGTTCGAACTCCTAAGCTGCCCGCACCGGCGGCACTGGTATCGGTGATCAAACCAGTGGAAGCACTCACGAGGTTTCGAAACTGAAGCGTCTCCGAGTCGTTCAAATCCGCCAACGATAGCCCAGCGCTGTGTGGCTGAGCGGACCAATTAACTCCGAGACGTTCGATCTCTTTCAACGAGACGTCGTAAATCATCGCCGTGATACGAACTTGCGGACGAGCGCGATCGAGCTGTTCGATTGCCTCCGCGGCGATCTCTAGACTCTGGCTACTACCTTTGACCATGATCCGGTTTTCTTCCGGGAAAACGGCGACGATGACTTGGTCACCCAAGGCGGCTTGCAACGGTCCGGCCATTTCTTCCGCTTCAGTGAACTGAGGCGAAAAATAGGCGATCCCGGATTGAGGCATCACAGCGGCCGATGTGAGTGTCGAGGCATCGCCTCCTTCGACCGCAGCACCGGTGTTGAACCCGCCTTCACCCGCCACACCGAACCCAGCGAAAAGCCGGCGAATTCGATCGATCCGATCAGCCGTATCGATCACCAACAGCGAATCGCTGCCGATGCGTCGCATCTGCCCTCGGTCGCTTAGCAACAATCCGGCCGCTTCCAATGCCGATTCATCATCACGTAAAGCTTGAGGCAAACGCAGCGTTTCGTTCTCAAAGTTGGGATCGTCAGCACCAATTTGATCCGCTGAAAGAACCACCAAGCTACTTCCCGTTTTCCGGTAGCTGTAACCTGACGAACTGAGTGCAGCAGACAGCACCTCGCTTAATGGTGCATCGTGAAACGCGCCGCTGACTTCGCCCGAGACTGCGTTTCCGGCGACGATATTGATTCTCCACAGGTCGCTGAGCATAAAAATAACGTCCGAAAGCGGCGTCTTTCGAAACGTGACACTGCCCCGAGTCGCGAGAGCTTCTTCGACTGAACCCGGACGTGCCGCCGGTGCTTGCGAGGCATCACCATCAACCGAGCCCTGGTCGTTTGACCCTAGGTGGCCACTTGAACCGTGGTGATTGGTGGCAGCGGTGCTTAAGGTTGCGACAACGGAAGGTTCATTAGCCGAGATGACACGCGCCGGGCTCTTAACTACAACTGGCGCCGGAGCGTCGATCCCCGGAGCCATCTCGATTGGCCATGATGCAGGCACTTGTTGCAAAGGTTTTACGTCGGCGATGAAGCTTTCGTCGGCAGACACCAAGCTCGAATTGGCGTTCAAGCAGCCAACCACAACCATGGTCATCCATGCGATACGGCCGAGCAAACCCGACAACTCGGTGGTGGTCATTGCCAGTGACGGACCAACGTTCAAACGGTCGACGGGCGAGCACGCAACCGTACTCGCTATCGCCGCTGTCTGTTCGTATATCGTTGGTCTGCCATCCATGGCAATGAACCTCGGGTTGGGTCTTGTTGTTATTGACCACGGCAATCCTTCGCCGCAGGCTTATGGTATCCCAGCCCATTGGCTGCGACACTTACTCGTTCGTTCCGCGAGGCCGTCAGTGGACCGCGTGGAAGTAGTTACTCTTTGTCAGCTTTGTTTCTCGCTAAATATCACTCGCTTGCAACTCCGGCGAATCGGGATCGGCGAATTCATCGTCTAGGTCTTCCACTGGTGCAGTCGTTAATCCAAACAGTGTCAGGCTGCACTCAAGTGCCACAGGAGTTTCGCGGACGGTCGTAGGAGATATCTGCATCCCCTTGGTGATCATCAGCCAGCCTTTCTCGTCGATCAAGTCGATAATCTTACCAATCGCCTCCATGCTCCCATCCGCTTGCAACAAAACCGTATGGTCGTGTAACAGGAAGCCCGAAGGTTCAGAGTACAAAGGCGTTGCGCTATTGATTGGACTGTCGTTTTCGAACGCCCATGCACGGCTTTCGTCTTCACCGATTTCTAATCGCCGAAGAGCCGCGCCCGCTTTGCGAACGATGCCGACTAGTTGTTCTCGAACGCCTTCAATGTCATCCGGCTCGATGCTTTGCTCGACTGCCAATTCAAGTTGTGCCGATATCTGGGTCGCCACCTTCTCAAGTCGCTCCTTCCGCATACTGGCCTGTTCAAACTGAACCCGCAACGTGTCCATTTCAGATACGTCCCGATGGAGTTCAAAGTATTCATCGACCCAGCGGACGCCGAATAAGATGATGGCAAGCAAACTTACGCTCGCAATGATTGCTCGGGTCGTTCGGTCTCTGGCCGCGGATCGTTCTTGTGCCCGCGACCGTTTGGCTAGAGTTGCTGGGATCGGCGGGTTAGCGTTGGGTGACTTCATTGTTGGCCCCTTTGCTTCGGCGAAGGGAGCGGTGTCCTTTGAGCCATGCGATGGCCGGGTGCGCCCGTTTGATTATCCAAACCAGAAGAAGCACTTCGGATGGTCAAACGAACGATAAAGCGGGTCGATTGCGTGTCGGGCTCGGGCGATGTGCCCTTCAGTGCGACTTGAGTCACGCCGGGCAAGTGCCGTAGTGAATTGACGAGGTCATAGATCACCGACTCTTCCACGGTCATGCCGTTGAGTTGGATGGTGTTGCTCGATTCGATTCGGAACTCTTCAAGTCGTACTGTTTCCGGCAAACTTTGCGTGATCAGCTTAAAAGTCTTGTGCCAGTTCGGTTCCGTGGTGATCGCTGAGATTCGATTCAGGTGGGTCAACAGTTCACGACGTTTGGAAACCGCTGCGAACTTCGTTTGTGTGGCAGTAATTTGCGCCTGCAATTCGGCTCGCCCCATTCCCTTCCCGGCATGACGATTTCGCTCCGTCGCGACCATCGCGTAGGCAATCATCAGCGTCAGACAGGCGACGGCAATGGGCCAACACTGATAGACCAAACGTTGCCCCCAAGACAAATCGGGCGCGCGTCGAACATGGTCCAGCAAATCCGGAACACCGTCGTCAGCCAATCGAATTAGCAGAGGAAAAACGGTGGCTACCGATGGAACATGATTCGTTTCATTCGATTCAGAATTTATCTCGTACAACTCTGGCAAATCAGGAATCTGTAAGACCGCCGGTCGGACAACGTCAGAGTCTTTCAACAACGCGATAACATCATTCGTTTTTTCGTGCGGACCGCAGATCAGCAGTTCTTCCAACTCGCCCGTTGCCACACGCCGGTGGCGATGGCAGAACCGTTTCAGACGCGAGAAGTGCCCGACTAAGGCTTCGCAAAAACCAGCATTGTGGTGAGCCGCAGCGGGCCGATAGTCCAACAGCAACATTCCCGCACATGCGATCCCCACATCCCATTGTTTTCCCATTCCATCGGCAACCAGAATCGGCGTATCGCCAATCCGCTTATCTCGCCCTACTAATCTCGCCACACTTACCAAAGATGGCTCAACCCATTTCACATCCATATCGATGTTACGAAATGCGTCGTAGATAATTTGGATCAGCGAACGATTGACCACACCCGTCACTGCATAATCGGTGCTTGGTTCAATTCGAATGCGAGCACTACCGGTCACCTTTTCGCCAGGCCCTAGTTGCAGGTATCGAGGAATCCGCGTTGCTAGGGTTTCTAAATCGTGGTCAACCTCTTCGGGCGAACCGATCGTGACTCGCGTGACACAGAAGTCACCATCAAGTGACACGGAAACCGCATGACGACGCATTTGGTGGCGATCGGCCAACATTTCCAGTGCAGCCTCAAACGCCGATGCCCCTTCGTTGGTCAACCATCCCACTTCGCCATCGTGGTCAACCTGATCAAAGGTTAGCCGATAACGACCATTGTCCATCGGCGTCGCAATAGCGAGCTGAATCGCATGGCTCTCGATACGCAAACCGAAGCAGACTTCGTGCGTCGATGGTTCGCTGGACGCTTGGCTCACGTGATTCATTTGCAAAAGGTAGAAGTAGGACGAGGGCGCAGCCCAATCCAGGCACGCGATCACTCGGACACTTCTTCGATTTCGGTACCATCGGGTTGAACAATCGACGCAAACTCTCCTACCCGACTCCGTGATGGCCAATTGCCTTCGCCTTGAGACGAACGTGCCGGTTATGCTGGATCATTGCCTTCTCAAATCCCTGCATGCATCCAGTTTCACGCTTCCTGACGCCCCGTCGCTATGCTCATCACTCCTGAACTGGATCGTCGTAATCGACTCCTTTCCTTCCTTTTCGCCGGTCTGGCCGCGATCATCGGAATAGGCTTGGCGTGGATATCGCCCTGGTGGATCCTGCTGGCATTAGCTAGCCCCGCCATCTACGTGCTCGCTAGACGAAACACGAAACGACGGATCCGCGTTGCATCGCAACCATTTCCACCGGCGTGGCGTTCTGCGCTAGAACGTCATGTGCAGTTCTATGTCGCCTTGCCTAAACCAGACAAACGTCGGTTTGAGTCCTTGATGCAAATCTTCGTTGATGAAGTCGCCATTACGGGAATTCGCACTGACGTTGATGACCAAACTATTTCACTGGTCGCGGCCAGTGCGGTGATTCCGATCTTTGGATTTGAGTATTGGGAATACGCGGGGCTAGGCGAAGTACTGATCTATCCGAACCGTTTCGGCGAGAACTTCGAAAGCAGCCACCCGGATACCGATCACGTGCTGGGCATGGTAGGGGCAGGACACCTCAGCGGAGTGATGATCTTGTCGAAACCCGATTTGGTCGCTGGCTTTGACATCAGCAACGACAAGCGGAATGTCGGCATCCACGAGTTTTCCCATTTGATTGACAAGGCCGACGGCAGTATCGACGGGATTCCGGCGACGATCCCGCGCGACGTCGTTCGTCCATGGATTGAATGGGTGGGAAACGAATTGCGAAGCGACGCGACGAAATTGGCCCCGAAACGTCGGCACATCGACGATTACGCGTTTACCAACGAAGCCGAGTACTTTGCCGTCTTGTCGGAGTACTTTTTCGAATCCCCCAGCGTCCTCGCGGCCAAAGCACCGCAACTCTATCAAATGCTCGAAAAGATCTATCGCCAAGACACTCGCCAACGATTCAGGCAGGTCCGCCGTCGACGAATCGGCCGCAATACACCTTGTCCATGTGGCAGCGGAGAAAAATTCAAACGCTGCTGTCGTGTTTAGTGCTATTCTATTTGCGTTAAATATCCGCAAACATCCACTCCAATAGTGGAACCGACTCGCGGCTGCCCTTAAAAACTGATAGTTAAGCGCAGGCTAAGAAACAAGGGAAGCACATGAGTTCATCGCGATACGTACGCCAAACTGGTCAATCCTCGACACGGCCCCGAGGGCGAATCCGCAGTTTGGTGGTGGAGTCTTTGGAGAAGCGAAATCTCTTGGCGGCTCATTTAACCGCTCTGCAACTCGAGCAGCCAAACGCCTCACCCAACTTGAAGTCGAGCATAAGTGCGGGAGTTGCTACTGCTGCAACGCCCGCTCCTGTGTACGTTTCCTCCGATGCGTCTGCGAGCCGACCAGCCGAGCAGTATGCGGGAACGTTTGATCATTTTCGCCCGGTGATTGCCGTGGGTGACCCCAATGGATCACCATCGGTGTCGGTGTCTTCGCGAACAGATGCCAACGTAACGACGTCACCATTCGCAGGCGTGGTGAGTTTAAACATGAGTTCTAGTCAAGGTTCCTTTATCTGCTCAGGAGCTCTTCTGACTTCGACGCACATCGTTACCGCAGGACACTGCCTCGACATTGATGACAATGGTTCGGTTGATTTCGCTCCTTCGGAAGTCACGGTTTTTTTCAACCACGACAATCCCACAAATAATTTCAGCGGATCAACTTCCATCCAGGCGTCGGCGCTGGTCAATCACCCAAACTACACAGGCTTCTTGTCTCCATCGGTGAATGACGACATCGCCGTGGTAACACTCTCGTCATCGGCACCCTCGGGAGTGCCAATCTATCCCATTCACACGCAAGCATTCACGCAATCGACTCCCATCGTATTAGCGGGCTATGGAACACAAGGCGATGCGATCAACGGCGAAACAGGCGGAGCAAACCTGTTCGTCAAATTGACGGGACAGAACTTAGCGTCCGACTTTGAGTTGGACGATGAGGGTGGCGGCAACCGCGAGGTTTGGTTGGCGGACTTTGACGGCCCAGCACCGGCTGACCTTTTCGGTGACGGAACGACTCTTGGAAACGACAAGGAAATCACCATCCTGGGTGGCGATAGCGGTGGGCCGAGTTTCGTTTGGAATGACTTGGATAACTCAACCACCATCGAACAAGGCGAGTTGGAGTGGTGGGGAAACAATACGTTTGGCAGCATCTTTGCCCCTGACTTTGACACTGATTTTGGCGGCATGGTGGGGTCGGCCTACGCGTCATGGCTGGATTCTGTTTTTAACTCGACGAGTACCGATGACCACGGAGACAACTCGTCGTCGTCGACGCCAATTCCCATCCCATCGACCACTGGGGGCGAGCTGGAGGTTGCAGGAGATCGAGACTTCTTTAGTTTCAACGCGATCCAGGGCATCGAATACGAATTTAGTACCGGCTTGAACACACTCAGCGACTCAACGCTCGAACTTTACGACGTTGACGGTTCGACGTCGCTGGTTTTTGATGACGATTCGGGACCGGGTCTCGCGTCCCAAATCATTTGGACCGCTTCCACATCTGGCACCTATTTTCTTGAGGTCGCAGGGTACGCCGATAATGAATTTGGCACTTACGACTTGGTCGCCGAAATTGATGACGATCATGGCAACGACTTCTCCGAAGCAACTTCCCTATCGGTGCCAGTAAGCACGACAGGAATTATCGAGATCCAGACCGATTTGGATTACTTTAGCTTCTCTGCGAACGCGGGCAGCACTTACGAAATCGAAACCGTTCTTACAGAATTGAGCGATAGCACACTGAGTCTGTTTGACACGGATGGGACGACACTGATCACTTTCGATGACGACGGGGGAACTGGACTAGCATCATTGATTACTTTTGCTCCAGATCAATCAGGCACCTACTTTGTTGCGGTAGACAACTATTCGGATGAAGTCGGAGGATACGGACTCGATATCTCGCTAATGAGTCCCACCAATGCGACGATCATTGACAACGGCGATCCGGGCTACACCACAACCGGAAATTGGAACACAACCGGCACTGGATACTTGGACGATCGAGACGTCCACGCCGCTGGCAGTGACACCGACGAAGCCACTTGGATATTCGATGTCCCCGTTGGCAGTTACCAAGTGGCGTCTACTTGGTTGTCCCACCCCAACCGAAGTGCAGCAGCACCGTATTCCATTTATGACGGCAGCACATTTATCACGACGATCAATGCCAGCCAGAAAGACTCCCCCGATGACTTCAGCGATGCCGGTGCGAACTGGGAAAACCTCGCCGCCGTTAATATCTCCAGTGGGCAACTGCGAGTATCGTTGGGATCAGCCAGCGACGGAGTGGTGACCGCGGACGCTGTCCGAATTGAACCATTCGAAATCCCCGCGCTGATCGTTGACAACGGCGACGCCGGATACGCCCTGACTGGGTCGTGGACCAGTGCCGCCAATGGATATCAAGATGACCGAAACGCTCATTCGGCGAGCAGCGGAAGCGATGAAGCGAGCTGGACGTTTGAAGTACCAATCGGCACCTATCAAGTTGCTTCGACTTGGCTATCGCATCCCAACCGAGCAAACAATGCGCCTTACTCCATTTTCGATGGGGGCGAACTTATTGCCTTTGTTGAAGCCAACCAGAAGATTGATCCTGATGACTTCAATGCCGATGGCGGTGATTGGGAAATCCTTACCAACGTAAGTGTCACCAACGGACCTCTTAAAGTTGTCTTGGGAACATCTCCCGACGGTGTGGTAACTGCGGACGCGATCCGAATTGCACCGCTTCTACCAGTCGATGATCCCGATGACCAAATTAATGAAGCCACGTTGATTGATGAGGGCATCTTTGCGGACCAGATCTATTCGGCCAATGATGTCGATATGTTTGCCATCTCAGTTCAAGCCGGTGAACGTTGGCAGTTTGATATCGATGTCTTCAATGATCCCTCGGCTGAACTTGATTCATCGGTAAACCTTTTTGACGCGTCAGGATCACTGATCGCCTTCTCAGATGCCGACGTCGGTCCGGATCCTGAGTTCGCCGCAACGGAGTCGTTCATCGACTTTGTATTTGACACATCGGGCGTCTACTACTTAGCGGTCGCCAGCGAAGGCAATTATCAGTACGACCCTGTTGATGGGTCAGGAGACTCGGGTGGATCGACGACCGGATTCTATGAACTGATCGTCCAAATGATCACGACCGCGTCGGAGACACAAATTATCGACAATGGAGACGCGCAGTACAGCGTTACCGGCAACTGGACCAGCGCGACGACAGGCTATCTGGGTGATCGAAACATGCATGTTGCGGGCGCCAGTAATGACGAAGCGACCTGGAACTTCACCGTCACGCCCGGCACCTATACCGTCTCATCAACATGGTTGGCCCATCCCAATCGAGCCAACGATGCACCGTTTTCTATCTATGACGATGGAGTCCTGGTTGCCTTCGTTAATTCAAACCAGAAAGTCGCGCCTGACGATTTTGTTGATGCCGGTGGGGACTGGGAAGTGTTAGCGAATGTCGAAATTAGCTCAGACACTTTGACAGTCGTGTTGGGAACATCGCCTCAAGGCAAAGTTACCGCCGATGCCGTTCACATCGCACCCGCACCGTCCTTACCGACCCTTGTCGTCGACAACGGGGATCCGGGCTACACTAGCAACGGATGGAGAACGACTTCGACTGGTTACCTCGGTGACCGCGAGGTGCATTCCGCAAGCAGCGGCGCCGATGAAGCGAGTTGGACATTCGACGAACTACCCGTCGGTACGTACAGCGTTTCCTCCACATGGCTTTCGCACCCCAATCGTTCTGAAGCTGCCCCGTATTCCATTTACGACGGCAATACATTGATCACGACGATCTACGCGAGTCAAAAGGTCGCGCCCGATGATTTCTCGGATCTCGGGGGCGATTGGGAAGTTCTCTCTAACGTGACAATCACGAGCGGGACTTTGACCGTCGTCCTCGGCACCGCACCCGATGGAGTCATTACTGCCGACGCGATCCGTATCGGTCCAGCGAGCACCCCTGTCCGCGGAAAGTTAGCGGCGAACCTCTTCGAAGACGCAATGCGTTGGCCAGCTTTCCCCATGGTTGATCGCGACTTAACTTCCGAGCAAGTCTCTCGTCCCGACACAAACCTGACCGTTCTCGACGAGTACTTTTCTGTCTTCAACAAAGCCAAAGACACAAAGCTGGCAACGGTAGAGGACACGAGCATGGTTCCAACCTCTCCACTGCTCGGTAAACCTGAAGGCAAAGATGAATCTGATAACGAAGGTGAACTCGATCACGAAGCGAGAGTCTTGCTGGAGTGGCTAAGTGAGAACCAATTAAACTCTTCGATGGATTAGTCAATCGTTGGTTCTTGTACCGATGTCACTTCGATTGGCTAGGTCCACGCAGGAGCCATTGCGTCAAGAATTCGGTAAACCATTTTGCCTGGCGCTCACGATGCTCACGTACGCCTTCCTCAATCATTTCTCGAGTTTGCACATAGGTAGCTTTCTTGCGAACGATGCCCGAAACTTGCAGGAAGTGGCGGATGGTTCGCTCGGTGACTTCGGGGTGGAACTGAAAGCCAACTGCTAAATCGCCAATGGCGAATCCTTGATTTTCGCACGCTTCACTTCGATACAAATGCTCCGCTCCGTCGGGTAGCTCAAACGTGTTCTGATGCCAATGCAGAACCCGCGTTTGCTTGGGCAGCACCGACCACTTACTCGCGGATTTCACTTTGGTGATGTGGTGCCAACCGACCTCGGGTTGATCATTGCGATAGGTGAGGGCCCCCATGGCGGAGGCTAACATTTGGGCCCCCAAACATATCCCCATGACCTTTCGATCGTTGTCGATGAAATGACGGATCAAACTCTTTTCACGCTCGACCCAGGCCGGCAAGTCAGGCATGTGCAGCGATTGCGGACCGCCAAAGCTCATTAGCACGTCGGCATCGAAGGTCGAAGGGATTTCATCGCCACGATCCAAACGCAATGTCGTGCATTGAAGACCGTGGTTCTGTATCCAATCGGCCACCACACCAGCGGAATCGACGGCCGTGTGTTGAATCAGAAGAACTTGCATAGGTACGCTTGAGCAGGTTTACAGTCTGCGGGGGATACGCAGACCAGAATGTCGTCAGTTTTTAATCGATGGGGTAATCGCACCAAGTTTACGCAGTTTATCCGTTTGCCGCGTTGGGAGTATCGTCTATGATTCCCGATTCGCACCCCATTACAAAGCGTCGGAATCCGCAAGACAGCGCCGGTTTGGTTGCTTCCATTTGCTGCGGTGGATGGCTTTGCCAAGGAAAGGTACCGCCTCCATGCGTCTTCGCCACGCTGCTGATCTTCGCAGCCTACTGTGGGTTGCGATCGCAATCACTCTTGTCGTGATTCAGTACAGCGACCCAAGTTGGGTTCTCTATCTCTCGCCCCTTAGTTGTTATTTGGCTATCGCGATTGGGACGATCACGCACAACCACAGCCACAAACAAACGTTCCACTCCAAACGAGCGAACCAAGTTTTCGGGCAAGTGCTGACTTTCTTCTATGGATATCCGCAACTGATGTGGGTGCCCACTCACAATCTCAATCACCACCACTATGTCAACAAACCGGGCGACGCCACGGCGACTTGGCGTTACACCAACAAACACAACCTTCTTGTTGCGTTGACCTATCCATTTGTTTCGGGCTACTTTCAAAGTGGTCCGATTAAGGAATATGTGGAGAAAGTTAAGGCGAACAAGCCCGGACTTTATGGCCGCATTCGCATTCAGTATGTCTTGTGGCTCGGTCTATACATCGGTGCCGGAATCCTCGCCGCCTGGATGTATCACTCGGAACAAACCGGTCTCGGCTTGTACCTTTGGTTTTTCTCAGTGATCTTGCCAGCGATATTGTCGAGCACCGTGATCATGTTCTTCAATTTCATCCAACACGTTCACACCGACGCTTGGTCCGAACACGATCACTCGCGAAACTTCGTTGGCCCCTGGTTCAACTTTTTGTTTTTCAACAACGGCTACCATACTGCTCACCATGAAAACCCCGGCTTGCACTGGAGTGAACTGGCGGCTGAACACGCGAAGATCGCCGATGAGATTGATCCGAAGCTAAATGAGAACAATCTGATTTGGTTCATGATCCGGCAATATCTGCTGGCACCGATCTTTCCCAAACTGGGCACCACACAACTTGGTGAAATGCCCGGAACGCCACTTGCTGAAGCTGCAAAACCGATTCCCCCCATCAATCGAGCATCGGCCCCACGCGAACAAACAGCGGTTTAGTTCGACTTAGGTCAACTACTGGAAGATCGTCTGCAGTTGTTCTGCCCAGGCTTTCCAATCGTCGGCAGCGCTTTCGAAGTCGGCATTCATCCATCGGACAGGCTCGCTTGGCAGCACTCGTGGCGGGAACTTGCTGCCGCGAGATAGAGGCATCTGACTGCTTTCACCCATTGCCAGCCGGTCTTCGGTTTCAGGACGAATTAAGAAGTCAGCCAGTGCGGCTGCGGCGTTGGGGTGTTCAGCGTTCTTGATCACAGCGATGGTGTTGGGAATTCGTAGCGTACCGGGTTGGTCGGTAGCTTGATCGGGGAAGATGATTTCGACGGGGCGCCCTTGATCTTTCTCAATGATCGCGTCATCTGTATCGGTCAGTCCCCATGCAACCGAGCCAGCGGACACCGACATCGCGACCTGCTTGTTGCCCGAGAGAATTGTCGCGTTGTCACGGATCGCTTTTAGTTGTTCAATCGTCGCGTCACGTCCAACGAGCTCACGCAACACTGCAAAGTGAGTCGCCGTGGTTCCGAATAGCGGTCGGGCCATCGCACATTTCCCTTTCCACTTTGGATCCGCCAAATCGGCGACGCTTTGGGGGTAATCGTCTGGATTGGGAATCAATTGTTTGTTCACAATCAAGACTCGAGCCCTAGCCGCAAAACCGCACCATGTCCCGTCGCTGGCCATCATGTTGGCCGGGTACCCCGATTGAACCTTCCATGAACGGGGCTCAAGCAGTCCCATCTTTTGCAAACGTACCGTATGCATGATCTCGTTGTTCCAGAACAGATCACACGTCGGTTTCTCCTTTTCGGCGACGATTAGGTTAACCAGCCCTACCGTCTTGGTTGATTCAACATCGAACTTTCCGATGACCTTCGTCTTGCCCTCAACAGATCGCTCGTAGGAATCCAGAATCGGTTGAGCAAATTCTTGGTCGAGTGCCGAATAAACCACGACATCACTTTCGCTGCGGCCCACGCAACCTGATGAAGAGCAGAAAACCATCACACCAGCAATCAGGGTTAATGCGAAGGCGACTTGCGAGTTAGAATGAATAGATGGAATCACGGTATGTCTACAATTGGTTTGGGTTAACGTGGCTGGTCTTGGTCACGATGGGCGTAGTCGCGGATGCCGAAGATCCAGAATCGCATCGGTCTGGACTGCATCACCAAACGGGCAAACATCTGCGTCTGACCACCGACGTGGATGATCGCCCCTTCATAGTTGAATTGGTAACGTCCTTTGATGCGGCTGTACCATTGTGGGAGAAATTCTGGAATCTTCCTACCGGCTCGCTTAACGATTGGGTGGTTGACGCTTATGTGATGAAAGACACAGAGCGTTTCCGTAAGGAAGCACTGCTTGACTATCGAGTCCCTGATTTTCCGTTTGGCTATTCGATTGGCAACGATGTTTGGGTCAAGTTGCAACCGAGCCAATACTACACCCGACATTTACTGCTTCACGAAGGCGTCCATTCGCTTGCTTTCGATCAGTTTGGCGGTGCTGGACCAACTTGGTTCATGGAGGGAACCGCAGATCTCCTGAGCACTCACCGTGGCATCGGCTCCGAGATAAGCGTTGGCGTGATCCCTGATGATCGTGATGACTTTGCTTACTGGGGTCGCTTTAAACGCATGAAACAGTTGCGACAGGCCTCGCGAATCCCAGCCCTCGAAACGGTGATGAAGTACGAGGCAAATTTGAAGGGTGATGTCGAGGCATACGGATGGAGTTGGGCACTTGCATCGATGTTGCATGCTTACCCGGAGTACCGCCATGTCTTTCTCGAAGCGGCTCACCACGGCCAGGACTCTATGGCTGACTTCAATCGCTGGTGTTACACGCGATTAGGAAATGATTGGCCAGTCGTTCAGGCTCGCTGGCGTAATCTTGCTCAGGATTTCGACTACGGGTTCGACTGGACGCGAGAACAGATTCAACTTTCCAAACAGGACCGCGTCTGGGATGGCAAACCATTCGAAACGACCGTCGTGGCAGACCAAGGTTGGCAATCCATCAAGGTTCGGCTGAATACTGGAATGAAGATCCAACTTACCGCGTCTGGCGAAGTTACTCTCGATGATGACCCCAAACCGTGGATATCTCATCCGCAAGGCGTGACGATTATGTACTCGAGCGGCAGACCGCTGGGGCAGTTGATTGCGAGAATTGTGCCCAATCGCTCGGACAAGAATGACTATCTGCCACCGTTAGAAACCATCAAAGTGGGCAATGAGTCCACGCTTATCATTGAACAACCTTGTTGGTTGCTGTTGCGTGTGAACGATGGGCCAGGGGCCTTGGCGGACAATCAAGGCAGCTATAGGGTTTCGATTTCTCGTCTTTAAATCGAGTCCGCTTCACGGGTAAACGTTGCTTCCGCGAATCACCCATCTTTGGCGTTCCTTGCCAAGACAAAGAATCCCCCTGCAATTGGCCAATATCCCGTGAGGGTTTTGCCATCGATGGACAATCGTTCCAATCGGATGACCTGCCAACCGGTTTGACGGAGATCTTCTTCCAACTCGCGGCGACCAAAACGGTGCATGAACATTCGCTCAAGTCCGCGATACGCGTACGTCGAATCACCTAGTTCGTGATCGGGGTCACGCTTCGATCGCAACCAAGACATGGCCGTTTTTCGCAATCCCTGAGGCTCTCGAAGCGCCGCCCAACGATGATGAACATGAATTAGAAGTGTGCCTCCGGGTCGGATCATGCGTGCAACATGCTTGAGCATTGCTTGCCGATTTGATCGCCCCTGGATCATGCCCAAGGTAGAGAACAAACACACAGCACCCTCGGCAACATTGTCACGAAAAAACTCCATTTGGACCAAGTTCGCGCGGACGGTGTAGATTCGTTCCAAACTCTCTTTCCGAGCTTTTCCAGCCAATTCGTCGAGCATGGACTGGCTCAAATCGATTGCGACGACTTCATAACCTGACTTTGCCAACGGGATAGCGGTTCTTCCAGTACCGCAACCAAGGTCCAAAATCGTCTTTGTGTCGCCCATTTCGACGCCGGGAAAGCACTCTCGCAGGATCTGGCTTTCGACCGACTCCATCGCCACACCCGCCACAAACGCATCGTAATGGTGAGCGATCGACCGTTGATGCACATAATCCCATGTTCCCGGGGCGACACCTTCGGGTCGCTGCCAGTCCGGCGGGCGTTGCTCGGCCGCTGATGCTGTGGGCATTCCCGCCTCGTTAATGCCAACCAAACTGCTATCTCGTGAATTGGGGGGCTGGTTCATTTTAGTCGTAAATTCCTATAATCCCGGCTGACGAGCCAGGACGGTATTTCATACGAACACCCAATTGCCCGCGATGCCGAAAGTGTATCGCGAACACTAGTCTCCCACGAGGAAAGAGAACACATGATTAAGGTCGGCATCAACGGCTTTGGCCGCATCGGTCGAATGGTCTTCCGCGCATCGGTCAACCGTAACGACATCGATGTAGTGGCTATCAATGACTTGCTCGAAGTCGAATACTTGGCATACATGCTCAAGTACGATTCGGTCCACGGTCCTTTCGATGGTGAAGTTTCAGTCGACGGCGGCATGCTTGTCGTCAACGGCAAGAAGATTCGCATCACCGCAGAAACGGATCCAAGCAAGCTGGCATGGGGCGACGCGGGAGCTGATATCGTTGTCGAATCGACAGGTATCTTCTTAACAGCCGAAAGCGCTCAAGGTCATATCGACGCCGGTGCAAAGAAGGTTGTCATGTCGGCACCTTCGAAGGACGACACACCTATGTTCGTCATGGGCGTCAACGACGACTCCTATGCTGGCGAAACGTTTGTTTCCAACGCATCGTGCACCACCAACTGCTTGGCTCCTTTGGCCAAGGTCCTCAACGATAGCTTCGGCATCAAGCGTGGCTTGATGACCACCGTTCACGCTGCCACCGCAACGCAAAAGACCGTAGACGGTCCTTCGCGTAAGGATTGGCGTGGTGGGCGCGGTATCTTGGAAAACATCATTCCTTCGAGCACCGGTGCTGCCAAAGCAGTCGGCAAGGTCATTCCAGAGCTTAACGGCAAGCTCACCGGCATGGCATTCCGCGTTCCTACTTCGGACGTTTCAGTGGTCGACTTGACCGTTGAACTTGAAAAGGACGCCACCTACGAAGAGATCTGTGCAGCGATGAAGGCTGCTTCCGAAGGCCCAATGAAGGGCGTGATGGGTTACACCGAAGACAAGGTCGTTTCGACTGACTTCCGTGGCGAAACTCGCACTTCGGTCTTCGACGCCGACGCCGGCATCCAACTCGATGGAACCTTTGTGAAGGTCGTATCCTGGTACGACAACGAATGGGGTTACAGCAACAAGGTTCTCGATCTGGTTGCCAAGATCGCGTAACGATGCTTCACCAAATGATGCTGTCGCGATGAATTCGTCGCGACAGCGTTACGCCAAAAAGAAAACCCGGCCAGTGATGGCCGGGTTTTTTTGTACTCGCTCGCTGAAAAGAACTTTATCGCTTACTCATCGTCGGATCCCGATGGTTCGTCCGCGGACACTTCATCATCGCCAACCTCTTTCGAAGTTTCCGTGACCTGCGTGGCGTCTACGGTTGCGACTGCGGAATCGTCAGTCACTTGTTCTTCCGTTTCTCCGGTCTCGGATTCTTCTTCCGCGGGAACTCGAACAACCGCGATGAGTGAATCATCGGCATCGACGCTCATGATTCGGACACCTTGGGTGTTTCGTCCGATCACACTGATGTCGTTGCCACTGATACGTTGAATCTTGCCTTTGCTGGTCATCATGAACACTTCGTCGTTGTCGCCAACTCGAGCGATACCGATAACTTTGCCATTGCGAGCGCTGGTGCGGATATCCCGCAGTCCTTTACCGCCACGCTTTTGCGTTCGGTAGCGAGCTCCCGATGATGTACTTGCTTCCTCATCCGAGTCAGATGCCGCTTCACTTTCATCATCGTTGTCAGATCCCGCTGCCACGGCGTTGGGTCCAAAGTACGTTCGCTTGCCGTAACCCTTTTCGCAAACAGTTAGCAGCGTCGCTTCGGGATCCGCAACGACCATGCCGACGACATAGTCGTCTCCAACAAGACTGATGCCTTTGACACCTGACGTATTTCGCCCCATCGGCCGGGCATCGGATTCGCGGAACCGAATGGCCATTCCACCGGCCGTAACAAGGATGACCTCATCGCCGGGGCCGACCACTTTCGCATCGACAAGTTCATCGTCTTCGCGAAGTTTGATCGCAATGATGCCGCCACGTTTGGGTCGCGAGTACTGTTCCAGCGGAGTTTTCTTGACCAAACCACTGCGTGTGGCCATCACGACGTAATAGCCTTCCTGGTCGAAATCACGAATCGCGAGACATTCCGCGATCTTTTCGTCTTTCTCAAGATTCAACAGGTTCACGATCGCCCGACCTTTGGCATCCCGGGCGAGCTGGGGTAAATCGTAAACCTTTTGCCAACGCACCTTGCCGGCTGTGGTCAAGAACAGCAAGTAAGCGTGAGTGCTAGCGACAAACAAGTGCTCGATCGGATCTTCCTCATCCGTCTTTGCACCCTTAAGCCCTTTACCGCCACGGCGTTGGGTGTTGTAAACACTTGATGGAGTTCGCTTGATGTAACCCTGGTGCGAGATCGAAACCACCATCGTCTCTTCGGTGATCAAATCTTCCAGGTCGATGTTACCCAGTTCTTCCATCGAAATTTCGGTGCGACGTACGTCACCGAAACGCCGCTTCATTTCTTCAAGGTCGTCCTTGATGATTCCGTAGATGCGTTCCTGGCTGCCCAGGATGTCTAGGTAGTCGGTAATCTCGGCGAGCAATGCTTTGTGTTCGTCGGTCAACTTCTCTTGCTCGAGGTTGACCAATTGGCCAAGCCGCATGCGAAGAATTTCGTCGGTCTGAACACTGGTTAGCGTGTACGAATCAGCCACGCCGCGTTCTTCTTGGAACAACTTGAAACCGTCATCGCCGAGTGCCCGATTCATCAGTGCAGCAGGGCAGGGGATCCCCATCAAACGTTCTTTCGCCTCGGGTTGAGTCCGAGATTCGCGAATGGTTTTGATGATCTCGTCGATATTGGCAAGAGCCAACAACAACCCTTCAACCGTATGCTTACGACGACGTGCGCGGGCGAGCAAGAATTGAGTACGCCGGCGAATGACCGTGACCCGGTGACGAATGAATTCCGTCAGGATCTCCTTCAACGTCAACTCACGCGGCTTGCCGTCCACCAACGCCAAGAAAATGACCGAGAACGTCGTTTGAAGTGGCGAAAACTGGAAGAGCTGGTTCAAAATCACATCGGGATCGCCATCACGCTTAAGCTCGATGACGATTCGAACAGGCTCCTTCAAATCGCTCTCATCGCGAATTGCCGAGATGCCTTTGATCCGTTCGTCGTTGACCAGTTCTGCGATTTTCTTGACCACGCCATCGCGGGTCTGCTGGTACGGGATCTCGTGGATCAGAATCCGCGTTCTGGTTCCCTTTTTCTCTTCGACAGAGGTTTTCGCTCGCAAGATGATCGTGCTTCGCCCGGTCTTGTAGCCGCGACGAATGCCGCCTCGACCGCAAATGATTCCGCCAGTCGGGAAGTCAGGTCCTGGAACGATCTCGAAAAGCTCTTCGTCCGAGATCGCTGGATTGTCGACCATCGCAATCAACGCGTCACAAACCTCAGTCGGGTTGTGTGGCGGAATGCTGGTTGCCATCCCCACCGCGATACCACCGCTACCGTTGACCAGCAAGTTGGGGAACTTACTCGGCAAAACCGTTGGCTCGGTACGAGCTTCGTCATAGGTCGGAATGTAGTCAACGGTATCGAGCTTGATGTCCTCAAGCAGTGCCGCCGCAACAGGACTCAAACGAGCTTCGGTATATCGCATCGCAGCAGGTGGCAGACCAGCGATCGAGCCAAAGTTCCCCTGCTTGTCAATCAACAATCGCCGAAGGTTCCATTCCTGGGCCATCCGAACCAAGGTCGGGTAAATCACACTTTCACCGTGCGGGTGATAGTTACCCGAAGTGTCACCCGAGATCTTCGCACATTTGACCCGTTTGCTGCCTGGGCCGAGATTCAAGTCGTTCATCGCGACCAAGATCCGCCGCTGCGATGGCTTCAAGCCGTCGCGCACGTCCGGCAAGGCACGGCTAACGATGACGCTCATCGCGTACGTTAGATAACTGTCGCGAAGCTCGTCTTCGATAGGCAGATCGATCATTCGGAACGCGCCGGCACCTGTGTTACCGTCACCATTTCCACCGCCGCCGGAGCCCTCGTCTTCGGGGTCGATTTCCGGTTCGTCGTCGTTGTTACCGTTCTCGTCTGCCAAGGTCAGATTTCCTCAAGGAAATTCCACGAAGGGGATCGCGGAAATATGCAAAAAACCATCGAAAAAGGGGTCTTCTTCGGCTCGCTAATCGAGCCTCGCATTCTACGATAAATAGGGTTCCTTCACCACGGGGCAGGTGACCTGCTAGAACCACATCTCAGCTTGATTTTTGCGGCAAAAAGCACGTCTTTCGTCGTTTCGCTACGCCACCTCTACTCGTGCCACAAGACTCCACCGGTGACTGCCAAGATCGCGAGCCTCCAAATCGGGAAAGTTGTCACCGAGGGTGACCCAGAAACGAACGATGTGACTCGTCGATTATGGTCGAGTGCATTCGACAAACGCCCCGTCGCTCATTCGGTAACCTGCCACTTGATGGGAATTGAAGGTGATGAAGTTGCCGACACCAAGAACCACGGCGGTGCCGACAAAGCAGTCCTTTGCTATTCAGCGGAACACTACTTAGCGTGGCAACGTGAGCACCCTGAGCTTCAGCTTGGTCCTGGATCATTCGGCGAGAACCTCACTATCAAGGCTCAGTCTGAGACCAACGTTTGCATCGGAGACCGCTATCAAGTCGGCGAATGCGAAATCGAAGTCAGTCAACCTCGGCAACCGTGTTGGAAGATCGCACGGCGATGGGCGTGCAAGACGCTCCCCAAAGAAGTGGCTCGAACCGGCCGAACGGGTTGGTATGTTCGGATAAGCCGGTCCGGTCGCTTGCAGACGGGTGACCAGCTCACCTTACTCGATCGTCCTTACCCTACTTGGTCGATCTCGCGAGCCAATGGATTCATGTTCAACCAAACTCCGAAAGACGCAGCGCTGGACGAGCTGTTGCAAATTCCTGTTTTGGCGAAAGCATGGAAATCCTCGTTCGCGTGATCGTACTTCCAGCTTCTTAGCCCGATTCGAACTCGACGCCCCACCCGCCGCCGCCGGGTGTTTCAATGATCAAACGATCATGGGCTTCGACATCGATGGAAACATTCGATGAAAGCGTTTGAGATACTCCGCGACGCACCAGCGTGTTCTTTCCCGGCGTCCCCGGTGATCCACCGGCTACGCCATAGGGCATGGTCGTCCGGCGGTTTGTCAGCAATGAAATCGTCAACGGCCTCAAAAACTCGTACTCACGTATTAGACCATCACCGCCGCGGTGCTTTCCCGCACCCCCGCTGCCTGTTCGGATCGCAAAACGATGTAGTCGAATTGGCAATCGCGACTCTACCACCTCCGGGTCCGTGATCCGCGTATTGGTCATGTGCGTGTGGACGCCGTCGGCACCCGCTGCCTTTGACGTTGCCCCCGCACCACCACCGATCGTTTCGTAATAGCCAAAGGAACGATCGCCCATCAGTGTGTTGTTCATGGTCCCCTGCGACGCAGCAGCAGCCCCCAATGCGCCCAGCAGAACGTCGACCAATCTTTGACTCGTTTCCACATTCCCGGCTACAACAGCGGCACAATCGCGGGGGTCCTCATGTGCGGGAGGATTCAACATGCCTTCTGGGATTTGCAAATCGATTGGGCGAAGCACACCGTCGCAAAGTGGCAATTCACTCGGGCAAACACAACGTAAGGCATATAGTGTCGCGGCCGTCACGATGGCGGGCGTTGCATTGAACCCATTCGGGTGCACCGGAGCCGGATCAAAGGCAATCGACAATCGTTGTCCGACTTTTTGAATCGTTACTCCGATCATAGTTTCGTCATCAAGCGAATCGACGAAACGAAGCACGTCGTCAGAAAGTTGGTGGATGTACTGCTGAATTTGCTCGGCCGCAACATCGAGCAAGCGGCCCATCACGCAGTCGATCAAGTCGTCATCGTAACGCCGACACAGCTCTCGGATGGCTCTCACACCGTCTATCCCTGCGGCTTGCTGAGCCGCGATATCGGCGAGATTTTCATCGGGATTGCGAGACGGATAATCAGCATCGCAAAGCAAACTTCGCAGTCGCTCTCGTCCATCCACGCCATCTCGCACAAGCGGAAAATCACGGATCACCACGCCTTCCTGGGCCAAACACGTAGCGTCGGGCGGCATGGAACCAGGTGTTTTGCCGCCAATCTCTGCGTGATGAGCGCGAGAGGCAACATAGAAGTCGGGCGTTGAATTTCGGGTTCCCGGTGTCACAAAGACCGGCGTCACCAATGTCACATCGGGAAGATGCGAACCACCTGCGAAAGGATCGTTAGACAAGTAAGCATCACCATCGGACATCTCTCCAAAAACGTTCATCAGATGGCGAACCGTATGTCCCATCGCTCCCAAATGAACGGGCACGTGAGCGGCATTGGCGACTAGAGATCCGTCACGGCGAAATACGGCACACGAATAGTCGCGACGTTCCTTGACGTTGACGCTCATTGCCGTCCGCCGGAGCACTTCGCCCATCGTATCGGCGATACCCTGCAGACGTCGACCGATCACTTCCAACAAAACCGGATCGTGCTGAGCTGTTTCGGCAGTCAAACGCGTGTCACCTGAGTCTTCCAAGGTGGGTCGCAACTCGATCACGCCTCCTTGGATCACTCGCCCAACCCAACCGGTTTCGACTAACAACGTCGATTGCGGAGCCACCACCAAGGCGGGACCTTCGATGATATCGTCAGTGCCCAGTTGCACCCGTTCGATGAGTGGTGCTTGAACCCATTGGCCCTGCTGCCAAAGCGACACGCTGTCCCGCGTTCTCAGTGCATTCGGTGCGCTCGGTGCATTCGGCGCGCGCGGTGCGTCTTGTGTGCTCGGTGGCCTGTGTGTGCTTGGTGTACTCCGCGTGCTCGGCTGCGAGGGCATCGCGTGAGCAAGTTCAGGGGATAGCAGGTTAGAATCGCATCGAATGGCAACCAGCTCGACGGGGTGTTCTCGACGTTCGTAACCAAACAGGTCGCGGTGACGGTTGTGGAACGCTGCTCCAATAGTTTTCAAGTCCCAGTTCTGCGATGGCATACTCAACGTAATAGTCGACTCAGTCCCTCGATAGCGCAAATCCATCTCGAAGTGATGGGTCATGCGATGTCCGTCGTTGAGTTCATCAATCGCAAGAGCTTTCAACTCACTCAGAATCGCAGCAATGCAATTTGCACTTACTTTGTCTACGTCTTGATAGACACCTCGAAGGGATGTCTTGCCGACGCTTGCGATCCCCATGCCGAGAGCCGAAAGCATACCTGCATCAGGATGATCTAAGATGCGTTTCATCTCCAACTGCTCAGCCACACGGCACACGTGACCGCCCGCCGCCCCGCCGAACCCAACGAGAGTCATCTTTCGAACGTCGCTGCCTTCAGCGGTACTAACGGTTCGAACCGCTTCGGCCATGTGCGTGACCGCGATCTGCAGGAAACCTTCAGCGAGTTCTTCAATCGACATGTCCGTCGAGTGACCTTTCATGGCATCGACAATCGATTCGATTTGCGACCTTGCTGCTTCACCGTCTAAACGAAATGGGAACTTTGATTGAGGTAAGCGTCCCAGCAAGAAATTGACGTCCGTTACGGTCAACGGTCCACCTCGCCCATAACATGCAGGTCCGGGGGAGGCACCCGCGCTGCCCGGGCCGACCATCAAACGCCCATCGCGAAACTGACAAATCGATCCGCCTCCGGCAGCTACCGTTTGGATATCCATCATCGGTGTCATGATGCGTAGCCCTGCCACGCGAGACTCGGACCGTCGCCCCACTTGGCCTTCAAAGCGACTAACGTCCGTGCTGGTACCACCCATGTCCAAGCCAATCGCCGCATCGGATCCACATGCAGTGGCAACGTTCGCCAGTGCCACCACGCCTCCCGCAGGTCCAGACAATACGCTATCTCGGCCACGAAAGTTGTCGGGGCGAACCAGGTTGCCTCCACTGGTCATCAATCGCAACTGGCATTGGTCTCCGCCAAACTGCGCAAGAACTCGGCCAACGTAGTTCGCCAATATGGGATTTAAGTACGCGTCGAGCGTCGTGGTTTCTGCGCGCGAAACCAGTTTGATCAGTGGCGATACCTCGCTGGAACGACTAACGCTCGCAAACCCAATCTCCCGAGCAATCGCTTCCACACGACGTTCGTGCTCGTCGTTCGTGTGAGCGTGCAGAAAACAAATGGCTAGTGATTCAATTCCCTCATCGAGAAGCCGAAGCAAGTCCGCTCGAACCGCAATTTCATCAAGCTGAACAAGTTCGCCACCCAAAGCGTCCATCCGCTGATCGACGTCCAACACCGTTTGAGTCAGAGGCATTCGCTTGACGATGTCGAGCGCGAATAGGTCGTCGCGATCTTGTTCACCTATCTTCAACACATCAGCGAAACCGCGAGTAGTCACCAATGCCATCTTTGCACCTTCGCGAGTGAGCAAGGCATTGGTGCCACGTGTCGTACCAAGCCGGACCTCTAGCGGTGGCAACGGATCCGCGATCGGGATTCGCATCAAACTGCGAGTGGCAAGCACTGGCGCCTCGAGGCCTCCATCAAGCACGATCTGGTCATCGAGTTTAAGATCGAGCTGATCGAAATTGCTCGAAAGCGTTAGCGTTGTGCCGGATTGCGAGACGATCTTGCCATGTGCACGCTCACCACAACTCCAAGAGGCCGCCACCCAAAAATTAGGGACATCGAAGCCTGGAATTTGATCCACTTCTACTTGATCATGCTCGACCTTGACGACCCTGGCGTAGATCAGTCCGCTGCTAAGCGTCTTAGTGGAAAGTCGCCGTCCACTTGAGTCCACGACGATCACGTCGGTGAAAGTACCGCCAACATCTGCCCAAACCTCAATTTTCCCTACTGTGTTCAAATCAGGCATTACTTGGTCAAAGCCTTACAAATGATTTCCAAGTGAATGGACAATTGATCCCAGGGATTGGGGTGAGCCTGATCGCCGGGTTTGTAGGTGTCCTGAGTCACGTAGATCCAACGGGTGTACCGCTGCGACATCTTGATCGCCAACGTGTCACAAGTTGCCTGTCCATACATAAGGGTCGCGCGCGAGGCCGGTGGATAGTCCGAGTATCCACCGAAGTAGTCGCCGTGAAGCTTGGCTTGCGTCGGCCAATGATCAGCCTCATGAATCACAATCACATCCGCTGCATCGGCGGCAAAGTAGCGTCCGGGAGTGTCCGCGCCGGGATTGGCAACCGTCGGCCAATACCCCAATTCGCGAGCGATCGCGTTAAGCGACGTTTGATGATCCACCGCCGATGCAGTGTCGTCATAAATCATCTCGTCAAAGAAGATTCCATGAATGCGAGGATACATTTCTCGCCATGCCGCCATATCCTTTCGAACATTGTCGATGGGAGTCTTGCCGTAGCCGGTCGGTACATAACCGAGAACAACGCAACCGGCTCCGATCAGCCGGTCAATCGCTTTGGTGTAGTTTGCATTGATTGCGTTGCCGGGTCCTGATGCAGGATTGAGCACCACCCAAAATGGCACTTCACTGTACTTGCGTTTCAATTCCATCACGCGGTTGTAATCGGCGTTGGTATGTATGTTGGCCGGATAGATGTACAGCGGAATCAGTAGCCCCATCTTCTCACTTGCTTGGAGATGGAACCTCTGGTTCGCAGCCAACCTGGATTCGCCGCTCGTCACGAGCGATTCCTGCGCTATCGACATAGAGTTGCACGTACCAAACATGATGCAACAGGCAAGCAAAACAGAACGCATTTGATTTTCCGTATCAGGATAAAGCCTTCTAATCAACACGAAGCAAGTACCCAAGCAGCGATTTTCTATGCTGTGAATTCGATAGCTGGGAATCTCGCGCGTCGGTGCAATCGTGACCAACCACGTGCAATCGAATACTTGACGCTTGCTCGGTTACTGGTCGTCGGCAATAGTGAATTTGATAAAGTCGATGTCTCCGACGCCACCCGACTCTCCATCTTTATCCATCACCAGTTTCATTGTTTGCCGACCTTGAGTTAATGAAACTCCACTTTTTCGGATCGACTTCAGAATCTCCCAACCACCCGTGTCGGGGATATCAATCGGCCCAGTCACATCCTTCCCATCAAATTCAAGATGGAAGGCACCGCCACTCTTGTCCGACGCGACGGAGATCTCAAGATCATAAACTCCCGTTTGAGCAACTTCCACGGTGTAGACCAGCCACTCATCTTCTTGAGTCCATCCAACTCCGTGTCCGTTGGAAGCGTCACTTCGCTTCTCGATGTCGACTTGTGTTGCTTCGCGATAACTTTCGCCACGGTTCTGTGTGTCAACATCGTGGTACGCTATTCCCGCTTCACCCTTGTCCCAGTGTTCAGCCTCAATTTTTCCGGGAATCGCATTGGGTTTGCCGCGAAACGATTCAGTGCCGCGAACGACGATGGTTTGAATTCCATCAACGGGCAGCGTAGCGTTCCATTCTAAGACTGCGGATTTGAGTCGCCTGGTCACTTGCTTGTTCTTACTTGAGACATTGACTGTCTCGCCGACATCGCGTTTTAGATTGAACAACTGAGTTCCCGATCCATCAAGGTTGCAAACCAACTTCCAATTTTGGTCACGAACGGCGAGGTCAGGACAGGGACGCGCAGCAGTGCCGGGACGATCAGGCGGACGTCGCCAAAACAACGGTCGACTTCGATTTTCTTGAGAGAACCCTAGTAGCGCCGCGAGAAGGTTCTCGCCATCGCTTCGGTAGTTTTCAGGAGTCGGTGCATCGGCCATTGCGATGAGAGAAGCGACAAGATCAACGCTGGAAAGGATCGTGGTTTCGTTGACCGAACCCATGGACTCGGGGTGAATCAATTTTGGTCCCCATACAATCAACGGACTGCGAATTCCACCTTCCCACAATTCTCCTTTGTGCCCTCGCAGCGATCCCGCGCTGCCGGCCCCAGGCTCCGGTCCGTTATCGCTAGCGATCAAAATGAGAGTATTATCGCGTAGCGTTTCGTCGTTTTCGATGCGACTGATTAGCTCGCCGAGCTGATCGTCCATCGCTTTCAATACACCGTGATACAGCGATCGTTTTTGTTCATCGTCACGCAATGCTTTCGGTGGAAAGAACGGCGAATGGACGTCATCGGGCCAGACATTCACAAAGAAGGGTGTCTTGGTAGCGACGGCATCGTCGATAAATTGCAACGCTCGATCAACAAATCGTTTGGTGACCACAGACCGATCTTCCCATTCAATGGGCCCATGTCCGAGCTTGTCACTACCTAGTGCATGGGGCACGGCAGGCTTGCCGTCATAGGCATCCTTTAACGGTAATACGCGAGGACCAAGGCCCTCAAAGTTGGTCAACGAAGCCGCGAAACCGTACTTTGTGATTAACGGTGCATCCCCAACATCACGTTGGCCGCCCATGTGCCATTTGCCAAAGTGGCCCGCTGTGTATCCGACTTTGCTCAGCATCCGCGGCAGCGTAGGTGCGGTGACATCAAGCCACTGTGCCATCCCACGTTCGCGGTTGCGGTTGCGGTTGTCCAGGTACGAAGTGATTCGATGCCGAGCTGGATAGTGCCCCGTAGTCAGTGCAGTGCGCGAGGGTGAGCAGATGGGACTGTTGACATAGAAATTGGTAAAACGAATTCCAGCATTGGCTAACCGATCAATGTTGATCGTTTGAACCGTCCCACCGAAGCAGGACAAATCAGCCCAGCCCATATCATCAATGAAAATCGTGATGATATTTGGCTTAGGACCGACACGAGGCAACAATTCGGGCATCCCAAAGACCGATTGGGTGTCGCCCTGATCTTGCATCCAAGAGACCAATCGTTCCTTCATCTCAGCCAAACGGGCGGCGTGTTCCTGGGCGGTTGCCAAATTCGTTTGTTCCAACGGATCGTTCTGCAAATCGAATAGCTCTAACCGTGGCCGTTCGTGGTAGCGCCGAACTTTGTCGGCTGCTGACGAGTCCGTTTTAGCTTGCTCGATCCAACTGTCCCAGTAACTGTCCTCGTCACGAACCTTTGTCACGTGAGAGGTAAAACGAAACTCGGGACGCAAGTTGATGATTAACTTCCAACGTTGTGTACGAATGCTACGAGACGGAAAGACATTCATATTCCCATCGCCACTATGCACGGTAAAGATTGCGTCCGAGTGCGTTTGCGTCTTGCCTTGAAGAACGGGCAAGATCGAACGGCCATCAAGTTCTTGGTCGGGTTGCCCGCCTGCTGCATCCACCAAAGTGGGCAATAAATCAACCCAGGAAACCAGGGCTTGCGTTCGTGACTTAGGCACGATGTGTCCCGGCCAAGATGCGATCAGTGGAGTGCGAATCCCATCGTCGTACAAGTTCCACTTTCCAAATGGCCACTGAGCACCATGATCGCTGGTGTGGATGAACAACATGTTCTCGCCAAATTTTTCACGAGCCAAGTCGTACACTTCACCTAGTTCACGATCCATCGTATGAACCGCTTCGCAGTAACGAGCTCGCGCTAGGCGGGTTTCCTTTGTGTCGACGTGGGTCGAAGGCACTGAAACCTCGTCGGGCGAATAATGTTCACTTGTGGGCCAAGGCACGTGAGGCCAATTAGTACCCACAAACAGGCACAGCGGCTTGGATGAATTTCGTTCGCGAAGCCATTTTAGTGACTCCGGGACCGCCACATCTTCATGGTATTGATAGTGTCGGGCGACATCGAAACCGTACTCGGGGGTATGCTTGTAGTGGCCGACCTTTCCGAACGAGACGACTTCGTATCCGAGTTCCTGCAAGTAGGCAGGCAACTTCTTAATCTCGGCCTTCGGTCTTGAATGGTTAGCCTCGGCTTGATTTCGAGCTGGCATCAAACCTGTCAGCAAAGCCGCTCGGCTAGGTGCACATGATGGTGAAGCAACAAACGCTTGGTCGAAGGTCATGCCGTCGGCGGCCAACCTCGCCATGTTCGGCGTTGCCAGTTCGGTCGACCCGTAGACCGATGAATCGGTAATTGTGTGATCGTCCGACAAGAAGACGACAATGTTTGGCGGACTATCCCCATGGACGCTAAAGCTACCCATGGCGACCATCAACAGCATGAGACTAATAGGTTTCATCAGAAGCAGTCTCTCTCATTCGTTGTATCAAACACGAAATACTCGTTCATCGTACGAGCATCACACTTCCAAGCTGAGTCACTCACGCGAGTCGCAGCAACTTGTTCCGACCGAGCCGACATCGCTCTCTGCGACCCACAACATTGCTTAGCAACACCGGCACCAATGCCTATCAGTCTCGCTACCGAACTTTAGAAAATACCTGACTCGCACCTACGCGTATTCGCGGTCCTTCAATAACCCAGGCTGCGGAACACTGTAAGTACCGTCTTCATTGGGCATGATCGGCGCGGGACCCTCAGGAGACAGTTTGTCCGCGTCCGGAGCAAACTCATGAGGGCAATTGAGCATCTGGTCGTAAGTGATCTCTTGCCCGGTATGTGCCGACATACGTCCCATGCTCGTTACCAAACTTGCCTCCACACCGCGAGGCACTTCATTGTAGGGCTTGTCATTGATGATCGCGTCGACGAGATCAACCCATTCCAACTCGTAAGGATTCTTCTCGGGCTGAGGATACTTCCACGTAATCTCTTTCCGATCCGCGTTTTGGCCACTAAACGTCTTCACCTTGCCTGGCGTATGCCCGGACGTTGAAACGATCGCTGAACCTTTGCTGCCGTGAACCATACTCGACATATCGTTCTTGCAACCCAACATCGTGCGACCGTTGAAGTGCAATTTCGTGCCGTCGTCATAGGTATACTCGACACTGTAATGATCAAAGTTCTGATCGATGTAATCGCCTCGATAATGCCGACCGCCCAACGCATGAGCTTTGATCGGCCAAGCGTTCTTCATCCAAGACGTTTCGTCGATCTGATGAATGTAGAAATCGCTGAACAAACCTCCGCTGGCCCATAAAAAGCTGTGGAACCGTTCGATCTGAAACATCGTCTCCGATTGATCGTCTGGCTTGCGAGTCGAAAACGCAGACGCTACTGGACCATGCATTCGGTAGGCACGCATCGAGATGATGTCGCCAATCTCACCATCCTGGATTCGTTGGTGCAGTTCTTGACGACCTCGACAGTGACGAACCATCAAACCGACTGCACACTTAAGGTTCTTGGCATCAGCTTGCGCCGAAAGATCCAACATGCGTTTAGCGCTGGGGCCATCGGCGATCACGGGTTTTTCCATGAACACATGCAATCCACGCTCGATAGCGTACTGGTAGTGAACCCATCGAAACGCGAGCGGGGTTGCAAACAATGCGATGTCGCCGGGCCGAAGAGTATCCAGTGCCTGCTTGTAGGCTTCGAATCCAACAAACCGGCGTTCGGGTGGCACATCGACCTTGCCAGGTTGTTCTGCGTACTCGTTGCTCAGTGACGAATAACTCAACTGCAAACGATCGGGCACCACATCAGCCATCGCGTGCAAAGTTGTTTGCGCGTTGTCGACCGACAACGCATTGTTAGCGGCACCCGTTCCTCGCCCGCCACAACCAACCAACGCGACTCGAAGCTTGTCATCGGTGGCTTGTCCGTAAACCCGCGGAACGATCAACGTACTTGCTGCGGCAGTTGCCATCCCTGCGGTCTGTAAAAACTTTCGACGTTCAATGGTGGTCATAGAATTAGGTGGGATTGGGGGGAGGGAAGGGAGAGCTCTATTTTCGTGCGCCCGTGGCACTGTTCCAGTATTGCGACATTTCTTCTGCCGATGGGACTTCAAGAGGTCGGATGACCCGAAAACCCAACCACTGGGCATCGGTGTGATACCAAATGCTCTTTGGTAATTGAGGATCTTGATCTTTCCAGCTTCGATCACTGCCGGTGCGAAAGGCTGACCGTAATTGCTCAGGATCGTCGTTCCAACTTCCGCCTCGAACACTGCGAGGATAGAGTCGATCTGGCTTCAACCAGGGATTTCTGGGGATGCCTTTGATCGCCTGGAAGTAATCCTCGACGAAACGATCGGCCGTCCATTCCATGACATTGCCGTGCATGTCGTATAACCCCCATGGATTGGGTTTCTTTTGACCGACTAACTGGTACTTGTCATCGCTGTTGTCATAGTACCAAGCGTAGTCTTCGATTTCGTCCTCGGGGAATGAGTAGGCCGTTTCGGAACCCGCTCGGCATGCGTATTCCCATTCGGCCTCTGTGGGTAAACGATAGAAATGCCCCGTTTGTGCACTAAGCCATTGGCAGTACTTGTTCGCTGCGTGCTGAGTCATGCTGATGGCGGGATAACCTTTTTGCCCCATTCCAAAACTCATCTCGGTATATGGCGGCGTCGGTTGGCTAACTCCATCAACGATCGTGTGAACCTTCGGATCAAAGTCCTTGCGTCCGCCATGCTTCTCGCGATCAACTGCTGTGACCATGAACGGTTCGTACTCGTCCCAAGTCACTTCGCAGCGCCCCATCCAAAACGATGAGACCTCAACTTCGCATACGGGTCCTTCGTTCTCGCGACGATCGACTTCATCCCCAGGACTGCCCATTCGAAACTTGCCACCTCGAATGGAAACCATATCAAACGACACTCCTGTTAACGGAATGGTTTCTTGATAAGACGTCATCTCCTCTTCGGTCGCATTAGCTGATTCAGCTTTAATCTTTTGGTGAATCATCGAGATCAAACTGTCATTGTCATGACTTGCAAACTTCATGACGCCAGAAGAATCGTCCGCTAGTGACTTTCTTACATGAGCGAAGCCAACGACTAAACTCAGCAGCAGAAGGCAAAGGGGGAGCAGTGGGGCCGATCGTTTCAAGGGAATTTCCATAACGTGTCAACAGAACATTAGCACCCCAGAATAACCCATGCCTGAACGACGGGTTACACGTTCATCGTGCCATGCCCAAAACTGTTCTAAACCAATATCGCTTGTGACCCGCTCACACTTATGACTTGGTTCGATACCAACAAAACAAAGACATCGAGGCCTCAAACAACCTAGCAATCTTTATCCTGACGGAAGAGTTGCAAGCGTGCACCAGCAAGCCGACCAGCGCCTGATCTCAATGTGAACATTGGATCGTTCCGCGCGTTAGATAATCTGCGCATTAGATAGGGTTGAGCACGAAAAAAGCGAAGGCAATCACTGAGATCGCCTTCGCATTGATACAGCCACTTCATTGCTGTTTCGACCTAGAAAGGGCTGTAGTGGCCAAGGGTGCTACGGGATCCAGTACCACGACGATGCTGAGGCAACTTGTTGGATCGCACGGTCTTTGTCTTGTTGGTGGAACCTTGGGTCGAGCCTCCTAGATTCTGAGCTCCGTATGCAACGTGCTCGTTACGATCTTCAACAACCGGTCCACTGCTTCCACCAACACGACGACGTGAAAGATTTCCGTGAGGCACACCGTTGGAAGTCCATTGTGTTCCGGTCACGTGCCAGCGGACACCATTGAGGTCTGTTTCGTAGCGGTTAACCTGACGATAGGAACCTGGATCGATCTGGTTGCGGTTGGGATCGAGGTAGCTTTCGCGAACCTTAGTTTGATCAGTGCGAACAACGATCTGCCCGGTGAAGGGGTCGTAATGAGCACCGGTGACCTTTCGACCCGAGTTATAAACCTCTGGGTTAATCCACCCTTGGGCTGAAACATCGGACACGAAGATTGAAGCCAAAATGGCAACGGTGAGGACAAGAATTGCGGTGCGTACGTTTTTGAGCGTGAACATTGGAAGGGCCTTTTCATCGAGCGTTTTTGGTGATTGGTTTTAGCGGTCATCCGCTTCACCAACACCTGCGTCGAAACCCAAAGATTGCCTTAACGCTTTTTCTCAAAAAGATTAGAAACCAGCAAATCTAGCCTTTATCGCTAATCGGCGGCACTTCCCCACCAATCCGGACTCGGTTTCTTTGACTTGTCGAGATAGTCGGCATGCTGACGTTCGAGCTTTGGCATCAGGGTCTCTCGAACTCGCGTCAAACGTTCCTCAAACTTTCGCGCATCAAAGCGAGGGTCAGGCTTGGGTAGCTTGGCACCGGTTTCGTCAAGCCAAGCGTCGAGGCGGCTTCTTAGTTCCGCTTCAACGTCGGGGTGAAGCGAAGCAATCTCCGTTTCTTCAGCCGGATCTTTTTCAATGTCATAAAGCTCCGTTCGACCATCTTCGTGATAGAAAATCAGTTTCCAATTCTTGCTACGAATGATCGACGAAGGTTCGCCTCCTTGGTTGCCATAGTGCGGGTAGTGCCAAAACAGATCTCGGTCCGCGATGGCTCCGCCCTTAAGAACAGGCACCAGGCTGACCCCATCGACGTGTTGTTCAGGCTTCAGCGGCAAACCGGCCAGTTCCAACATCGTCGGGTAGAAGTCCATTCCGATCACGGGAGTCTGCGAAATCGAACCCGGTTTTGTAGTCCCAGGCACATGAATAATGAAGGGCTCGCGGATACCGCCCTCCCATTGCATTCCCTTTCCACCGCGAAACGGCAACAGACTTGTCGAGAACGAATCGCCCGAAGATACGCCTCCGTTGTCAGAGGTAAAAATCACAACGGTGTTCTTGTCGAGACCGGTTTGCTTAAGTTTTTCCATCACGATGCCGACCGCAGTATCAAGCGTCTCGACCATTCCAGCGTAGATCGGATTGTCTTGCACTTGACGGACAGGCAACCGGCGTTGCAATTCGAAGCGGGATTGATTGCCCAATAAGCCCATTTGCTTTGCCTTGTCGCGGTACTTGTTACACAACGCTTCGCGTGTCTGGATCGGTCCGTGAACCGTATAGAACGAAAGGTAAGCCAAGAATGGTTTATCTTGATGCTCGTCAATGAAAGACGCCGTTTCGTTGGCCAAACGAATTGTAAGCGATTCGCCGTCGGGACCGCTCTCAAGCCGAGGATTCTTCCACGGCGCAAAGTACCCGCCGCCCGGACTGCCAACATTCCAGCCACCCTTGTTAATGTCAAAGCCATGATCTTCTGGCCATGAACCCTCAGCCCCAAGATGCCACTTACCGGCAAAGAATGTCGTGTAGCCGCCATCACGGAAGGCTTCAGCGAGAGTGACGTCTTCATGCGGCAGGTTATGTACGTACTCCGCCGGTAACACGCGGTCGTCTCGGTTCCACTTCATTCCCGACGCTGCACCAATCCAATCCGTGATGCCGTGACGAGGCGTAGCCTTTCCAAGCAAAATACTCGCTCGCGATGGACTGCAAACTTGGCATGCGGCGTAGCCTTGATCGAATCGCATTCCCGCATCGGCCAATGCATCAATATTGGGCGTTTCATGAAACGAACTTCCTTCGAACCCTAGGTCCTTGCAACCTAGATCATCAACGAGGAAGAAAACGAAGTTGCGATCCGATGCGACGGCCGCAGTAGCAGTCAAAGCAGCGAGCAGGAGAACGGTAAACCGAGTCATCATTTATCAGTTGCCCATAGGAGCGAATAGCAAAATTGCGAGCTCCCATCATACTGTCGTCGCGTGTCGGTGTTGCAGACTTTCCGCCACCGGCCCACGGCTTGGGGTACCGTGGTGACGAGACACTGAGATGGCAGGCCGATGAGATGGCAGGCCGACGAAGATGGCAGAGGTCCAGGACCAGCAGAAGCCGCGGTTTTGCTGTGGACTGGTTTTACAGAGGGCTGTAATTGCGGACGACTGGGTTGCTGAGAACTTGGGTAGCCAAGCGGTCTCAAGAGCGTCGGAATTGAAACGTTTTGTCGCTACGTAGCCAGCAATGGCCGGTCACGATCGTCGCAGTCGATAAAACAAAGGGCGATAAATACAGGGCACGAACCAACAAAGTTGCTCTGTCTTTCGATGCTGATAGGCGGTTGCCAGCCCGAAGGAGCATTATTCTAATGTTCGGGTGCGAACCAAACGATTCGTACCGTCGTCCGTTTCAAGAATCGACGGCAGCGGCCTAGCCAATGTCCGCATGAAGAAATGCACCAACCCGCGATAAGCGGCACCTGCCCAGGTGGTGGAATTGGCAGACACAGGGGATTTAAAATCCCCCGGCTGGTAACGGCTATGCGGGTTCAAGTCCCGCCCTGGGCATTGGGATCTTTTAGCCTGTGGTGTTGGACACGGCCTTCTTGTTGGATTGCCGGAAATGAGTCTGGCGACTAAATCGTTACGGTTGGGCGGCTAGCTTTTCGGCGTCAGTTCGAAGTCCTTGCATATAAGATCGCCATTCCAAATCGAGCTTTTCTAAGTCGCCGAAACACTGCTTGAACGTTTTGAGTACTTTCGCTTGCCAGACTTCGTCGCGAGTGGTTTCAAAATCATCGACGGCCATCTTGCGATAAAACTCAATGAGTTTGTCCAGGTGCTTTTCCATCAAGAAGTGAGTCAACGCCCAAGCTTGTCCGTAGGCTGCCAACTGCGAAAAGTGATCGCCTGCCTCGTCAAAAATCCTGTCGGTGACGACATACTCAATCGAGGAACGCTCTGGATCGAGTGCCAAGATTCGGTAGTAACCCAAACGCGTTTCATTGACCGCACCGATACCAGACCACGTCGCATCTTTCGGTGCCTCAAAATAGCTCGCCAATCCTTCGTGAGCCCAACGCACTTGGAATCGTTCGCGACTCAATAGATCGCTGTTCGCTGCCAGTTGGTGTGTGGCCTCATGAGTGACGACTTCAATCTCTTCGTCCTCGACGATAATATCCATGATCAGTTCGAGCGTCTTGGCAAATCGGATGAACTCACCAGCCCCACTGACTTCGCCACGTAATTGAGCTCGCTTAAGACTCTCTCGAGACTGGCTGAGCATCTTGCTCGTTTCACTTAAACCGGCAAAGGCATGGTCCGATCGCTGCTGGTAGTAGATCGCGATGTTTTCCTTAGGTGAATAGAACCCCGATGCCATTTTTAGCGATGGATCAAGCAATCTAACGAAATTCAAATAGTCGCCATGGTTGTTGAACAGCACGACTCGCATCGGTTCACGAGGAACCTTCAATGGGTAACCTTCCAAGGCGTACTTCATGTAAAAGCTGTCATAAACCTTTTCAAGCAACTGAAGCCGGTATCTTGAGACAGGCATCTTTAAAATCGGGTCGTCGTTTTCCGGTGTGTCGTGCAATAGAATAAAATGACGACTACGAGCGACCTTCATGTCCTCGTTCTTAACGAACGCTCTTATTTCTTCTTCGATGTTCGGCGATGAAGGAACGGTTCCCCGGCGATAGCGAGTCAACGCAAGCATAAGCTTGACCCTACGATTGTCAGGATCGACCTTCCAAGCCTCTTTGATCGCTTCATCCGCCTGCTTGATCAAGGCATGCTCTACGCACCATAAAGCGAGCTTCAGGTAAGCGTCGGCCGTCCCCCCTCGCTTTGCTTCAAGTCGTTCGTTGGCGTAAAGCTTTTTCGTGCTGGTCGTGCGTACGATTTTGCAGTCTTGCGCCGAAAAGTGCAGGGTGCCTCGAGGATGGCGGTACGAGATTGTTCCGCCTACGTTCACGTCAACGTTCCCCATCAACTGAACGGTCATGTCCGTTCCCGGAGGTGAATAGATCAGCAAATCTGCAACTGCGCGTTTTGCCGTGGTGGCTAATCCGATGACTACGACGCAGAGCGAGAAAAGATACGCAACTTTGCTACCGAGAAGCCTTGTATCAGCCAAGCGTGAGTGAGAGCAGACCATGCAATTGCCTCATGTATTCCAACGAGTAGACCGGGGTGGGTTCACCGGAGTGCCCCAAAGTAGGCCATGATTGCCGCAGATAAAAAATAGAGTTCTGATAACAGGATACTAAAGTAGCCCAAGCCGTTTACCCGTTTTACTTATTCAAAGTCCTTTGCAATCGTGAATTCACAGGAAGACGCACCGCTTCTATCTCGCTTCTGGGCCTTGGCGTTGATGGCTTTGTTGATCGCTACTTGGCCACTGTGGTGGGTTACGTCGCAGCCAGGATCGCTTCCTTCCCTACCATTGCTTGACATCGTACGCAAAGTCGATGGACAGGTGGCCTCTCGAATCGCAACCTTTGTCATGTCGGGGACACTGATGGCGATCGGGATCCTCGGAAACTACATCAAGAATGCATGGCGTCGCAAAGCGTGGGCGTGCGTGGCTATTTGCCTGACCTTGCTGTTTGCATTGGATCAACATCGACTCCAACCTTGGGCTTACCAATCTTTCTTTTACGCGATCATCTTTGCGTTTGCTCCGACGTGCCAGATTGCTCGACACTGGATCTTGGTTTTGATGACGAGCGTTTATCTGTATAGCTCCCTGGGAAAGTTTGACTATCAGTTCGTTCATACGGTCGGCCACGATTTCGTCCTTCACATGCTCAAACTCCCAAAGGACGTACTTGGCGTGGGGTGGTTCGATGGACTCGCCGTTGACGAAATTGCGACGAGGCTCTGCTTTGCGCTTCCGGTCACTGAGTTTCTGGCGGCGGTGATGCTGCTGCCTAAGAGGACACAGCGTTTCGCACTAGTGATTGTCATCTTCATGCATGCCACGTTGATCGGATTACTCGGGCCATGGAGTCTCGGACACAGTTGGGGTGTCGTCGTGTGGAATGTCGCGCTGTTGATTCAAGCGTTGATCTTCCTGATGACGTTGCACCGTAATGAAATGCAAGACCACGTCGGGATTCAACCCAATGACGTTCCACGCCCCCGTTCGCGATTATGGTCCATTGCTCGGATCCTAATCATCGTCGCATGCGTGGCTCCGCTTGCTGAAAGAGCCGGTTATTGGGATCACTGGTTGTCGTGGTCGCTATATTCGCCTCATACCAGCGGCGCGGACATCGAAATTCATCAGTCAGTCGTCGATAAATTACCTGAGCAGACTCAAAGGTTTGTCGAAGACGACCAAGACGGCGATGGTTGGCATTTTGTTTCTCTGCAACGATGGTCAATCGAAACATGCTGGGCACCGATTTACCCGCAAGCTCGGTACCAAATTGCAGTCGCGGACGATCTCGCTCGCCGCTACCAGATCGATCGAGGCATACGAGTGATCGAACGAAGCGCTTCGGATCGCTGGACAGGCCAAAGGGAGCAACGATGGTTGGTCGGTAACAACGAGATCGCCAAGCGTCTTCGCGAGTCGTGGTTTTACTCGTTCTGACGTTTGCGTTGATCACTGCGACCACCCGAGCGCGTGTAGAAGATGACTCGCTTCAATTCGTCAATTGCAGTGCAGGATAGATCGGAATCAACGAAGCATCGTTACCGCTGGGAACAAAGACGGCATCTTTCAGCATGCACGAGAAAATTGCAGCTAAGCCCACGCTAACAAGACCGCCAAATCGCCCCAACTAGCAAGAGTCAGCAGACCAAACTCTGGTGAGCGATTTTCGAAACGGGGGACGGTGCAATCCAACGGGGGACGATGCAATCCATTGCACTACCGCCGTCAATCGGGTGGGTCGACCCATCAATTGGATGGATCAGGCTGATTTGGACACTTGCAACGAATAGGTCAGACTTCAAGCGAAGTGAAACGGCTACGTGGTATGACTTCACCAGCCAAAGCTGGGCAATTTCTCGAGGATTTCCGCCTCGGTTTGCGTCTTCAGGATTGTTTCTCACTATCATTTGAGCTGCCCGCCATGATGGGGCATACTTGAATTAGTGTTCCGACTCACTTCAGTCGCCTACCTAAGTCTCTCTCCCACACATTCTCTCCTTCCTCACAATCCCTCGGTGATTTTTCCAATGAAACGATCCCTTCAGCTTCTATTGATTGCGTTCCTATTCACTCCTTCTTTGTCGGCGGAAGACTTGGTCACAACAGTACCGACTGAAGCTGCGGGGATGACCCAGCTTTTCAACGGCGAGGACCTTACCGGATGGGATGGCGACCCGCGACTTTGGTCCGTGAAGGACGGTGTTATCTATGGCGAAACGACTCCCGAAAATGTTGCAAAAGGCAATACTTTTCTGATTTGGAAAGGCGGCACGCTGAAGGATTTTGAATTGCGTTTGTCGTTTCAATGCAATGCAACCAATAATTCAGGGATTCAATACCGTTCAAAGCATATTACAGACGATTCGGCGAAGAATGACTGGGTTGTCCGTGGTTACCAACATGAAGTTCGCAACGAGGAAATCTTCCCTAACGTCTCCAGTTTCATTTATGACGAAGGCGGATCGCGAGGAAGAATTTGCATGGTGGGTGAGCAAGCGGTTTGGACATTGGATGGAAAGACCGTCGTGCGTGACGACCTAATTTCCGAAAATGAGTTCAAAGATCTGATGAAGGTCGACGACTGGAATGAGGTCGTGATCATTGCGAAAGGAAACCATATCCAGCATTACCTGAATGGTCGCTTGGTGTTGGACTTCACAGATGAACACTCCGAAAAGAAACTGCTTGAAGGAGTCCTCGCGTTGCAATTGCATGCCGGAAAACCCATGTGGACCAAATTTCGAGATATCCGAATCCGTGACCTGAAGTAGGTCGGCTGACGCGGGGCTTTCATAATCCCGCGACAAGCCGATAATGAACCCGCCGGCCTTATTCCATCAAAAACGTAGGAACTCAAGATGCCCCGCAGCAAACCTTTTCTGTTCGCAATGAGTGTCATTGTTTTGTTGACCTCGTTCGACACCAGCTTCTGGACCAATTCTTCCAACGCTGCTGAGGCGAAGGCTGCTTCAAATAGCTCAGCGAAAGGCTTGCAAGCGGGTGATCCTTTGGGTGCGTTTCGCGTTATCAAAGTCGCTGGCGCGGTCGATGATACGATCGAACCGGGTGATACGCTGTGTTATCGATGTCGATACGGGTCGAGCCCCATGGTTTTGGTTTTCGCTCGCAAACCATCCGACGGTTTAGTGAATCTTGCGAAGCAACTTGATCAGTCGCTTCGCAAGAATTCGGACGAAAAGCTTAAGGGTCTCGTCACGTTTCTTGGTGACGAAGTCCCGACGCTTAAGGAACATGCCGCTTCCCTGGCGGGTGAACTTGGCGAAACGTTGCTGCCGATCGTTGTCGCCGAAGATTCCAAAACTGGTCCGTTGGAATATCAACTTTCCAGTTCGGATGCAGTGACCGTGATCATTGCTCAGGACAGCCAAGTGGTGGGGACGCTTGTGTTTTCAGAAGATTCAATCGATGCAAAGAAGGTCGTTGATTCGATCAAGGCAATGTTGAGCGAACCAAACTAAAAGCCGGGGCCAACTAGAAGTCTGGGCTATCTAATAGTCGGGACGATCGGAACAGAGCCTGCCGTTGCCAACCCTTCCTGGCAAAAGTGAAGCGACCTTCATGTGGAAATTAAGTGCAGCAAGGCGATTGGGTTGGCATCCGCTTGATCGTTGGCATCCACTTAATAAACGTGCGCTGTTTGATAAGATTGCGCTGCTTGATAAAAGCGCGCTGCTTTTAGTGATCCTCTTCGTCAGCCCTGCTGGCTGCAACCGATCGTCCGCTCCACCACTGCACTACGTCCGTGGAATCGTTCGTTTCCCCGACGGCGTTGTGTTGCGTGACGGAACAGTTGAATTTGAAAGCCTGGAGTACCAAAAGTTCGGTTTGGAAAACCCAGTCACGGCAAGGGGTAAGATTCAACCTGATGGGAGCTTCCTTCTTGGGACTTACGCTGCTGATGATGGTGCGTTGGCGGGCGAACATCGAGTCGTCGTCATTGCTTATCACGATATCGGCAACGGTGCCGAACGACCTGGGATGATCCCAACCGCGACGTTGGATCGACGTTATTCCAGCTATCGCACCAGTCCCCTTCGACAGACTGTTCAACCGAATGACAACGGAATAATCATCGAAGTCGAATACGCCAGTTCACGCGTCGATGTCAGCGATACCTCGGGCCGGAAAGACTAACGCTTCGACTTAGCGATGCCACGCTATGAGGATCAATGCTGGCAGAAGCGCTGGCCGGTTCAGTTGTCTTTGGCGAACTCGCCATCGTTTCGGGATGTGAGTCGGCCAAGTAGCTCGGTCGACATATTAACGTCGAACACGCGAACACTACCATCGGCGAAAACAAAGTTCACACCGCCTGTGTGGTAGCTGCCGAAATTGGTTTGATACTCGTCGTCAGGAAATCGTGCCAATGGGTAACCTGGGCCACCACACCTCGAAAAATTCCCAGGGTGATCACCGTTGTAAATCGCTCCATCCTCCGGTGCGATTCCTTGCCGTAACGGACGCACGTGCTTTTCACCCACGATGACGGTGTGACTGGCCCCGTCAAAGATACTTGCGAAGGTGGTTCGGCTTTTCCAAGTGACCAGCTCTGCGAGCGGCGGCGGGAAATCGCCCTGGGGCACCGTCGGTGGATCGGTAACACCATCGCCGATGATGAACGCACCGCGAGATGAGATCCAATTCCAAACCCCCGGTTCACCGTAACCAGCCGAACAAGCGTAATCCGCGACGGTCCCGGGGACATGCGAACTGGTTTCAAAGGGCGATAGGATGTCGTCCCCCTCAATGCTAAAGACGCCTCCGTCGCGGCGAGTGGGACAATAATAATGCGGGATGCGAGTTAGACGAGCTTTGTCGCTTTGATAATAGTACTTCAGCCGATCATTCCATTGCTCGGGTAAGGCTGTGGATTCCATATGAGGCAAAATCAAGAATGCCCAACTCGTGAAGTGGTCGTAGTTTCGACTGGGCGGTAATTCCTTTCTTTGACTTTCAAAGTTCTGAACGGCTAACCCGATTTGCTTCAAGTTATTGAGACAGTGAGTCTGCCGAGCCGATTCACGCGACGCTTGAACCGCGGGTAAAAGAAGGCCGACTAAGATCGAGATTATCGCGATCACAACCATCAACTCGACGATGGTGAAGGCAGCGTGGCGTTGGGTCTGCGTTTTCATTTCGGTGTGTTGTCCCCGAGTCAGTACATCGGAAGATGCACTCGTGCAAACGTATCACTGACTTGCAAAACTCAGGTATCCGTACGAGTACTGCGAACACTTCGATGCCGTGATCACCTAAATTGTTTTAAGCAACGACTCGCATGATTCTATAGCCCGCAGCATGGGCAAGCGTTCAGTCCGTTTCCATTTTTACCTTTTTTCTTCATCGTGCATCAGCTTTACATCCTTATCGAAGAGACGGCGATTGGCCCATTCACCGGCGTCGAGCTGCGTGAAGCGGCGCTTGCCGGGGTTGTGAACTGGGGCGACGTCATCGGTGCCGGTCCCGATGGTCCATGGTACCGTGCATCCGATATCGGGCTGTTTGACAAAGAAAGCAAAACCGTACTGCCGCATCCACCAGGCACCTTTGTGCCCGAGTACTTTGTTCGTAATGTGCCCGGTTCGCGTGAATCTGCATACCAACTGAACGAGTTGATTTTATTGGCTGCCCGCCAGCGTCTTCCCCACACTGCGGAACTGCAGATACGAGATTCGAATCAATGGCAATCGGTTCATCGCTTGTTGATTCTTCAGGCTTGCCTAACGAACTGGCTTCGATTGACGGACAAGCATAGTGGAGACACCACGCAACCCGACCAGAGCTTGGGGTTTGCCAAAGCAACTCAAACTCAGCCGCAAGACAGTGATAACGTTCCAGCGGCGTTCATGGTCAAGGCATCAAAGTGGACTCGCCTCAAACGTTTCCTCGCCCGGCCTCAAGCCAGGATTGGAATCGCGTGTGGGTTGATCGCATTGCTTGCTCTCGTGTTCGTCATTTGGAGCAATTCGAACACAGTGATCTCGCAAGACCAGATCATCGGTCAATGGGTCGCCTACGAATCCGCAGGTGACGATGACATTGCTACCCTTGGAATCCGATTCAGCCAAGCTGGTGACTTTGTCGCTTGTAACGCAACCGGCCCTTCGTGGACCGGCCGTTATGAACTGAGCGACTTCCAAATTGACAATCAAGGTATTGGTACCGATGAACCGATCACCAGCACAATCGATCAGTCCAGTTCCAATCACCTTCGAGGAAACGTGCTTCGATCGGATGGGCACATTCGATTGAGCGGCTTTGTGAAGGATCCACCTAACCTAGCGGGCCACGCAGTCCGCGACTTTTTTGTCCGTCGCGATGATGAACACTTGCTGGTCGGATATCCCTTGGCCGTCCACTTTGATAGTGACGGGTCGAACACCGAGGTTGCCTGGATCCGATTGATGCGGAAAGAGAACGTTCACTCGGGCTTGATGAGCGATTTGGCTGGCATGGATCAGCAAGTCGTTCTCGATGCGGATGGTAGTTCACCTCGACCGCGTCACGTCGCAGATGCGATCGCGGTGGCAGAGGAAGGTTACGAAGTTGAGTTCAATGGGAAAACAGTCACTCTTCGTCAAAGCCCGGCATACTCGAAGGTCGTTACGATCGCATGGCTGCTTGATCGGTATGGCGTGCCCGACGAGGCGAGACCTTTACTCCCTTACGAAATTCCCACATTGGAAAATTCGGAAGCGGAACGTTTAACGGATGCCAACCTAATCCGCTATCAAGAACTGAAGCTGGTATTCAGCCGCGATGGATCGTTGGTTTACTTGGGCATCGGCAGCAAAGCGTGGATGCCGACCATTCGCTGAGTCCAGCGATTGCTAAGAGGTAGCCATCGTTGCAACCGTTCGGTAGTACTCAATGCTTTGCTTGAGTCCTTGGGCTATCGAGACCTCAGCATCAAATCCAAGGTGATTCCTGGCTTCGCTGACGTCGGCAAGCGAATCACGAACGTCGCCCGCCCGCGGTGGTTCGTGGATCGGTTCAATGTCTTGACCGAGTAACGTGCGAAGTGTGGAAAGCAGCTCTAACAGCGACGTTCGCTGCCCGCGGCCGATGTTGAATGTCATGCCGGCCGCCTTGGGCTGCGTTGCCGCCAACATGTTCGCGCGAGCAACATCCGTGACATAGACAAAGTCGCGAGATTGTTCCCCATCACCGTAGATCACTGGACGATCACCAGAAAGAATCATCGAAACGAACCGAGGAATCACGGCGCTGTATTCACTTTGGGGATCCTGACGCGGACCGAATACGTTGAAATATCGCAGCACGACCGTTTCGAGCCCAAAGCCAGTATTGAACGCACGGCAATAACCCTCAGCCGCCAACTTGGACGCTGCATAGGGGGAAAGCGGAATCGTAGGATCCGTTTCACGTTTCGACACAAACGAGGAATCGCCGTACGCTGCGCTGGTGGAAGCAAGCACGAGTCGCTTGACGTTCGCAGCAGATGCCTCGGCAAGCAGATTCACGGTACTGGTGGCGCACCAATCGTGACACAGTAAAGGTTCACGCATGCTACGCGGAACGCTGGCCATCGCCGAATGGTGAAAGATAAAGTCGATGCCGGCGACTGCATCTTTCACGGTATCGCGATCAGCCGCATCACCATGAAGGACACTCACCTCGGACTTGCCTGCCAAGTGGACAAGGTTCTGTTCATATCCGGTACTGAAATTATCAAGTACACGAACGCTTGCACCAGCAGCGAGCAACGTATCAACAAGGTGCGAGCCAATGAAACCCGCGCCGCCGGTTACGAGGCAGGACGCGCCTTTCAATGCAGAAAGTGAAGATGCAGCTACCATCGCCTGTGAGTTCCTTCATGACAAAGCTGAATGACAACGCGGCAGGAATCGTTCACGCGAAAGTGCACTGGAATCCTGCCGCTTTGATTGGTGATCGAACTCTAGCTTTGAGCCTTTGCCTTGGTTCGAGCTTCACGCAGTCCCCGACTAAGGATATCTCGCAACATCGGCGAGAAGTCCTCGTACTTGGATTGGTCGGGTGCGCCGTTGCTGAACTGATAAATTGCATCGCGAGGTTTTACGCCCAAAGCAATCAACGTACTGCTGACGGTGGCGTAATCGCCGTGGCGTACCACCATGCTGGGACGGCCTGGACCAACCGGACTGCGAGCAAAAACTTTGCTGGCGACAGCCAAGAACTTCACCGGCGAATCAAGGGTCTGAAGCGTTAGCAATCGGCGAGCCATCTGAACGCGTTGGTCGTCGGGATCGTTCAGGTTTCGTGATCCGATGATGTTGAGCCCGTCTTTTAGCTCTACCACTTCTTGGCGTTCATCAGCGTGAATCGCGTAGCCATTCTTCGCATCGGCGACAATGATATTGCAGCCTTCGTAACGAGTCTTAGCGAACTCGGTTTCTGCCTTTTCAAGCGCACGAACCGCTGAGGTGCATCGAAGCAGGTCTAGTGCCAACAGGCCTCGTGAACGCTGCCCGAATAATGGCATCGTCGTCGCACGATTGCATAAGCCGACAAACAACCCATTCTGGTTGACTCCAAGCCAAGTTCCCCCACCCTTTTGGTCAACACCGCATAATACCCTTGGTTTGCCAGATTGAATCGAAGGCGAGAGACTCGGTCGGTCGACGTATTCTTCACGATTGGCTGCGACCAAAATCGGACTCTCGGGAACCAGGCGGTATTGAACAGCCAGTAAGCACATCGCGCAGCTTTCTTTTTCAAAGATCAGTGGTTGAAAAAACGGTGAGCAGAAACGAGATCTCGCCTTACTCCACCGGTTCCTTCAAAGGAGCGGCGGGGGAAGGGAACTCACTTCTGACCTCGCCCAATGTATCTACGGCCCACGCTACTCCACACCCCCTGGCGGGGGGAAAGCATCGAAAATTAGCGTGATGAGTGAGTTTTTCCATGAGTTTAGCGGACTCTGGGCAATCTTTACGGGCTTGTCTGGCCGATACCTAAAGCACTCCGGTGCCTGCTGCGCTTATCTCGGCACGCCACACCGAGGCGTTTCGTTTTCTGTACCACCCCCTGCTAACCACTGACACCTACCCCAAGGAGCCGACTCAATGACTAGTCCTTCGCAAGGGACCGAGGGCACCTTCAGTGGCTACTCAAAGGCTGTTTTGACTATCGAGACAGTGGTCAGCGTCACCTTGGCTCGCAAAAACGTGCCGCTAAACCGAATCGTCGATCTGGTGCCGGGATCCATGTTGACCTTTGACAACCATTGCGATGAACCGCTGGTATTAGAGGCCGGTGGAAAATCAATCGCGACCGGCGAAACCGTCAAGATTGGCGATAAGTTTGGGCTTCGCATCCGTGAAGTCCTCGTTCGCAAAGCTTCTTAGCCACCGTTCGCTAGCCACGTCTTTTTGCTTTCACCGCGCAGATGCACTAAGCCGAAGGCGACGTAGAGCTTCGCAGCGGCAGGAAAGTGGTTTCAAACCGTTCACTGATGCTTCTACGACTGTGTCCAATAGTCGAAGGCGCGTTTGGTCTGACGTGCGGCCTCGTGCGGATCAGGGTAGGGGAATGCTTCGGCACACAAATAGCCGTCGTAACCGATCTCCCGCAGGGCTGCGATGATCGGTGTGTAGTTCATGTGACCAAGTCCCACCGGACGACGATTGCTATCGACAAAGTGAATGTGTCCCACCCACTTCCCGCCGCTAAGGAGTGCTTGGGCAATGTCTGTTTCTTCAATGTTCATGTGGAACAAGTCACACAGCAGTCGCACGTTATCGGTGGATAGCGATTCAAGCAGTGCGACCCCGTCGGCGACCGTGCAACACTGCTTTGTCTCATAGCGATTGAGCGGTTCGTAGATTAACGGGACTTTGTACTGCGCCGCATGGGCACCCCCATCCTCAAGTGCCTCGGCCAAGTATCCTCTCGCGGTTTCGGCGTCGCCGGTATGACCGCTAGGTCCCTGCATTGAACCAATAATCGCTGCTGCACCAAATGCTCCTGCGCAATCAATGATCGATCGCACAAACGACCTTGCCTGTTCGCGTCGACCTGCGTCCGCGTCCGCCAGTTGCAACTTGTGCTTGACCCATCCTGCGCCAGTCCCGAGAGCGGCCAACTTTAACCCAGTCTTGTCCAATAGTTTGCCGAGTGAGTCGGCGTCGATAGCTTCCACCCCTGGCGCAAAAATCTCGACTGCATCGTAACCCAACTCGGCCGCATAATTGACGGATGCTTCGAGTCCATCCCATAGTACAAACGGCCCGCCACGGGCTTCTTCTACGAGACTAATGGTGATGCAGGATTTCATGGGAGATTGTTCAAGAGGTTATAAGGTAGGGAGGCAATTCAATGAGCGCGCAAGAATGGCAGTGCACCGATTGCTAATTATGAATCATTGTTTTCAGGTCGACCCTCGACATACACCCAATTATGAATAGGGGCGAGGATCTCTTTTATTTCGGCGACCAGTTTCTCATCGAGTGGTTCGTCGATCCAATCGCACCACTGCGAAACGCGATCAGGGTTTGCCGAACCGGTGACGCAACTAGCAAAGTCTTCGTTTGCAACACTGTACTGCAGCGCTAACTTTGCGATGTCGGAACCCGCTTCGGCACAATGCTTCGCAGCCTTCGCAGCGCACTCCCGAACTTCGGGCGTTGACTTGTGCCACTCCGGTAACGTCGCGTTGGTCAACAGTCTCGCTGAAAACGGGGCTGCGTTAATTAAGCCGACATTGTGTTCTTTGCATGGCTCAACCAGTGAAAGTGCCATGTCGTTCTGAAGAGTGTAGTGGTTGTAGGTCAGCACAACATCTAGATCGCTGCGTTTGATTGATTCAGTAAATATCTTCATCGGGTAACCGCTCACACCGATGTAAAGAACCTTGCCTTTCTCGACTTCCTTGCGAAGGGCGGGCAACGTTTCATTGATGATTAAATCCAAGTCAACGAACTCGATGTCGTGACAGAACACCATGTCGAGATGGTCGAGCTGCATTCGCTGCAACGAAAGATCCACACTCTCGGCTACTCGCTTAGCGCTAAAGTCGAAGTGCGTTGGCGCAAAACGCCCCAACTTTGTGCTGATGACATAAGAGTCTCGCGGAATGTCGGGAAGCACTTGGCCGAGTAAACATTCGCTCATCCCACGACCATAGTAGGCCGCGGTGTCGACGTAATTCATTCCACGATCAAGTGCCGTTCGGACGCTACGAAATGCTTCTTGAATGTCGATTTTCCGAAACTCAGCCCCAATTGAGGAGGCTCCGAAACCGAGTAGAGAAAGCTCGATGTCCGTGCCGCGGAGATGACGTTTTTGCATGATGAGTGAAAAATCAAGTGTGAAGGGAAAGTTAAGAGTCCGACCAACCGCGAAGTTAGGGTAACAAAAAATGACTCAGCTTCGGAGGAGGTATCGCCCTGAGCCGCTTGAGACCTAAGCGATGCGATTTATTGACGTTCACCCAACCTGGGCCAATGGAGTGGTTTAAACTTGTTGGTTCCCACCTCACGTGCCCTGCCTTCTAGCCCTTAGAGCTCACGCCCATGACTAAAACCGGCATTCATGCACTGCTACTAACGTTGGTCGTATCAGTTTCCACGTATGCACAAGCGTGGAATCGAAAGCCGGTCCATCAGACTTTCTACAGCGAAGGTGCGTCTGCGGGCGACATCGACGGCGACGGTATCACGGACTTGGTCGCAGGCCCATTATGGTTTCGTGGTCCCAGCTTCGAAGAATCGTTTGAAATTGCACCCGCCCGCCAGTTCCCGATATCCAGCTACAGCGATCAATTCTTTAGCCACGTCTTTGACGCCAACGCTGATGGACATAACGATGTGCTCGTGATTGGGTTTCCTGGCCAAGCAGCACGACTGTATCTTAATCCTGGTCCTCAATCTCTCGACCAAGCTTGGGCATTACATGAAGTCGCGGATGTTGTTGACAATGAATCACCATCGATCGTCGACTTGGTTCCGGGCGGACTTCCCGAAATTGTTTGCGGTCGTGAATCTCGCTACGGATATTACGAAGCGGGTACTGACCCGACGTTGCCCTGGACATGGCACGGCATCACGCGAGCGGGAGCGTGCTCCGGTCGATTTGAGCATGGAATGGGTGTCGGTGATGTTAATTCCGACGGCCGCATGGACCTGCTCAATAAAACGTTTTGGTGGGAGCAACCTTCCGAGGCAAGTAGCGACGAACTTTGGCAGCCACATCGATGGGCACCTCAACCGGGATTGCCCGGCGGTGCACAGATCTGCGTTGATGACTTAGACGACGATGGCGATGCCGACATTGTTTCGTCGCTTTCAGCGCACGGTCACGGTCTAGCGTGGTTTGAACAAATCGGCGACGGTGAGTTTGTTCAGCACGACATCATGGGTGACTCCTCGACTGACAATGACTACGGAGTCGTCTTCAGCCAACTGCACGCGGTTGTGTTGGCTGACGTGAACTCCGATGGTCGCAAAGACATCGTCACCGGCAAGCGCTGGATGGCGCACAATGGTCACGATGTGGGCGGCTTACAAGAGCCGGTTCTGTACTGGTTCGAAAACGTCAAAGCGGACCAAACTCATTTTGTTCCGCATTTGATCGACAATGACTCGGGCGTGGGCACCGATATATTAGTCGCCGACCTGGACGGCGATCAAAGGCTTGACGTCGTTTCAGCCAGCAAACGTGGGCTGACCGTTCATCTGCAAAACGATCTAGCCAGTCAAGCTGCACCCACGGCGTGGCGACAATCCGAAGGCCGCGATCAATCGAAGTACGCCAATGGTTTGTCGCCCGAACAAGCGGCCGAACAAATGTTGACTGATGACGGATTTACCGTAGATGTTGTTGCCGCCGAGCCCGAATTAACTCAGCCGATCGCGATGTGCTTTGATGCCCGCGGAAGAATTTGGGTTATCGAAGGGCACACCTATCCGACGAAGGCGCCAGAAGGCCAAGGTCGCGATCGCGTCATTATTCTTGAGGACACCGATTCCGATGGCGCGTTCGAAACCAAGACCACGTTTATCGAAGGCATTAATTTGGCAAGCGGCATCGAAGTTGGATTCGGCGGAGTATGGATCGGAGCTGCACCGGAGTTACTCTTCATCCCCGATGCCGATCACGATGGGAAACCGGATGGGCCGCCGCAAGTGCTGCTCAATGGGTGGGGCTATCAGGACACGCACGAAACACTTAATAGTTTTACATGGGGTCCCGATGGTTGGTTGTACGGATGCCATGGTGTGTTCACGCACAGCGAAGTCGGCAAACCGGGTTCACCACCGAGTGAACGCGTAAAGATGAACGCGGGAGTATGGCGGTATCATCCGACACAGCATCGCTTTGAAGTGTACGCGCACGGAACCAGCAACCCGTGGGGCGTCGACTTCAATGATCAAGGCGATTGGTTTATCAGCGCCTGTGTCATTCCGCATCTGTATCACATGATCCAAGGCGGGCGATACCAACGGCAAGGTGGCCAACACTTCAATGCAGCAACGTACGATGACATCAAGACGATCGCTGACCACGCTCACTTTGCTGGCCGCGTTTCCGAGCACGCGTATTGGGGCGACATGCCTATCGAACAGCGGTCCACGCCGCTCGACACGTCGGTGCTTGGCGGAGGCCATGCTCATTGCGGACTAGCGATCTATAACGCAGACGTGTTTCCGCTGAACTACCGCCAAAACCTATTCTTTCACAACTTACACGGCCATCGTGTTGTGCAAGAGACTCTCGTTCGTGACGGTTCAGGCTATGTGGGACTTCACCAACCCGATTTTGCCCTCGCGCGTGATCACAAACAGATCGGAGTTGGCATCATGGTCGGCCCCGATGGCGCGCTCTATACGTCAGATTGGTACGACATTCAAACCTGCCACAATCGCGATCAAGAGGTTTGGGATCGCACCGACGGTCGGTTGTACCGAATTCGATATGGCGACATTCGTCCGCAGTCGTTTGACTTGTGGAGCGAATCGACCGATCAACTAGTCGAGCGTCTACGCAGCAACAACGGATTTTTTGCTCGCCAAGCTCAACGAGTTCTTAGCGAACGAGCCGCTGCGAGTTTACTCGTCGACAGCGTTGCCGGCCAATTAGCAAGAATTATCGACGACTCGAGTTTGCCACGCGACCGCTTGCGAGCCGTATGGACCTACGCGGGCATCGGTGCCGCAAACGATCCGCAATTGATCGCTTGGATGAACGACCGGGATCCGTATGTACGGGGCTGGGCAGTTCAATTGGCTGGCGAAGCGATGAAACCGTTGTTGTCACCACTACTCGACGAAGTAGCGAAACTTAGCAAATCTGACAAAAGCCTAGTCGTTCAGCGATACATCGTATCCCTATTGCAGCGGATACCAGTCTCGCAGAGGTGGCAGATCGTGAAACCGTTGCTTGCCAACGGCATCAATCCGAACGACCGTAATTTACCTTTCTTGGTCTGGTACGCACTAGAACCCATGGCTGTCGAGGATCCTGCACGTGCAATGGAATTGGCCGAGACCTCAGGATTACCGAGTTTGTTTCGGTTCGCGGTGCGGCGGGTTGTCGGAAGCCGAGTAGGTCGCGATACGCTGATGAGCTGGTTGAGCGAAACGAAGTCGACAGCCACTCGTGCACTCGTCTTAACCGAATTAATCGACGATGCGAAACGCCGCGGAGGTGTGACAATGCCTGATCGTTGGCCGGAAAGAATGAAACAACTTTCACTGGTCCACGAACAGGGTATTTCAAACCTCGCGCGCGAACTTGCAATCCAGTATGGCGACGAGTCGGTGTTTCCGTATCTGCGGGAACGCTTGGCCGATCGCTCATTGCCCAAATCGGAACGTCTTTCCGCACTTTCATCGCTACGATCCGCCGGTGACGCGATGTTGCCCAAGCAAGTGTTCGCTCTCTTGGACGATGCCTCGGTTTCAACGGAAGCGGTCGCTGCACTAGCAAGCTTCGACGACCCAGCAATTGCGGACAAGTTGCTGCAGTCTTTCCCGCATCTAACCCCTGCCGCAAAACTTGCTGCGATGAACTGGCTGTCATCGCGGAAAGCAACCACTGAGCGACTCGTCCATGCGATGGAGTCGCAAGTTATCGAACCGAAATCCGTTCCTGCATACATCGTTCGGCAAGCGGTTTCATGGGGTGATCCCGACTTGCTAGTTCGAATCGAAAGAAGCTGGGGACGCATTGCCTCGTCGAGTCAAGAAAAGCAATCCGCATACAAAAAGTATCGAAGCGTCCTGACGCCACCAATGATTGCCAAAGCAAACGCCTCGGCAGGCCGATCCATCTTCGAAGCTAACTGCGGAACATGCCATCGGTTGTTCGGCGAAGGGGGCATGATTGGTCCCGACATCACCGGTGCCAACCGGACAAGTGTTGACTATTGGCTCGAGAATATTCTGGAACCGAACGCGTTGATTGGACGTGCCTATCAAATGACGAAATTCTTGACCACGGACGGACGCGTGATCGCAGGAATCGTTAACGAGGAAAATGAAGATGCCATCACGGTACAAACGGCAACCGAAAAGATCGTGTTGCCCGTTGATGAAATCGAAGAACGATCGTTGTCTGAAGTTTCGATGATGCCCGAGGGTCAGCTCCAACCCATGAGTGACGACCAAGTCCGTAGTCTTTTCAAGTACTTGATGTCGCCCCATCAAGTTAAGCGGCCAAACGATCACCCAACTTCCGCATCACGCCCAAAAAACCCGAATACTACGATTGTGGAAGCCGAAACCATTAAGAATGTCGAGGCGAGCGGCGGCCAAGTTCGCTCACAAGCAATGAAACACTTCGGTAACGATTGGTCGGGCGATCAACAACTTTGGTGGACCGGTGCCGACCCGTCTCAAACGCTCACGCTGAACGTCGTAGTGCCAACTTCCGACGGCAATTTCGATGTCTCGATTTTCTTCACCCAAGCGCGAGACTACGCGATCATTTCCGTTGGGCTCGATGATCAGGAAGTTAAGCAGCAAGACTTTTACTCTGGCGAGGTCACGATGGGTCCCCCGATGACATTTGCAGATGTCTCGATTAGCTCGGAACGCTTACTACCACTGAAAATCACGATCGTTGGAAAGAATGATCAAGCAGTCGCTGGCTACATGGTGGGAATCGACCGGATCGAGTTCACGCCTTCGCAAACTTCGAATTAGATGCAATCGATCGTCGAGCCATCGTGGTCCGCATGCATAAATTGCAGATCAAGCTTCGCATAAGAACCATCAAGTTCAGCTATGAATCGATTTGTGATTTTCTTGCGCTACCGAAGTAGCAAGATGGGCTCTAGTGGAACAACGGTTCTGTTGTCGCTAGCGAGTTACAGTCATGTCGAAACGCATCTCTTACAGCCTTCTCGATCCCTGGATCGGCCCACTTTTTAAGAAGCTATATCCTCGATTGTCTATTCCAGCATGGTTTCCGCCCGAAGGAATCGTTTTGATTGGCCATCTTAGCGCCATCGCCGGGGCGATTGGCTTTGCGTTCGCACTACAGTTCTGGTGGTGCGGGATCCTGGGATCGATCGGCGTGGTTGGCAATCACTTGGCTGACTGTATCGACGGCACTCACGCACGCGAAACGGGACAATGCCGCAACGGTGGCGAACTGCTCGATCATTTCACGGATCCGCTTTCGTTCGCTTACTGGCTTATCGGGATCGGTGTCGCCATCAACCGTTTGGACCTCGCCATCGTTGCGGTGGTTTGTTTGTTCGCGACCGCTGTGCTAACCAATATTAAGGCGAAGCTTATCGGTGAATTCACGCTCGCGAAGTTCGGGCCGACGGAGTTCAAGACGCTGCTAGCAGTTTTTGGGTCATCGTTGAGTGTTGCAATGGGCGTTCCTGCGCTGTCCTCAGCAGCAACCCCCTTTGCGACCACTTGCTATGTGGTCTTGATTCTTGGTGGATTGGTTCAGCTAACGACGAACCTTGTTCTAGCTGTCCAAGAAGTGAACCGTTCAAATGCGAAACCCGATACCTCGGAATGGATAACAACGCGAACCCATCATTCACCCAGAATCCGTTAGACTCGTTCGCGATCACCAGCACGATACTTTGAAGCCGAAAGATCGTCGCGGTTGCCGGAGTTCGATTTTAATTATGTACAAAGCGATAACAGCGACATGAACCGAGCGATATTTACAACAACCGCCACGCTAACCCTTTTCGTTTTGGCAAACTCTACATTCGCTCAAACATCCAATCCAAAGCCAAAGGATCAAGCAGCGAAGCCTGCAAAACCATTTGCATGGTCATCGCCACCGGCAAGATCACAATCAAAGAACAAATCGTTAGCCAAGACGTTGAGGCACGCCACCTTCACAAGTGCGTCGATGGGATTTGATGTCGGGTACTACGTTTATCTTCCGCCCGGCTACGATACGTCAGAAGATCGCTATCCCGTCGTTTATCACCTTCACGGCGGTCGTCCCGGTGGAGAGAACAAGGCTATCCGATTGTCTCGCTTTATCGACGCAGCCATTCAAAAGGGAACCATCAAACCAACAATCTATGTTTTTCCCAACGGTGGCCCAATTAGTTGGTACGACATGCCAGAGTTGGAACATGGCATGGGTGAGTCCGTGTTTATCGACGAACTCATTCCGCACATCGATTCAACGTATCGAACGTGGGGCACCCGCGAAGGACGGGCGCTGGAAGGCTACTCGCAAGGCGGACGCGGTGTAACGCGTATCATGTTCAAACATCCCGACTTGTTTCTTTCGGTCGCACCCGGCGGATCGGGTTACGGTCCAGAAAAGAGAATCCAGGAAAACAATGGCTACGAGTCTGAGAAATTGCGTTTCATGCCACTCGGGTACAACGCCTGGGATTTAGCCAAAGTGTATTCCTCTCGATCCGATAAGCCCGACCTAAGCATTTTGGTTTGGGACGGAACAAAGTGCTTCAACTACGAATTCAATCTGAAGTATTCCGCATACCTCAACGAACTTGGTATCTCGCACGAATTCTTATCGATCCCAAACGTCTCGCACACCGCCGCCGGTAGCTACGAAGTTGAGGGAGATAGAATCATGCAACATCACCAACGGACGTTTGACATCTATCGACCGCGTTAAACAGTGCTTCCGCAGGGAACTTTCTGCAGGGGACGTCGTTCTGCAGGTTACTTCGTTCCGAGTGGTGATGTTGGTTCGGTACTCTTTTATTCGGCTGAGATTCTACTTCGCTGCGGGATTGCGAAGATCGAGGATGCCAGCATCAAAGCTGTCCTCGGCATCGACGTCCCACACAATTCCTGATTCGCCCTTGGTCGCGTACCGCCCCTCTAATTGGTCGCCGGTCCATGATCGCGAAAGAGGATCGAAATCGCTCCAGGTGCATGTGACTTCGTAGCGCCCTGGCAACGCTCCATCGCCTAGCTCATGAGTCGATATGGTTAGCCTTCCATCGGGCCCGCTGACGCCATTGGATAAGGAAGTGCCTTGCGAATCCGAATAAAGTCGGACCACAACACCCTCAGCGGGCGCCCCATCCACATGAACGGTTCCTGTAATCTTGACGTAGTCACCATTCCGTTTCGGGCTACCACATCCGATCGTTAGAACCGCAAGAGTCATAACGAACATCGGCATACGCCGCCCCATCATGGTTGCCCTATTGTGAAGCAATGGTTTCGCCCCCGCGACGTGTTACATGCGATGCAAACAATCGAGCATCAACTTCCGAATTAAAGAACTGAACCGAACCATCCGCCATCACAAAGTGGCACCCACCGACGTGAAAGCTGTGAAACCCAAAACCGCGGGCGTTTGTGCAATTGACTGCGCACGGGCCACCTTGAGGCGGCCAACCGATTCCACCTTTGAGCGAACCTTGAATCCAATGTTCGCCGTTAAGTAGGTCTCCCCAACCTCCACCATCAAGTTCGCTCAAGAACATGGTCGCTACCGGATCATATTGGTTGCCGTTGTAAATCTGGTTTCCCCCGGTACGTTCGCCCACCAAGAATGTGTGGGAAAGACCATCGAGGATGTCACGAAAGTGTCCATCGTTGTCGCCTCCAAAGATTTCGCTGACAACCTGCAGTGCTCCTTCGCGATTACTTGCCAGTTGAGAGCCAAACGCATGATTGGCGATCAAACCTCGCACGCCTGTCGTCGGACTGAAATCCGATGGAGCCAAATTGGTTGCCGTGAATGGCAGGCCAGCCTGTGTCGCATCGAATCGATAACGGCGAGTTTCTGGTTCGCCCGGTGCCGAAGGACAGGTAAAAACACCAATGGGTTGCTGCAATGCAGCCACACTCGACGGACTGGTTTGGTCCGCCTTCAAGCGACTTTGGTCAATCCGAAGCCAAACCATGTCCAGTTCAAGGAATGGCAAGAGATCCATGGACCAGTTGCTGCCGTTGAAAGATCGTGAAGGAGGCGTCTCGAGCCACCAAGCTCGCGGAAGTTGTTTGTATGCGGAGTGATAGTTGTGAAAGGCCAGCCCAATCTGCCGAGATCGATTGCTGCAGTCCATCCGTCGGGCAGCCTCGCGAGCGGCTTGCACGGCGGGCAATAGTAAACCGACCAGAATTCCGATGACTGTGATCGTCACCAACAATTCGACAATCGTGAATCCGCGATCACGACGTTGTCGAAAGGAATTTGCATCACCCATTTCCAATCACCTTCTACGAGCATCGATCATCAATCACGTTCAAAGCTGCTAAAGTTGCGTTCCAAGCCCAGCCGTGACTTAGCGACTTTAACCGGCAAGGAAGCACTTGGGAAATGCACTCACCATTCAAGATGCAGTCCATCCCCCAAAATGATGGCTTGCGAAAAAACAATGTCGCTTAGATAGAGAGACGGATGCCGATGGGCGATTCGCCAATAATCTATCGAAAATTCGACAATGTTTTTGATGGCTCGAGCACTATGTTGCCTAGAAGACCGTTGAAAGTTTGATTGTAAGTAAGATCATTCCGATGATGAGATCATTGAACGTCGGCCATTGACGACTCATTCGAGTTTTCAGGGGCGTGGTCCGCTGAAGCACGGCACTTCGAGGCACGGTAGAAAGATTCTCGTGAACACTCACTCCAATGACCCCACCGAGCCATCCAAAACAGCCAGCGAATCCTCGATGCCATTCTTTGCTGATGGCGAATACTCCACCGAGGATTTTTGTTGGGAACAGTGTGGTCAATTCGTTATGAAGATCGTGGACAACCGATTGCCCAGATCCATCCGCCGTCATCTGGGCGTTTCCGACGTGGTGCAAAGTGTGTTGTGCCTAGTTCAAGCTAAACGAAGCCAGTTTCGTGGCAACACCCAAGCAGAGTTCCGTAGCTGGGTCATGCGAATTGCCGAACGAAAGGTTGTCGACAGCATTCGGCGACATCGTCGTAGCATGGTTTCTCTTGACGACCACGAAGGCAAGGCCTACCCGTTACCGACCTCTGGTGCTACGAATGGAATTGCACCGAGCGAGCAAATTGAAGCTCAAGAACAGGTACATCAAATGCTTGCAGAATTAGGCGGTTTGCCTGAACAACTACGTCAGATCGTCGAGTTGCGTTACCTCAAAAACATGACGTTCGAACAGATCGCCGCAGAACTAGAGATCTCAACGACGACATGCCGTCGCCGCTGGATGCATGCGATTACCCGGATCAGTACTCAATTGAATTCTGATCGCCCATGAGTTTCCGAACGACTCAATCCAATACTTCATACCGGCGGTTGATTGAGAAAGCGACTGCCTATGATGATCACCTGGCGTCCGAACAGGATGGTCCCAGCAATGCGAATTCGCTCGACCCAAAGTTAGTAGAGACAATCAAATTGCTGCATGCTCTTTTTAAAGAGCGTAGTCTCGATGACGCCACCGTAAGCATTTCCTGCGACGCAAAGGATCCTGCCGATGGTGCCATGCCCGAGCAAATCGAGCGATTCGCAATCCGGGGAATTTTAGGCAGCGGTGGCTTCGCAACGGTTTATCGAGGTTTCGATGAAGTGCTGCAGCGTGATGTTGCGATCAAAGCACTGCGTAGGAATTCGTCGCCGAATCTACCCGATGAACAACGGTTGCGTGAAGCTCGCGCGGTCGCCAGATTGAGCCATCCTAACTTAGTACCTATCTACGAAGTCTTAGACATCGATGGAAGGTTGTATTTGGTTGCCGAGTTCTGCGATGGCCCGACCTTGGCGTCGTGGCTTCGGGACAATGCTGACCGTCTTTCGGTAGCTGATTCCGTCGAGATCATGGTGCGTTTGGCAAGTGCGATCGAGCATGCTCATGGTCGGTCACTTGTGCATCGCGATATCAAACCGGCCAACATTATCCTGGCTATGACCACGAACGATTCCAAGTTGCCGTTTGAACCTAGATTGACCGATTTCGGTTTGGTTCGCGATCTCAGTCAGACGATCGACGAACAGACGGCTAGGCGCTTGGTGGGTACGTTCCAGTACATGGCACCCGAGCAGTTTCTCCATTCGCAGTTGGACCACAACGAAGCCTGTGATCAATACGCGTTGGGCGTGCTGTTTTATCGCTTGCTCACCGGTCGTCTTCCTCATGCCGAAAAGTCCGGCATCGAGATGGTGGAAGCCGTCTGTACTGGTCCACCAGCAAAATTGCGAAGCGTCAAGGCGTCGGTTCCTCTCGACGCTGAAGCTATTTGCCTACGATGTCTCGAGCTCGAACCTGATCAACGCTATCCATCCGTTTCCCATCTGATTGATGACTTGCGGCGATTTCAACAGGGCCTTGAAGTGAAAGCAAGGCCACGCGGGATTATTGAACGGTCCTTGACCTTCGTTGGTGGACATCCCGTTGAGTCCGCCTTACTGACCTTGATGCTGATAGCGATCTCATCCACTGCAGTGATTTCGATGTCACACAATCGTGCGCTAAGAGAACAACAGCACGTGCTTCAGGTCGCTGTTTCGCGTGCGTTGGATGCCGAAGCTTTGGCCGAAGAATCTTTGGATGGTGAACGTCGACAGCGCGAGTTGGCTCTTGAAAGCCGGGCGAAAGCGAAACGAATTGCGATGCTTTCAGATATCAAGCTCGCACTTGCCTCGCTAAGTCGTGGCGATGCACCCGATGCCGCCGCTACCGTCAATCGTATCAAAGAGTATGTGGACTCCGACGCCGACAACGATTTTGCCGTCGCCATGCTTGGCAATCTCGTTGGCGAAGGAACGACTCAGTGGCCCGAGGGCCCCGCACCGGTTGCTGAAATTGCTCCGGTTAACAGCAAAGGTCAAACCTGCATCGGATACGTCGACGGAACCTTACGTATGGTCGATGACCAAAGCGGCAAAGTAGTTCGCGAACTGGTCATGCCCGAGGGCAAGAATATTTGCGCCTTGGCGGTCAGCGAGAATGCTGAACGAATTGCGGTCGGCTTATGCGATCAACCGGGCACTCGTAGTGTTTTCGCTGCCAACGAAGTTCACGTCTTTGAAAACAATGATGACAAACCAATCTTCACTCGTTGGGGGTTTCCCACCACGATTGAGTCGCTGACGTTTTTGGCGGATCCCGACCAGTTGGCAATCGGCTGTCGGTATAGCCCGGTCAGCCTAATATCATTGGCCGACCAGTCTTACAAGAAAGTCTTTCCCTCGCATCGACGTCACCGAGAGCTCCACACCTCGGTTGATGGATCGACGATCACATTCATCCACGAGGCCGATCTATTCTTGCAGTTCGATTCGGCTACCCATGAAGTTCTGCGCGAACTGAAAATTCAAAATCGCGCCATGAAATTGACGGACATGTGCTACAACATTCACCGCATTTCGGTTTCTCATGATCAACGCTATGTGGCGGTAACCGTTTCCTATTCGGATGGTGGTCGCGTGGTGGTTGCCGATTTATCGGCCGGCAGTCCGCATGAGTTTCCAGGATCATTCGATCCCGAATCGCAGCATCGTCGCGAAGTCATCTGGTCGATTCTCCTGGATTCATCGAGTTCGTATGCTGATTCCGTCGTTTTTTCAAAAGACAATTCCCAGTTGTTCATCGGTAGCGCAGCGGGTGACGTCATTTGTTACGACATGGTCGACATCCTGGCGGCTAGCCAAAATGTGCCGCCAACGGAACCGACTTGCTCGGATCGCCGCGTTATCCATCAAGGTCCCGTGAATCAACTCGCGGTCGATTCACTTGGCCGCATCATTTCCGGTGGCGAAGATGGGCGAGTCACTGTTCTAGATCGCTCGACTATTGACCGATCGATCCAGTCGGTTCCGCCAGCGGCAACGATCGTTCGTCATGGTAAAGAAACGATCGTTAGTGGTCACACCGACGGTAGCGTTAGGTTGTCCAATGCGTTCACAGGACATTCCGAAATCATTGTTTCCGCCGGAAAATCCACTGTATCGGAACTATGTCTCGACCCGCACGGACGAGTGTTGGTCATCGGTCGAGTTAACGGCTCGGTGGATTTCCTAGACTTTGATTCGCGAAAGATATTCCACCGCATTCCCCATGTCGTCGACGAGAATTCAACGCGAAATTCTGTTGACTTCATCACGATGAATAGCGAAGGAACGGAGGTCGCGATATGTGTGGCTGGATTCTCACTGCTTGTTCTCGAGCTTGGCAACAACGGCAACCAACCCTCTGTATCGCTCGTTTCCGAACATCAACTGACAAGTTCGGTTGATGCAGCGTGGTTTTCCGATTCCCAAGACCTCGTTTTGCTTGGTGACCTTGTGAAGCAATGGGTTCGATCCAAGGCGATTAGCCAAACCGTTGATTCCGGCATCGGTGGGCTAACCGCTGTGATCAAAGAACCAGTCGGCGATTCGGTCTACTCCGGTGCGAGGGATGGGCGGATTCGACGGCATGATTTAGCTGGAAAAGTAACGATGACTAGCGATCGTTGGCCGCGTCCTACGTTGCATGTTGGAATAGACAGCGCTATCACCGCGCTATCGGTCGATGCTACGGGTCGATATCTCGTTGCGGGAAACTACACCGGTCATCTTTCGCTTTGGGATGCAGAGACCTTGCAGTACCTCGGTCACATTCCCACGCATGACGAACAAGCACCGATACGTAGAATCGAGATTGCAGCAGACAACCAGTGGATTAGCTACCTCGAACGTCATGTCGAAGACCCAACGTCCCGACCCAAATCCCACCGCCCCAAACTGATACGGCTTGAATAACTCGCTCGAACCGTCTTCGTAATGATAGGGATCAATCACACTATTTGCGATTTAACCCTTCGGCTTCGGCAATGAGAACTATCACGTTTGAACCGAGGCTCCTGCTTTAGACATTTCCTGGACGGCTAGATCTATATCGCCGGGTGTGAGTTCGACTCCGCGACAACCGTCTAGGTCGACGGTGACTTGATAGCCGAGGCTCAACGCGTCCAGGACGGTGAACTTAACGCAGTAGTCACTAGCAATACCCATGACATGCAGATGAATTGCACCTTGGGTTTGCAAGTAGTGATGCAGGCCGGTGGCCGCCCGACGGCCATTGTCGAAGAAGCCGCTGTAGCTGTCGATCTTTGGATCCGTGCCTTTGTGGATGATGTGATGTATATCGTCAACATTCAAAGCGGGATGAAAACTTGCCCCCATAGTGCTTTCGATGCAGTGATCGGGCCACGCGATCTGAGGCAACCCCGCAAGTTCGATGAGGTCGCCGACTTTGCAATCAGCATGTTGGCTAGCGAAACTACCGTGATTGGCGGGATGCCAGTCTTGAGTTGCCACGACAAGATCAACTCGTTTCATCATTGCGTTGGCGATCGGGATCACTTCGTCAGCGTCCGACACCGCGAGCGATCCGCCCGGCATGAAATCGTTCTGCAGGTCGATCAGTAGCAAAACGTTCATCGCGTTGCCGGTCCATGAATGACGGAAGTAGAATCGGCCTTAGCTTCCTCGATCAAACTTTGCTTGAGCTGCCAGAGTTGCGGTTCCAGTAAGACGTCAAATGCTCGGTCACAGCTTAGCTGACGAAAGGTAACTGGCAGTTTCCCGACTTGGTCGATCGCTGCCTGTCGAACCTGAATGAGACTTGGTTGGTTGCCCAACCGCGTTCCGTTTCGCATTACCGGAGACAAAAGTTCAACATGATGATCGGTTGGCGATTGATCACTGGATGATCCCATCAAGGTCACGCAACAAGCGTCATTTACGAACGGAATCGCGAGCGACGGATCATAGATCACATCGTGCGAAATCTGATCACCATGAAAGTAGCGTCGAACTTGCTGAACTCCCGGCGTCGACGTTTTGACTGCGTCTTGCGAGAGCTTGATACAGGGCTGCATTTTCCCTTGTCCGTCTTCGATAGACGCCAACTTGTAGACTCCGCCGAGGGCGCCTTGATCGCCTCCGGTCACCAATCGGGTCCCCACTCCCCAAAGCGAAATTTTCGCTCCCTCGTGCTTCAGCGTTTGGATCCTGTACTCATCTAAGTCATTGCTGGCCACAATTCTTGCGTCTTGAAAACCGCTCGCATCAAGCAGTTGCCGAGCTTGAATGCTCAGTGCGGCTAAGTCGCCCGAGTCCAACCGGACACCAACCATTCGACGCCCCAGCTTTTCGAGCTTGCGACCAATTTTGATGGCGTTGTGGACTCCAACGATCGTGTTGTACGTGTCCACAAGGAATACGCAGTTGTTGGGCATCGCCGCAGCGTAATGTTCGAAGGCTTCGAGTTCAGTGTCAAACGACATCACCCAGCTATGGGCATGAGTTCCACGTACAGGAATTCCATAGAGCTTTCCCGCTAGTACATTGCTGGTAGCGGCGCAGCCACCAATGTAGGCAGCCCGTGAGGCCGACAAACCGCCATCGACCCCTTGAGCTCGTCGAAGTCCAAACTCCAACACGTCTTCACCGCCTGCAGCGTGGCAGATCCTTGCTGCCTTGGTTGCAATCAGCGTCTGAAAGTTCACGATCGCCAACAAAGCCGTTTCGATCCACTGACACTGCCATAGCGGCCCCGATATCCGCATCAAGGGTTCGTGGGCGAACACAACGCTTCCCTCGTCCACCGCATCGACATCCACTTCCAATCGCATGTCACCAATCGCGTTCAAGAACGGTTGGTCAAAGAGTGGCTTTCCGTCGTTGCCGCTCAGCGTAGCGAGATAGGCGATGTCGCTGCTGGTGACTTGGAAGTTCGCAAGCCAATCGAGTGCTGGTCCGATCCCTGCAGCGACTGCAAACCCACCGCCGAATGGTGTTTTGCGAAAGAAGAGATGGAACACGCTGCGACGATTATGACGTGCCGACTTCCAATATCCGTATCCCATCGTCAATTGATAGAGATCGGTAAGGAGTGCACCGGTTGGCGTAGGCCCGGCTAGTCCATCGTCGTCCATGTCTTTCTTTCTTCAATGAGGAACTGCTAAGGATATCGACGCGTCGTCTGTGGTGCAGGTTCAACAAACCAACAAAAAAGCCGAAGCAGATTGCCTGCCTCGGCTTGGTGAGTTAGTTGAGCATTACTGCACACAACCTTGATGCTTGATGGGAACCTTGCGGGTTGTGCCGCAGGAGCAAGACCGCCTAGGCACCCAATTCGACATCGATCTTGGCTTCATCGGCAGCGTCACGAAGTTTTGACAACGCACGAGCTTCAAGTTGACGGATACGTTCTTTGGTGACACCCATTTCTTCGCCAACTTCCTTCAACGTCAAAGGTTCCTTATCTCGACCCAAACCGAACCGAGCCACGATAATCTTTTGTTCGCGATCATCTAAGCGGTTGAGGATCTTCGACAGTTCACGTTGACGAGTCTTTTGAACCGTTTCTTCGATGTACGGATCCAAACGGTTGTCTTGACGCGAAACAAAGAGTTCCTCAGTAGTGGTGCGGAAACGATCGCGATGCTTGAACTCGCTGGGAATGGTGCGAGCAAAGTTCTTCATAATTGCCCATGAAGCATAGGTACTGAACTTGTTACCACGCGAGTAGTCAAACTTCTCAGCCGCCCGGATGAGCGACATGTTGCCATCGCTAATGAGAGCGAAGAAATCGTCACTACTCTTGACGTGCCGTTTGGCGATCGAAACCACCAATCGCAAGTTGCTTTGCACAATCTTGTTCTTAACTAGCACGGCTTGCTCGTACAAACCATCAATTTGGTTCATCAAAGACGAACGATCCGCATCGGCCGAATCAAGTTGCTCACGAAGTCGGCTAGCACAATGCTTCAAGTAATTCATCTTGCGGAACAGATGGTATTCCTGTTCACGAGTCAGCAGCGCGACGTCGTAGAGGGCAGCGAGGTAACTCGGCAAACCGGCTGGCGTGCGAGTTTTCCGAGGGGCCTTAGCCGGTTCCGGCAACTCGCCAAGAAATTCATCTTTGCGAGCAGCGACTTCGAACTCTTCGTTGTAGATGTAATCGAGTGGCAATTCCATTACTTGCTCGATGCGCATATCCAGCAGGATGCGATGGATGCTTGTTCGAGTTCGCTTGAACCGTTTGCACAAGCTCGAAACCGTGTGTCCATGCGTATGCAGCTTGAAGATCGCTCGCTTGTCGTCATCGGTAAGTGCGCCTCGATGATCAGGGAAGATCGCGACCGACTGGTGAACGGAATCAAAGTTCTTCAGCGTGTAACGAATCGTCTCTGGACTGCGTCCCATTTGGGCAGCCAGTTCACGGGTGACTTCGGCAAGACTCGCCCCGCCTTCAACCATTTGGCGGGCTCGTTCAATCATCTCACCTTTTTCTTCATCGGTAAGCTGGCTGAAGCGTTCGCCTCGGCGGATCTTGTCGCGGTTTTCAGCGGCAAATCGCTCAACGCTTGAATGCAAGAAACCCACTCGCTTGCGACCACCGAAAAGAAACCGACGAGAAACCAAGCCAGCATCACGCCATCGTGAAATCGTCTTGGTCGATACACGGAAGGACTTGCTTAGATCCTCCATCGTATGAACTTGCTCTGGAATTTCTTCGATCGCGATATCGGCTGAATCGCTAAGGTCTTCAATGAGCAATCGCAGGTCATGCTTGACGTCCACACCAGCGATGTTTGACCGACTCGATTGCTCGCGTCGATAGTTGGTAACACGGAAACAGACGTAATCAAGTGCGTAGGACCGATGGGTGTCGATCTCGTGATAGAGATTCTCAGCTAAGTCTGCTTGTTCAATCTTCTTGCCCTTGGGGGCAAAGCGTGTGAGTTGATCGCGAAGTTCCTTCAGTTGTCCGTTACGATAATCTTCGTGCATCACCAGTTACTCCCTGTGTTGGTACTCGTAGTCGTTTTATTGTCCCTGCGGCCCCGGCGGATCGCACAACTCTCGTACCGAATTAATTTCCCGGTTGTCGCCCATTCCGTAAGCGACCTTGGTGGGACACGGAAAGTATCGAAGGGAAGTGTGACAAGATTGGTCACACTTGATTCCCTGTTCAACTTGCCGTGGTTATCTACACATTGGTCCTGCCGAACTCCTTGCCTGCACTTCCATTGTGTACTACGCGTAAAACATCCGCGTGAACATCCTTCTGACCAGCTAAATTTTACCGAAGTTCGCAGTTTTTTATCATTTGAACTGGGACAATCAATCTTCATCGAAGTTGCGCCCCAGTTTGCCATCATGTGAAATAGGATGCGAACGTTGGGAATTCCCAACTGACCAGTGACGACTAGAGGAAATTCCGGACCAAAACCATTCATTTTTCGGTGAATCTAATCCGCCAAATCGCTAACTCGTTTGCGAACAACAAGTTACTGCTTCGCAAAGGTTTTCAATCTTCCCTCGGCTTTAGCCTGTGCCGGTGAGACACTTGTAAATCCTTCCTGACTTTGAAGGTTATACCGTCGCGTCCTGAGAACGCTTGCCATTGTCCAAGGCACACATAGCTAGCGTAGTGCCAGTTTCACAGGCAGCTTGTTTCACGACTACGGTGCAGTCTCCGATCGTAGGAATTCTGACGAATTTACGCTGAATCCGATCGGGTGTAGGAGTCGATCAAAGACGAAGGTGGACCCACGGCTTTAGGGTCCATGCTTTTTCACCTGATGATTCGCCACAGGATTCGGATTCAAAATGTCTGCACGGAAACCGTCTAACCACACGACCACCCGCACCAAAACGCTTGCTGCCAAGACCCCAAAAGCAGACCGCCGTCAATTCTTGATCGCCGCTGTGATCGCGAGTGCAGGAATCATCGCGCAAGAAGCAACGGCTGACACTCGCGATGGGGTCGAGCTAAAGCCCAATCCAAAGCACCAGTTGTTTCGCGTACGCGTTGAGCTGGACGTGAAAGGCAACGTCGACATCGCAAGCAATCCGCTGGTGTCGCGTAAAATTAGCGCGAAGTTGCCCATCACGAGCAACGCGACCTTCGACTACGAAGAACGTTTTCGTTTTGCGGATGATCAAGGCAGCAAGTATTCCGCTGGTGACTACGTTACCTGTGCCGAGCGTTATTACCACAAGGCGTCGGTCGAAAGCTCGTTAAACAAGACGACGTTTAAATCCGAGTTGCGGGAATCGGTTCGGCAGGCGATCGTTCGTCGCGAAACGATGCCTGAGGTTATTTATTCGGTCGACGACTATTTCACTCGCGACGAACTAGACCTGTTGCGATTACCAGCCTCAAGCGTCGGGCTGGATAGCCTGTTGCCGAGCGAGAAGGTCACCATCGGTTCGAAATATCGTCCTGATCGCGAATCGCTCGCCTCGGTGCTGAATTTGACGTCGGCGGATGTTAGTGACATCGAAGCCGAAGTGGTTTCGTTGGATGAGAGTGAAGCGAAGATTCAATTCAAAGGCCAAATTGATGGCAGTGTGGATGGTGTTCCCACCGTGGTTCGCGCGGTCGGCAAGCTGACGTTTGATCGTCAATTGGGCACCTGCACATGGCTTGCGATGGCGCTACATGAAACGCGCGACATCGGGATTGCCGAACCCGGCTTTGACGTCGCCGCCACCATCCGCTTGTTGCGTAAACCGACAACGATGTCAATGGGACTTAGCCAAGATCTTGAGGACGTCGACGTGATGGGCGACATCCCCGCAGACCGAATGTTCGTTGATTTGCAGAGCGACTACATCGGCTTTGCTACCTTGATGAATCGCCAGTGGCGAATGATGACGGATGTACCGGGCGCGGCGATGATGCGGATGACCCGTGATGACCGCAGTGTGGCTCAGTGCGATTTCCGACCTCTTCCCTCCTTAGAGGCGGGCAAGCAATGGACGCTAGAGGCCTTTGCAGAGGACGTCAAACGGACTCTTGGCGACCAACTGGTGGAGATCGTCGAGGCTGAGGAACGCGTCTCGGCCACTGATCTACGGGTCCTTCGCGTGTCGGCTACCGGGTCCGTCGAGGGTGTTCCGATTCAGTGGGTCTTGATGCACTTTTCAGATGATGCCGGGCGGCGAATGTTGGCGACATTCACCCTGGAAGAGGAAAACATGAAGCGATTTGCGGGCTCAGACCTGCAATTGGCCGACTCGATGCGTCTGATTGAGCGATCTGCCAAGGCCGCCAAGGAGGTCGCAGACGACGAATCTCAGCCAAAGTCCACGCGAATCGCCGACGCAATTTCTAACGATTCTCCAGGAAACGAAGTACAATCAGCGAGTGACCTCAAATAGGTTCCTCACTCGCTTGATTAGTATTGACGTCGAAACTCGATGGAAAATTTGATGCCCGTTCGCTCATCGTCTATGGCTCGCACCTTCACGCTGCTTGGTTTGATCGCCGCAATGGCACTCGCCAGCGGTGCGCAATCTCAAGGGCAAGATCCCGCTTCCAAGAGAGATCCATCGAGCGTCGAGGAAACTCGGTTTGCCCCCGGTGTGGTTCGCGTTATTCCGCCTTCGCCGGAACCGGACGAAACGTTTGACGGACCGCTGACGCTAAAGACCTTCCTGGATACCTATCCGGAAATCCAATTTGGTGGCGATACCCACGAAAACGGCGAACCCCATTTTGATCCTCGCTCACGAACGCTGGTGGAGATGGCGAAGCAGGTAATCTTGCGTCGCGAAATCTATTGCTTTGAATTTGCGTTCAAACCGCTGCGTCATGCCTTCATCGATGTTCCCGGGCCTAACGGACGGCTGCAACGGAAGTTGGTGTGGTACATGGTCTATCGAGTGCGATATCGAGGCGGTGACCTGCGTCCGGCAGCGGATACGGTTGCCGGGGTACAGATTTACAAACGCGTCGAGAAGGTTCGCTACGACAACCGACGATTCTTCCCCATGTTGGTGCTCAACAATAATGCCACCGGCAAGGAGTACCTTGATCGCATCTTGCCAACGGCAACTGCAAAGATCAGGGCTCGCGAACAGATTAGTGCGCCCCTGTACAACTCGGTTGAGATCACTCGGGTGCCAGTTCCGTACGCTGGCGATTCGGCTTCCGACGGTGTCTGGGGCGTCGCGACATGGGTAGACGTTGATCCAGACATGGACTTTGTATCTGTTGAAGTATCAGGTTTGACCAATGCCTTTCAACAGGATGGCGAAGGCGATGAAGCTCCCTATCGTCGCAAAATCCTGCAGCTCAACTTTTACCGACCAGGCGACAAGATCAACCAGACCGATGATGAGATTCGGTTCGGCGTTCCCGCTTACACCAATCCGACCGAGCAAAAGTACATCCTGGACCAGTATGGCCTTGATGAACGCCTCGATTATCGTTGGCTGTTTCGCTAGTCGATCTGCGGACCGTCGAATCCAGGTTCTGCTGAGCCAACCTCTAGAAAACTGCTGATCTCTGCTACAATAAGGAAACTCTGGCTGATCCGTTTGAGATGGCTGAATTTTGTTTCCTCGTTTCGTTGTTAGCGGTGTTCCCCAGCCATGTTTGTCGATCGAATCCAAATTGAATTGGTGGCTGGAAAAGGCGGCGATGGCTGCAGCAGCATGCGTCGCGAAAAGTACGTGCCCCGAGGTGGCCCCGATGGTGGCGACGGCGGGCATGGAGCAAGCATCATCCTAGAAGCCCAATTGGGCGTTAACAGTTTGGCCGCGTTTGCCAATCGCCGCGTCTATCGAGCCAAGAATGGCGGTCAGGGTCAAGGCTCGATGCGAACCGGGCAACGCGGTAAGGATCTACGAGTCCTGGTTCCGCCAGGCACCACGGTGATTGATGCCAAAGGTGGATTTGTCATTCGCGACTTGAAACAGCCGGGTGAGGAGTTCGTTATCGCCCGAGGTGGTAAAGGTGGTCGTGGAAACGCATCGTTTAAAAACAGCGCCAACCGAGCCCCACGCGAATGCACCCCCGGCGAGGAAGGCGAGGCTCGTGACGTGATTTTGGAGCTGAAATCCATCGCGGACGTTGGCTTGGTTGGAAAACCAAACGCTGGCAAGAGTACCTTGCTCGCCCGAATCAGCAGTGCTCGACCCGAAATCGCCGACTACCCATTCACCACCAAACATCCCAACCTTGGAATCGTCGATCTCGGCGAACGCTCTTTTGTGCTGGCGGATATTCCCGGGTTGATCGAAGGTGCAAGTGAAGGAGTCGGTCTGGGACACGAGTTCCTCAAGCACATCGAAAGAGCAGGATTGCTGGTTCACCTAATCGAACCTGAACCGACGGACGCCACAGACCCGATTGAAAACTACCGTGCTATTCGTGATGAGTTAAAGCAGTACGACGAACAATTGGCTCAGCGAGACGAGATGATTGTGGTCACTAAGTGCGAACACGAATCGGCATCGGACGTGCGAGCGGCCCTCGAAACCATTTCAGGACGACCGGTTTCGTTGATCAGTGCGGCAACGGGCGAAGGCATCGATGAACTCGTTGCCGAGATCATGGACGTTGTCGAAAAACGCCGCGAGTTGATGATCCAGGCTGGCGAGGAAGTCACACCTCTAAGGACATCCGATCTGAAGGCGAACATCGAAACCAAGACCAAGCGTCTTCCTCCTCACCTCAGCGGTCCAACGGCGGACATGTCCAACGATCGGCAAGCGAAGGACGTCCAACCGTGAGCAGCGGTGTTTGTACTGTTGCTGTTGATGTTGGAAACACTGCTGTAAAACTGGCGCTCCGTGAGGGTGACCAAGTGGTTGATCACACTATCAAACACGACCATTCCCATTGGCACCTCGAAGCCATTCATTGGGTGCAAACGGTCGTGGCCTGTCAAGAAACGCGTTGGCGGATATCAAGTGTGCATCGCCATGCAGCGGAAACTCTGATTGAGGCGATTGAGAATGAAGTGGATGCATCAACGATCGATTGCATCACGTTTGATGATGTTCCCATTGAGGTCGCAGTCGATTCACCTTCAAAGTTAGGCATCGATCGTCTCTTAAGTGCCTTTGCGGCAAGCCGCTTGGTTCCCCTTCAATCGCGAAGGTCGGGAATGGCTGTCGTTGATGCGGGTTCAGCGATTACGGTCGACTGGATCAACCACGCGGGCCACTTTTGCGGCGGTGCGATCCTGCCTGGATTGTCGTTGCAATCACGCGCTTTGGCGATGGGAACCGATGCATTGCCTGAAATCCTTTGGAATACCGACCGACCGCTCCGGTTGCCAGCAACGAACACTAACGATGCCATTCACGGCGGTATATTGATCGGAGTGGCCGGAGCTATCGACTCGCTTGTCAGTCGCTATTTCAGTGGCCAGGACGAGCCCCTTACGTCCCCAGGTATCGTGATTCTTACCGGTGGAGACGCGAACACGTTGTCGCCTCACTTGCAAAGCCCGCATCAAACTCACGCTCACTTGGTTTGCCGTGGTTTATTAGAATTGCCGGTAAGTCAGTAGCCCATCCCATCGTTTCGATTGTCATTCAGGACAACCAGTTCTTTCTTCCTTTTCAAGTGCCAGACAAATCCATGGCCTACCGCAAGCTCTCGGAACTGCTGCCCGTTAAAAGCCGGGACAATCATGGAAGCTCGTCGTCGAGTTACAACGCCTATGAAGTGTTCGGGTTGGAAATGGGTGAATCCGACACGACGAAGATCACGACAAGCATCAACGCGTTGATCGCGAAATTGAAGGCAGTAAAGTCCGAGAGCGAACCATCGGTTTGGGCGACGGCGGCTAAACTGGTCCAAGCAAGCCGAGTGATACTTCTAGATAAAGAGAAGAAGGCGGCTTTGGACGCTCAGTTGGGAATCGCAAGATCAGCCCCGACGCCGACCTCGGGTTCCACCGATCCGCTGGCCAGTCTTTTACCCGTGACGGATCCGCTTGCGTCCGTGTTGCCGCCAACCCCACCTCGACCACAATCGCCCACGGCCGCTGGTTCAACACCCAAGTCGCCTGTCGAATCCGAAAGCAGCATGCCGCCTGGATTGTTTCAAGGTCCAGCGGTGACGCCCGACGGATCGCCGATCATGCGAAACGTGGACGAACCCGAAACGGCTGGTACCTTCGAGCCGCAACCAGCAATCGCCACAACAGCCGCTGGCAATGACCCTGTGGTTCCCAAACTTCGAGCGGGTAAGCCAAAAATCCGACGGCGAAAGTCTAGGCTCGGTCCCATGGTGATGGGAATCTTTACCCTCGCATTGTTGGCGATCGTGGCTGTCTTAGTTCACTTCATGTACTTCAGCGATGGAACGTTAGCGATTTCGCGTAGCGAGAAGGGCATCACGATCTCAACAACTCCGCCACCAAGCGAAGTTCCCACTGTGGTGAATCAACCGTTGGGCTCAAGTGTGTCACCTGCGACGGACGTTCGGCCTGCTCCGGCGAAACCGCGAGATCCCGTCATGGGTAATTTGGCCGGGAACGTTCCACTTCCACCTCGACCCACACAACCGTCACCCAGCATGGGCGATTCGAGCAACGCCACCCCGCCGACCGAATCCAACGTCGCAATCCAACCGATGCCAGTTGATTCACCAATGCCGGTTGCCGCTGAAGTCACCGAAGAAATGAGGCAGCAGGCCGAACAGCGACTTGCCGAGATTCGGTCGATCATCAAGACGGCGAATTGGGAGGCGATGAAATCCATCGCTGATCAGGACATCGAAATTCCGATGACCAATCAGCAAAAGGAGGCTGCCAGAACGCTGCACAACGTGTGTGAGTTATCGACGTTCTATCGCGGAGCGATCGAGATGGCGATTCCCAATCTCAACACCGGAGAGGACTTGGCGGTTACGGAAAACAATCGCTACGTCGTCGTGGGAAAACGAAACGGCATACTGACGGTGCAAGCCGACGGCGGACAAAAATCGTTTTCCATTGATGAGTTGCCGATGGGGCTGGCACATAAAATTGCTGCCTTCAAGTTTGATGAAGGCGTGTTGTTGACCGCATGTCGGGCAATCTATCAAGCCGTGTGCGCGAAGGCGACGATAGGTGAACGCAGGATTGGAATTGAGAAACTGCGGCAGATGCCCGAGTCACCCGAAGGCACCGATACTCAACAAATGGCCGATATGATCGAATCCATTTGGTTTGGCTCACCAGAATGATTGAAGATGCTATCCACCGTTTGCAACGACTGATCGAATTCCCTTCGGTCAGCAACGTCAGTAACGAAGCGGTATCTCGCGAGGTCGCAGACCAACTCGAAGCGATGGGCTTTGAAGTTGAGTGGACGAACTACTACGATCTGGCGGGCACGTTGAAGTGCAACGTCATTGGGCGTCGGCTTCCCAAGACCAAACACGAACCACGCCAGATTGGCGGCTTAGCCTATTTTGGGCACACCGACGTTGTTCCCGTCAATGATTGGGTAGGCCCGCCGATTGTTGCAACCGATGAGGACAATGACGCATTCAAGCCGCTGATTCACAATGGTCGCTTGTATGGGCGAGGGGCCTGCGACATGAAGGGATCTATCGCGGCGATGATCGCAGCCGCAGCGAGTATTCCGATCGAAAGTCAAACTCAACCTCTATGGATTGTCTGTACTGCGGATGAAGAAGTTGCCTTCTGTGGGGCTCGGCAAATGGTTGCAAAGTCTAACTACTATCGCGATATCGTAGCCGCGCAACCTCTCGCCATCATCGGCGAACCGACATCAAGACAAGTCGTTCACGGACACAAGGGAATCGCCACCTTACGTATCACCAGTCATGGTCGCGCAGCACACAGTAGTACCGACGAAGGGATCAATGCGAACGACGCGATGGTGCCGATGTTGTCTCTTCTACGCGATATCGCTGCGCAAACACGACAAGAAAAGGCTTACCACAACGCGGCCTTTGACCCGCCGCATTTGTCTTGGAACTACGGCTGCAGTGATTTCATGACGGCCGTCAATATCACGCCGCCTCGCTGCGTCGCTTGGGCAAATTTAAGAACGATGCCGGGTGTCGATGGAGAAGACTTGATCGAGCGTGTCAGGACAAAGGCCAACGAACTGGGATTGGAGTTTCAGCGTTTCCAGGGCGGCTTGCCCGTGTGGGTTGAACCAGACGAACCGTTCTTAAAGGAACTTAGCGAAATTACGCATAGCCAACCGAGCGTGGTTTGTTACGGCACCGACGGCAGCGAATACCACGAGCTGAATCACCGCGTGGTGCTTGGACCGGGTAGCATCGAACAGGCTCACACGAATGATGAATGGATCAGCCTTGACGAACTCGATCGTGGTACCAAGCTGTTTACCGAACTAATTCAAAAGTACTGCGGGTCCTAAAATTCTGCGGGTCCTAAAACGACGAATGGCGATTGAATGGACTTCCGCCGACTCAATCGTCGTCGCTGCTGGACGTCGCCATCCCGAGTTGTCGCATCTTGCGATATAGGTTTGAACGGTGCAGACCAAGTCGCGACGCGGCATCAGTCATGTTACCGCCGCAAGATGCAATCGCTCTTTGAATATGCTCGACCTGAAATTCCTTGGTGGCTTCGGTCAGGGCCGGTGACTTGATATGACCTGTCACCGCTGCCGTTGATCCCGTCGTGGTTCCACCCAACATCAAGTCTTCGACACCCACAACATCTTCGCTGCAGAGATAGCAAACGCGTTCGATTGTGTTCCGCAGTTCACGGATATTGCCGGGCCATGCGTGAGTCAGCAAAGCGTCCTTGGCCGATTCACTGTATTGGGGTACTTGCCGACCGATCTGGTAGCAAAATTGTTCTGTGAAATGGTTGGCCAACAACAGCACATCGTTCCCACGCTCGGCAAGCGGTGGCAGCGTCAACGAAACCACATTCAAGCGGAAAAACAAATCTTCGCGAAACCGCTTCTCGGCAATCATGGATTCGAGTGGTTGATTGGTTGCCGCGATCACTCGCACATCAACGGGAATGGTTTTTGAACCGCCTACGCGAACGACGACTTTGTCTTCCAAAACGCGGAGCAATTTGGCTTGTCCACCGGGACTCATGTCGCCAACTTCATCCAGAAATAGCGTTCCGCCACTAGCGAGTTCAAACTTGCCGCTGCGTGATTGGTTGGCATCGGTAAAAGCACCTTTTTCGTGCCCGAACAATTCACTCTCGAGCAAAGTTTCGACCAGAGCAGCGCAGTTGACGGCGATGAACGGACCGTTTCGCCGGTCGCTTTGATAGTGGATCATTCGAGCCAAAACTTCTTTGCCCGTACCGTTCTTGCCGAGCACCAACACGCTCAATTCTGTTCGGGCGACTTTCGCGGCCTGCTTGCGGACGTTCTCTACCGAGGAATGTTCGCCGATCAGGGAAGCGGTAGCCGCGGCGTCGTCCACCAAACGGTCGCGATCTGCGGTCAATCGCTTTCGCGTCCGCAGCGACTCGATTGCCACCGCGGCATGCTTGGCAAGGTCCGCCAACACAACGGCGTCTTCGTGTTCGAAATCATCGTCTTTGGCGTTGATCGCTTCGAAGACCCCGATCAGGTCCCCTCGACCGCTCGACATCGGAACGGCGACAAGGGATCGCGTTTGGAATTCAAGCTTCTCGTCAACCTTGCGGTTAACTCGCGACTCATCGTCGCTTCCGCCATTCCACACTTTCCACTCGCCGGTTGCCAAGACTTCGCCAACGACACCCGCGTCGTCATCCACCTCTAAAACTCCACCCTCGATCCCAAGAGCCGGTCGGCCGATCAACATTCGACGCCGACGATCCCAAAGAAAGATACTGGCGCGTTCGCATTTCAAAATCGCAGTCGCCGTGTCGGCAATCTTATGAAGCAGAGCTTCGTCGTCGTCGAGTTGTTGCCACTCGGCAGCCGCGGAAAGCACAGCGGCGAGCTGTTCGATTCGACGCCCCTGTTGCTGTTGAATATGAATCCGCTGCAAAGCACCGGCTAGAAGACTCGTCGTGGCTTGAATCAATTCCTCGTTGTGCGGATCGTGTCCCTGGGAATCGGTCATTTCGATAACGAGTGCCGATGCCGTTCGAACGCCTTCGATAGGAATACTGCCAATTCGAGAATGAATCGGCAGAGGCGCCACACACCACTGCGAAGATGTCCGGATGCTAGATTGGTCGATTGCTTCGCCGATCAAACCGACAGGCAAAGGCTGCTGCGGCCCGACCCAGTAATCACAATCCCATGTGCCATTTCGCTGCGAAACCAAGCCTCCGAACTGACTTCCAAGGGTGTTCAGTAGATCGGGAAGAGTTTGCTGCAGGAAGCCTTCTTTGGAAGACTCTTGAACAAGTCTCTTCGCGATCTTCAGTGCAATGCGGACCGCAGTGGGGTCGCTATCGTTGCCGGAGACTAGGTTCGTCACTTTGGATTCTCTCATCATGCATCTGCGGATCGACATCCGAACAGTAGATCGGATGAAAAGTTCACTTCGAAAGGAATGAAAGGTCACTGCTTGCTTCGGTGCACCTGCTGCGATTTCCTAGATTTTTCAACCATAGCGTTGGTCTGATCCCTGGCGGGTTCAGCAGGCGATTGCGGGTGAAGAAGCCGAGTTCGACTAATCACCGGCGGATCCGCCTGAATCGTTGAAACCAAGGATTCGTGTTAAACCCGGGGTTTGCGTTACGTAGGTTCGCTATATGTTGAGGCGTCTTTCAACCTAAAAATCTTCACATTGCCAATTAGGAATCGCTTCAAATGCAGTTCAGCGGAAAAAAAGGCCTCATCATCGGGGTTGCAAACGAAAACTCGATTGCTTGGGCCATCGCCAAAACCATCATGGAAGCAGGTGGAGAGTGCGGCTTTACGCACCTTCCAGACCGCCCCGACGACGAAAGGCAACGCAATCGCAGACGAGTATCAAAATTAACGGACCAGTACGAGCAAGCCAAATTCCTTCTGCCAATGGATGCGCAGAAAGATGAAGATATCCGCATGGTTTTCGAAAAAGCGGGTGAAACCTTTGGCAAAATCGACTTTTTCCTACATTCCATTGCTTACGCCGACATCAACGATCTGCGGAACGATACGGTCCAAACCAGCCGTGACGGCTTTAAAATGGCGATGGATATTAGCGTTTATTCGCTGATCTCGTGCTGCAACGCCGCTCGTGACGTGATGGCCGAGAACGGGGCGATCGCCACGATGACCTACTTTGGCGGCGAAAAGTGCGTACCAGGCTATAACGTCATGGGGATTTGCAAGGCGGCGTTGGACGCGACGGTACGCTACCTCGCGTTTGACATGGGTGCACAAGGCGTCCGCGTTAACGCACTCTCGGCGGGCCCTATCAAGACGCTCGCTGGCGTCGGAGCCGGCGTCAAAGAGATGCTCGAGATGTACAAGCACATTGCACCGTTGGGATACAACACCACTCACGAAGAAGTCGGCAATAGTGGTGCTTTCCTGTTGTCGAACGCTAGCAGCGGAATTTCTGGCGAGATCTTGCACGTCGATGGTGGCTATCACGCGATGGGCAGTCCGGGACGTTTGCTTGACCAATTGAAGTAACCTACTGTCTTTTAAACCTGTATCTGAACCCTATCACCCGATCCCGATTTCCATGGTTCGTACCGCTTCGACAATGCTGCCTTTGGGCACATCTGCACCTGACTTTTCGCTTCCTAGCACCGAAGGTGACATTGTATCGCTGGATTCGTACCGCGATTCCAAAGCGTTGCTGGTCATCTTCATGTGCAACCATTGCCCGTATGTAAAGCATGTCGCCAACCAACTCAAATCGTTGGCTGACGACTATCTGTCACACGGGGTTGGAGTCGTTGCAATTAGCAGCAACGACGCCGAAAACTATCCCGACGACTCGCTTGAAGCGATGGTGAAAGAGAAGGCGGACCGTGGTTACTCGTTTAAGTACCTATACGACGCAGACCAAAGCGTCGCGATGGCTTACACAGCCGCCTGCACTCCGGACTTCTTCCTGTTTGATCAAGACATGAAGCTTGTTTATCGAGGACAGCTCGATTCGAGTCGTCCCAAGACTGACATCCCGGTTACCGGTGACGATCTTCGTGCTGCAATCGACGCCGTGTTGGCTGGATCGTCACCATCGCCGGACCAACGACCTTCGATCGGATGCAACATCAAGTGGAAGGCTGGCAATGAGCCAACCTACTTCAATCCGCAAGGCAACGCGTGAGTTCAGCACCGTACCTGCATGAACTGACCCTTCGACTGGCCATCGGCGCAAGCGGGCTGGACCCATCCTTGAAGTCCAAGCACGGTGACTGGCTGGTCGCGCAACAACGTCCCGACGGAGGCTTTGCAGGTCGTGAGGGCGAGAGCGATCCGTACTACACGGCATTCGCACTGCGGGGGTTATGGATCCTTGATCGGCTGGATCAAGCAATCGTAGCGCCCGCTGCAGCTTTTCTTCGAAAACGCATGTCGCAGCGAGATTCGATCATTGACCTGATCTCGCTGATTTTTGCTGCCGCGATCTGCGAATTGTCAGTCGGCGAGGTGGTATTGTCAGACGACGATGCTCAATGGCGAACGAACATCGCCGACTTGCTGCAGACGCTCCGAACCGAAGACGGTGGCTTCGCAAAAACTCCCGAAGGCCGAGCCGGTAGCACGTACCAGACTTTCCTTTCGGTGCTGTGCCTAGAGCTTATTGAACAGCCGGTTTCTAACATTGCGGGAATCGAGTCTTTCCTTCAATCACAATCGCATCCCGATGGTGGCTATCAAGAAATCCGTGCCGCCAAACGTCCGGGAGTGAATCCGACCGCCGCAGCGATTGGCACGCTGAAAGTTCTGAACAAACTGGACCTGTCGACACAGCAACCAACGGTTGATTTTTTGGCAGAGATGCAAAGTGATGAGGGAGGACTCACTGCGAATACTCGCATCCCGTTTGCTGACCTCCTTAGCACCTTCACGGGACTGCTCACACTTGCTGACCTCGGTCACGCAGAAAGAATCAACGTGGACGGAATTCAACGTTACGCGCTGGGCATGCAATCCCCTAGTGGCGGTTTTACAGGGTTCGCCCTCGACCAAACCGCCGACGTGGAATATTCGTTTTATGGGTTAGCCACACTCTCTCTGTGCCAAACGATCTAACGTCTACGACGCTAGCTTCACTTCATTACCGTACGAAATCACCAACGATTACTTAGTCCACTTGCCATGACTGAACTCTCATCGTTTTCGCTCGAAGTCGACCGCGTTTGCAAATCGTTTGTAAGTGGCGATCATCGTCTGAATGTGCTGACGGATGTTTCGCTGTCGCTATGCGCTGGCGATTCTCTTGCGATCGTCGGTCCAAGCGGCAGCGGCAAAAGTACGCTGTTGCAGATCATTGGCACGCTCGACCGCCCCGATAGCGGTTCAGTAATTTTCGAGAACGTGGCAAACGACGGACAGTCACGCAAAGTGAATCCGTTCTCGCTTGAAGACAAGCAGCTTGCTGAATTACGCAATCAATCCGTAGGTTTCATTTTCCAGGATCATCACTTGCTGCCTCAATTGACGGTGCTTGAAAACGTTTTGGTGCCCTGCCTTGCGTTTGGAAATTCAAGTGACGCCAATGTCGAGCATGCCCTCGCGTTGATAGAGTCAGTGGGCCTCACTGACCGCGTTGATCATCTGCCGGGGCAATTGTCCGGTGGGCAACGTGAACGGGTGGCCATCGCACGCGCTTTGGTGATGTCTCCGTCGATCATCCTAGCCGATGAACCAACGGGAAATCTCGACCGGACCACTGCTCAAGAGATGACCGAACTGATGCTGCATCTGCAACACAGCACCCACAGCATCTTGATTACGGTTACCCACAGCGAGGATTTGGCCTCTGCGATGGGAAAACAGTGCGAATTGGTTGACGGCAAACTAGCCTAGCTGCGTCGAGTTTGACGAACAAGTTGTTTCAAGGCAAACTAACGAGCTCTGAACAGCCCGTTAGGGTGCCCCCTTTTTTGACTAAGTAGCTAAAAGGCAACCGCGTCGATGATCTCTGCCGTGATGACGTTAGTGGACGAAATAATTCTGTTGATCGCTTTGGCAAACATGGGCTTGCCTTTGGGCGAACCGCAGCGAGTGCACGTGCGTGACATGTACCACGGCAAATCAGTCGTGGGTGCTCAAGGCGAATTGCTGCGGGGTGCAAGTGTGGCGGTGTTCAAGTTCCGTCGCGATACGCTCGGTGAACCTGGAAATCCGACCGTGGACTATGCGACCGACCCCGCTTTCTGGGACCAGATGAAAGCATCCGGAGTGAATGCTGTTCGCGTGGTTTTCTTTGATGCATTCCAGCGAAGCCGAGGTGATTTTCACGTGCACCCGAATCAGCCGTTTCCTTTCACATCGCTTTCGATTGCCGACGCGATGGTTCAAGGGATTGAGGATCGCCGAACTGCGATGCGGCAAGCGGTTTTGGATCGTGACGCTCTGCTGGCGGACTTCGACACCATCGTCGAATTAGCCGCGGAGCGGCAGATGTATGTGATGATCAATTATCACGACGTGACGGGATACCAAGACCCTGATTTCGAAGAGGGCCTGAATCGCCACCAAAGTCAATTCGCGTACAAGACTTCAAAAGACTATCTGTTTCGATTCTGGAGTCTCATAGCCCCGCGTTATGCTCATCGAACGCATGTCTTCTACGAGCTAATGAACGAACCGGTGGGCTACCATCCCAACGACTATTCGCGGCAGCATGTTCGTGACATCGTTCAAACGTATCACCTCGTGCGTGCCCTGGCGCCTGACACTCATATTGTCCTTGGTTCCTTCACCACGCCCGCATCATTTAACGAGCGTTCGATGTTACGAGTGGCTTATGAAATGGAACGATATGGTGCGGCTGATCCGGAAAAAAATGGCGTTGATTTTGAAAATGCATCGATTGGTTTCCATCCTTACGACATTTCTGATCTGCCTCATAGTGCCGTTCCGATACGCGAAGTAATGCGACGCTACGCGGTGATCAATACTGAACTCGGCCTCCCTCATGCGCTCAGGATTTCCGACGAGGAACCCGAGTCGCCTGGTTACTTCAATGACTTCCTCAGTTCGCAGTCGATGGAACGTATCAACGTCAGTTGGTTTGCCTGGAACACGTTTGGTCCCGAGGAGTTCGGTCTGGTGTTCGAAGACATCTTTTGCAGTGACGCACACGCCAAAGGCTACTTTTGGGGTGAAGAATTATCGCTCGCCGAAGGCCTTGCTCGACTGCAACAAACCGACTGCATCGACGCGCAAGAAGCCTATGACATAGCGTTGTCGTTATTTCACGTTCACACCGACGATCCCAAAGCAACGCAGTAGCGACTCGATCGTTGTCGCTTATTAAGCCACATCACCAAGACTGAGCCGCTTTGCATAACGGCGAACGATTTGTTGTTTGAGTTGGGCAAAGGATGGATCGCTGAGATCGGGATCTTCTTCGATCATCTCTTGAGCCATCATTCGTGCGAGTGTCAAAATTTCGACATCTCGAGTCAGGTCCGCGATCATCATCGGCGGCATACCGCTTTGTCGGCGACCGAGCAAATCGCCTGGACCTCGCATGCGAAAATCTGCCTCTGCGAGTTCGAATCCGTCGTCGGTTTCTTCCAAGGTTTTTAAACGCTCGTTTTCTTCCGGTGGCAATTCGCCGTCGGTAAATAGGCAAACGTGGCCGGTGTGCGAGCCTCGCGAAACTCGTCCACGCAGTTGATGAAGCTGAGCAAGACCAAATCGCTGAGCACCCAGAATCGTCATCACGGTGGCATTGGGCACGTTGATACCAACTTCGATGACGGTCGTGCTAACGAGGACCTGCAAGTCACCTCTGGCGAATTGCTGCATGATTGCTTGCTTGTCGTCATTGGCCATTCGCCCATGCAACAGCCCCACGCGATAATCTTTCAGTTCTTCCTTGGTGAGTTCTTCAAAGACGGACTCGACCGATGCGATGTCTTCGGACTCATCGTCGGCTGACTCGCTGGCGGTAACGCGAGGCGCTACGATGAAGCCTTGACGTCCCTCGTCCAAGCGATCACGCACAAACGACCACCAACGCGATTTCCACTCACCGCGTCCGAGGTACGTATTGACCTGACCACGACCAGGAGGCTTCTCGCGAAGCGTGCTTAGTTCCACGTCGCCAAACATGGTCATCGCGACGCTGCGGGGAATCGGAGTGGCCGACATCACCAAGTAGTGCGGATCAACGCCACCGGAACGTAGCTTCACTCGCTGGGCCACACCGAACTTGTGTTGTTCGTCGATCACGACCAAACCGAGACGCTTGAATTCTAAGTCACCGTAAAGCAACGCTTGGGTACCGACGAGCAGATTGATTTCGCCTGAAGCCGTCGCGGCAACAGTCTCGCGTCGCTCTGCCGCCGAAAGCGAACCACACAACAACCCGATCTGAACCCGGCTTTCCGCAAGCGTTTCAGAGAGGGTTTGAAAGTGTTGCCTAGCTAAAACTTCCGTCGGAGCCATCAGTACCGCTTGGTGATCATTCGCAACCGCCAACATCATTGCGTAGATTGCGACAAGCGTTTTTCCGCTTCCGACGTCGCCTTGCAGCATCCGATTCATCGGAAATTGGCAAGCCATGTCCGCTCGGATCTCGTCGATCGTTCGGCGTTGGTCGCCCGTCAATTCAAATGGAAAACGGTTAGTGATTCGAGCGTCCACCATCGCAGGCGAGGGCAGGGGAGGGGCTCGTAATTCGGTTGTGAGTGTTCGGCGTTTCATGGCCAAGGCCAATTGCATCACTAACAATTCTTGAAAAACCAAACGTGTTCTCGCCGCCAACATCCCGCGTTCGTCCGGCGGTGCGTGTAAGTGACGAAGTGCGGTGGCAATGTCGGGAAGCGAATCCCCCACGTCGATTCGCATTTCGCCTAGTCGAACCGCAGCCGCCTCACGCAACGGACCTGGCATCACTTCGGTCAACGAATCGGCAAGTTGATCAACGAGCGGTGGAATCAGACCTCGCAAGTCTATTTGCTTAAGACCTTCGGTCAGTGAATAGATGGGAAGAATTCGAGGCGAACTGGCTTGGTCATCGTCACCGAGAATGGTGACCTGGGGGTGGGTGAATTCCATTCGAAAACCGTTTAGCTTCGCGGTTCCCGAGATCATCACGCGACGACCGTTGGTTAATTGCTCTGCACGAAACGCTTGGTTGAAGAAAAGAATCCGAACCGTACCCGTTTCGTTTTCAACCAACGCGCCGAAGACTGATTTTCCAGCATTCCGCGACACTACTTCCGCCTCGGTAATCACGCCCACCAATGCCGCCGGTTCGCCTTCGCGAAGTTCTTCCACCGACTTCGGGGGCGCCGGAAACTCATAATCTCGTGGAAAGAAGAACATGAGATCGCGGGCAGTCTTCATCCCCAATCGACCAAGCCGATCGAGCTTGCGTCGACTGATACCACCTATGTCAGCCAAAGGAGTGCTGAGCCCGGTCGACGACGATGAAGCGTTCGTTTGCGGATCGTTGGTGGATGAGGGCATGGAATTCTCACGCATAGTAGGCAAACGTTCCGACCATCATGGGATGCGGCGTTCTCGAGTCGCGGTCGTCCATCGTAACGGTTTGAAGTTCATTTCCGCAGTGCCCACGTTCGCAGTGCCCAGGTTCGTAGTGCAGGTTCGCAGTGCAGGTTCGCAGTGCCTAGACATCGCCAAGTTGCAACGACAGTGCTCGACCGAAGGCTCCCCATTGACTCGCGTTCAAAGCGGCCGCTCGAGCAGCCAATTCGCCGCAGCATTGAAATGAATCCCCTCGCACTAGTCCTGCTAAGAACGCACCGTGAAAAACATCGCCGCACCCCGTCGTGTCGACGACGTTTTCGACGGGAAACGCAGGTTGATGCCATGAACTGCCATCTTTTGTTTCAAACCAACTGCCCTCGGTTCCGCAGGTCACCCCGGCAAGTTCAGCATTCGTTTGCTTCCGCAATCGGCGACACAGGTCGATTGGCGCAGCCGATGAATCATCTAGGTATGCCTGAGCGAATTGCCGGGCAACGATCAAGATATCAGCCTGACAAACCAACGGACGAATTTCACTGCGGTACCGATGCGCACCACCGTCATAGGAAACTCGTGTACCCGTTGCTTTAGCCACTTCAATCGCTCGGGTGGCGACTTCCCTGTGTCGTCCATTGAGGTGCAGCACAGTTGCGTCAGCGACCGCAGTTTCAATCTCGCTCGCCCACGTTGCCTCGATATCATTGCCGGGCGAAAAAACTATCGTCCGCGATCCCGAGCTTGACGTCACCCAGATGCTAGCGATCGATGCGGTACTGGCTTCGGATCGGTCAATCAATCGCGTATCAACTCCGGCCTGTGCGAGCGATTCGATGATCGCGCGAGACGCAACGTCAGTTCCCAACCGATCGACCAACAAAGTCTTGACACCTAATGAAGACGCCGTCGCCATGGCAACCGCAACGCCGCCGCCGAGTCCCGCCGCACGTGACTTCGCTTGGACGACTTGCTCTTCATGAGGAAATTGGTCAACGGACAGGAGCGTATCAAGGACACTAACACCAATGCCGACGATCGGTACGGGATTCAAGTCGTGATCCGATTTCATCGAGAGATTTCAAGAACCGAGGACAAGTTTACTGAACCAACTTCATAAAGAGTCTATGCCAAGCGTATCCATCGCCTACGTTTCCGCTTCGGGTTCACTACTTTCATTTACCGGAGGTGCAAGCGATGCCACCGGTTGTCCCCAGTCTGCAAATGTTTTTTCGCCACATGATTCGCAAGTTACTTCAGTACCCAGAAATTGGTCGTCAATGATTTGACCAGCATCACAGGCTTTGCACTTTATCCGCACGTGGCCAGGTTCACCCGCCATGGCAATCAAATGTTCATGATCAACTCCGGCGACTTCAATGTCTTCAGCTTCAAGCGTCGTCAACAATTCTCGATTAACATCACTTCGTTTCGACAAACGATTGGCTAAACGTCGTACGCTGCGTTCAAAACTGTTTCGACTACAACGCCCATTTCCGAAGTGACGATCTCGTTTGATATACAAGTAGGTGAACCCTCGCAACAATCGCCGACGGGCTTCGGTAGGAATCGTATACTTTGCTTTCGCCGCGATCAGTTCATAGATTCGGCAAAGGGCTTCGGGATCGTAGTCGTCAAAGTGCATCGTTGTCCCCACGCGGGAACTCAACCCCGGATTGCTGCGGATCATCTTATTCATCTCGACGGGATAACCAGCCAAGATCACCACAAGTCGTTCGCGTTGATCTTCCATCCGCTTCAGCAATGTTTGAATCGCCTCGCGCCCGTATTGATCTTGTCCGTTCTCGTCGATCATCGTGTAGGCTTCGTCGATAAACAGAACGCCATCGAGCGCTTCGTCAATCTTCGCATTCGTCTTGGGTCCGGTTTGGCCTGCATACTCAGCCACCAAACCACTGCGGTCGGTTTCAACCAGATGACCTTTCTCGAGGATTCCCAAAGCGCCGTAGATATCAGCAACGATGCGTGCAACGGTTGTCTTGCCGGTTCCCGGATTGCCAACAAAGGACATGTGCAAACTAGGGCGAGTCGTTGGCAATCCCTCTTTCTCACGCAAGCGTTCCATCTTCAAAAAGTTGGTCAGCGTTTCGATCTGCTCCTTGATCGATTCAAGTCCCACCAGCCGATTCAGTTTGGCACGAGCATCCGCGAGGCGTTGTTCAGGCGTCCGATCGTCCGGCGGATCAGGTTCAGTTTTTGTGGGCTTCGATTTTTCCGCGACGCTGCGTCCAGGCCCAGCCATCGGTGTGGGCTTTTCCGCAGCGGTAACGCTTACGCCCTCTCGCAGTTTCTTAGCTTCGTCGCGCAACCACTTGAGGGCATCGCGAGCGTTGTCCGTGTCAACTTCGTTGGCCAAGCTCTCGGGAGCCGCACCTTGTAACTGATCAAACTGACGTTGCATCGAAGCGATCGCTTGGTTGTCTTCGAGGCTGACCTTTCCATCGACCGACGCCAACAGATTTGCCATCCGCATCGCAAGTGTTTCAAGTTCACCCCAACGATCGCGAATGGCGGGAATTTCTGCGAAGGGGCGAACAAGGTCCGACCACTCAAATTCGTCTGCAGCACCGATCAACCAGTCGACCGCTTCATGCAATTGGTTGCCCATGACGGACTTACCCCAGATGTGCTCCAGCAATGCTCGGCCCAGTTGACGCTGCTCCATTGATCGAGAATCCGCGTTGGGAACGACTGACGCGAACACCTTCATCAGGAACCCTTGATGCAGGTCATCCATCTGCTCAGCCACTGATGCGGCGTTGCCGTTATCGCTGCCGTGAAGCCAACCGTAGGATCCACGAATCAGCTCGCCGCTTTCGACATAGAGCAACCGGGTTTCTTTTAACGCATCGCGGTACATTCGAATGGATTCGACAATCCGATCTTCAGGAGAGGACGACATTGGCACAAGTTCCGAGTGATAACGAGAGATGACAAGGCCTCTGGCAGAGGGCGACTGTAGAATACCTTTTTTACAGATATCGCGATGCCTCTGGATCCGATCTCAGATTGGCTATTTTCGGTGCCTTTCTTCGAAGCTTGCATTTAGCGACAGTTTGGAGAACCTCCCCTCGCACGTTAAACTAGAGAGCCGGCATTCAGCTTTCACGAATGTTGAAAATCCCTCCCCGATCCTTTCTGATCATTTCGGTCTTCTTCCTCGCTTGCATGGTTCACGCATGCCCTTGTTACGCTTCTTGGCACTTTCCATCGCGATCTTAAGCCTCTCGGTTCGCTCGAGCCAGGCACAGGAACCGCTCGAATTTGGGCGTGATGTGCGACCGATCCTGTCGGATCATTGTTTCGCCTGTCACGGACCTGATGAGGGGCATCGTGAATCGGGCTTGCGACTCGACACCGCGGACGGTCTGGCGTCAGTCGTGAATCCCCAAGAAGTCGAATCAAGCGAGCTGATGGCGAGGCTCGTGTCCGATGATGATGACACGATGATGCCACCGCCACAGTTTCATAAACCACTCTCGGCAAAGCAAAAACAAGTTTTGCGGGACTGGATCAGCTCAGGCGCATCATTCGAGCAACATTGGGCTTTCGTGCCGCCCGAACGTGATCATGCATCACTCAAAGACGATTCCCACGCAGACGCACAAACCCCAGAAGAGTCTGTTGCATCGCAATCCCGTGCCGCCGAAACTGCCGCAAGAATCGACGAGTTCCTCGACGCAGCAATCGCGAAATCGGGGCTAACCGCGAATGAGCCAGCCGATCGCCGAACATTGTTGCGACGCGTGTGTTTGGATTTGACCGGACTTCCACCTTCGCTTAAACAGATTGATGCGTTCCTTAACGACACGTCTGACAACGCCTACGAGAAGCTGATTGATCGCTTAACAAGCAGCGAAGCGTACGGCCAGCACATGGGTCGTTATTGGTTGGACTTGGTGCGGTACGCGGACACGCACGGCTTGCACTTGGACAACTATCGCGAAATGTGGCACTATCGCGACTGGGTCATCGCTGCTTTCAATGCCAACATGCCATTTGACGAATTCATCACAAAGCAAATTGCCGGTGACTTGCTTCCCGGCTCGACGGTCGACGACAAAATCGCAAGTGGATTCAATCGACTCAATGTCACCACCAACGAAGGCGGTTCAATCTACGAAGAAGTCTTTGCCCGCAATTGCATTGATCGTACCGACGCATTTGGCACTGTGTTTTTGGGATTAACGACGGGATGCGCGGTTTGTCACGACCACAAGTTCGACCCCATCTCGCAGCGGGACTACTTCTCGATGTTGGCCTTTTTCAACAGTCTCGAAGGCAGTGCCCTCGATTCAAACCGAAAAGACCCGCCACCGGTGATCAGTGTTCCTAGTGAAGAGCAAAGTGAGCTGAAACGAAAACTGGATTTGGAACTCGCCGACATTCAAAAGGAAATGTCAGAGCCGATCGCTTCGGTAGATGCGGCCCAAGTCGCGTGGGAAAGAACGTTGTCCAATCGTGGTGATGCAAACGTGCACGTGATAGCGCCCATCGAAGTGACGTCGGATCGCGAAACTAGAATGAGTGTTCGAACCGATCATTCCTTTGAGTTTGCAGAAAGTCCATCAGACAAAGAAACCACAACGGTTGTGGCAGCCATCCCAGCCGGCGTACTTTGGCAAACCCTGCACCTAACGGCGCTGACTGATACGGCGCTGACAGAAACGGCGCTGACTGATACCGCTGAGAATCGTGTGGGCGCTGCATCGAATGGCAATGCAGTGCTATCAGAAATCTCAATCGAAATCGCCGATGACTCAACTAACGGAGAATGGACCGAGATTCCCATCGAGTCCGCGGTCGCGGATGTTGAGCAAGATCAAAACAATTTTGCTGTCACCAACGCGATTGATGGAAAGGTCGATGAGTCGACCGGATGGGCCGTTAAAGGTCACCAGCAAACGGGGGCTCGAAACGCTTGGTTTGCAGTCCCGACACTCATTGCTGAAGGTGACGACGCTAAAGTTCGCGTGCGACTGAAGTATCAATCCCAGTATGCGAAACATGTATTTAGGAGAGTTCGCCTGATTTTGTCGGACACAACTCCGACACTACCGAGCGAGCAACAGATCAAGCTTGGTCCAATCCATACCGCGGGACCGTTTGAGATTGAAAACGAAAGCGCAGGGTACTACCGCCATTTTGCTTCTCAAGCCAAAGAATTCAAAGCTGACGAAGTGTTCCACTATGAGGGCCGACCCTACCGCTGGCAGCAACGTGGCGACTTCCCTCAGGTCCAAGAGATTCCTGTTCCTACCGTACGCGACCGTTCGTCGGCATTAATTATCCACCAATCGATTGAAGCCCCCAAAGAACAAGACTTGCTGCTATTGATTGGTTCGGATGATGGACATGTGATCTTCATGAATGGCAAAGAAGTCAGCAAGGTTCAACGCACGGGACCGATCAATGCGTTGTCAACCGAAGTCAAACTTACCCTTCAAAAGGGAAACAACGATCTCTACATCAAGCTCGTTAACGACTCGGGCGATTCGACGTTGACCTACGCGTATCGTTCGTATGCCTTGCCAGTGCCTTCGGAATTAATGCAACTCGCGAAAAGCGACCCCGAGACACGGACCGATGCCACCAAGCAATCGCTGCAAAAGTACTATCGCAGCGTCTATTGTCGACACCCTGATTGGATGGCCTTGGTGGATCTTGAAAAAGGTACTCGCAAGGCGAAGGAAGACTTGTTGGCCCAGATTCCAACGACTCTGGTTTGGAAAGAAACCAAAGAGCCTCGCAAGGCTTTTCTGCTTGTGCGGGGTCAGTACGATCAGCCTGGTGAAGAAGTGCCTCGTGCGACGCCCAGCTTCTTGCCACCTTTCCCTAAAGAGTTCCCGAAGGACCGGTTGGGTCTGGCGAAATGGTTGACCCTGCCGGAACACCCTCTCACGTCGCGAGTGGCGGCGAACCGATTCTGGCAACAAGTATTCGGAACGGGGTTGGTCAAAACCAGTGAGGACTTTGGCAGCCAAGGCGAACCACCGAGTCATCCCAAGCTGCTTGATTTCTTGGCCGTCGATTTCCAAGCCCATGGATGGGACGTGCGTCGTTTGATGAAGTCGCTCGTGTTGACCAAAGCGTATCGCCGGTCCGCGAAGGTTTCCGAAACGATGAAACAAATTGACCCCAACAATCGACTACTCGCTCGAGGACCAAGATACCGTTTGGATGCCGAGATCTTGCGTGATCAATCCCTAGCGCTCGCGGGCAAACTGGTTAAGGATTCGGGCGGGCCAAGTGTCAAACCGCCTCAACCCGATGGCCTTTGGAAGGCCGTGGGTTACTCGGGCAGCAACACGGTCAACTTCACCGCCGATGTTGGCGAAAAGGTCTATCGGCGAAGTGTTTATGTGTTTTGGAAACGCACCAGTCCGCCGCCGCAGATGACCACGCTTGATGCACCAAGCCGTGAATCGTGCACGGCTCGCCGCGAGCGAACCAATACTCCGCTGCAAGCGTTGATGCTGATGAATGAAACTCAGTACATGGAAGCGGCTCGCCACTTGGTTCTTCGGGCCGAACGAGAAAGCGACGGCGACGACCTTCAGCGTTTGAGTTGGATGTTCGAGCTCGTCACGTGCCGACCGCCCAGTGATTCCGAACGTCGAGAATTGGTAAAGCTGCTTGAAGATATGATTATCTATTACGACAACCATCTGACGTTGACCACTCAATTCATCGAAAGCTCGGATTCTCGGCAAGCTGCCTTCACCGTCATCGCCAGCACGCTGCTGAATCTTGATGAAGTCGTCAACAAGTAACCCCAATCAAATGCATCACGACGAAACTCTTAATCGCCTCACGCGCCGTGCGTTCTTTTCCCAGACCTCCGCTGGCTTGGGTGCGGCTGCTCTTGCGTCGCTTGATACTGGCTCTGCTTTGGCTGCGGCTAGGGTGGGCGGTTTGCCCCAGGTTCCTCATCACGAACCCAAAGCACGACGAGCGATCTACCTATTCATGTCTGGCGCACCAAGTCAGATGGACATGTGGGATCACAAGCCTGCAATGGCGGATTGGTTCGATAAGGATTTGCCGGAATCCATTCGACAGGGACAACGACTAACCACAATGACGAGCGGTCAGTCGCGTTTTCCAATTGCGCCGAGCATCTATAAGTTTTCGCCACATGGTGCCAATGGAACGATGGCCAGCGAGTTGATTCCTCATATGGCCAAGAAAGTCGACGAGATATCGTTGATCAAGTCGATGTACACCGAAGCGATCAATCACGATCCCGCGATCACGTACATTTGCACGGGAGACCAATTGCCGGGCAAAGCTTCATTAGGATCTTGGCTCAGCTATGGACTTGGTACCGAGAACGAGAACCTGCCCGCATTCATGGTGATGACCGCGTCGTGGTCGGGCCGAAAGGAAGCTCAGGCTCTTTATAATCGACTTTGGGGAAGCGGTTTCCTACCCAGTAAATATCAAGGTGTGGCGCTAAGAAGCAGTGGCGATAAGGTGCTTTACCTTTCCAACCCAGACGGCATTGACCCTCATGTGCGACGCCGGATGTTGGATTCGCTCGGCAGGCTCAACCAAGAAACGCTCGATCGCATTGGAGACCCGGAGACCAACGCTCGAATCGCCCAATACGAAATGGCGTTTCGCATGCAGACTTCGGTGCCGGACTTGTCAGACATCAGCGACGAGCCTCAACATGTCTTGGATTTGTATGGACCGGAAGTCACCCATCCTGGCACGTTTGCGAATTGCTGTTTGATGGCTCGGCGAATGGCCGAACGAGGAGTCCGTTTTACTCAGATCTTCCATCGCGGGTGGGACCAACACGGCGCGCTTCCCAAGGACCTGCCCAACCAATGCAAAGACACTGACCAACCGTCCGCCGGACTACTGACCGATCTACGTCAACGAGGAATGTTGGACGATACGCTTGTGGTATGGGGTGGCGAATTTGGCCGTACGATCTATTGCCAAGGAGCTTTAACCAAAGACAACTACGGTCGCGACCACCACCCCAAGTGCTTTACCGTTTGGATGGCAGGCGGTGGAGTGAAGAACGGAGTCGTACACGGCGAAACGGATGAGTTCAGCTACAACATCACCAAAGATCCGGTTCATATCCGTGATCTCAACGCGACCATCCTGCACCAGATGGGCATCGATCACGAACGATTTGTCTACCCGTTCAAGGGACTCGACCAGAGGCTTACCGGTGTCGAAGAGAGCCGCGTGGTAAGTGAAATTCTTACCTAGATCAGGGACAGTCGGTTAGCGACTTTTAGCGGTGGCTTTGCCGACTTCGAGTTGCCACACCTGCGTTACGCCACGGTGGAGCCGACTTGTAAACACGATCGTAGTACATAGCGAGCGATCGTAGAGCATGGCCCTTAGGCCCGATGCTCCAATCGTGTTTGCGTTCCTCGGACATCGTTTCGAGCAGATATCGCACTGCTGACACCAAGCGAGGATTTTGCAATTCGGAATCCGGCGTGACCGTCAACAACCATTCGACCATGTGGCCAGTCGTTTGGATCTTGCGATCCATGTCTCCGTTATCCTCGCGGCCTTCAAACCAATCCGTGCTCATCGAACCATCACGATTCTGCAATCGATAGGCATACTGAATGAAGTCCTGAGTGAACTTGTCGGCTCTCGCCCATTGGCCCGTGATGGGAAGGCCTTCCATACGACGTTTGCGAAGGGCGTGGCCGAAACCCATTAAGCGGTGCGTTCCACCACATGCGGCGCCTACCACAGGTTGCGCAAGCTCTTCACGAATCAATCGCTCGAAGTCCCAAACCTCGCCGTCTTTGGCGGTCCAAGATTCTTCGGTGCTCAGGTAGTGCGACAGTCCTATCAATGTAAACGTTAGCTCTTCGCCGCTCTTGCAATCTTCTTTTTCTCGCTCAATCACATCTTTGACAAGATACTGAGCGTCACCTGCATACACGGGATAGTCAGCAGGAACATCGCATAGCGAAAACACAGCTAGCAGTTGTGCTTGGTGGCCCTGAAGCCCAACGCCACTCTTGACCACAATGCCCCGCTCATCCTGATCAAACAAACGTTGACCCCGACATGCATTGTTTCCTGCGATCCAAGCGATTGTGCTGTACGTCCTGCGACCGACAATGACTTTCGTGTCGATGCCGTACACCATCATGGCGTGCATCATGCCCCAGTTGCTGCGATCTTGCGCTACTTCCATGTCCGCGTAATAGGAACGTAGCGTGCGGTACATTGCATTCCGCATCTGGTAAACCGATCGCGTTAGCCGAATTTCATCCAGAGGATAACCAGCGTAGTCAAAATTGCTGGTGGCCGGTTCTTGCTCGTTTACTTCTACTTCTTCGGTTGGCTGCGGCTTCTGTTCGACAAGAGGCTGAGCGGTGCGTGAGCGAGTCGTGCGTGCGGTAGTATCACGCGACTTTGTTGTGCGAGGTTGTGTTGTGCGAGGTGGTGTCGCGAGAGGCTTGGCAGCGCTGGACTCGGGTGGGGCAACCTTCACACTTGCATCTTCGGGCGATCGAAGTTGCGGGTCCCTTAGCTGATCGGCAGTGGGGTCTTCAACCACAACATCAGTCAACGGAAGTGGCTCCGCTTTGGCTTGGCGTTTTGACGTGTGGGGGCGATTCACCCCCACATGGTTGCCATTTTGACGCTCCATCCATCTATCGTCCAAAGGAAGATCGCCAACAATATTCGGTGGAGCGATCTTGCTAAGTGAAGGTGGGTCAGCGAGAGGCGGATGAGGAGGGTCCATTTTGACCGACTCTTCTCGATTGCCGCCGGTAAGTTTCTCGAGTAACCAAGGTCGCTTGGCAATTCGTTCTTCCGGAGTCAATTCGTCATCAGAAACTTCATCGCGCAACGAGTTCTGCATCGGCGGCACGAGTTCAATCTCGCTGCTCTCGATTTCCATTAGCTTGGCGGGAACGAGTTCCCCATCGTCGACGTTGGATACGACTTCCTGCGCGTACCCCTGGCCTGAAATTGCCAAGAGTGCCACCAGAAGAAGTCTACGCCTGTGTTTCTGACGCGTTGGTTGGAAAGTTCGCAAAACAGGCACCGAATTCTCTTTGTCGATAGAAAGCATATGACCGGTATCGGACATTATCGCTTCTAAATTGACTTAGAAATTCGATGTGAAACATGCCTGCGTCTAGAGACACTCGTCACCGAAATTTTGTGACTAAATATCGAATGCTTCCAGAGAATCAATCAAGTTATCCAACCGATCTTTCGGGCCGGCTGCCAGATCGGATTGACGCTTTTTGAGCTGATCATCAATGCCCACTGCATCGCGACCGGCAAGCAACAATTGCTCATCTCGCTCTCGTGCAGCGGTGGCAATCGGATCGTCGCTGCCAGTTGGTGCACCGAACAATTGCGACAGGTCAATTTTAAATCCTTCATCGCCATCGACCTCGGCCCCCGCGATGGCAGGAGCTTTGTGCTGAGGAAAGATGATAGCATTCTCTGGACAAACCCGACTGCATGCCGGGCATCCCTTGCGGCAATTGTCGGGCTGTTCGACCAAAATATTCTCGCCGTGATCGACACCGTAAACACCGAACAAACAAAAGTCGATGCACTCCATGCAGTTCGTGCAACGATCGAAGTCGATTACGGGATACCAACGGCGTCCAGTCTTCTCTTCGACCTGGACCACTTGCCCACCCACAATGGGAAGATGCACGGTGTCAGAAGAGGGCTCTTTCAAACCCATGATCCGGCGAAGCTCGCTAACGAAAACTTTGGGATCGTTTTGGGCCTTCAAATCCAAACAATAAACTTGGCGATCAGATCGGGGATACAAATCCGTGACCCGATCCACCACCTCGGTCGGTTCGGCCTCGATTGATGGGGCCTCGGATGCGACTGATTCGCCACTGTCATCGTCAGCTTTATCTTCGTCGGTCCACTGCGTCTTTCCAACCTTACCGCAGATACCGTTGCGATCGAGAACCCAGTGCGCGGCCCGAGAAAAGATCCAAGACACGACGACCAAGTCGCCTTCGATGTCTTTGAGCTTTGCGAACGATTCACTGGACTTCGGCAAATCGTAAAGGTGAGGAATGACGATCACGTCCACACCTTCCACCTTGCCCGCAAGTTCCACCACTGCTTGTTCAAGCCCGCGCTTTTCCGGATTCCGCGATTGGCCACGCGAAACCACGACCGTGATTGTCTTGCTGGTCGTGTCTTGCGTGGCGGTCGTAATCATAGAACTTAAAAGACGCGGTAATCGAAGATCGAAAGCGGTAATTGCACCAGTCAGATCACCAGTTCAATGGTGACTGCCAAGCCGACTTTGCCGTAGCGACGTCGACTTGCAAAACACATTCGTCGCCGCAATGGATCGTCAGATCGCCAGAGGCTTCAATTGTACCCAAACGGGCGACTGAAACACCTGATTCCTTGAACATGTTTTCAAACGCATCCGCGTTCTCAGGAGTCGTTTCGATCAGGAATCGCGTATTCGATTCACTGAACAACATTTCCGTAGCCGACAATTGCCCAATCGCGGCGTCGATGTCCAGCTTCATTCCCAGGCCACCTGCCATTGCCATTTCGACGGCCGCCGCAGCTAAGCCACCTTCGCTGAGGTCGTGACACGATCGAACCAAACGGTCCATGATCGAACGGTGGACGGTCTTGAAGGTTTGCTTTGCATTCTCGGCATTGACTGCGGGAACATTCCCACCGGTCAATTCTTGCACCAAACTGAAGTGCGACCCACCCAGCTCGCAATGCGTTTGGCCAATCAAGAAAACAACATTGCCGGCTTCCTTCGCGTCCATCGTGATCGCTTTGGACACGTCGTCAATCTGGCCCATTGCACTAATCAACAAACTCGGTGGAATCGAGATCGTTTGCTTCGTACCTGATTCATCGTTGTAACTGAACTCGTTATTCAAGCTGTCTTTGCCGCTGATGAATGGAGTCCCCAGCGTGATCGCCATGTCTTGGCAAGCAATCGCGGCGCGGACAAGCGACCCTAGTGTTTCAGCGCGGTCGGTATATCCCCAACAAAAATTATCCAAGATTGCGATCTGGCTCGGGTCCGCACCGACGGCGACCGCATTACGCATCGCTTCGTCAATCGACGAGGCTGCCATGTGATAAGTGTCAAAATCGCCGTAGTGAGGATTCATCCCGCAAGAGATCACGAGGCCTCGTTGGGATTCGATCCGCGGACGAACGACCGCCGCATCGCCAGGACCATCGCACTGAGGCCCGACGAGAGGTTTAATCACGCTGCCGCCTTGGACCTCGTGATCGTACTGCCGAATCACCCAATGTTTGCTGGCGACATTCAAACTACCCATGATTTTGAGCAGCGCATCGTGATGTTCATCAGCGGTCATCGCTGGCACATCGAGCGGCTTCGACGGGGGCACTTCGTAGACTGCATCACGAATGATTGGCGGACGTCCATCGTGCAAAAACTGCATCGATACATCACCCACGGTATGACCGTGATAGGTCAAAACCAATCGACCGGATTCCGTAAAGCGTCCCAGAACTGCAGCTTCGACTCCTTCGCTTTCACAAAGCTCACGGAATTCATCCCAACAATCCTGCGGCACCGAAAAGACCATTCGCTCCTGAGCTTCGGAGATCCAAATTTCGGTGTAAGTCAGACCGTCATACTTCAGCGGTGCCTTGTCGAGCCATACTTCGGCGCCAAGGTCTTCGCCCATTTCACCAACGGCACTACTGAATCCGCCAGCGCCGCAATCCGTCACCGCCGTGAAGAGACCTCGATCACGAGCTTGCAACAATACATCGAGCACCATCTTTTCGGTGATCGCATTTCCAATTTGAACTGCGCCGCCGGAAAGCGATTCCGATTCGCTGGTTAGTTCCGCCGAGCTAAACGTCGCACCGTGGATCCCATCACGACCGGTGCGGCCACCGATCGCCACGATCAAATCGTCGGGCATGACTTCTTTTTCTTCCATCCCAACTGGAATCATGCCGGCGTTGCCGCAGTAAACCAGCGGATTGCCCAGGTATCGTTTGTCGAAGTACACGGCACCGTTCACGGTGGGAATTCCCATGCGGTTGCCGTAGTCACGAACGCCGGAGACCACACCCTTCATGACCCGTCGAGGATGCAAAACGCCGGGTGGCAATTCATCCGCGGGCATGTCCGGCGGAGCAAAGCAAAACACATCGGTATTACAAACTGGCTTTGCACCCAAACCGGTTCCCATGGGATCACGAATCACCCCACCAATGCCCGTGTTAGCGCCACCGTATGGTTCCAACGCCGAGGGGTGATTGTGAGTTTCGACCTTAAAGCATGCGTGGAAGTCGTCATCAAACTTGACCACCCCAGCATTGTCTTTGAAGACGCTTACACACCAATCGTCGTCACCCAACGTTTCGCGAATCTGGACAGTCGCCGCGAAGATCGTTTCCTTCAACATATTGTCGTACTGACGTTCGTCTACACCTTCCGCACCGATCGCCGGGCCGCGGTAGTGAATGCGACCCGCCAAGGTCTTGTGGCTGCAGTGTTCGGACCACGTTTGGGCGACCGATTCAAGTTCGATGTCGGTTGGGTCGCGACCGATCGATTGAAAATGATTCTGGATGGTCTGCATTTCGACGAGCGTCAGATACAGTTGCCCGTCCTTGGAGAGTTTCTCGAGTCCGGCGTCGTCGAGACTGCGAATGGGTACGGTGACGAGTTTGAATTCGTAATCCGAACCGACGTCAAGTTCATCCATCTCTAGCGGACCAACAATGACTTGCTCGATTGCATCGTTCGATAGCGCTCGACGACAAACCGTTTGAAGCGAATCGTCATCAAGTTCGCTCAGCCAATACTTACGCATCGTCCGCACCGCTGCGACGTCAAAACCTGCATCGCGAGCAGCGCCCAGTGTGCTGGCAGCGACGGGGTCCATCACGCCTGGCTTTGGAAGCACATTGACGAGTGTGGTTTGCGAACCTGGTGGTTCGTTCAGGTCGTCCTGGCCAGCGATTGCCACGACCGAAGATTCCGTGACGCTGTCCGACAGCAGAGTTGTCGCCAAGCGAACGGCTTCGTCTTTCGCAAACTCGCCTTGCACGAGAAATCCTCGCGCGAACGCGACCGAAATGTTTTCGCCCAGACCGAGTTCTGCGATTTCTTCGGCGGTGCGTTGAGCCTCGCGGTCGACTTGGCCATCGGCGGGATAAATGTCAATTTGCCAAAGCGGCATGTTGTGTCACCTGAGTTCGCGTGATTGTTCCTTTGCGTTTTTTGCTTTGGTCAACCATGTTTGCAAGGCATCGTCGGCGGCAGACTCGATGATCTCGCGAAGTTCGCTGGCTTCCGTGATGTATCGGTCCAACTCGCGAATGATCGCAACTCGATTGGCTGCGCAAATCGCGGTCCACATTTCTGGATCGCCCGCCGCCACTCGCGTGATGTCTTGCCACCCGCTACCAACCAGTTCTTGGGCAGGACCCTCGACCATTTTGGCAACCAAAGCAGACAACAAGTGTGGCACATGACTGACCGATGCCAAGTGGACATCATGCTCGTCGGGGCTCATCGTCAGGATTCTGCCGCCGGTGAGCGTCCAAAACTCGCTTGCCCGTCGGAGGAATTCCTCGTCATTGGCTTCGCTGGGCGTAATGACAATGGTTTTTTGGTCAAATAATGAGGCAGTTGAATGTTCTGCCCCCGACTTTTCGCTGCCCGCAATGGGGTGCGCAGCGACAAATTTTTTGGCCGCCGTGGGCACTTTGCCAACCGCCGCGACGATCTCACGCTTCGTGCTGCCGACATCGGTTATCAAACAAGCTTCGGGGGAAGCCTGGGCTGACGCGATCACGATCTGAGCCAGCCGATCCACTGGCGTTGCCACGACCACACAATCGCAATCGCGACATGCTTCCTTAAGCGAGTCCGTAGCCACGTCTAGGATCCCCGCCTGGATCCATTGTTCGCCCTTGGTCAGATCGCGAACCACGCCGGTGATATGAATGGACGGTCGCGCCCGCCGGATTGCCAACGCAACACTGCCGCCAAGCAATCCGACACCGGCAATGGTGATTCGTTGCGGCCACTGCTGATCGTCGTGCGGCTTGTTCATAAAAGGTGAACTTGTCGAGGTGAAACGTGTGCCATGGGAACCTACTCGTTGCTCACGAGTCTTTCGAGAGTGGCGAATCGATTTCTGGCAAACGATGCCCCATCTTCGCTCGCTTGGTTTCCAGATACCTTTGGTTGTGCTGGTTCACCTGAGAAACAATTGGCACTTGATCAACAACTCGCAAATCGAATCCGCGCAAATTGAACGCTTCTGTCTTTTTGGGATTGTTCGTCAACAAACGAATCTCGCTTAGCCCAAGATCTTTCAAAATTTGCAGGCCAATGCCATAGTCGCGCATGTCAGCTTTGAAGCCGAGAGCATGATTCGCTTCGACGGTATCGAGCCCTTGATCTTGCAGAGCGTAGGCCCTGATTTTTTGAGCCAATCCGATACCACGGCCTTCCTGGGGCAAGTAAACCAATGCCCCACGCCCCTCTTTAGCGATCATATCTAACGCCATGTGCAATTGATCGCCACAATCGCATCGCAGCGATGCGACCAGGTCACCGGTGAAGCAACTGCTATGCATCCGAACAAGCGGTGCAGGCCCATCCGCGGTCAGGTCACCAAAGACGAGTGCGACTGGTTCCTGAGCCTCATACTGAACGTCATACACGATGATCGTGTAGTCGCCATAGTTCGTTGGCAGCGGCGCCTCGGCTGATCGGCTGACAAGTTTCTCGCTGACCCGTCGATGGGCGATCAATTGTTCGATACTGATGATCTTTAGGTCGTGCTTGACCGCGATGTTCCCAAGGTCTTCGCGAGTGGCCCGGTCACCTGAATCCGACAAAACCTCGCACAGGGCGGCTGCGGGATGCAACCCAGCCATGCGAGCCAGATCCACGGCCGCTTCGGTGTGCCCGGCTCGACGCAGGACGCCGCCTTGCTTGGCCAACAACGGATACACATGCCCCGGGCGAACAAAATCATCGACGGTACATTCCGACGAAGCCATTCGTTGGATCGTCTCGCTGCGTTCTTTCGCCGTAATGCCTGTCTTGGCCGTCCGGATATCAATGGGTGTCAAAAACGCGGTTTTCAATGGGGCATCGTTCTGCACCACGACAGGATTGAGTTCCAATCGCTTGGCGACTTCGGGCAGAATCGAAACACAAAGCTGTCCGCGTCCCGAGAGCATAAAATTAACGACTTCGGGCGTCGCTTTTTCAGCAGCGCAAATGTAGTCGCCTTCGTTTTCACGGTCTTCCGCGTCCACCACGATGACGACTTCGCCGCGACGGATCGCTTCCACCGCTTCGTCAACGGAGTTCAATTCGACGGTCATGGCGGGGGTTTGTCTTTAAAATGAGTAGGAAAGCGGTTTGATCGACCTCGCTGTACTATAAACGAGCGGATTCATTATACGTAGGCGTCACCGCTCGCTAGGTTCGCTGTCTTTTGACTCTTTCCCGGAAATCGCTTGATTCTTGGAATGAACACACCTTTCCCTCCAATTGCAACTAAACGATATGCATCGCTGGATTCTTGTTAGTTTGGCTGCCACTTTGTCGCTTCACGCATGGGCGACTGAGCCCGTTACGGCTGATCCGGTTGAGCCCAAACCAAGGGCGGCTGAATCAGTCGCCGCCGGAGCTTCCGCCAATGAACCGGCTACCGATCTGGATAATGGACCGGTTAATGGACCAGTTGTCGTTCATCCCAACGTGGCATACGTCGGCGATGACACCGGGGATTCAAAAGCAAACCTTTGCGACATCTATCTTCCCCCGGGACCGGCTCCCAAAGATGGATTTCCCGTTGTGGTAGTGGTTCACGGCGGGGGCTGGATCAGTGGTGACAAATGGACACTCGAAGGCTACTCGCGTCTGCTTGCCCGAAACGGAATCGCGTCGATCACGATCAACTACCGGTTAGCGCCCACCTACCCGTTCCCTGCTCAGGTGGACGATGTTCGCTCCGCATTGATTTGGGTGCGATCGCACAAGGATGAATACCACTTGGACCTCTCACGCCTAGGCTTATTCGGATACTCAGCAGGCGGACACCTATCGTTGTTGGTCGCATCCCTGGCCGACGAACCATCTCAGACACAACTCAGCGCTAGCGAGTGGGCACCATCGGATGCACGTTGGGGACAATTGCCCGAGATCGCGTGCGTTTGCGTAGGCGGTCCGCCCTGTGACTTTCGTTCTTTACCGCTCGACAACACAGCGATGGCATACTTCCTTGGCGGATCCAAGCGAGAAAAGCCAGTCGCCTATGTTGCCGCTTCACCCATTGCACACGTCTCGTCGAATGACCCACCGACGTACATCATTCATGGCGACAAAGACTTGATCGTGCCAATCGAAGGCGCCAGGAAGTTCCATCAATCGCAAATTCAGGCGGACATCGAATCCCATTTGGAAGTGATGCCCGGTCAAGGCCATATGATCACGTTCATCAATCCAAAGACGAGCCAACGCGTGGTTGAGTTCTTCCGCAAACGATGGCTTGCCGCCGAATAAGCGGCAAGCCATGAAAGTTCGTCTTCCCTCGATCGCGAATCTTTAACGATCCAGTTTTGAACTCTGAGTACGAACGTCGCTTTGCAGCGACACCTTCCCCAAGGAAGGAACGTCTGAAATCGCAAAGCAGGCGATCAGTGAGTTCCGGGTCGGTTCGAAATCATTGTCCCAACAAACCCACAAAGTTCGCCGACCGTCTTCCAGAGGTTCACCCCAACACATTCCTTCGGGTTTCTCATCGCGAATCGAGAAACGCGGGTCAAGAAAGTCCAAGAACAACGTCTTCGTGATCGCTTGACGTTCGCAAGCTTTAGTCGTGATCAAATCATCGGTATCGCTGACATCCGCAGCCTCACCCACGTCGGCAAGATAGACACGCTTGATCTTTGCGTCGTCGCCATGTCCACCATCGCGTTCAATAACCAAGAAACGTTCTTCATCGACGGCCAAAATTTCGCTCAAACCAACGTTTGAACTATCAAGGCGATAAATCCATTGCTCAGTCGGTTTGCCCGTTTGGTCGTAAGCAGCAAAGCGACAATCTTGGCCGGTCAACCAACCATTGACGACTTCGGCGTCTTGAATCAACGGCCCCTGAAGAGCCGCGACGATTCGATTGCCTGAGGGAGTGATGGCAACACCTTCCCAGGCTCGGTTGGGAAACGCGCCGTGGGTGGCTTCGCCGGGTTTGTCCGACAGCAAACGAAAGGTGTCAGCGGTAACGAACTCTCGACGGACTAACCCATCACGACCAACGACCGCTAGACGAGGTCCGTATTCTTCACAAATCAAAAAGTCACCGTTGGCCAGGATACGAAGACCTTCGGGATCCATCGCAGTGCAGGCATGTTTTACAAGATCGCTTGCGTGAGCGGTCAATGAACCAACGATTGGACATCCGTCCGCACCCGCAATGGTTTGAGTCGATATGGTTCGAAACTGAATCTGGCGAGTTTTCTCATCGCACTCTAGTTCCACTTCGTGGTAACGACATTGGTAGTCCACTAGTCCATCACCGGCTCCTCGATCGGCCAGCAAGAAAAAGCGATTCCCTTGACCGGACCACTCCATTCCAGACCAACCACCCATGCGGTTGGCAGGACTGCCGTCAACGAGGGCAGCCGTTTCGCCAGTGGCATCTACTGCGGTACCCGATATCGTCGCGGTACCGATCAGTTCGATGTTGGGCGAGGCAGCGGATGCATCGTTTTCGCAGAGGGTTACTGCCAAAAGGCCAATGAACGATACAAATCCAAACTTCGCTGCAGAATTCCAAACCATGTTCGACGCCCATATTGAATGAAAAGAATCAACTTCCTGGGCAACAGAATATCGAGCTTGGATCACCTTCGATGATGAAGATTGCATTAATCTCAATGCGATTTTTGGTGTGGAGTATCGTCACTTTGACCGTCTAAGAATCCAATAGGCCGACTTGGCCATTGTCCGAACGGCCGTCGGGAACTCATTAGATTTCGACATGCTGGTCCCTGGTGCCGCCGATGTCTCCTATCGGTCGGCTAGACTGCGACCATGCAATCTTCTCAACATGTTCGAGACCTAACCTGGGCCATCAATAGTCGGTCACTGATCAACACTGACTCAAGCGTTGTTGAAAATCGGATACCGAGCATCGACCCGGATACCGTCGACCCGTACACCGTCGACGCGGGACACCTGTCGGCCTTTTTAGCGGACAAGCCGATGCGACGCGTCGGGCGATACTTCGAGCTGTTGATTTTGTATTGGCTTCAACACATCCGCTGTGTTGATGTGGTTGAAGAGTCGTTGCAAGTGCGCGAGGGGAATCGCACGCTTGGTGAGATTGATTTTCTATTCCGAGATGAAGAAGGGTGTCTGACTCATTGGGAAGTCGCCATCAAATACTATCTCTACCATGCGGATGATCTTGGCATGGGCTGCCATTACATCGGCCCTAATGCTGCCGATACTTTCGACCGCAAGATGAAACGCTTGTTTGAACATCAGTTGCCGCGCAGCGAGGTATACTTCCCGGAAGTTCAGCGGCGAGAAGCCTTCGTGAAAGGGAGAATTTTCTATCAGCCTGCCCAACCGCGTCCCCTAGCGATCCCGCAATTGTTGTCGCCGGACCATCATCAGGGTGCCTGGGTTTATTTATCGCAGCTCAGTACGCTTCCACCACTCAAAGACGAGCGTTTTAAAGTTCTCCGCAAGCCGTATTGGCTTTCTGATGAAACTGCTGCGATTAAAACCGTAGTGGATGGCGATGATCGCCTGCTTTGCCGAGACGGATTGCGAACTGTGGTTGCGGAACAGTATGCCAGTCACGTTCGTCCCGTTCTGATCAGCCAGCTTCAACCAGACGGGCAACACTTTGTGGAATCAACTCGCATTTTCGTCATGCCCGATCGGCAATAGTACCTTTCGGGGAAACGATCGTTGCTTGCGATGCCCATCACATTTGCATTTCGCAAATCTTCAAGGCGTCGGCAGCCATTTTCGGATCGAGAATCGGAGACATGTTCTTGCTATGAAAGCATGTGGCTACCAAGTCGACTTCTCGAAGGAAAGCGGCGATCGGATCCCCGTCCCCTAAGTCGGGACGATCCAACGTACCATCGTTGTGCAACACCGTGACTGGGATATGAGCCGTGCTGCCGTCGGCGTAGGCGGCAAACTCAAATTGAATGGTGGCCTTCTCAAACGTGACTTCGTAACCGTGGGTAAACGGACGAGCCGGAGAATCCATCACGCCACCACCGCAACTGACCACTCGATCGGATTCCTCGAACGCAAACACCGTCTCATAGTATTTGGGAACGCCGTCCTTACGTGTGCAAACGCAGTGAGCAGCCGTCGGCATGCCAAAGAGCACTCGTATCAAATGAGCGTCGTGAACGTGTAGGTCCACGAGCGGACCACCCACAGTCTTGGGGTCATAGAAATCCGGAATCCAGTCGGGCGGCGAGATCGTTCGCTTGAACCGACCGGCAATTGGCTTTCCGTAGCGGCCGTCCTGCGCGGCCTGATAGACCAACGCGAACTCGTTCATCAGCGGTAGAACGTGAGCAACCATCAATTGCCCTGGCTTAGCTTCGTTGGCCAGCGCGTGTGCAGTGTCGTAATTGAGTGCCAAAGGCTTCTCGCAAAACACCGTTTTGCCAGCGGCGTAGCAAGCACGGATAACATCGGCGTGTAGCGACGGAGGCAAGCAGACGTCGATCACGTCAATCGAATCGTCCTTTAGCATTTCATCGATCGAAGCAAACACATTCATCTTTGAAACGTCGATCTGCTCGCCGGGAGGACCAAAATTGCCCTGAATTCCACGCCAATCGCCACTTCGTTTCTTATCGTCACGGCTACAAAACGCCACCAGCTCGGCTTGACTGCTTTGCTGATAGGCCAAGTAATGGATCCAGCTCATGAATCCCACGCCAACGATTCCAACACGCATACTATTAATCTGCTTCGAAAGAGAACTAATTCAGTCAAATTCATTCTGGGGATATGATGGCCGATCAGATCCAGGTAAGAAAGCACCCGGCGGGATTGCCTCTATCGTCTCTTCTCCGACAGAACCAATGGATTTAGCTCATGTCAGTCAGACTGATTCACAACTCAATCGTGACCGCCACTTTTCTGGGGGCGGTCGCCGTTAGCTTGTCTTTAGCAAGCATGCACACCCAGGTTCGCGCCGAAACATGGCCAAGTTGGCGAGGGGAAAACGGCGACAACCATGCGTCGTCCGAAACCGATGCACCGATTCGGTGGAACATCGATACCGGCGAAAATGTCCTCTGGCAGACAAAGATACCCGGCCGTGGGCACTCCTCGCCCATCGTCGTGGCGGAGTCCATTTTCTTGACGACAGCGGATGCAAACGAAAAGACGCAGTCCCTTGTGAAAATTAATCGCAAGTCCGGACGATTGATGAACTCATGGGTTTTGCACCGAGGAACTCTGCCGGCCCAAATTCATTCCAACAATTCGTATGCCTCGCCAACTCCGGCATTCGATGGTGAAGATTTGTTTGTGGTTTTTCACACTGACGATGCAATCATGCTTTCGAAGGTGACCATCGAGGGCCGAGTGGTTTGGCAAAAACGCGTATCCCGCTTTGAACCGTCGCGTTTTCAATTTGGTTATGGCGCTAGTCCATTGATTCATGATGACCTTGTGATCGTGGCAGCCGAATACGATGGCCCCGATAGCGGACTCTACGCGTTAGACCGTAACTCGGGCGTCGAACGTTGGAAGGTACCTCGTCCAAGCAATTTGAATTTTGCTTCACCTATTGCGGCAACCATTGCTGGGACGCGTCAGGTTCTGTTGGCCGGAGCCGAGATGATCACATCTTACGATCCGGTGACGGGACGCAAATTGTGGTCTGTCGACGAAAGCACTGAAGCCATTTGCGGCACTGCCGTCTGGGATGGCCGACGAGTGATGATTAGCGGTGGGAACCCCGCTTCGGGAACTTGGTGCGTCAGCGGCGACGGAACGGAGAAACAGCTATGGAACAATGGTGTGAAGTGCTACGAGCAGTCGCTTTTGACGATCGATAACTTCGTGTTTGCTGTTGCCGACAGCGGTGTGGCGTATTGCTGGCGAACGAGCGATGGCAAAGAAATGTGGAAGAAGCGTTTATTTGGTGGCGGAATCAGCTCTTCGCCGCTGTTGGTGCAAGACCGTTTCTATTTCGCTTCAGAGGCTGGGGAGATGTTCATCATCAAGGCTATCCCTGATCGTTTTGAACTCTTGGCCACCCACCAAGTTGGCGATTCCATGTTTGCCAGTCCCGTGGCGGTCGACAACCAGCTTTATCTGCGATTTGCAAAGGGAAGCGGCGGACAACGACAAGAATATCTGGCTGCGATTGGCGTCCTAACAGCAAATGGGTCTGCCGATTAAACTGCGACCCCAGATACCGTCCTGCAAATTTGCTTGGATTGTCCTCACCGTTTTCTTCCGTCGCATCCCAAGTCGTTTCCCATGACATTATTCAACCGACTCGGTCTTTACCTCGTCCTGCTTTGTTTCTGCTTTGATACGTCTTGGTCTCAAGATGTGGCCAGCGCACCGAAGGCCGGTGGTGAAATCGGTGTGCCCAGCAAAACCGAGAATGAAAACTCGGACACCAAGCCTCTCGACGCGACAGAATCCGAAAGTGAAACGACCGAGCCGAAACCTGATCGCTTCAACACAGGGGATCTGATGCGGGACATGCAGTCGCAGTCCATGCGTGACCAAAAAGCGGTCTATGGACACTGGGGAAATCAAAGCGGCAAATTCAGCAATTGGACCAATCACAGCAACCGCTTGATTCCCGTCTATACCTTCGGCATCACGCTAGATTCGTGGCGAGACCAGGGCAGTCCGTACGCTGACGCCGATCGGCTTAAGCAACTTTATGGGTTGGTACCCGAACACACGCTTAATCCCTCGGCAATGTACTTTGATCAAACCGATATCTATCGGCTGCAAAAGACAGCGTTGGACGCGGGATACACCAACATTATTTTGATGGTGTTTGATGGGATGGATTGGCAAACGACCCAGGCAGCGTCAATCTACAAGCAAGGTAGGGTTGCCTACCAAAGCGGACGAGGAACCGGTTTGGCCATCCAGGATGAGCGGCAAACGATTACCGACTTCGGCCTCGTTGTTACCAGTCCGTTGTTGACGGGCGCCAAATTCGATGTCAATTCGCAAACCGTCTTAAGCGGCAAACAACCTTCCACCGGTGGTTTCAACCGTACGCGAGGGGGTGACGCTCCCTGGCACGAACAGAAAGGTCGCGACTATTTGATGGGCCTTGATCGCGAAGAACCGCACGGCGTCACCGATTCGGCATCCTCGGCAACGAGTTTAACTACCGGTGTAAAGACCTTTAATGGTTCTATCAATGTTGCCGCCGATGGAACCTTCTTGACCCCGATTGCGAGAGAGCTTCAAGCCGCCACCGAGATGAAGGTCGGTGTTGTCACGAGCGTACCCGTTAGTCACGCGACTCCCGGCGCCGCCTACGCCAACAACGTTTCGCGAAAGGACTATCAAGACATCGCACGTGATATGATCGGCTTGCCTTCGTCGTCCCATCGCGAAGATCCGCTTCCCGGTCTTGATGTGTTAATTGGCACTGGTCACGGTGTAGGTACGAAATCTGACTCGAACCAAGGCGACAATTTTGCCACGGGCAACAAGTACCTTCACGAACGCGATGTCGATAAGGTCAACATCGAAAACGGTGGAAAGTACGTGGTCGCCAAACGCACCTCGGGCACGTCGGGAAGAAAAGTGTTGATGAAGGCCGCCGAACAGGCCGCCGACAATGATCAACGGTTGCTTGGGTTCTTCGGGTTGGAACACTTGCCTTTCCAAACCGCAGATGGCGACTACAAACCAACGTTTGATGTTGCGGGAACCGAAAAATACAGCGATGCAGACCTTCATGAAAATCCGACGCTTGCCGAGATGACGGCGGCCGCGTTGACGGTTCTCGAACGCAGCATCGATGGGTTCTGGTTGATGATTGAATGCGGGGACGTGGACTGGGCCAATCACGCCAACAATCTTGACAACTCGATCGGCGCAGTACTCAGCGGCGATGAAGCTTTCCAAGTTGTGACAAAGTGGGTCGACGACAACAGGGCTTGGGACGTCACCGCCGTGATTGTCACCGCCGACCACGGGCATTATTTGGTCATTGACGACCCCCAGAAAATCGCTGAAGCGGGATCCAAAGCAAAGGCAAAGACAAAGGCGCAAAGTCAGAAGCCTTAGAGTTATCCATTCTCGGTAGGCAGATTCATCCAGACGTGCTAACCTGCGGATGTGGTCAAACACCGGCGCTTGAGTGAGCTGGTTCAACAACTGAACCTTCGTTTCTCAATCGCCGGCGTCTGACGAAGTAGTTTTCCATCGTTGGATCTCTGGCACGCATCTTTTCGTTGCGAGTTGGGAAGTATTCAACGACGTTCTCGCCAGGACGCAATCTTTCGAGATTGCGCGGTCACACCGTGAAAGATCTCCCCACTGATCGCGACGCTGAATCAAATCTTGGTTCAGATGCGTCGCCCGATTATCAAGTCTTCGCCGCTGACTTGTTTCCTTCAAATCCCAACGTTGACACGTCAACCGATCCCAACGTTGATACGTCAACGGCCGATTCTTCGGTGTCAAAAGAAGACGTCATTCGATTGGTTGATGCCAAAGATGGCGCCGATGGCTCGGACCAAGAATCGAAGCTGTTAAGGTGCCAGGAAATCATCGAGTATCAGTTCAAAGACGTCTCGTACCTACTTTCGGCGCTAACCCACGCTTCGGGTGCTACTCACCGACTGGCAAGCAACGAACGACTAGAATTCCTAGGTGATTCGGTACTGGGATTAACCGTTTGCCAATGGCTTTACGAGGATTACCCCGAGTACAACGAAGGCGATTTGACGAAAATCAAGTCCGCGGTGGTCAGTCGTCGCGCTTGCGGCAAGGTGGCCTGCCAATTGGGCCTAGATGAATGCCTTATCGTCGGCCGCGGTGTGACCAGAAACCGAAGCTATCCTCGTTCTCTGGTAAGCGACGTCTTCGAGTCGGTTGTTGCCGCCATCTATCTAGACGGGGGAATCGTCGTCGTTCGCGATCGACTCAAGAAATGGCTCGCCGGCGAGGTCAAGCGAGCCGTCGAAGGCCAAGGCGCCAACAACTACAAATCATCGCTGCAACAGTACGCGCAACGTGAACTTTCCAGCACCCCGGTGTATCGACTGGTTCGAGAATCCGGACCCGATCATCGCAAGTCGTTCTTGATTGCCGCTGTGATCGCGGACCGGCAATTCACTGCCGCCTGGGGCAGCAACAAGAAAGACGCCGAGCAAAATGCTGCTAGCAATGCGATGGCAGAACTTAACGGCCTGCCGTTGCCCTACCCCGAAAGCACCTAGGCGCTTGGGTTGAATCGTTGGCGTCCACACTCGAGCTCGAAAGTTCGAGCTTAGTAGGTGGTTCCCGGCATTTGGAAATTGTCGGGCAACGTGAACCCGGTCGAGGCCGGTTCCTCGGTGGATGCTGGCTGAACTTTTGATTCAGTAGCGGCCGGAAGCGAAGCCGTCGTCGCGGCTGGATCCGAAGCAGCAGGCTGTTGGCCAACCGCTTGATTCCAAGTGTTCCACTTTGGAACTGGCGTAGTCGTCGATGGAGTCGCCGAGGCAATCGGTAGATTAGAGTTTGTTGCCGGCGGCGGCGTGATTGCCGAGATCGCTGTGTTCGCGGGAACCGTAGTCGAAGCCGGAGCCTTTGCCACGGTTGATGCAGGGGTCGTCGAAACCGATTGACTTGTCTGCTGAACCGGAGAACTGTAACTAGGCATGCTCGGATAGGTGATGTTCCCAGGTGCCGATGACGCAGCCACAGTTGTGCCACTAGCAGCAGGCTGGGCACTTGGTGCCACAGGCGATGCCGGTGGTGTCACGGCGCCGCCGAACGTAGGCCGAGCCTGTGTTTGGGCGATGGAATTTGTGTTGTGCATCGAGTTGATCTGGGCGAGCATGTCACGTGATCGCTGAATCGCTCGACCCGTTGCGGTGTCGCCTTGAGCTTGAGGTTCAAACTTCATTGCTTCGCTCAGATGGGTCTGAGCTTGTGGCATTTGGCCAGCCTTGTAGTGCAGGTACGCCATGTTGAAGTGCGCGACCGCCGGTTTGTTGTTTTGCATCAAAACGGTCATCGCGGCATTGGCATCGCCAGCTTCAAACCGGACGCTTGCCAGGTTGTTGGCGTAGCGTGACGTGCCTGGAGCAATTTGCAACGCCTTTTCCAGCGAAGCGACTGCTGCGGCTTGGTTGCCTAGTTTGCTTAGCGTCAAACCTAAATCGTTGTGCAGCCCAGCGTCTTGCGGCTTTTCCGCGATCGCTCGCTGGAAGTAGGTAACCGCTTGATCAAGATTTCCTTGACGAAACTGCAAGCGAGCCATGCTGGTCAAAGCAGGCGAGTGTTTCGGGTCTTGCTCGAGTGCCTTGGTGTAGCTTTCCATAGCTTTACTGGCATCGCCGGTGGACTCCCAAAGTTGGCCGTTTGCGACAAACACTTCGGGATCAATCTTGTCCGGCTTGTTATCGAGCCGCAGCGGATCGGTCTTATCGACCTGGTCCGTCGAATCTGCACTGTCGCGACGGAACACGCTCGCAACGGCGTTCGTGGATTTGCCAAACATGCTTTTGGCCGATGAACCTACCGAAGTGCTGACCGACTTGACTGTCGCGCCGGCGCTCTTTCCGCTAGCAGCGATCGATTCGGTGATGCCAGGGTTAGCTCCGGTCTCAGACGTGATGCCTTCGGGAGCGTTGCGGCTGAAGGGATTCAGCGAAGCAACGGAGAATCCTTTGCTCGCACAACCTGTCAGACCAAAGGTCGATCCGGTGATCAGAACAGTAAGAATCGCTCGACGGACTTGTTTCGCGGGTTTCACGATATTTTCTCCCCAGCGCGGGCTCTCACATGAAAGAGAACTTTTGCGGTTCGTATTGATTGAAGGTATGGTTTCAATCTGAGGAATCGTCAGGATTGACCGGTTGACTTAAGCAGTTCTACTGAACTTCAGCAAATCCCAAAAAAAAAGACCAGCGACACCAATGTGCCGCTGGTCTTTAACATTGCGTTGGCTGCGACGAATCTATTCGCCGATGGCGCTGGCGGCACCCTTTTCGCCGCTGATGCTTGTCTGAGGCAATTCAGGCTTAGGCATGCTGTTGAGCCATTCGCGGCCAATCTTGCCAGCCCATGCACCCGAAGCGGTTGGCGGTTCGGTGCCAGTGACCATGACGTTGGGAACCGGTCCAGGAATATTGAGTGACACGAGCGATTGGCGTACCGCAGCGACTCGAGCATCGGTTTCCGACGGAGTGTTGCCCCGTACGACATAAATGGCCCGTCGCGATTCGGGTGCTGTCTGAGCGATCATGCGAACGCGTTGGTTTCCCGATGCAAGCAGAGCCCCATCACCTTCGCGGAACAGCTCGTGTCCGATGGTGTTGTGTAGTTTCCAACCATTCTGTTTCATGGTTTCGAATGGTGTTATGACCTCCATCGCGTCGACTTCATTGAATGGATCAGGCCACGCATTGTTGCGGTGGTAGCCGACATTGACGTTGTGCCAAAAGTCTTTCCAGTCTGCTGTCGCCGAAGTCGCCGTCAATCCGACCGCCAACGTACCCAGAACCACTCGTTTGGTGGCTGATGTACGGATGCAATCATAGAATTTTTGGATGGTAGATTTCATAGTCGGCAGTTCCTTCCGCCATGGATGGATAGGGATTCCTTTGGACGGAAAAGAAGCCCGTCAGTTTGTCTTTCGACCTTTTCCTAGGCTCATTTCCAGACGATGGGTCATGGCCAGCTCATTCGTCAGGATCGTCAAAGTCAACTTCGAGCTCCTGCCCCAGCAGTTCCACCAAATCTCCAATCGATAACTGCTTCCGTCGCCGCGTTTCCACCTCACCATTCACCCGGACTTCGCCGGCCTGGATGAGTTGCTTCGCTTCGCCCCCCGTCTCTACTAGACCAGAGATTTTAAGGAAGTCAGCCAGTCGGATCACATTCGTTTTCGCTTCATCATTATCCATCGGTGAGTTCGTTTCCAAGGTTGTTGTTTCTTAGCTGGCGTGCGATTGCCCACCCGATCCGCTACCATGCCCAGAGCTTTCATAAAAACTAAAGTTGCCCGTCAAACTAAAGTTGCCCGTCAAACTAAAGTTGCCCGTCAAACAAGGGTTGCCTCGAGATCAGGGCGGCTCGAAGACTAGCCGTCAGAATGAAATCCTATCATTCACTTTATTGATCACAATGTAGGTCTCGCACAAAGTAACGATGCAAAAACTTGACGCCCCCGCCGTAAAAGCCGCTAGCCCGATCGAGCGGAAGTCCAGCATCGACGTGTTTCGAGGCATGGTGATGTTCTTGATGTTGGCTGAACTTCTACATCTCGGGTCTTTGGCGAGGGCGTTTCCGGGGAACTGGTTCTTTGAGTGGGTGCATTTTCATACGACGCACGTGGAGTGGGAGGGCTGTTCGTTACATGACCTGATTCAGCCTGCGTTCACGTTCCTGGTGGGTGTCTCGATGCCATTTTCGATCGCCAGTCGGTTATCGAAAGGGCAATCCACTTCACGTTTGCTGCTGCATGCGGTTTGGCGGTCTTTGGTTTTGATTGGTTTGGGAATTGTCCTGCGTTCGCTCGGGCGAGACCAAACGTACTTTACCTTCGAAGATACGCTGACTCAGATTGGTCTAGGTTACTTCTTCGTTGTCTTGATCGCGCTATCGCCACGTTGGGTTCACTACGCCTCGGCATTTACCATCTTGGTGTTGTTTTGGGCTGCATTCGCGATCGCGCCTCCGCCACCGTTCGACTTCGACTACGTGGCCGTTGGTGTCGCCCCAGATTGGCCTCATCACCACGAAGGATTTGCTTCGAGATGGAATATCAACAGCAACCTTTCGTGGCGGGTCGACCAGTGGTGGATGAATTTATTTCCTCGCGAAGAACCGTTCGTTTACAACTCTGGCGGCTACAGCACGCTGTCGTTTGTGCCCACGATGGTCACCATGATATTCGGCTTGATCGCTGGTACTTGGATGAAAGAACCTTTGACTCTACAAGCGAGGTCTAATCGCTTTCTATCGGCGACTTTCATTGGCATTGGTGTTGGATTGCTGCTCGCGTGGCTCGACATCGTCCCTTTGGTTAAGAAGATATGGACGCCCTCGTTCACGCTCTATAGTGGCGGTTGGTGCATGCTTTGGCTCTATGTGCTGCACCTCGTTTGCGATGTCAAAGCTTGGACTAGGTGGGCGTTCCCGTTCATGGTCATCGGAGCGAACTCGATCTTGATCTACGTGATGAGTTGGACTGTGGCAGATCCAATCAGCGAAATGCTGGTGCGTCACCTAGGACGCGCCCCATTTGAATTGTTCGGCGAACGGACGGCACCGATCTTCATTGGTGCCGCAACACTGGGCATCATGTATTACGTTCTCCTTTGGCTTTACCGGAAACGTGTCTTTGTCAAAATTTGATCACCTTGCCAAATCGCTTGACGAACTCGGTCGTCTCGGTCGCGATCGGCGATTGGTTACTCGAATCCCGAATGGTCTACAGTTTCGGCAAGATGGTCACACGATCGTCAACTTTGGCAGCAACGATTACCTCGGCCTAGCTCAACGTCAACAACAACGTTCTGCGTATGTTGGAAGCGGGGCCAGTGCTCTGGTTTGCGGTTGGACAGACCACCACGAACGACTTGCCGATACGATTGCTAGGCTTGAGTCTACCGAAGCCGCGGTGGTGTTTCCGAGCGGGTTCGCAGCTTGTAGTGGAACCATGGCTACACTTCCGCAAGCGGGTGACTTGATCCTTAGCGACGAACTCAATCATGCCTCGATCATTGACGGGTGTCGACTCTCGCGTGCCGATTGCATCGTCTATCCGCATCGAGATACAAACACGTTGCAAAATATTTTGTCGACGCAACGATCAAAGTACGTCCATGTTTGGATGGTGACCGATAGCGTGTTCAGCATGGATGGGCATATCGCTCCGCTTCATGATCTTTGCGACATCGCCGAGCAATTTGATGCGAACGTTGTCGTTGATGAAGCTCACGCGACAGGTGTGCTCGGCGAACACGGCAGTGGTGCTTGCGAAGCTTTGGATGTGAAATCACGCGTGCCCGTTCGCATTGGAACACTCAGCAAGGCTATCGGTAGCCAAGGGGGTTTTGTCGCTGGACCTCGTGTTGTGATTGATTACTTAATCAATCGATGCCGAACGCTCATTTTCAGCACGTCGCTTTCCCCCGCAGCAACGATCGCGGCAATCGAATCGTTCGAACGTCTTCAATCGGAACCAGAACTGCGAAACCGAGTGACGGCTTTGGCGAAGGAAGTTCGCTTGCAATTAAGTTTGCCACCCGTCAGCGAACTCGAGGCTGCAATTCCGATCATTCCCTTGATGGTGGGTGCCGAGCGAAAAGCCACTGAACTATCCGGTGCTCTGTTAAAGCTTGGCTACTACGTGCCCGCGATTCGACCGCCTACCGTTCCCGACGGTACGTCACGACTACGCATTTCGGTGTCTGCTGGCCACAGCGACGAAATGGTAGATGGGCTAATTGAGGCGATCAACCAAGTGCGTTGATGACTTGGACTTTCATGCCCACTCACGCAACCATTTTTCCAAGATCAACAAGTTCCATAGTCGATAGCCGTGATTATGTTCGTTGGTCTCGTGTGAACGAACGAGTTCCGCAACAACTTCCCGACGGAAATAGGGTCCGATTCTTGCGTCACTAGCGAGCAAGGTATCGTGAACCATCTCTCTGAGTTCATTGCGGAACCAACCGGCGATCGGGATTCCAAAGCCCATCTTCTTACGAGTAAAAATGGATTGAGGGATCAGCGACCCGAACGTATCTTCAAGAATTAACTTGCCACGGTGACCACGAAACTTCAAGTTCACCGGCAATGATCCCGCAAATTCAACGATGCGGTAGTCGAGCATCGGCTGGCGAACCTCTAATCCATGAGCCATCGAAGCGATGTCAACTTTGGTGCATAGGTCACATGGCAAGTACGAGAACACGTCCGACATGCTCGCCCGCGTGACCACATCGCGACCTTCGCTACGACTCCATACGGAATCGAGAAAATCAAAGGGATCATCACCGGGTAAAGACTCGAGAAACTCATCCGTATAAAGCGATGCACGCATTGACTCAGGAAAAATCTGCAGCCAATTCATGTAGCGCCGCGATGCCGGTTCCCCTATCGCTTCGAGAAATCGCTTCGCCCTTCGAATCAGTGAACGTTGTTTGTTGGAATCGGGCAAACGTTGCACCAGTCCTATCCCTGGTATGGAGCGTACCGGGAACAATCGCTGCAAACGTTGACTCAACCACAGGGCACGGTAACGCTCGTAACCCGCAAATAGCTCGTCACCTCCATCGCCGGAAAGCGCTACGGTCACTTCTCGCCGCGTCAGTTCTGACAAGTACCAAGTCGGCACTGCGGACGAATCACCAAACGGTTCGTCGTAGTGCCAGATTAGCTTATCGATGATTGCAACGCCGTCCGGATTGACCTCGAACCGCTGGTGCTTGGTGCCTAGGTGCTGAGCAACTTCGGCTGCGTACTTTGTTTCGTCAAAGTCTGCGACGGGAAATCCGATGCTAAAGGTGCGTACTGGATCGGGCGAGTTCGCTTGAGCGATCGCGGTGATTAGCGATGAATCGATTCCACCGGAAAGGAATGACCCCAGTGGCACATCGCTTTGCATCCGTAGGCGAACAGAATCGGTCAGCAACTCACGCAATCGCTCGCAAGCGTCGGACTTCGAGATCGGTCGCTCGACGCTTGGATCAAAGTCCCAGTACCGCTCGACGGTGACTTTGCCGTTCTCGTAAATCGCGAAGTGGCCCGGCGGGAGCTTGCGAACACCTTTCCAAATCGTTCCCGGATGCGGGATGTATTGGTAGGTCAAGAATTCATCGATGGCGCCTGGGTCGATGTCGCTGCAAACACCATCGACCTTGGCCAAACATTTCAGTTCACTGCCAAAGACCAAACGATCTTCTGTTGCCGCATAGTAAAGCGGCTTTTGCCCAATGCGATCGCGGGCAAGGATCAACCGATTCCGGTTCGCGTCCCAAATCGCAATCGCGAACATGCCGTTGAGCTGAGCAAAGCAATCCGTGCCCAAGTCTTCATACAAATGGACAATCGACTCGCCGTCACCATGCGTTGCAAACGTGTGCCCGGTACCTTGCAATCGACGACGTAGTGTTTGGTAGTTGTAAATCTCGCCGTTAAAAACCACTCTCACGCGACCATCTTCGTTAGAAAGCGGCTGACGCGCGCCTTCCAAGTCAATGATACTAAGCCTTCGAAAGCCGAGCCCAACGCCAACGAGTCTGCCGTACGCGTCTCGATGTTCACTGTCCATCCAAAGTTGCGAGTCATCAGGACCTCGATGAGAGATCGAGTCCGTCATTTGCTGCAACAACGCTGGAGCAATACCCTGGGAGGGGTTTCGCCAAATCGCTCCCGTGATGCCACACATAAACCACGACTTTCAAAACTATTTCTAATTAGTACGTAATGTTCCGCTGCCAACCGCGACTAACGAACTGTCAGAGTATGACTGCGAACCATGGGCATTGAAACCATCCTCGAGAGAAAGAGAATCACGATGAAAGCTGTCTGCACTGTTCTAATTGCCTGCGTGACGATGTTTTTGGTGCCAACGGCCGTCGCCCAAGATGCTCGTCGGATTACGCCCGAGCAGATTGACCGACTTGTCAAACCGTACCTGGATGCCAAGCGTATCAATGCGATTTCAATCGGAGTTATCGATGGCGATGTTTCGTTGACTCATCACTTGGGAACTCTATCTCGTGACATTCCCAACCCGCCTACTGACCAAACCATCTATGAAATTGGTTCGATCAGTAAAGTGTTCACGTCGCTGCTGCTCGCTAGCGAAATCGAAGCTGGCAATCTGAAGCTGACATCGACCGTCGGCGAGTTGTTGCCGGATGTCAGCAAAGCAAACCCCGCGCTGAATTCAGTCCAATTGGTTCAACTTGCCACACACACTTCAGGCTTGCCACGTATGCCGGCCAATCTGGATCTCAGCAACGTCACCGATCCTTATGCAACCTATTCGCGAGAGAGTCTGCACACGTACCTATCCTCGATCGATCCTGCCGCCAAACCCGGCGAGAAAAGCGAGTACTCAAATCTAGCGGTTGGCTTACTTGGCGACGTTTTAGCAATGCGATCCGGTGACGACTACGATGTGTTGATTCGTCGTGTCATCGCGGAACCACTGGGCATGACGGACACTGGTGCGATGCTCGATCCTAGCTGTCTGAGTGATTCGCAGAAATCTCGCTTGGCACCGCCACATGACGCCAACCTCGATGCGAATTACAACTGGCACTTCGCTTCTTTGGCTGGCGCGGGCTCAGTCTTCAGCACAACGTCTGACATGCTTCGTTTTGCCGCCGCTAGTCTTGATCCACCGGACAATGATCTTGGTAAGGCAATGAGATTGAGCCAACAAAAACACGCCGCCCCTATCGGATCCGGTGTCGCGATGGGACTGGGGTGGCATTTCGCAAGAGACAAGCAAACTCTTTGGCATAACGGTCAAACCGGGGGCTACCACACGATGTTGATGGTGAACCCCAAACTCAATGCTGCAGTCGTAGTGCTTTGCAACACCGCGATGGGCGATGTGGACGCGTTGGCGGGACAGTTCATCCAAACAATCGCAGGAATGAACGTTGAACCAAAGTCATTCGACGAAGCGTTAACCGTTCCCGCCGAAACCGTTGCACGATTGGCGGGACAGTACGAAATAGCACCGGGTGCCGTGCTAACAGTTCGTGCTGATCAATCGCAACTATTTGCTCAATTGACAGGCCAGCCAGAAGTGCAGATTTTCGCCATCAGCGAAACGAAATGGAAGTATCGGGTCGTCGAAGCAACCATCGAATTTGAGCTTCCCGATTCTGGACCTGCTTCGTCACTGACCCTATTCCAGTCCGGCATGAAAGTTCCCGGAAAACGAAAGTGAAACCCTACCTTCAGTGCTGTTTGATCAGCACCACTTCGCTGCCGTTGCTTCGGAAAATGACATCATCCATAAAGCTTGTCATCAACATCAACCCGCGGCACTGCTCTAGTTCGAAGGACTCGGGGGTTCCCGGTGCGGGATTCATTCGTGTCGTCTGACCATGCCCAGAGTGGCTGATCGCGATTCGTGTGTCAGCGTTACCGATGGACACCATCAGCGTTACTTTCTCGCCACGGTAGTTAGCATCTTTCGCTCGCACGTGCAGTTCTTCGACCGCGTCGGCGTCATCAGCCAAGTAGCGTGAAACAAGATTCTCGGCATCGGCAATTTGTAGGTTCCCAAAACAAACTGCGTTAAACAGCCCGCTAGCTACCGCGGTTCCCACCCGTAGTCGTTGAGTGGGATCCAATAATCCTTGCGCAGCAAGGGATTGAACGATAGTTCGCACCTGAGGCCCAATGGCATCGGGATGCGAAGGCAGGATGACCGTGTACTCTTGATGATTAAGCGACTTGGATATCGAATCGATTGCGTCATCCGATCGGGCCATCAACCGTGTTTGCCGAACCACACGCAGCAACAACTTTGCCAACATACTTTTGGGTACAAAATCCGTAGCGCCTTTGGCTAGAGCATCAACGGCGAGTGATTCGCTACCGCGAGCAGTGACAACGACGGTGGGGATTGTGGGGTATTTTTCGGCAACCGTTGAGACCAATTCGCATCCGTTGATTTCCGGCATTTGCAAATCTGTGACGATGAGTTCCGGTGGTGATGTTCCTATCGCCTCGAGTGCACGACAACCGTCTTCAACATGAGTCACATCGTGCCCGCCATCGGTTAGGATTCGACTCATCAAAGCCGCGTGGGTAGGGCTGTCTTCGGCCAGTAAGATTTTTGCCATCGTCGTCTCATCCCAATCAAAGAATCCGAATCGCTCGGGAGTTTGCATCTCTCCAGCTTAATGCACTCGGAACGGTGAAAGGGACACTGTCGTCATTCGCTCGCGATCACTGGCACTGGCTACCACCCATTCGGTGCAGTACCAATGATCCTTTGAAACAACAAATGCTATGCGACTTGGCAAACAGCGCCTTCGCCGCCGATGACATAACCGACGCTCGATTGACGAACGCAGTCGGGCGGTGTGACCAGAATGTCTGGTTCGCTTGTCTTAGCGCGGCTATTTATCAAATGCTCAAGCACTTCGGATCGGACGGCGACAAAGTCAGAAAGAGGACGAGCCTCGTTGTCGCCGGAATGTTGCTGCTGCCATCGTCTTCGCAAATTGCGAAGCGTCTGCAGAGTTTGAAGAGCAGTTTGATTCGCGACCGATCTGTGTTCTTCGGAACACATTTCCGTTAACGCAGCAATTTCGGCTTCCAACTCGATCAAGAGCTGCTCACTCGATCGTTGGCTCAAATGGCCTTGATGAGCGTCCAAGTCACGATCCATGACCTCGCCCCGGACAATCTGGACGTCACCTGGTGCCTCGATGCCGAGGACAGCTCTGGACTTCTTCACTGCTGAAACTTGAATCACAATTCCCAGCGACGGGATTTCAATCGTTTCGCCTTCTTTTCGGGATAAAACCAACATCTGTGTCTCCTTCGGTGACATTCCATCGAACCAAACTTCCTAATCAGTAGTGAAAATATATCCACTAACCACGAAGTGAACAAGAGAACATTAGTCAGTGTGGTTACAGTTCCTTTATGGATGACGTTGAGGTCAGCCGGGTGGCCAGGACAATTTGCGACCGCCCAACACGTGGAAATGCAGGTGCGGCACTTCTTGACCGCCGTCATCACGTGTATTGGCAACCAGTCGATAGCCACCTTCGAGTCCTTCGGCTGCTGCGACTTTCGAGGCGACCAGGATGCAGCGACCGAGAATCGCTTCGTCGTCGTCGCCAGCATCGGCAAGTGAAACGATTTCCTTCTTGGGTATCACAAGAAAATGTGTCGGAGCCTTGGGCGCGATGTCTCGAAACGCAAGACACAAATCGTCTTCGTAAAGGATATCGGCGGGAATTTCGCGGTCGATGATTCTAGTAAAGATCGAAGCCATAGCGGGAACCTTTCGGAGTTTACGCGTGTCAGTGCGTGGAAGTCTGGCAATAGGGAACGTGCCAACTGTTTATTACCTGAAGAGATCAATTGTGGAAGAAGCGTTGAACGGTTGGATGCTTGCCGGAGGGGCAGCGGTGGTCACTTTGTTGGCAACCGGCTGGACTCACGTCAAGAGTCTGTACTCTCAGATTGCCGGTCGAGTAGTCGTACGAATTACCACCAGCGGCTATCAAGCCGATGCCATTCTGCTTTATTTGAAGCACCATTACACGGCATCGCGATTTGGTCCGCGGGCCTACGTAGGCTGGAAGCTATTTGTCCGACCTCGCAAACGTGTGCAATTAGTTTCGATGGAAATCGCGCCGCCTTCGGGTCGCTTGTATTGGCGAGGCTGGTGTCCAATCTGGGTAGCGAAAACTAAGGACGGACTCGGTGACCTCGAAGAAGGATTGCAAGCGGCCGACTACGACTACCAAACCATTACGATCACATTTGCTCGCGGAACGATCGACCCTGACAAGTTGATCATCGATGCCACTCAGTTCTTCAACGAACACGTACGCGGGTACGAATCGACCGGGGGGCGTCGTCATTCAATTCGATTTATCCACGGTACTGCTGGTAACACGGCCATGGTGACGGTGAAGCCCAAGTCCGGTGGCGGTTGTCCGACTAGCAATAGCGACATTCGTGCGTGCCTTGGTCATCGTCCGCTTGAATGGGATTTCCGAGACTTTGGTGTGGACCCGGATGACGATTCCAGTGCGATTGCAAAACTATCGCTCGATGCAAATGCATTGGATTTAGTTCAAGAAGCCAAGCGATGGCGTGAGACCGAAGATTGGCACCTGGAACGAGGCCTGCCTTGGCGGCGAGGTTACTTGTTGCATGGACAGCCGGGAACGGGAAAGACTGCGTTGGCAAGAGCACTGGCGGAAGATTTGGACTTGCCTGTGTTCGTGTATGACTTGGCAACGGTCAAGAACGACGAACTGCTGAAAGCTTGGAACCAGATGCTCTCGGAAGTGCCCTGCATGGCATTGATGGAGGACATGGATGCAGTTTTCGATGGACGTAAGAATGTTGCCATGCAAAACGGACCGGGGCTTACCTTTGACTGTTTGCTTAATTGTCTCGATGGTGTGCAACGGGCGGATGGGTTGATGGTTTTGGTAACGACCAATCATCTTGACCGTATCGACCCCGCGATTGGTCAACCCGGCAGCATTGGATCGCGTCCCGGACGCATCGACCGAGTGGTGACCATGGGCACGCTTGACGGGAAAGGACGTCGAAAGTTGGCGGAACGAATTTTGAGTGATTGGCCCGGATGGACCGACGCTGTATGCGCTGAAGGCAAGGACGACACGCCCGCCCAGTTCCAAGAACGTTGTGGCAGGTTAGCGCTTCAATTGCACTACGGAGATCGCTCTGAAACCGATACTCCCTCGATCCCACTATCTGTTGAAGATCATTCATGGGCTAACGTCGCCCCCACCCAGCCTGCCTAGTCGACTGTTCGAAATTCGATTCCTTTGTTGGAAGAGACCTTTGACCTTTGCACGCGGATTGTGTCTGGGAAGAGTTCCGCAATGGACTATTGGCTGTTCACCACAAAGATAGAAAGCTTGTCCAGATAGATGCAATTGTCAGTATCAATATCCGGATGACGATACATACCCATCTTGAAGTAGTGCTGATAAGCGTTGTTCATGTTGGGCCCTTCCACTTCAATCACTGGCTCTTCAGTCGATGGGTGATCAGACTCGCTAAGAAAAAACTTTGCTTGTCCCTTTTTACTTTGCGACCACGTGATGCGAGTCTTTGCTCGATACCATTTTCCACGATTAATTCGAACCGCTTGGGATGTGGATTGCGGCTGGTCTTCGCGGGTAACACCGTATGTCATGACCAGCATCATGCTGCCTTCCTTTTCGCCGATACACAAACTAATCGGCGGACTTAGTGAGGCGTGAGTATCCCACGTTTCGTTTTTCGTAAGGTCAGGCTGGTCGTGCCATTGGCCAATGATCCACCAACGATTGTGGGGTTGGTCGGACGTAAAGTCATCTTCCAGTTTAAATTGCCACGAGTAAACAACCGTGTCACCTTCCCGGTAAGGAAAATCAACGCTGACTTCTGATCGGATGCCTCCATGCAAACGTTGCTGTCCTGGGTAAATTCTGAACCCAAGATAACTCGCGTCGTCTTCGACAACTTTCACAATGTTATCGCGGGACGCAATGTCGAGCGTCGAGTACTTCACCAGACTCTCTGGCATGAGGATGCTTAAGTAGGAAATTTCTTCGTCGCGATCATCCGACTGGCTACATCCCACGATCATCAGCAACACGCAGGACGCAGCAACGATCAAGTGACAGTTCATGGATGATTGTTCTAAGGGGCTCGTGTTCAGAAAACGGGGAATGCTAGACCGTGATGGAAGTTGCTTTTCGAGTCCTTGCGACCGCTTCAAACATGCATGGGCGACGACGAAAGTTCTCGCCGCCGACGAACCGGCGATCGAATTCTAATAAGTCGGTTTGGCACGCATCGTTGAACCAACTGATTGGCACCATCGTTTCGATCATGGCTCTGTTATACTGCCATCTAAGAAGCCGTTGTCGGATACCACATGGAGTCGGGAAGAGCAGTTTGAACATTTTTATTACCGGTGTTTGTGGATTCGTTGGTTCATCCATCGCTAGGCACCTCGTTGAGTCTGATTCGACAATCAAAATTGTGGGAATGGACAATTTGGCTCGACCAGGCAGTGAAACCAATCGTCGTGAACTCGTCTCGAAAGGCATCGATGTTCGACATGGTGACTTAAGGCTTGCCAGTGACCTGGAAACGATTGGCCCGATGGACTTTGTGATTGATGCAGCAGCTTTGCCGAGCGTGCTAGCGGGCGTCGATGGGGCGAATTCATCGTTGCAATTGGTCCAGCACAATCTGCTCGGTACGATCCATTTGCTGGAGCTTTGCAAACGCCATCATGCTGGATTTTTGTTGTTGAGCACCAGTCGTGTCTATTCGATCGAAGCACTCACTTCGCTTTCACTTGACATTCAAAAGGATGCGTTTGTGGTTTCTGACACGACCGACCCTGGTTTAACCGATGACGGTATCAACGAGAATTTTTCAACCGCCGCGCCGGTATCCATGTATGGCGCGACAAAGATTGCTTCAGAGACGATGGCACTTGAGTATGGTCTCACTTATGACTTTCCCGTTTGGATCAATCGCTGTGGAGTGCTGGCAGGAGCAGGGCAGTTTGGTCGTGCCGACCAGGGCATCTTTTCGTTTTGGCTTCACAGTCATCTTCGCAGACAACCGCTAAAGTACTTGGGCTTTGGCGGTAGCGGTCATCAGGTTCGTGATTGCTTGAATGTTCGCGACCTATCCCAACTCGTGTCGACGCAGATCGCCTCTGGTGATCGCAAGAACGTACCGAGAACGATCAATGTCAGCGGGGGTCAAGCATCCGCAATGTCGTTGAAGCAATTGACTCAGTGGTGTGACGACCGGTTCGGCAAACATGCGATTCAATCAAGTGATGAAGAAAGGCCTTTTGATCTACCTTGGGTGGTGTTGGATTCGGCTCTCGCAAATCAACATTGGAACTGGAAACCAGAAGTATCCATGAACGACACACTTGAAGAGATCGCGGTGCATGCGGAATCGAACCCAGGTTGGCTGGAGTTGTCTCAGTGACAGCATCAACGAACGATCCGACTAGCAAGACGAAGCGTCAATGGCTTTGGGTACTTCTTCCGATCACGCTCTATGTTGCGTTGCGATTGCCAATTTTGGTTCATGCTCCCGGCGGTCAAGATGAGCAGTGGTTTGCGGTCCCCGGTTGGACCGTGTGGAACGAAGGGATTCCTCGAATTCCGTATCTGCCAACGAAAGATCGAAGTACGTTTTTTGAAAATGCCGACGTGTGCATGTTCACGTTGCCGCCTGCGCTGTTTTACGTGCAAGCTCCTTTTCATGCGATCTTTCCACCTGGCTATCCCACGTCAAGGATTCCGCTTTTCCTTGGGGCGATTGCCGCCATCGTTTTAACCTTCCACCTCGCCCGGCGTTTGGGATCGTCGCTGTCAATGTCGTTGTTGGTGGCAACGTTGTTGGCACTTAGTCGACCGCTGATGTTCACCGGCCTGATGGTGCGACCTGATTTGCTATCTGCATTTTGTGGTTGGATTTCGCTAACGCTACTTTGGAACTATCTGACGCCAGCGTCTGAGGATCGTCAACGTCGACTGCTGGTTGGCAGCGGAATCGCGTGCGGGTTGGGCGGGTTGTTTCACCCGCTTGCCCTTGTGTTCGCGATGCAGGCTGGCGTTGCGATGTTGTGTGCTAGGGGACAAGTACGTTCCAAAGCACTCAATTTGCTTTGCTTTGGCGTGGCTTGCGGAGCGACGTTCTGTCTTTGGTTGCCGTTGATTATCAAGTTCCCGTACGAATTCCGAAGTCAGTTTTTCCCCAATGTGCTTGATCGTGCCGGGCCCGGACTTACCAGTCGTATGGTTTGGCCGTGGGTATCGCTTCGCCATCACGCCAATATACTTTTTGAGCTATTGGGGCCCTGGCAATGCGCTTTCTTCCTAGTCGCCATCGTGTTGGCATCGATCGGACTTTGGAGGACTCGACCACGACGCGAAGCGATTGGTTACTTGGCGCTTGTTTGGTCGAGCGTTTACTTGACAGCGGTAGTCGCCGGATTACATCCAATCAAAGGGTATTGGGTCTATTCAAGTTTGTGGATCTTGGCGGGTTTGGCACCTGCGATTGATTATCTGATTGCAAGCTATTCATCGAAGTTCAAAACGATCGTGGCATTGTCGGTTTGGATTCTTTCGATTGGCCTCATGTTGCCTGGGGCTGGGCTGCGTTCGACTTGGCTTTATGCCACCAATTGGGGTGATCCCCAGTACCACGGCACTCACTTCATAGAAGAAGTCCTGGACGAGTTGCCCAAGGAAGGCTTATTCCTGGCCGACCTTTCGTACGTTTATCCGTTGTATTTAAGCGGGCGAGAAACGCTACTTTGCCAAGAAAGGCAACAATATTGGGGCGATCGTGAACTCGACTACACCGGAATATTGCTGGCATGGGAAGGAGAAGATGCGGGCTGGGCAAACCAATACGACGCGAGCTTCGTAAAGCGGTTTGGAAGCCGTGACGTACCCCAGGAATGTTTTGTGGATTGGTTCGTGCAAAAAAACAAGAACAATGAATGAACCTCCGCAAATTTCGGTCGTCCTGCCGGCGTACAACGAGGAGGCCAATATTGGTCCCTGCATTGATGAACTGCTGCAATGTTTAATTGGTGAGCATGAATTGCGCACCGAGGTCATCGTTGTTAACGACAACAGCCACGACAACACGGAAGCCGAAGTGTTGAAGGTCGCCAAGAATTGGCCCGGCAGCATTCGTTTGATACGTCGTAACCCACCCGGAGGTTTCGGCCGAGCCCTCCGCACTGGCCTCGCTTATGTAACCGGCGATGTTGTGATCGTTTACATGTCCGATCGTTCGGACCATCCCGAAGATGCATTCGCCTACTACCAAAAAATCCAGGAAGGCTACGACTGTGTGTTCGGATCACGGTTCATCAAAGGAGCGGAAGTGAATCGCTATCCGCGCGTAAAGTTGGTCGTCAACCGGATCGTCAATAAAGTCGTTCAGTGGATGTTCTGGACCGATATGAACGATTTGACGAACGCGTTCAAAGCCTATCGCCGCGAAGTGGTGCAAACGTGTGGGCCATACAAAGCGTGCCATTTCAATATCACACTTGAAATGTCACTCAGTGCGCTAATCGGTGGTTACAAAATCACGCAAATTCCGATTGGCTGGGAAGGCCGTACTTGGGGATCGACCAATTTGCGAATGGGTGAGATGGGCCGTCGTTACCTTTGCACGCTGCTGATGTTGTTCTTCCAACGGATCTTGATGAGCGATGATGTTAAGAGCGAGCGATTCGGAAAGGTGACGTTCGGCCAAGAGATTCCTCTTGTTGAAGATGCTGTTTTAACTGCCAAGAATGAATGACATTGCCGAACGTCTAAGACCAACGTTGCTTGGCAAGCGATGGCGAACCTATGGCGAGACGCGGTTCGTCATCAATGCTGGATGAGGATGCACCGGAGTGAGTTCAAGTGACCACTCGAGTGCATTGGCAGCTTGAGAAAGTCCGGCCGCCTGCAACTTTCGCTGCAACGACACCGTAGGCCCCACGCTTAGCGATATGGGAATGGTTTCCAACTCGTCTAGCCACTGCTGATAATTGGCTTTGACCTCGGGCGGTGAAGCCGTGGTCCACAACAGGCACCTCGCGAGCGTCATCACAGACGGACGATCTTCGTTTGTTGCGAGTGTCTGAATCGTTTCGAGAGCGTCATTTCGGTGCGACGAAGACAGCAACCAACTGGCGGCGACCAACTGCGTCAACGGCGAGGGATCCTGCAAGCGTGCGAGGGAGGATTGGATCGTTGGATCATTGGAACGCTCGGGCGTCCACGCGATCGGTGCCCAAGCGACGACCATTGCCGGCAAAGGACGACGATCGAGTTGAGAAACTAATTCGAGTGAGATTTTCGCTCGCCCGCTTAGTTTGGCCGAATTAGCACCTAGCATTGTTAACCATTGCTGACGCCACACCGGCGGCCGTGCCTTCAATACTTCCGCTAGGTCAGCCAGCACGGCTCGATTGTCGCCGTTTTCAAACGCATCGATAACACGACGTTCACCGTCGGAGACTTCACCGGGCTCGATCCATAGAACGCGACGAGCAGCCACGATCGTCTTATCTTTGGTCTGACCCTCCGCGATGCTCAATTGCTTATCGTCAAACTCAACAATACGACCTTCCAATGGTTCAATTGCTTGCGGATACCAATCGCTTTGTGATTGCGTTGGTCGCTTCGGTTCTAGCCAAACTCGGTCGAGCGGCGAAGTGGACCGGGGCGATTGTGCGTTGGCATTGGACATTGCGTTGGCACTTAACCAAATCGCTAGAATCAGCCTCGCAAATTTCATGGCGTTACAACTCTTGAACATTAACGTATTGGTACTTGCCTTGATTCATCGCTGCCAACTCTTTCAGGAAACTCTCTGAGGGTGCCATCGCATCGGTACCAAATTCAATCGCATGAATGGTGGTCCCGGTCCGTTGTGCTCTGATTTGAATGTCACGAAGATCGCTCGGCGAGATCCGTGGAATCCTTGCGTCGGTCAAAAAGAAGATCACGTCTGGACCGAGTTGCAACGCCATCTTTAGCGCCGAAGAGTGTTCTGTTCCTCCGTAGGCGGTAATCGAGTTGATGTGTTGCTTGGCCGCGGTCACGCTGGGTGCGTCTGCTGCGAACATTTGCAGCGGAGAGCGGGAAAGCCGCATCGGTGACGGTTTGTCGTTATAGAAGATCAACTGAAAACGCTGCCTGTCCGTCAATCCGCTGAGGCTCTTGATCAGTTCTGATTTTGCCGCACGCAACGGACGACCCCCGTAGCCATTCATGCTGTCGCTGCGGTCAAACACATAAACAAACTGGGACCCGCTTCCGGAAACGCCGAACACCATTGTTGTCGCATCATCGTCACTGCTGGACTTTCCCGCACCATCGGCATCACCGAAGGCGTCACCATCAAGTTGAGTTTCCCCAGCCATCCCGGTTCCCGAAACGGGCGAGGGCGATGCCTTGATGGCTTCCAATATTCCGTCAAGGTCCAACGGAGGTGCTAGGTCAGCGGGGGGAGCCGCGGCCGCGGACGCTGCGGCCGACGTCGCCGATTGCGTTGATTCCGTTGGAGTGGGCTGGACCTGGGAAGCTTCCACATATCGGTCCCGATCGGGCATCCGGTGGACCATTGCAATTCCGACGGGCCGATCCGCCTGTTCGCCCGTGCCTCGTTCGACTTGGCCAAGCATCAATCCGATGACGACTAAAGCAACAATGTGAAATACCATCGAAAGCAGCAACGCGGGCGTGGTTTTGGCCCGCAGTTGGAGCTGGAGAGGCTCATCAGACGGCATTTGAGCGGAATTGGGCAAGGATCGGTCGTGTTGGGGAGATCGGGACTTAGGGTAGAGATATTCAGTTCCTGGACAAAACCACTCGTCGGTGCGCTTCTCACAACCGACCTGGGCAACTAATTTATGGCCTCAGCTCTTTGCCAGAACGCTTCAAAGGCACTCTTTGCGAAGAGTGCTTTTCAAACGTTCCCTCAGTCTAATACCTTGGACCACACCGCAAATCATCGAAATGAGGCTTGCGGCCTGGTCTGTTCAGTTCCCGGAGAATTCCTGTCGTGAGTGACCAAACTTACCTCTTTACTAGCGAATCGGTCAGCATGGGCCACCCCGACAAAGTGTCGGATCAAATTTCCGATGCGATTGTCGATGATATTTTGGCCAATGACCCTAATCCTGGCGATGCTCGGGTTGCTGTCGAAACGCTGGTCACCACCGGCCAAGTGATTGTCGCTGGTGAGGTTCGCACCAGTCACTATGTCGACGTCCAGAAGATTGTCCGCGAAACGATTAAGAAGATTGGCTACATCCACTCGGATATCGGGTTCAGCTACGACGCATGTGGAGTTCTCAATGCGATTCACGAGCAGTCCGCCGACATCGCTCAGGGAGTCGACAAGGCTTCGGACGTCGAAGGCGAACAGGGTGCTGGCGACCAAGGCTTAATGTTCGGTTACGCATGCAACGAAACCGATGTCTTGATGCCGCTTCCGATTCACCTTTCACACCGCATTGTTGAAAAGCTCGCTGAACTTCGCGCGTCCGGTGAAATTCCTTGGCTTCGTCCCGACAGCAAGAGTCAAGTCACTGTCGAATACGGCAGTGACAACAAGCCGATCCGAATCGATACCGTCGTCGTTAGTACCCAGCATGACGAATCAATCTTGGCGAAGGATGGACACACCATCACCCAGGAAGCCAAGGACTTGATCATTGAAAAGTGCATCAAGCCAATGTTGCCTGCTGAGTTTATCTCTGGCGAACCTATTAAGTATCACATCAACCCAACCGGCAAGTTCGTCATCGGTGGACCTCACGGCGACACCGGTTTGACCGGACGCAAGATCATCGTCGACACCTACGGCGGCCGCGGACGTCACGGAGGCGGTGCTTTCAGTGGCAAGGATCCTTCAAAGGTTGACCGCAGTGCCGCCTACATGGCTCGCTACGTTGCCAAGAATTTGGTCGCCGCCGGACTTGCTGACGAAGTCGAAGTTCAACTCGCTTACGCAATCGGTGTAGCCGAGCCCGTGAGCGTCAACGTGAACACGTTTGGTACTGGCAAGATTTCTGAAAGCGAGATGATCAAATTGATTCGCAAGCACTTTAGCTTGACCCCTCGCGGTTTGATCAAGGAACTTGGCCTGACCCGTCCGGTGATGAGCGTTACTGCTGCCCACGGTCACTTCGGTCGCGAACCTGGTCCTAACGGCGAATTCAGTTGGGAAAAGACCGATAAGGCTGAAGCGCTGGCTGCCGACGCAGGAGCTGCCGCCTAGGCTGGTTTGTTCTGAGCACGCAAGATAGCGTCAAGCTGCTTTGGGTGACCGACCTCCACGTGGACCATTGCCCACGAGAGGTCTGGTCGCGGCTGTGCGAGAAGATCGCCGCGAACAACTCCGATGGTGTGTTGTTGACCGGTGATTTATCTCAAAGCGTCTTGGCTGACGGCGATGCGAACTTAAGTACTGCTGCGGGATTAAGTTCTCGCAGCACTGACGTTGCTTTAGCGTCGGCGTTGATGGAGTTGGCAAAGCAGACCAAAGGTCCGACGCATTTTGTTCTAGGCAACCATGATTTTTATGGTTCGTCGATTGCCCAAACCCGGCGATCGGTAGCGGACATTTGCCGAAGCGAACCTCGGCTACGTTACCTAACCGACGTTTACGATTATCGCCTCGCCGAAGGTGTGTACTTGCTTGGCGAAGATGGTTGGGGCGATGCGACACTGGGCGACTACGAGGGATCGTATGTGCGGCTCAATGATTTTGTCCAAATCGAAGATTTCACAAGCATTCCGTCGGACGCATGGAAGGCGAAGCTGAATCAGCTCGGGCGGGATTCGGCCGACCGTTTGTCGGACAAAATCAAGCGGCTTCCCCCAGACACCAAGCATGTCTTGATTCTGACTCATGTGCCGCCGCTACCGGAATCCTGTTGGTACGAAGGACATACGACCGACGAAAATTGGTCGCCGTTTTTTGTCTGCGGCGAAGTCGGCAAGTGCTTATTGGCAGCATCGCAATCGCTTCCTGAGATTCAGTTCACGGTGCTGTGCGGGCACACTCATCACGACGGAGTCGCTCAAGTCCGAGACAACCTAATTATCTACACCGGAGCTTCGGTGTACGGACATCCGGAAATCGAAGCCATCGTGACGGTTAACGAAAGCGGGATAGATGTTTTAAGAGTGGGATAGGCGCCTCGCCTGCGATTGTCGAGACAACGACAGGCGCGACGCCAGTCCCACTTTTTAAGGGCTGCGATTTCGTCCCGGCTGGGTCGGCTAGCCAGTGATCATGCGGATAATCACTGATTCGCCCCGGGACGCTCTCGCAAAAGCCCTCAAGGTTGATTTAGCGATGCGTCGAACTGGGCATCGCAGCAATTTGCATGTGGCCGTAAAGCGTTTGCTCGCGGCGGACTAGGTAAAACCGAGCCTTCGGACCTCGTTTGATTTCAGGGAGCTCTAAGATGCTACCCAAACCTGCCATCGTGGTTGTTTCGAAGCCGTGGATTCCAAGCAACACGTCGCCTGGGACGATTCCCTGCTGATCCGCGGCCGATCCTGGGCGAACTGCTTGGATATACAATCCACCGGTGTACTTGGTACGCATTCGTGCATTGAGTCGACGCATGGTGGATTCTGCCACGGGTTTGGCTTGAATGCCCAGCATCGTCCACGCAGCGGCAGCAACCGACTGTGGTGATGCCGATTGAGGTGCCTCGCCAACCACGGCCAAGTCGAATCGCTTACCACTTCGTTCGACTTCAAATTCCATCGCACGGCCTGGCTCTACCTCAAGCATCGCCAAAGCGAAGTCCAGACGATCATCAACAGGTTGAGAGCCAACGCGGATCACGCGGTCCCCCGGCTTCAGGCCATCCCGTGCGGCTGGACTGCTAGCGGAGACATTGGCGATCGTGATACCGTCACCATCGCGTGGTCCGCCGGTGGCTCTCACACCTGTCAATAATCTTTGTTCGTTGTGGATCTCGATCATCTCAGTAACGATCTCGACGACTTGGTCGATCGGAATCGCGAACGCTATCTGCTGGGCACCCACGCGAACGGCAACATTCACGCCGATCATTTCGCCTTTGATGTTCAAGAGCGGACCGCCGGAGTTGCCCGGATTGATACCCGCGCTGATTTGAATCAGATCACGGTACTCTTGTGTTTCATTAACCGGTACATCGCGGTGCAGTGCACTAACAATGCCCTGGGTGCTGGTGTGGACGTATCCAAAAGCGTTTCCAATTGCGATCACTGGTTCGCCGACCATCAAATCGCTGCTTGTACCACGCGGGATTGTGGGCAAAAGCGATGACGAGTCAACTTTGATGAGTGCCAAATCGCTTTTAACTCGCGAGGCTACCAGTTGAGCCGATGTGGTTTCGCCGTTGCTAAGCGTAACTCGAATGTCATCTACATCTTCGACAACATGAAAGTTAGTAACGACGTAGCCGCGAGGGTCGATCACAACCCCGGTGCCCATTCCATTGACTTGTCGAAACGAGTCGGGCCCTTCGGCACCAGCCATGCCGGCTGCTGTTGAGCGTACGGTCTTTTGACCATGGATGTTAACGACGGCTGGCGAAACGCGTTGGATCGCTCGGACCGTCGGTGTCATCCGCAGATCGTTGAGTTGGGAATCGGGATCGCTAGCGAATGCCATTGACGACATTGCGATCGAACTGGCAAGCACGCCCACAGCAAGGAGCGAAATCCGATGACGGAGAACTTGAAAGGATGTGCGCATATAATCGCGGGCCCGGTCTTTGATGAGATGGGTCGTTCAATGACTTCGTCTACCCAGTGACTTAAACAGTCATTGGGGCGTCGTCCGTCATTCAATGGGTCTGACCGGCAGTACCGGTATGGCTGTTTGCATCGGAACAATCCATCGCGATGCTTGATGCGGTCAGCCGAGCCCCGCAAGGTTTACCAGCCTTAACAACCTGGGTCCCCATTCCGGCGGTAACCCTGAAAAACTAAGTCAGAATCACTCAATGATGGCCCCATCAACACCGACAGCGCGGCGGACCAACGATAACCCGTGGCGGTGAAATGATCCCCTACACGAAGGGAGCCTGCGGCAAGCCGCCTTGCGCAAAGGGACGTCGCTCGAAAAGATCGTGCGAACCCAGACGCTGATCAGAACAAAGACGCTGATCAGAACAAAGACGCTGATCAGAGCTAGAACGCTGATGAGAACCAGCAAGCTCGTAAGAAGTGCCGACCCAAGTTCGGTCGACGTTAGCGCAAACGGTTATTGATAGAGCGGACGTGTCGGTACCGGATGGTATCGTGGCCATGGCACTTCCGGCTCGGCTGGTGGTCGATGTTCACCCGCGCTTTGATCAAATGGATCAACATCAAGTGCCCCGCCACTCACGCAACTTGAAGCATGCTCAACTCCTGCAGCAGCATGCTCTATTCCGTTGGAACTTGGGCTCCGCAGATCTGCCATGGTCTCAGCATTCGCCAAGTCGATGGGTCCAGTTTTCCAGGCTCCCAAAATTCCGCCATGATCATCGGCGTCGTGGAACCGCTGACTGGGGATATTCATCGCTACACAACCACACTGAGCGGCGACGACCGCAGCGGCGAAGCAAAGCAGAAGGGGGTGTACAAACGTTGTTGAATTCATGGTTTAAGAGACACGCGGCAGCCAAACCGCAGCACGCATCCTTCCATCGAGTTTCCCCCCAAGATGGACAATGTTTGTTACATCGGCATCCATCTTGCGTTTCTTTAGCCCATCTTTGCCAATCCTCAAAAGCCTACGCCTCACCTTCGAGAAAGAAGTTTCGCCATAATGTAAGAAGGAGCCAAGATCGCGATGTACCGAGCGAATGCTAGATATCTCCCATCTTGTCTCGTGTATTCAACCTAGATCGCATGGATGCTCTTACCCGGTAACCCGTCATGACAGATTCCGATTCATTGAATCTGACCGACTTGGCCTTGGAATCGAAAGATCTCGATTCTATCGACGCCGCCAATGAACCCTTTGTTGGGAAACTCGTCTCGCCTGAACTGGTGACCGATGATTTGCCAGCGACGACTGAGTCACAACTGGACGATTCCTTGGTCGAGCTGCCAGCTTCAACGTCGCATCAGTCATTGGAAACATCAGCAATCGAACAACCAAAATCGTGGTTTCGACGTACCGTCGCTTGGGTCAGTTGGTGTTTTCGCAGTTTGTTTTGCATCGCATCGCTGATAGTTTTATTGGCGTTTCTTACAGCGATTCCGATCGTTCAGCTCATCGCGTTTGGTTATCTTCTTCGAGTTGCGGGCAATCTAACCGCGGGTGCAAAGTTCCGCGATGCTCTTCCGCACCTGCAAGAGGCTGGTCAGATTGGCTTGGCACTCACCGCGTTGTTCCTTGCGGCACTACCTACTCAACTTCTTGCCCATGAAGAGTCAGTCGCCGAAATCGTATCTCCGGGTTCTTCGCAAGCCACGCTTTTGCGATGGCTATCCATCGCCTCTTCGTTGTTAGCGATCGGGTACTTAATGTGGGCGTGGGCTCGCGGCGGTCGATTGGTTCATTATCTGTGGCCACAACCTAAGCGATTCTTCCGTGAAGGTTTTCGACTCAAAACATGGTCATCCTTGCCCGATCGTTTGTGGAACTTTACGACTTCGTTGGAACTACCCACGTTGTTCTGGCTGGGACTGCGAGGCGCTGCGGGTACTCTGGTTTGGTTGATACCCGCATTCATCATCATCACTGCGTTTCGAGAGGGTGAAACCGGATTGGCGGGCTTGGTTGGTTTCCTGTCCCTGATTTTGCTCGGCATTTCGATGCTTTATCTGCCAATGCTGCAAGCACATTTTGCAGCCGAGAATCGACTGCGGGCATTGTTCGACGTTCGCACGATCCGACGTGATTTTCGACACGCTCCCTGGGCTTGGTTGGGTGCGATGATTTGTTCAATGGTGATTTTGCCCATCCCGCTTTACTTGCTTAAGATCGAAGCGACCCCACGCGAAGTGATGTGGTTGCCTTGCCTAGTTTTCGTCGCGTTTATTTTGCCAGCAAGGGTCGCAGCAGGTCTGGCGCTACGTCGGGCACGCCATCGTGCGAAGGTCCACGGCGAACCGACCGGTCGCTGGAACACGGTTTCACGGTGGTTGGTTCGATTGATAATGCCAGCAGTGGTGGGAGTTTACTTGCTGTTCGTCTATGTTTCGCAATACACGAGTTGGGACGGCTATTTAACTTGGGTCCAGCAGCATGCGATTTTGATTCCGGTGCCTTTCTTAAGCGGCACATGAGCTCAAGTAGACGAGTTGGGAATGCGGCCTAGAATAGGGCAACTTGTTCCCTTTTTCGCAAAGTTGTTTTCATGCCGCCGCGTCACCTGAATTTCATTCTGATCACCGCAGCGATTAGTTTGCTGTGTTATGTCACGCACAGGCGAACTCGGTCGGCAATGTTGATCGGAGATGCTGTCAACCTAATCGACGCGTTCTATGTCGAACCCGTCGATCGCGACACGCTGTTGACCTCGGCGATGAAAGGTCTTACCGATGGTCTTGATGAACATTCCGAGTATATCCCTGGCGAAGCCTACGCGACGTTTCAGGACAATATGCATCAAGAGTTCGCGGGAATTGGAATTTTCGTCGAACCACAAGACGACGGCCAACCCGTTCGAGTCGTGACCCCATTGGTAGGATCACCGGCACTGCTCGCTGGTCTCTTGCCCGGTGACGAAATCATTGGTGTTGATGGCGAAGATGTTTCATCGATGTCGTTGCAAGAGGTCAGCACCAAATTGCGCGGTCCGATCGGAACTCAGGTGCGACTGAAGTTACGACGCGGTGACAAACCACAAATCACAAAACCTTCCGAGGACGAAACCGATCCACTCGGAACCACTGAACCAGAAGAACCCAAGACGGTGCTTGAAGTCACCGTCACTCGTGATCGCATCCAACTCAATTCAGTGCTCGGTGATTATCGTGATGAAGACGACAAGTGGGTTTATCGTCTGAAGGACGATTCGAGTATTGCGTACTTGCGTATGACTAGCTTTGGCGAAAAAACCGAAGCCGAACTCCGCAAAGCACTCAACGAACTGAACAATGATTTCGACGCGTTGGTTTTGGATCTTCGCGGCAACGGTGGTGGACTGCTTAACTCCGCTGTCGAAATCGCTGACATGTTCTTAGAGTCTGGCAACATTGTTTCCACGCGAATACGCGGCGGCGTGATCGAAGATAATTTTGATGCGACTCCTGGAACACTTGTTAGCCTCGATAAACCAATCGCAATTCTGATCGATGGCAGCTCGGCAAGCGCCAGCGAGATTGTCGCTGCAGCGATCAAAGACAACGGGCGAGGGATCGTGGTGGGCACCCGAAGCTACGGCAAAGGAACGGTCCAAAATATCTTGCCCTTGCAGTACGGTCGCAGTGCTTTGCGACTCACCGTTGCTCGGTACTATCGGCCCAACGGTGTGAACATCCATCGTGGCAAAGACGACAAGGACGAAGATCCTTGGGGTGTCAGCCCTGACGAACGCGGGCTTGCCGAATTGCAACCGGAAGACATCGAAAAGATTGCACAGCGTTGGAAAGTCGCTTCTTATCCGTCATTGGGCTCTCCCGAATCCGATGACGCGCAATCCCTTGAGTCCGGTATTTTGATCGATCCCCAATTACGACGCGCGGTCGAATTGGTTCGCGAAGCGCTTGAATTGACTCGCGAAAAGACAGATTCGTCAGCAGAACCGACCGCGAACGCTGCTTAATATCGTGGACGATCTCGTTGTCGAATCTGGACGATCTGGGTGAGCCTGATACGATGCTGGATTAACGTTCATCAGTTGTAGCGATTATTCGCTTATGTTTCCTTCTTCGATTGCATAAAGTCTTCCATGGGTCTCTACGGCCGCGATTACGCTCGAGACGATCGGACCCCTTGGGACCGAACTGAAAATCCACGCAGCATTACCATGACGTTGATCATCATCAATGTCGTCGTGTTCGTCGTGCAGTTGTTGTTTATCGTCGATTTCACCGATCCCGAAACTGGCCAAGCCATTCGTAATCCGACGAGCGGCAATATCGTGAAGGTAAGCCAACTCGCCGAGTGGGGCGCTGTCAACAAAGACACGTTGCTACGACCATGGATGTGGTGGCAGTTGGTGACTTACGGATTTTTGCATGACTTCCAAGGCGTCATGCACATCTTGTTCAACATGATCGGCTTGTTCTTTTTCGGTCGAATCGTCGAGCAGCGAATTGGGAGAATGGAATTCTTACGGTTCTATCTACTGGCCATTGTGGCGGGTGGAATCGTGGGCGCGGTGACCAACTACATTGCATTCCAGACCAGTGGTGTGATGGCGTCGACCATCGGAGCCAGCGGTGCGGTCGTCGCGACGGTGATCTTGTTTGCGTGTTACTATCCCAATCAAGAGATCTATTTGATGATGGTGCTGCCCATCAAAGCCTGGATCGCCGCCGTTGGATTCGTTGCAATCGACTTGCTTGGCGCGATCGGTTTTGTTTCTGGTATGGGCGGTGCCAATGTTGCGTTTACGGTTCACCTAGCCGGTGCGGCAATCGCGTTGGCGTATTACTTCCAGAAGTGGAATTTGCGTTGGCTAGCTATCGAGTCGATCGCTGATCTGCCAGCGACCCTTCGAAAAAGAGCTCGACGGGCGAAGCTTAAAATCCATGATCCCGATAAGAAACTTGCTCAAGATGCGGAGGATGCAGATCGTATCTTGGCTAAAATACATGAGTTCGGTGAATCGAGCCTGACGTCATCCGAGCGGAAGACACTCGAACGATACAGTCGACGGCAAAGAGAAAAACGAGACCAATGAAAACGAATAATCTGTCCTCCGTGAATTTTAATCGGCGTCGTGCATTGTCCGTGGCGGCCGCTGGCGGTTTGACCGCTTGGCTAGCTGGCCCTCTTCGAGCACTGGCTGACGAAGCTGCTTCGTCTCAACATCCACTGCCTTACATGGATCGCATCGGATTGCAGTTGTACACTGTCCGCGACCAGATGAAAGAGAACCCCGAAGCCACCATCGAGGCAATTGCGAAGGCTGGGTATCGGCAAGTGGAATTGATGTCGATTGACAAGCAAGGAGTTGAAATCGCGGCGATGGCGCGAGACAACGGCATGATGGTCCACAGTGCCTTTATGGACTTTAAGGGCATTACCAACCCAGACGCAAAGGATGCGATCAACGTCAATCAAACGATCGAAATCGCAGAACGAATCGGACTCCGCCATGTCGTTTTCGGTTACATCGGACGCAACGAACGAGATACGGCTGATAAGTGCAAACGCATCGCTGATGCGGCCAATTCGGCGGCCGAAAAGACTCGCACCGCTGGGATGCGGATGTGCTATCACAACCACTCGTTTGAATTTGCTTCGTTCAAAAATGAGAAGGAGGGCACCGAAAAAGAGCAAGGCGATGGCGGACCTCAAACTGCCTTCGACATCTTCATCGAGCAATTTGATCCCCAGTTAATGGATTTTGAACTCGATGTCTTTTGGGTCAAAATTGGTGGTGCAAACCCGATTGAGATGATGAAACGATTGGCCGGCCGTATCACTCAAGTCCACCTCAAGGATTTGAAGGATGGTGTTGGCACTATCACCGACGAAAAAGATGTTCCTCAGGATGCATTTCAAGAATTAGGCGATGGCGTGATCGACATCATCCAGGTGATGAACGTGGCCAAGGAAATCGGCGTGAAAGAATGCCATGTCGAACAAGATCAATCGCCGGCACCACTGGACAGTATTGCGCAGAGTCTCACCTTCCTTGAAAAAAAGAATGCCTAATGATTCGTCCAATTTTGTTGTCAGCCCTTTCCCTTGTTACCACCTTCGGTATCGGCTCTTTTGATCGTTCTGCGACATGGGCTGAATCACCCAAAATTGGTGCTTCCGTAAACGGTTTCACACTTCCCGTGGTTGGCGATGACGGTGAAGTTAGTTTGACGCAAGAACTAACCGAGGGCCCGGTGGTAGTCGTCGTGCTTCGTGGGTATCCGGGTTATCAGTGCCCGGCTTGTCAACGCCAAGTTGCATCATTTGCGAACCGTGCCAAAACGCTCGGACAACTGACGCACCGCGTGATCTTGGTTTACCCCGGGCCGGCGGACACACTGTCGGCTCATGCGGAAGAGTTCATGGGGCAAAGGTCGCTTCCCGAACCACTGAAAATCGTTCGTGATGCTGATATGAAAATGGTGGACGATTGGGGTTTGCGATGGAACGCACCTCGCGAGACAGCCTATCCGTCAACCTTTATCATCAAGCAAGATGGAACAGTGGCCTGGAAAAAAGTCAGTGACAATCACGCCGGACGGGCGGAGGCCGAGGAAGTGGTGAACGAGCTTCGCAAGCTCGCCAAAGCCCAATAATTCTTCCATTGGTGGGGTATTGGTGCTAATCTTGACGATATTCTCGGATGTCAAATAGCCGTTTCAAGCGGCTTGGCATCCGAAGGCTTCTCTGAGCCGCGTCGTGAATTATCTTGGGGGATTCTTCTAACTCATCTCCCCCACACGAAGTGCTGACCCATGCAGGTCCGAAAGGCTGTTATTACAGCCGCCGCTCCCAACCAAAACCGATTGCCGCTGCAACAGTTAGTCGATGCCCATGGCACTGATAAGACTGCGTTGCAGCTAGTGGTCGAGGAAACTGTCGCAGCCGGAGTCGAAGAGATCTGCGTTGTGATTCGCCCTGGCGATCAGAAGGCCTATGAATCAGCAGCGGGCTCGCGACTAGGGAGTCTTTGTTTTGTCGAACAACCCGAGCCATTGGGCTATGCCGACGCCTTGATCCGGACTCGTTCGTTTGTCGGAAACGATCCATTTTTGCATCTGGTCGGTGATCATCTTTACGTCAGTTCGACGGATGTGCCGTGCGCGAAACAGCTTGTCGATGTGGCTGAGCGATTTGAGTGCTCGGTGTCGGCCGTTCAAGCGACTCGCGAAAGCAATCTTCCATACTTTGGTGTTGTCAGCGGTCCTCACCTTCCGCGGGAAGATCGACTCTACGAGATCGAACGTGTCATCGAGAAACCTACTCCAACCTTAGCCGAGCAAGAACTGGTCACCCCGGGTCTACGAGCCGGTCACTACCTGGGCTTCTTTGGAATGCATGTCTTCATGCCTGAAGTCATGAACTTGCTATGTGACCTGGTGGAAGAATCCGACGGAGACAAGCCGACGCTTGCCGATGCGGTCGCCATGCTTCCGTCACGCGGACGGTACCTCGCATCGCAACTTAGCGGTACACGGTACAACCTGGGAATCAAGTACGGCTTGCTCAAAGCACAACTGGCAATTGGGTTGTCCGGTCGGGATCGCGACCTGATTCTGACCGAGATGGTCGACGTGCTTTCGCATCGCGTGGAAGGACAATTAGCCCGATGAGCCGCTTAATTGACATCATCAAAAGTCCTGATGACGCTATTCGAAACCAATCCCTAGAATCGGTTTGCGCCGGCGCTTCCTTAAAAACACTTCTTGATCACATTTCGGTCCTCGATTCGTTTCGGCGAAGTGAACCGAACCTCTATCATCGCGTTCGCGCGTTGTTTTTCCTCTCGGCTATTTTCCGCTATCACTTACCCGAGAGACTCGATCATTCGCACGGCGGTCTCATTCCTTACGCGGGTTACGAACACCTGCTTTCGCGACGGTTCCTCGAAGCAATCGACGTCTTCTTGGATTGCCAACGGGACCATGGCCCAAGCGATGGTTTGGCAAGTGCACTAGCTGAGTCGTATCATAAACTTGGATTTCAGACACTCGCCGATCAGGTTCGTCGTAGCGTTCGAAGTGTCCGCGGAAATCAATGGATGTTCCGACTGGGATACCCTGCCGATCATCCGCTGCGTCTCAGGCCTGAACTGCTAAAACGCGACGAATCATCCGGTGCGTTTCCGATGTTGAAGGAAACCACTGCTGTGCGGATGGATTTCTCGCACAGCGCGTGGAGCGACATCTTCTTTCTTGGAATGGACTATCCCGAGGGTGCACGTGTTCTGAACGTGTCTGTGGATTTGGGCGTTCGCGGGCGAGACAATGTTCCCAAGCCCCCAATCGAAACGTACCTGCGCGTCATCGACCGACCCGTCGTCCGACTCACCAGCGTTGACCTTGGAGCCAGCACCGAAGTCGAGTCCATCGGCGAAATGTTCGACTTTGCGAGAGACTACCTTGGTTTGCTGAAGGGTGCCGTCATCGCGTCTGGCTTGGTTCCGCCGGGACTTGAAGGATGTCGAGGTTCCATCGAAGAGTTACTTGTACCAATCGTCGGTGTCGGGCACGGCATTGAATTGGTTAGCAAGATCAACGACATCCCCAAAGGTTCGCGACTTGCAGTGTCGACTAATCTGCTCGGTTCTTTGATTTCGATCCTGATGCGAGCAACCGGGCAAGTTCGATCGCTCGAGGGTCCGCTCGAAGAAAACGATCGCCGGCTAGTCGCAGCCCGTGCCATCCTAGGTGAATGGATTGGTGGCAGCGGAGGTGGTTGGCAGGACAGCGGCGGCGTGTGGCCAGGCATCAAACTTATCTGCGGTACGACAGCCGAAGAGAATGATCCCGAGTTCGGGATTAGCCGAGGACGGCTGATGCCAATCCACCATGTAATGGGTGAAGAAGAAGCATCGTTTGAGACACGCCAAAAGATTCAAGACTCCCTTGTGCTTGTTCATGGCGGCATGGCCCAAAATGTCGGTCCCATTCTAGAGATGGTAACTGAACACTATTTGTTGCGCAATGAAAAAGAATGGGAAGGCCGTCGCGAAGCGATGGAGATCTACGACGATGTCGTCGCCGCCATCCGAGATGGTGACATCAAACGTATTGGTGAAGTCACAACGCGCAACTTTGAGGGTCCCCTGCAAACGATCATTCCTTGGTCAACTAACCGATTCACTGACAAACTTATAGAGCTTTGTCGGGAAAAGTATGGCGATCAGTTTTGGGGTTTTTGGATGCTTGGCGGAATGGCTGGCGGAGGAATGGGGTTTATCTTTGACCCCACCATTAAGTCAGAAGCCTCGGATTGGTTGGCTACCAAAATGGTCGAGGTCAAGCGGTCGCTTCAGTCCGCGTTACCCTTTGCCATGGACCCAGTCGTCTACGACTTTCAAATTAACGATTCCGGCACGTCATCGGAACTACTACGAGGTGAGGATGCGATCATGCCCGATCGCTATTACGGGCTGATCATGCCGGAGCTATTGCGGACTCCAATGCGAGATCTTCCAGAATGTCGTCGCATTGAGATGCAACAGATTGGACGGCGAGTTCAGGAAGAAAGAGGGAAGGAGACCGCGTCGATCCTAATGAACAGCCTGCTACCTCGTGTTGACACTAGCGAAGTCAATTCGCAATCGCTTCAACAGATATTGTCTGAATGCGGCTTCGATCGCGAACAACATGAAGCGATACGAGAGAATTTGATTGATGGACGAATCGGTTTGGCATCCAACCGGTTGCCCGCTAGCACCAGCATTAACAATGTCGGTCCCGCGGATGTGATCGACGTTCGCGACGGAGTTGCCCAAAAGTACATCGACCTTGGATCCAGCGCTATCGCGAACAACGAAGTTGCCGTGGTCACGTTAGCCGCCGGTGTTGGTAGCCGATGGACAGAAGGCGCAGGAGTTTGCAAAGCCCTTCATCCGTTCAATCGGTTCGCCGGTCGGCACCGTAGCTTCTTAGAAGTGCACCTTGCTAAGAATCGCAAAGTGTCGCGAGCCCATGACGGTCATATCCCTCACGTCTTCACAACAAGCTACCTAACAGACGGGCCGATTCGCGAAAGCCTTCTTGCCAATGATCACTTTGGTTTTGATGGCGACGTTCATCTTTCGGAAGGCCGTAGCATCGGTTTGCGGATGGTACCGACGGTTCGTGATTTAAGGTTCTTGTGGGAAGAGACCGCGCAACAGGTGCTCGACGAACAACAGCAAAAGGTTCGCGAAAGTGTTCGCGCGGCACTGACCGATTGGGCAAGATCGACCGGTGAGGCGAGCGACTACACCGACAATCTACCGCGTCAGTGTATTCACCCTGTCGGTCACTGGTTCGAGATCCCAAACATGCTGCGCAATGGATTGCTGCACTCGATGATTACCAGCAGCCCGAGCCTTAAGTATTTGATGCTTCACAACATCGATACACTGGGCGCGACCGTTGATCCGGGACTCCTTGGTAAGCACATCGACGGACAGCAAACTTTGTCGTTTGAAGTGATTACGCGGCGACTAGAAGATCGCGGAGGCGGATTGGCCCTCGTTGGCGGACGCCCTCGACTGATCGAAGGATTAGCGATGCCCAATGAGCAGGCCGAGTTCGGATTGACGTTCTACAACTCAATGACAACTTGGATCGACATTGATGGGCTGCTTTCGTCATTCGGACTAACGCGAAAACAACTCGGCAATGCGGTCATCGTGGACCAAGCCGTTCGTAATATGGCGGCTCGGTTACCTACCTACATCACATTGAAAGACGTCAAGAAACGTTGGGGACATGCTCAGGAAGACGTTTTCCCGGTTTCGCAGTTTGAAAAGCTTTGGGGCGACATGACAACGCTACCCGAGATCGAAAGTCGTTACTTCGTGACGCCCATGCGTCGAGGACAACAACTGAAAATACAAGCACAGCTTGATCCGTGGAAACGTGATGGAAGTGCCGACTATATCGAATCTCTATGTGACTGGAACTCTAAGGAGCCGTTGTCACCAGCGAAGCATCACTGCCTAGGGTCGCCTTGATGGCTTGGTTACTTTGATCAAGGACGTATGGTCCGATTTGACGGTCGAAGTGCAACATCACAACCGTCTGCTCGTCTGCTGATAAACGACGCGATGGTGTGAAGTCATCGGTGTACAAGGCAATCTTTGATATGCGAACTTCGTCGATATCACCCAAGAACGGGCGAGTTGGATTGCCTTTGCCATCGGTATCCGCTCCCACGAACAGAGGTAGTTTGTTCCGACCACGTTTACCCTGTCCAGCCTTCTTAGCGACGAGGCTACCGTTGACGAATATTTTCACTTCGGACCCGTCGAACACGCCGGCGACATGGGACCACTGATTAACCGGCAACTTGTTCTTCGCTTTGGCATTCACATACTTGCCATTTAAGTGCACATCGAACTGCGGCACGCCTTCATCCATAAAGATTGCAAACTCTGAATTTTCAGTTTTAGCAAGTGCCGCTAAGTATCCTGCGGATTGGTGAGGTCGCACCCATGCTTCCACCGTGAATGGTCCGTCAGGCAAATTGAGCGATTCCGATTCGATCCGAGCTACCGATGAAGGGCCACCTACTTTTAAACAATGATCAATCGAATTGGAAAAGTAGTCAGCTGGCAATGCTTTCAGCGCAACATCAACGGGAGTCGAACCCGAGGGCAATCGAATCCTTGCCGATTCGCCAAGGAAGTCCATCTGGGTGCTAATTCGTGGAATGCTAAATGATTCTGGATAGCCCGATTCGCGAGCCAGACGAACTTCAAAACGCTTTGTTTCCGAAGGCGAGACTTTGGCGTGGAAATGATCGGGAAGAATCTTCCATCGACTATCGGCTTCCAACGTAACTTGAACGTCGATTGCCTGCTGGCTTGGGTTGGTCAACTCGAAGACGTAATTCCCGTCGGCGCTTCCGTCCACATCCATCGCTAAGTTGGATGATGTAACGACCGGTCGAACACGTCGAGCCAACGCAATCTGCTCCAAGAACGCTGGTGTAAATTCCTTTGGATCTAACACGGCACCCACGGGTATCGCTGACACCGAAATACGGTCTTTGCGAACCGAAACCATGTTGATGTGATGCAAATAGCCAGCACCAGGAATATCCGCCGAGAGATGTCCACCGGTGGTAGCCAGCGTGTGATACTCGATACCGTCACGCTGGCCGCCGTAGTGAATGTGGTGAATATGTCCAGCGAAAACAGCACTAACGTTGCCAGCTTCTTTTAACATCTGGTGGACCGTGTCCCAATTTCCGCCTTGATAGTTGGGCATGATCCATCGTGGGTGATGCAGGAACACAAAAACGTGATCAGCGGCGGAATGTTTTTGGAGAGACTGCTTTAGGAAATCCAACTGTTCGTCGCTCATCCGCTGCAGACGACCTTTAGAAAAGTCTTTCTCGTTGGTAACAGGGTCCCCTTCATCCGAGTAAAGCACGATGAAGCCTGCGTTCTTGTGAGCAAACGAGTACCACAGAGGGCCAAAATGCTTTTCGTAATTTGACTCATGTTGTCCTGCTGGTGCTTCGCCTTTGCCTCGCCAATACACGTCATGATTCCCAGCAACCGGATACCAGGGCATCACCAATTCATTCATGATCGCCTTGTACTCCTTCATTTCAGGCAACCACTGTGGCGTGTCGTTGTAGCCTTGAATCAGGTCACCGACAGTCATCACCATATCGGGATCAAGCAGGTTTGTATCTTTGACAGCCTGCTCAAGAACCTTTAACCCTTCGGGAACGCCACCTGTACGATCACCGTAAATGACGAAGTGGAAAACATCGTCCTGCTTCGTCAGTGGGAGTACTTGCGGACTACTTCGCGTCGTCATGAAGCGATCACGACTCGGCTGTTCGTCGTGATTGTGATTGTCACTCGAATCGCCGTGACCTTCATGCGCTAGCGTGTCGGGCACACTGCATAGAAGAGCGACAATTACAGCAGCGAGAATAGTTCGAAGGTTTACCAACATTAGATCATTGTTCCAGTTCAGCGATTCGTTTTTCTAGCACATCAATGCGTTCATTGACCGTGTCGAGGCGTTCGAGCAATTTGTCAACTTGAGACTTCGCCGGAGCAGCCTCGGACACGGAAGTCGAAGTATCAGCCGTGGTTTCGGCGGCTGCCTTCTTTTCGACCTTGGCAACCAAGTATTGCCTTTCCTGCGGCGGATACAGTTTATGGGCAAACGTTTGTCCGCGTCCCGGCGGAGTGAGGGCTTCCACTAAATCTTTTTCTATTAGTTGGTTGACCACGGACTCGACAGCTTGCAAATTGTCGAATGCATACATCCGCGACGCGCGGGTTCGCAGCTCACCGAGCGTCTGGGGACCTCTAAGCAATAGCTCAGTCATCACCGCCGATTCCGGCGCGTCGACGCCGAGCCATTCATAAGCCGCATGTCGATACTTCGTAGCCCGTCCGCTGCCTTGAACTTCGCGTGCTGCGCCGGCTTCTCGCAATTCGTCCAACGCCAGCAATGCGTCTTCATCGTCGAGGTCCATCTGCGGTGAACGATTAGATTTTTGGTTACTGCCACTGATGACCGATGCCAAAGTCAATGGATAGTTGTCCGGGGTCGTTTTGGCTTTCTCGACCAATACTCCGAGAATACGCCGTGCCGCTGCGGACAGTGGTTTTGCCTTGCGTGGTTCATCATCCGTTGTCTCGCTCATTTTATCACTCGCCTAATTTGATGAAGGTTCCAATCCATAGTTCAAAATGCGTTAAGTTAGTTCACACGTTTTGCGTTTGTATCTTACTCTCGTGCGTCTCTTCTCGGGGCTAGGTGATCGTGTCCAGAATTTTGTTCTTATTGTTGGTAGTTTTTGGTGTCCTTAGCGGGCATACCCGAGCTGATGATCGGCCTAATGTCATCATGGCCTTTGCCGATGATTGGGGTCGCTACGCTGGCGCCTATGCGGATCTAAATCCAGGAGGGATAAGCGATGCAGTATCAACGCCTCACTTCGATCGTGTCGCCTCAGAAGGACTTCTGTTCACTCGCGCTTTCGTCAGCGCGCCCTCGTGCACTCCCTGTCGTAGTTCGTTGCTTTCGGGTCAACACTTTTGGCGTTGCGGTCGAGGTGCGATTTTGCGCGGGGCTATCTGGGACTTTTCGTCGCCTTCGTATCCGCTATTGATGAAGGACGCGGGCTACCGCATCGGACATACCTACAAGGTTTGGAGCCCCGGTACACCGGCCGATGCTCCCCACGGTGGAAAGGCCACGGGGTTCAACAGCGCCGGTCGCAAGTTCAACGCCTTTTCGCAAACAGCGATGAAGTCTGACGACCATGAAGCCGCAAAGAAACAATTGTACGATGAAGTTCGACAGAACTTTTTGTCGTTTGTTGATGCGGATGGGAACGGAAAACTTGATGGTGATCAACCGTTTTGTTACTGGTTTGGCCCCACCAATTGCCACCGAAAGTGGATTGCCGGCAGCGGCAAAGCTCTGTGGGGCATCGACCCCGATTCGCTGAAAGGCAAGTTGCCCAAGTACCTACCCGACGTGCCAACCATCCGCGAGGACTTTGCCGATTACCTTGGCGAAGTCCAGGCGTTTGATGCAGGCCTTGGTGTGATCATGGAAGAGATGACTCGGTTAGGTCTCGACAAGAATACCATTCTCGTCGTTAGCGGCGACCATGGTATGCCCGGTGTGTCTCGTGGCAAGTGCAACCTCTACGACATGGGCACACATGTGCCTCTTGCTATCCGTTGGCCGGAAAGAATCAGCAATCCTGGACGAGTAATCGATGATTTCGTTTCGTTGCCCGATTTGGCGACGACGTTTTTGGAAGTATCCGACGTTGAGATCCCGGACACAATGACCGCCACTTCGTTGGTTCCCATCTTCAAGAGCGAACAGGCGGGGCAGGTTATCCCTGAACGAGATGCTGTGTTTACTGGACGTGAACGACATGTTGATCACGCGCGGATTGGGAACAAGCCTTACCCGCAACGGGCTATTCGCACAGACGAGTATCTTTATGTCGTCAACTTTGAACCCGATCGTTGGCCCATGGGAACGGCTCCTGGGTACGGAGAACCGGGTGAATTGAGTAAAGCAGACGACTTTCAAGAAGCACTTACCGAGAACACTTTTGCCGGTTTCGGAGACATGGACGCCAGCCCTACCAAAGCATGGATTATCACGCACCGACGACAAGATCCAAAGTCGTTCGACTATGCGGTAGGTAAGTTGCCAGAATTCGAACTGTACAACGTGAAATCTGATCCTGATTGCATGGTGAACTTAGCTTCGAAGTTGGAACATCAGGAAACGCGAAACAAACTTCACCTTCGCTTAATGGAGGAACTTCATCGGACCAAAGATCCTAGAGTGTCCGACGATCCTATCTTTGAATCGTCTCCCTATACCGACTTAACGCGTCCTAAAGGCAAGTGATCAGGCCGGCTCAATCATCTAGGCCTCGGTAGTGCTGCTCGCGCCTGTTCAACAACGGGCCACGCATGGCATTCGGGAAGGTGATCGTTGACCATTCCCATCGCCTGCATTAGGGCGTAACACGTTGTCGGTCCTACGAAGGTCCAACCGTTCTTCTTAAGCGCCTTACTCATGGCGGTGGATTCGGGACTCGTCGCGGCGACTTCATTTTTGGAACGTGGCGATCGATGAGTTTTCGGTTCGAATTGCCACAGGAAAGATGCTAGGGACCCGTGATCATTGATCGTCTGAATCGCTCGGTCGGCATTGTTGATTACCGACTTGATTTTCCCCCGATGCCGAATGATGTCCGCGTTGAGAACCAGACGCTCGATATCGGCATCGTTGAACTTGACGAGTTTTTTGTGATCAAAGTTTTTAAACGCTTTCCGAAAAGCGTGACGCTTTTTCAAAACCGTGATCCAAGACAAACCTGATTGAAAACCTTCCAGGCAAATTTTTTCGAACAGGCCCCGATCGTCAACAACAGGAAGTCCCCATTCGTCATCGTGGTACGCTCTGTAGAGAGGGTCAGTTCCGCACCACCAACAACGGGGAACGCCGTCCGGTTCGGAATGCACGTCCCGGCTGGACGATACATTCCGCCTGTCTTTGGACTCGTTCACGAGGCTTGAATCCTGAAACGAATATCAGTGACCTTGCTATCGGGAAGATCCTTTTGCAATCGTTTGAGAATTCCTCGTTTTCGAAAGTTTAGTTCCTGGAGTGTTGCCGAGTCCGTAACGTAAACGTGCAGGACACCCGCCTTGAGCTTCCCCACGGAACAGCCATTGCCGACTTCTGGACCCGTTTCGGAAATAAGAGACCGTAGTATTTCTTCACCGGCAAAGACCTGGGCGTAACCCCGACGGGCCATCAATTGATTCACTAATGAACCAATTCGACGGACCTGGGGCCGGTCTTCCGCCACTTTCGCGGCTTCAATTTTTTTAGAATACGACTTTGCCACGATGCCTTTGCCGGATGGGGTGAGTCAGGTGGTTGAGGAAAACAGAGCTCAAAAAGGCTTTGCCAAATTCCGCAGGTGGGTTTAGTAAAGTCGGTGAGGAAGCTAAATATAAGGACACTTGGCGCCATTTACTCCCTCGATTTCTTATCTATTTTGACATCTTCAGATCGCCAAATCGATTCCCAAACGCCATTAGTCGTCATCGGATGGCGAGAATGGATCAGTTTGCCCGCGCTTGGGGTCAGACGCACCAAGGCCAAAATAGATACCGGGGCGAGATCTTCTAGTTTGCATGCGTTTGAAATCGAGCCATTCATGGTCGATGGCGAACAACACGTGCGTTTTCAGGTCCACCCCATCCAACGTCGCGATGACTTTGTCATCACGTGTCAGGCGAAGGTGCTTGATATCCGAAACATCCGCAGCAGTAGTGGTGAGTCGTCGGAGCGGTTTGTCATTCGAACTCCGGTAAGCTGGATGGGCGATACTTGGGATGTCGACTTGACCCTTGCCGATCGAAGTTTGATGGGCTTTCGCATGCTTATCGGTCGAGAGGCGATTCGAGGTCGAATGCTTGTCGATCCCGCTCAATCGTTCTTTGGTCCACGGCCAGGTCGGTCAAGACGACGCTCGCCTACCGGTGATCCCAAACCCAAATAGCAACGCTCTTTCCACCCCGTCTCTCGAACTTTCTTCCTCACCAAATCGCGACTCTCCCTGTGTGACTCGTCTTGGTCACCTGCAAAGAAGTATCTCATGAAATTAGCGATCCTTTCAAGAAGCGCAAACTGCTACAGCTCGAAGCGTTTACGAGAGGCCGCAAAAAAGCGTGGTCACTCTGTAAAAGTATTGGACACGTTGCGTTTCTCTATCGATCTAGAAGAGGGTGAACCCGACCTCTACTTTCGATCCAAACATCTTTCACATTACGACGCAATCATTCCGCGTATCGGCAACTCGGTCACTTACTTCGGTACCGCCGTTGTTCGTCAATTTGAACAAATGGATGTGTTCACTACGGCATCCTCAAGCGGCATCGCGAACTCTCGTGACAAGCTACGGTGTTTGCAAATCCTCAGCCGCCATCAAATCGGTATTCCACAAACGACCTTTGTTCGCGAGAAAAAGGACGTGTTACCAGCCATCGAACGCGTTGGCGGAACACCGATCATCATCAAGTTGTTGGAAGGAACTCAAGGCGTAGGTGTCATTCTTGCTGAAAGCGTCAAGATTGCCGAAGCGATCATCGAGACCTTACAAAGTACTCGGCAAAACGTGTTGATTCAAAAATTCGTGGCTGAGAGCAAAGGCCGTGACGTTCGCGCATTCGTGGTCGGTGATCATGTCGTTGCGGCGATGCGGCGAGTAGCCCAGGGTCAAGAATTTCGCAGCAATGTCCATCGTGGCGGCAAAACGGAACTCGTGACTCTTGAACCCGCCTACCGCGATGCGGCCGTTCGCGCCTCGCAAATCATGGGACTTAGAGTTTCCGGCGTCGATATGCTCGAAGGAAAAGACGGACCTCAGATCATGGAGGTCAACTCTTCCCCGGGATTAGAAGGTATCGAACATTGCACTCAACTGGACGTTGCCGGTGCGATCGTTGACTACATCAACGCTCAGGTCGCCTTTCCTGAAATTGACCTTCGACAACGATTGACCGTCAGTCGTGGATATGGCGTGACGGAAATTCATATCCCCGAAGGATCGGATTTCGTGGGCAAGACCATTGATCAGTCGGGCTTACCAGAGCAAGACATCAACGTCCTCACCCTGTACCGAGGTAGCGTTGTGATTCCTAACCCAAGGCTCAAGCGAACCCTTGAACCACACGACCGCTTGTTGTGTTTTGGCAAACTCGAAGCGATGCGAGGAATGGTTCCCGAGAAGACGCAAAAGAAACGGCGACCGAAAGTTCGTAGGCTCGAAACAGAAATCGAGTCATCGGGACAATGAGCGAATCTATGAAACAAGAATCCCCTCCTCGCAAATCGATTGATTCATGGTTGGGTAAAGCCATTCCGCGCGGACAGGTATCGGAAGTCTTCTTGCCCGTTAGTGAAAGCTATTCCGGTATCTCACTTTCGATTCCCTTGCAGATTCATCGCAGCGACGTTGATGGTCCCACCGTCTTTGTCACCGCTGCGCTTCATGGTGATGAGCTCAATGGCACTGGAGCGGTTCGAGAGCTGATACTCGACAAAGAGTTTCGACTCAAAAAAGGATCCTTGATTCTGGTTCCGATTTTGAATTTGCTCGCCTTCGACAGGCACAGCCGATACATGCCTGATCGACGTGATTTGAATCGGTGCTTTCCCGGTTCCCCCAATGGATCATTGGCGAGCCGAGTTGCCGATACCATCTTCACTGAAATCGTTGGCCGCTGTGACTTCGGGATCGACCTGCACACCGCTTCGATCCGTCGAACCAACTATCCAAATGTTCGAGCCGACATGAGCGATCCGAGAGTCGCCGCACTTGCGAAGCACTTCGGGACGGAAGTGATTGTTGATGGAGCCGGGATTGATGGTTCTTTGCGAAAAGAAGCCTGCCGACAAGGTTGCCCCACGATCGTGCTCGAAGGCGGTGAGGTCTGGAAGGTTGAACCCGCCATCGTGGAAACTGCTGTTCGTGGCGTCAAGAATGTTTTGGCTCACTTGGACATGATCGACTTTGCCAAAGAGATCCCTGAACAACAGCTCGTTGTAAAACGGACTCAGTGGGTTCGAGCTGACGGTGGTGGATTCTTGCAGTTCCATGTCCGGCCAGGCCAAGTGGTTGAGATCAACCAGCCTCTAGCAACAAATACTGATTTGTTGGGTCATCAAAACCGAATCATGGAAGCGCCGTTTGACGGTGTGATCATTGGAATGACGACCATCCCAGCGGTAGGGCCGGGCCAACCAGTTTTCCATATTGGAAAGCTACCTAAAGACACCGATCCCGACGAACTTCGTGAATCGAGACAAAGCGAAGAGAACCTTGAACAACGGACCGTAGAGGATCTCGCTTCGAACGTGATGGTCGTTGACCACGAAGAATCCCGTTATCCCGAGTCTTGATCATCCGGGATAAAACTCGCTGGACAACTATCTAGCGATCTTTAGCCATTGGCATGATCACGTATCCATAGCCATCGTCTGTTGTCAGCAGTGCGGGAGCGGATCCGGATTCAATCTCAAAGACAAAATTGGTCTCGTTGTCGAGCACCTTACAGAAGTCGGCTAGATAGCGGTGGTCCATCGTCAACGTGATCGGTTCGCCATCGTAAGCGATTGGCAATTCAATCTGCGACTCACCAATCTCGGCCGTGCTGGCTTCTAGCTTCAGCGTTCCGTCGGCAAACGTAAAGTCGATTCCTCGGCTTTCCATATCCGTCACGATGGCTGCTTGTCGAAGTGCGGCAAACAACGGTCCAACCGTCATATCAAGTTGAATAGCATCGGTACGGTTGGGTAACACTTGTCGCCAATTGGGATAACGTCCTTCGACCAATCGGGAATAAATTACCGCTCGACTTGTTCGAACCAAAAGGTCGTTATTGCGGGCAGCGACGTCTACCGTTTCTTCCTTGTCGCTAACAGCCCGCTCCATCAACTGGATCGCTCGAGTGGGCACGATCGTGGTCATACCTGTGGTTTGGTGTCCGCCTATGGCTTCACCCGTGCCCTCCATGCGAGCCAAACGACGTCCGTCGGTGCCTACCGCCGTAACACTCGACTCGTCCATTTCCAAAAGCACTCCGCCGAGTGCGTAACGGCTGCTTTCTGGATCCGTAGCGAAAACGGTTCGCTTGACCATTTCGCGGAACAGACGCGTTGGAACGACGTGATACTTGTCTTCTTCGAAGCCAGCGACGGCAGGAAATTCATCGGGGTTGCTTCCCGGCAAACGGAACTTGCTGCGAGAGCCCGTGATCCGAATTCCCGAATCGTCCGTTTCGATCGTGAGGGTTTCGTCATTGCTTTCGCGAAGGATTGCCATCGTGCGTCCCACTGGCAGCAACGCGGTTCCTTCGGTTTCAACTTCCACACCGTCTTCAAGTTCCAACCGAATGCCGACTTCCATGTCCGTGGCCATCAGCGTCAGCTTGCTACCAGCGGCGGTCACCTTCACGTTTTGAAGAATTTCTTTCGGTGATCGTGACGGAGCAATGCTTGCTGCGAGTGCAAAGGCGCTGGTCAGAGATTCGCGTTGACAAACGATTTTCATGAAAGTGGATCTGCGGAAGACAAACGGACAAAAAGAGCGGTCCTGCCAACGGATGCTCACCACGAGTGAATGACTTTGACTGAACCTCCCATGTTTTACCGACTCTCGAGGATTCCCGCACGCCCCAATGATGAGTCCACCATCCCAAGTTTCTGATCTTCAGTGGCTTCTCTCTTGAGAGAGTTAGTAATTAAATATCGTCGTCTTCGTAATGCTTCGAGCAGAAGTGTTGAGAAACGGCTATTGGCTGCCGTAACTCGTTCAGATTTCACGAGTTGAGAAAACGAGATGGCAGTGGAAAACGCGTTGATTTGGTGATGGATTTTTGTTGGTTAAGGAGTCGGTTTTCAACATCGATCAACAGGGCTGCCAAACGACTGACAATCATGGGGAACAGACTCACACAGAAAGAACACGGTTCCTGAACAACTTATCCACCGCTGAAATAGTTCAGTTTTTGTATGGATTGTCCGGGTTTATTTTCTACCCACAGCGAAACGGGAGCCGTTTTACGAGAGCTTTTCGGCCAGCTCGTCCGCTGCTCGTTTAAGCACGGGGTCAGTTTCAAGATGCGATGCCGTTTTGCGGATCGCATGAAGCACGGTGGTGTGATCGCGACCGCCGAAGTAATCACCAATTTGGTGCATGCTGTTGGAGGTCAATTGACGGGCCAACCACATCGCAAGCGAACGGGCACGCACCAAGTTTTGCTTTCGAGAATCACTTCGCAACTCAGAGCTTCTTAGCCGGAAGTACCTCGATACGGTGTTCGTGATCTCGGCCATCGACAAATCGCGGCTTTGCCGAGAACCATCGATGGCTTGCTGCACCGCCTCGATCGTGACCTGGCTTTCGTTCATGCGGCACCACAACGAGATTTGTTTCATCGTCGCTTCCATGGCTCGCACGGAAATGGAACTCTCCAGCCCAGCGTCCAAGATCGCAATCAAGTTTTCGTCAAGTTCGAGACTGAAGTGCAGTGAGAGCTCGCTGAGTAGTTGGCGTCGCGAAGCAGTCTGGGGTAGTTCAATAGGAATCGTCAGACCAGGGGCGCAACGACTAGCCAATCGACTTCGAATGCCGCGGACTTCCGACGGCATCCGTTTGGATGTCAAAATCGTCGGCAAACCAGCATCAAAACGCGATTCGATCCGTAAGGCCAGTTCTTCTTGCGCCGCCGGCTTGTCAGCCATCAAATGCAAATCGTCGATCACTAGCACATCAGCGACATCAAGTTCATCGCTGAGCGGCTTTAAGTCATCGGCGGAAATGGCTTCGGAATACGATCTCGCGAAATCATTGGCCGAATAAAAGACAACTCTGCCAGGTTCCCCATCTCGCGAGATCTGCGAAACAGCCAGTGCGGCGAGGTGGGTAGCGATCGCAGTCTTGCCACAACCGACCGGTCCTGTCAGCAAAACGGGATTGCCCAACGCAAAGACTTCGATCTCGCCACCACATACCAATGCCGCCAGGCGATTTTCTTCACCAGCGACAAAGTAGGACAGCGATGCGGGAACGTACTGCGGCCCTCTCCGTCGCATCGAAGATGGCGGACGTTCGAGTGGGAAAGACTCGACGCTGCGCTTCAGTGAAGCGTTGGCGGTAGTTTCGTCTTGCAGTAGCACGAATACGTGACGACTTAGGCGGTAATGGTTCTGACGGGACGACCGTTCTTGCAATCCAGTCTTGGGAAAGCCGGGTAAACAGAACAGTTTGGATCAGATGTTGCGGCGATTGTACGCAATCAATCTTCAAATGCCAGTGGAAAACTAAGAGTTATCCACATCCGATTTTCTGCGTAAACGTAGGTAACACTGAGAGATACGTTCAATCGCCTCGTCAATTTCTTCAACAGTGGAAAACTTGGACACTGCAAAACGTATTGCCGAACGGATCTCCGCCTCCGGACGTTTCATCGCGGTCAAGACGTGGCTGGGCGGGCTACTACCACTGCTACACGCCGAACCGCTGCTCGCGGCGATTCCCGCCATGTCGAGCGACATCAGCAAGGATTGTCGATCGGTGCCAACGAACGACACGCAGGTCGTGTTGGGTAGACGAGGGTGTTTGATCCCTTGGACAACCAATTCCGCGTGTCCGGCCAGCAGACCCAATTCGAGTCGATCGCGCAGCTTTGTGGTGTGGGGATAAGACTGCTCACATTCGTTTTGCGCAAACTGTAAGGCTTGAGCCATCCCTACGGCCAACGCGACGGGTTCAGTTCCCGGCCGGGTATCAAGCTGCTGTTCGCCACCACGAATAATGGCTTTGACGTCGACGCCGGCCGCCAACCAAAGGGCTCCCACGCCCACGGGACCGTGGAATTTGTGGGCTGTGAACGTAACCGCCGAGACGCCAGGGTACTCTCGACCTAAGTGGATAACTTGTTTGCCAATGGTTTGAGTCGTGTCGACGTGCAACGGTACACCCAGCCGATGACAGATCTTGGCGGCCTCGGCGATAGGCTGAACGACACCTGTTTCGTTATTGGCCGACATGATCGAAACGAGCGACGCACGGATTCCCTCCTGCTCGATTAAACCTTCCAACTGGTCCAACTGGACTTGGCCATGATCGTCGACGCCTAGAAAGCGAACGTCGCGGCCCTGCGTTTGCATTTCCAGGGCGGTAGCCAAGACACTGGGGTGTTCAACTTGGCTGACGACCAACGGACCAGCATGTCCGATACCGCGAAGTGCCAGGTTGTTGGATTCAGTGCCGCCGCTAGTGAGGATCAGGCGGGGACCGCCGGGCTGGTCGAGTCGACAGCCCAAGCAACGACCGATCGCCTCAATCGCTTCATCAAGGCGGTTTCGAGCTCGCTGGCCAAGTTGATGCTGGCTGGACGGATTGGCGGGACCCAACGTCCACTCTTTCGCGATTCGATCAGCTACCCGAGGGTCCAAAGAGGTCGTGGCATTGTTGTCTAGGTAAATGATGTTTCGTGTCATGACGATTCGCGAGACTGAGAGGAAGCCGCGGGCGGGATCGCTCTATCAGGATCGTCTCGTTCAAAAGTGAGGTTGCTTCCATCGAATTCTTCGGGGAATTCTTCAGGGAAGTCTTGGGAAGCCTCTTTGAGCAATTCGTCCGCTAGTTCCGTTCGACCGGCATCGTTCATATCCGAAATCAGTCGGGTGTATTGCTCTTTGCAATAACCATCAATGGTTTGTTGAAGGCGGGCGACACTTTCACTGGTCTCTTCGTGATCCACCCCGGCTCGTTCAAGCAATGCTGGGAGCAATACGTAGAGCTCGCGTTGAGCCAGTTTCTGAACTGTGGGCCATAGGATCTTGGCGTGACTGGGGTGATCAATGCTCCATTTTCGCCAATATGAATCGGAACCTGATTGCATCGTCAGTTGATCAACCAACAAGTTGGCGTTGGCGTCGGTGGTTCCGGTCAAACCTCGCGACAAGGACATTAAATGCCATTGTTGGGGAGCACCTTTCCCGACGTGTATGAGGTTGTTTTGCCGCAGGTACATGGATGTCGGGTTGCTTGAAACCGTGCGTTTGATGGGTGTGATTTGCAGATGGAGTAGGGGGATTTCGTAGAAACTGAACGACCGCGTCTGAAAATGGGAAGGTGCGAATTCGGAACCAACAACGTGCCCCTGAGAACGGATCACGAAGAATCCAACCAGCAAAATCACCAACGTGGACGCTAGTGCGATCCACTTTCGAGCAGCGGATGGCGATTTTGACTTAGGATTTCTCTGGGATCGGCCCGGCGAGGCAGACGACGAGGATTCAGAAACCGAGGTGGACACGCTTGCCTTCTTGGGCGATGGTTGCGATATGAGTGAGAGTGTCCAGAAAGCGGATACTTATGGCGAAAACCGAACTTTCCAGACCCTGCTTAGTCTATCCCATGTCGCGATCTTGGTCCTCGTCCCGCCTTAACTCATGTGCCCCGAATTTCGGTCCCGGGGCCCTTAGATCGACATGGGAATCGGCAAACCACCGTCGACCCTACTCGATCGCTTCGCTGGCGAAGGGAATCAACGGTTCAAAACAAAACAATTTGGCCCACGGATTGCTGGCTGAAGCGTCCAACGATGCAAAATCCGCTAACGATGAAGACCCTAGTATCAAACGGCGTCGTGTCGAAGCGGTACTGTTGTTGACGGGGACTCCCATGGCACCTCGAAAATTAGCTCAAATGTCCCACTTGAGCGACGCGACCGAGGCCCGTACCCTTGTCCGCTCGCTCAATCAAACCTATCAAGATTTGGGTCGCGCAATACGGATTGAAATGATTGCCGGCGGCTACCGGATGTTGACGCGACCATCACTTGCGCCTTGGCTATCACGACTTACCCACGTACCGTCCCCTGTTCGGTTATCGACTCCTATGATGGAAACGTTGGCTGTGGTCGCTTATCGTGGTCCAGTATCAAGGGCTGCAATTGAGGCAATCCGGGGGGTGGCCTGCGGCGAATTGTTGCGGCAATTGATGGAGCGTGACCTAGTACGAATTGCTGGCCGAAGTGAAGATTTAGGACGACCCTATCTTTACGACACTACCAAACGTTTTTTACAACTCTTTGGCCTGCCCAATACTGCGGCTCTGCCACCAATTGATTGGCAGACCTTGCAAGAAGAACCTGAAGAATCTAAAGATCCTGTTTCCCAATCCGAAAATGCGTCTACTGTTGATGCAAACTCGGACCATTCGTCGACGTCCCAGAAGGAGCCTGTCGTGAGTATTGCTGTCGCGTCGGTGTCCCCCGAACTGTTTGCCCAAGAAAATAACACCGTGCCTGTTCAAATATTGGCTGCCGAAACCGGATCGCCCGAGGCAGATATGATTCAAGCCAATGCTACGATCGATCCCTTAGCGGTCGATCCTTCTGCTGTCATCGAAGATGAAGAAGACGATCTCTATGAAGGCGTCGATGAAGATGCCGACGACGACGATTGGGACGAAGACGATGATGATGATTGGGACGACGACGATGAAGACGACGACGATGATGTAGACGACGACGAAGAAGATGACGACGACGAGCTAGACGACGACTGGGAAGAAGTCGACGACGAGGACTCGGATGAAGAGTCCGACGAAGAGGAAGAAGACTGGGACGAAGACGACGACGAAGAAGAAGATTGGGACGACGACGATGAGGAAGTCGAAGATGATGAGGAAGAAGACGAGGCTTGGGATTAAGCCCACAACCTTGTCATGCGTTCCCCAACCCGACGGGTTCGTCTTGGCTTGATTCTTAGTTCTATTCATCGCCCAAGTTGAATAGATGCCGAACCGCCTCGAGTAGTCCTCGGCGGTGACCTTCCGCCGCATCGTCTCGGATCGACGTTAGCGGTGGATGCAGCAACTTGTTGATCAGTCGATCGAACGACTTTTCAACCTCTTGTGCGATCGCTGGATCCAATTGATCTAGTTCAAGCTTGTTCTTCAAACGAGCAAGTTCGTCTTGCTTAAGTTCCAAAGCCTGATCGCGTAACCGGCGGATGACTGGTCCCGTTGAGCGATGTTGGAACGCCTGAATAAATCGCTGCGTTTCGTCGTCAATGATTTCCTTCGCTTTAGGCCATTCCTTTTCGCGTTCTTTGCGATTGCGCTGACAGGCAGCTTTCAAGTCGTCGATGCTATAAAGATAGACGCCTGAAAGTTCACCGATCGCTGCATCAAAGTCGCGAGGGATCGCGAGGTCGAGTATCAACAACACTCGCCCGCGTCTTCGCTCATGGATCGCCTTGAACTCAGCGAATTCAACGATCGGTTCGGTTGCCGAGGTGGTGCCCACCACGATGTCCGCACTTAGAAGCTGTTCGTGCAAAGATTCCCACAACTCTGGTTCAGCTAGGAACTCTTCAGCAAGCTCAACCGCACGATTGAAATTTCGATTGACAATACAAACATTCTTCGCCCCGGCTTGGCTGAGATAACGCAGAGTTTCGGTGCCCATTTCACCAGCACCGCAAACAACCACTCGCTTGGAGCTAAGTGAATCGAAGATCTCTGGAATGATCTCGCCCACTGCAACACTAGGTACGCTGACCCGTCGACGATGGATTGCCGTTTCCTGCTGCACTCGTTTGGCGGCTCGATTGGCCGCCTGAAAAACACTGTGCGTTAGCGGACCTGCGGATCCAACGTGACACGCCAAGTCGTAAGCCTGTTTTACCTGCGAAAGTATCTGGGCCTCGCCGACGACCATGCTGTCTAAGCTCGAAGCAACGGTAAAGAGATGGGCAACGGCTTCGCTGCCGGATCGATAGATCATCTGATCAACGACTTCATCAATCCTTAAATGACGCTCATCCGCCAAGAATTCAGCAACAGCGGATTGGTCAAGTTCCGTTTCATCAGGAGCCGTCGTGTACAGCTCTATGCGATTGCAGGTACTCAATAGCACCAACTCACACGATGGGAATCGTTTTCGAAACGAGGCAAGCGTCTCGGTGACTTGGTCGCTCGAGAACGCAACTTTCTCACGGAATTCGACGGCGGCATCATGATGGCTGCAGCCGATCATCTGCAACTTCATGATTGAGTTTCCTCAATGCTTGCCGGTGTCGGCTGGGATTGACCGTGTTCGGTCCCTAAGACGCCGATCATCGCCAGAATCAAAAAGCCGAGACTTGCCAAAGTCAAGTAAACTGCTTTACGGCCACGGTTAGCCGGTTGATACCAGAACTCGATAGCCGTTGCGATGATTAGCCAAACCAGCAGCAGCGAACTCAACAGCACGCCACCGTTGGTCCAGCCGACCTGACCCCATCGATTGAGATTCATCACGACGCCGGCAATAACGCCGATGCCGACCATGATGGTGCTAAATACGAGCGATCGCCGATTCAGCTTTCCCAAAGTTTCCAGTGTTGGCAAGCGTACGCGTGATCCGGCAGCGCGATGCTGCTTCAGTCGCCGGGATTGAGTCAGGTACATCACGCCAGCCAAAAATCCGATCAATACCGAAACCGATCCGATCATCATCGACAAGCCGTGCACGCTTCGCCAAAGCTCGGTTGCTTCAGTTCGAGTGAACGGGGCACGATCGCGAACCAGAACAGCAAATCCAATCAGGCCCATGACGGCCGGCAAAAAGAAATAGCTGATAACGGTATCTGGTCGCCTTAGATAGAAAACGAAAAAACAGATCGCCAGTACCAACGCCATCAACAGTGACCAATCGGTCCAGCTCGCCCATAAACCGGATTCGCGGGTAAGACCCTGAGCGACCGGGCTATCAGCCGCCCGCAGCACCAAATAGCAAATGTGAGTGAACAGCCCCATCACCATCATCACGACCACCAGCAACGCACGACCAGGGAATTTTCCCAGTAAACGCAGCAATTCCAGGGCCAGCACAACGAGATAGCTGGCGAAGAAGCAGGTGACGGTAACTTGGCGGAGAATTTCTAACAAAATGGCCTCGGGTAGGAGCCCCTTATCGTACTCTTACGTCGTCGTTTGTCACCTGATGCAAGGCATGTGAAGCGATTCGTTACACGGATTACCAAGGTGAATATCGTCACCACGGCGTGATTAGCCATTTGCGGATCTCGATCTGGCCATCGCCGTCTATTCGCACGCGAACGGCACCGACAACGGAGGTGACGTCAACCTGGCTGCCAAATTGATGTAGCATCGCTTCGACCTCAGGCCGACGTGCAAGCCGACCGCCACTGACGATCGTATTGGCTGGCCTTGCCCATTGCAGCACGACTTCGGCATCCATCCTTAAACTTCCGTGATGAGGTGCCATCAAGACTCCGCCTGGAAGGGGACGATCCTGGTTGATCAACATTTCTGTGCCCGGTGGCTCAAGATCGCCGGGTAAGATCATCGACTTGCCGCCATGATCCAACTGCAAAACTAAACTGTTGGCATTATCGCTGCCTTGGATACGAGGTCTTGGAGGGTGCAAAATTTGCATCTCTCGATTGCCGACGGACATCAGCTCGCCTGCCGCGAACTCACGTACCTCGATGTCATGCTCGGCGATTGCGTCACGAATTCGATCAAGTGCCTGTTCAGGCTCGGCGAGCATACCGGGCGGTGTGACAACTTGGTTGACTCGGAATCGTCGCGCGATCCCCGGCAATGCATTGAAATGGTCAGAATCGGCATGCGAGATGATTACGCCATCAAGCTTGTTGACGTTCATCGACCATAGCGCTTGATCAATTCCCCGGCTGCTACCTTGTTCGTTCCCTAGTCGCCCACAGTCGTAAAGCCAAACCTCGTTTTCAACTCGAATAATGACACACGTCCCATGACCCACGTCCACAAAGGTTGCTTCGATGGTTTCCTTGGGCAGTAATGTAGGGCGAGATACCATCAACGCGGCGACGAACAGCCACACCCCGATCCAAAAATATCGAAGCCACTTGGTCTGGCAGCCACGCAAGCGAGCGGTACGGGCGACGCTTCGGGGTAGGTTCCATCGCGCCGGCATCACCATGGTGGCCGCTATCCCGACATAGAACGCTACCACCCAATAGCCCGGCGGTGCTGGTAGCCACGCATGGCCAAGCGGAATCGCGGCGCAGGCGTCAATAATCCAACGCATCAACGAGATCGTCAAACCACATCCCATCGACGGCAACATCGCTAGCGTCGGATGAATCAGGCCAGCAAGTGAAGTAGCGATCCCAAATGCCAACGCAGCAAACAAGAACGGTCCTAGTACGACGTTGGCTACCACACTGATCGGTGATACAACGTTGAATTGGTGCCAAACCAACGGCAAGCTGATCACGCTGACGCAAAGGCTTAACCAGGTAAGCGCCGACACTACTCGTAAGCCTTGCCGCAACCATCGCCGGGGCGCTGAACGCGATGACTCAGCCAACTGCTCAAACTGACGGTCGGTATCGATCGCATTCTTCACCGCAATCGAACTCGTGCTGCTTCCCATGCGACCGCTGGCAAATAGCAGTGTTGCCACGGCTAAGAAAGACAATTGCACGCCCATGCTGAACACGTTCTCGGGATTGCAGAAAAGCAGCACTAAACCCGCGAGCGAAAGCGTGTTGATAGGTTGGTTGGGACGCCTAGCAAAAATGGCGACGGTAAAGACGGTGACCAACAGTGCCGCTCGCATGACGGGCGGACGTGCTCCTGTGATAGCGGTGTAGAACACACACACTAATAGAATGAAAACGACCTTCACGCTCAGCGGAAATCGCAACAACATTGCAATCATGTTCGCCAGCGTCACCACGATGGCCAAGTGCATTCCACTGACCGACAACAAGTGTGCCGTCCCGGTGACCAACAATAAATCCCGAGTTGGATTGTCAACGAAGTCTCGTTGACCAATCACCAACGCCACCGCAAGCGGACCGTTGGATTCGCTTAATGTCGTAAGCAGAGTGTCGCGTCCCCGTCCCGCCAACATCGCGATGGATCGGGATACAAGTTGCGACCGTTGGCCGGATTCAAGCAAGGTGATCTGTTCGACTCGATCGACATTCATCCGAGCATGCGTTTTTAAACGGCGATCAGATTGGTAGCGATCAGTCCCTCCTGGATTCGTCGCTGGCCCAGACGAATAAAGGTCGCCATAGACACGAATTCGATCTCCGGGCAAGTAGTGATCGCACTGTCCGTCCACAGTGATCTTGATGTTGCCATCGATCGCTTGCATCTTTTTGCCGCTACGATAACTATCGACCCGAAGGTTCAGTTGTGTTTGCCAAGGCGATTGATCACGAGCGATACGCTGCTGCTCAAGTGGATGTATGCGCAGCACCGGTGCATCGCGAAGTGTACCTTCGACAATGTGAGGACTGGATTGTTGTCCTACGATCGATAACATGCTTGCCGATTCGTACTGCCAATCCTGCAAGCGATGGTCCACGATGGCAAGGGAACCAAACATCAACATCGCTGCGGCTGAAAGTAACCACGAAAGTTTGTGTTCACCATAAGACGACCGAAGTCTTGACCTTGAGCTTGGTAATGCAATCAACGCTGCCGAACACAGTGCGGTGATGATCCAAAAGCCAATACGGAATTCGACAACTTTGGCATCCCAAACCACGCCAACGATTGCGGCGATAAACAGAAACAGCAGCGGCTGTTGAACGGCTAACCGACGCCACTTTTCACGAAGACTAGACGTCTCGGAATCTGTAGGGTGGTCCCACTTGTCGGATTCAGATTGGTAGGCAGACCCTTGATCCACGTTGGAGCCCCTGCGTTGTCATCGTGCGACCACTATTTGCAATTAGCTTAGCACTTCAAATGACACGCATGTCGCGTTGCAACGCTGGTCCTATTGCTAGCGACCAACAACTTCCGCAAGGATTTCTTTAAGTGCAACGCTGAACTGCTCAACCGCCGGCGCCGTCGGCACGATGACAGCCGGAGTAAAATCACGCTTTCGATCGACCGAGAAACTGACCGGATGTGGTTCGAGGTCAAGACGTTGTCCGTCAGCCAGTCGCATCGCGCGACGCATATGAAACGCACTGGTAATTAGAACTGCCGTTCCCTTTTCTGGAAATCTCGCGGGTGGATCGTTCAAGAGTGCCCGGAGATACATCATTTCTTGCGACGTATTCTGTCCATCGATCTTGAAGATCACATCATTCGGAACACCCAGTGAAACCAGCAGTTCAGCAGTGACGTCTTTAGCGTGGTAATCTCCGTCCGGACTGGCGCCGGTCGCCACGATGGCTTGGGTTAGTCCCGCATGCCAAAGCTGCGCTGCGGAAACCAACCGCTCGCCTTCGTTGTTGACTTCCGCGGTTCCACCAGCCCGCACCGATGTTCCCCCACCGAGTACCACGGCCATTCGATAGGGCGACTCTTTCGTCGCGGTAACTTTTGTTGCATGCCATTCAATCAAAGAGATCATTCGATCTGCGACTGCTGAGTTGGCAGTGATCGACACAAAAAGAAACAGAGTGAGGAACAGAGCGGACGTCATCCGATGGCCACTGAGCCAGGCCGCGATTCCCAGGGTCAACAATCCCAACCAAAGCACACCGATAGGCATGCAAATCGATGTCGCTGTACGAGTTGCTTTGTCGGTTCCATTAAGCAACAAGGTTGCGCCGACGATTACCATGGCTGTTGCGATGGCAATCCCCGACGCGATAAAAAAGGCACGCGCAGGAGAATGTGGCGATGTTGAAGAGGTCATGGTTCCGATGAACTTCGAATCGATAAAGTAGGTGGCAATGGAATGAGAAGACATCCATGCTAATTTGACCGTGTTGTTTTGCGATGGTAGCAACGTTGATTTGCTAAACGCAGGTACACACGGGCTAGCCTGTTTGCGTGCTACGGCTGAATATCGGTACCATGGGGCAAGAATTGCCAGAAATTCGCGCCCCCAAGCTTTTTCAAGTTGGCCTTTGAAGGAGCCGACTTCGCATTTGCGTGGGAAGGGTAGCGAAGAAATTTCACTTAGGAATGTAGACATGGGACTTTTTGACCGACTTCGTGGCGAACTGATCGACATCATCGAGTGGATCGATGACTCACAAAACACGCTGGTTTGGCGGTTCCCACGGCACCAAAACGAAATCAAGAACGGAGCCCAGCTAATTGTGCGACCCGGCCAAGTTGCCGTGTTCGTGTCCAGTGGCGAAATTGCTGATGTCTATCAACCGGGGCACTATGAGCTGACGACTCAGAACATGCCAATCATGAGCACGCTCAACGGTTGGAAGTACGGCTTCGCAAGCCCTTTCAAGGCGGAAGTGTACTTTGTTCGTACCACTCAGATTACCGATTTGAAGTGGGGAACTCCCAATCCAATCATGATGCGAGATCCCGAATTCGGTCCCATTCGAATCCGTGGTTTTGGAACCTACGGGCTTCGCGCGATTGATGCCAAAGCTCTTTTGAAAGAGATCGTGGGGACTGATGGCGACTTCGGTGCCGACGACATTACGACGCTCCTACGTTCGATTATCGCGAGCTCGTTTGCCGACGTGGTTTCCAAGCTACAAATGCCTGCCCTTGATCTCGCTACCAAGTACACCGAGCTATCCGAGCACATTCGCAAAGAAGTTTGCGAGCGAATTGATGATGAATACGGGCTGGATTGTCCGCAGTTATACGTCGTTAACATCTCATTGCCCGAAGCTGTCGAAAAAGCTCTCGACACGCGAACGAGCATGGGTGTCATTGGTGACATGCAGCGCTACCAACAATATCAAATGGGCACCGCGATGACAGCCGCGGCGGAAAATCCCAGTGGTGGTGGAGCGGCTGAAGGGATGGGACTCGGAGTCGGAATGGCAATGGCTCACCAAATGGGAATGGGATTGGGTTCAGCAGCTCATCAACCCGGCGCAGCCCAGCCGTCGGGTTCGGCGCAGCAAACCCCACCCGCTTTGCCATCGCAGGGTGTAGCTTGGCATGTGGCTAACCAAGGAAAATCGGAAGGCCCATTCACCGCCGAGGTCATGGCATCTTTAGTGTCCCAAGGCCAAGTTACCTCTGAAACGATGGTTTGGAGCGCTGGAATGCCACAATGGTTACCCGCTTCGCAGGTGCCCGCATTAGCAGCCTGGTTTGCTCAAGTGCCACCGCCACCACCACCGGCAAGCTGAGTGGTCGACACCACGGAATTCGTTAGTCTTGCTGATTGAAATATTCACCACGAACGGAAAGAGTTCCGTTCCAACTTTTGCCACCGCTCGCGCACGATGCAGCCTTTTCCCTCGTTCTCTCGAATCAACGAGTCACCGTCCCTTACGGGAACGGAATGGATCATCGATGCGAATGGCTGTGATCCTCAACGGCTCACTGAATTAGCGACGATCAAACGCATTACCGATGATGTCGTCCGTGACCTTGAACTGAATGTCGTTGGCCACCCGCTGTCGCATCAATTTCCCTCGCCTGATGGTTTGATGCCCGGCGGAGTGACATTGTTGTATTTGCTCAGTGAATCGCACTTGGCCGTGCATACGTATCCCGAGTTTGGGACTCTGACATTGAACTTGTACTGTTGTTGTCATCGTGAACCCTGGGACTGGCAAACGCATTTACGAGATCGCCTTGGGGCCAGTCGTGTGGAAGTGAAGCAGATTCCTCGAGGCAACCTTGTCGATCGAAGCGATCAGGGCCATACAGATGACGAGGTACAGCGATGAAAGCTCGTACAGCCGCTTGTCCCGCGTGCGGTGGCCCGGTGGAATTCAAAGTCGCGTCGACATTGGTGACGATCTGTCCGTTTTGCCAATCGGCGGTCGCTCGCAACGATAAGAAGATCGAAGATCACGGCAAAGTGGCTGATTTGGTCGAAACCAATTCGCCGCTTCGTCTAGGAATCAGCGGGTTCTTCCGCGGCAAACGTTTCACCATTTTGGGTCGTGTCCAGTACAACCATCCCGCAGGCGGTGTTTGGAACGAATGGTACTTGTCGTTTTCAGGAGAAAAATGGGGATGGCTCGCCGAGGCTCAAGGTCGCTTCTATTTGATGTTCGAACGACAACTAAGTAGTTCGATTCGATTGCCGGCTTTTGATTCGTTACGAGTTGGCGAATCAGCTCAGTTAGGGCGCGCTGAATTTACCGTTAGCGAAGTCGGTGTTGCAAAGACTGCGTCTGCTGAAGGTGATATACCTTGGAACTTTGTCGCCGGACATGAACACCGATTTGCTGATTTGGCAGGAGCCGAGAATACGCTGGCAACGTTTGAATACGGTGATCGCAACGTTGCGTACGTGGGCAAAGAAATCAGGTTGGCGGAATTAGACCTCGACGATGCTGTCCCCGAGTACGTCGAAGCGAAACTGGTTTCCGCTCTGCAGTTGAACTGTCCTAAGTGTGGCGGTCCCTTGTCGCTGCATGTGCCCGACCAAAGCCAACGGATCACCTGCGACAACTGCCATTCGCTGTTGGACGTTTCGGATGGCAAACTTTTGTATTTTTCAACGCTAAAGACTAGCGAAAAGTTGCCGATCAAAATTCCGTTGGGGAGCGAAGGCGAATTGATGGGTGATCGCTATACGGTGATCGGTTTCCTGCGTCGATTCGCGCTTTACGAAGGCAAAACGTACCCTTGGAGCGAGTATCTTCTTTACAACCATGAAATTGGATTTCGATGGCTGATCGAAAATCAAAATCATTGGGCGTTCGCCGAACCGATATCTGCGAATGTGAAGCGAAGTGGTAGCTACGTCAAATATGACGGCGACAGCTTTCGCCTCTACGATCGGGGCACTGCCTATGTGCAAAATGTCTTGGGTGAATTCTATTGGCGAGTAGAAGCGGGCGAGCAGGTCCAGACCGCAGACTACATTGCCCCACCAAGAATGATTTCGTTTGAAACGTCTGATACTGGTCGATCGCAAGAAATCAACCTAACGCTTTCCACGTACCTAAAACCCGAAACGGTTGAAAAGGCTTTCGGCGTTGGATTCATAGGACGATCCTGGGGTGTGGGACCAATTCAACCGCGACCCGAGATGGGTGTTGGATTCTTTCTACTGTGGCCCGCCTTTGGCATGGCAATCTTTTGTATTTTCTCGATCTGTAGCATGTTCAAACGAACGACATCGGTGGACCCATGGATGATGTTCTACGCGTTGTTGTTCGTTTCGATCGTTCCCATCGGCGCGTTGATCTACATGTATAGCTATGAAGTCAAACGATGGGAAAACAGTGATTACAGCCCCTATCGGTCAAGCGAGTAGGATGCGCCATGAGCTTTAAATCGATTTGTTTCAACACGTATTTGTTCTTCGGATTAGCCGTCTGTATTTGGTTCACATTCGCTGCCGCGTATGGTTGGAAGGCACCCGACCTCGGCATCGTCAATAATTCATCATCCGGACGCTCTTATGGCGGTTCCTATGGAGGAGGTAAGTAATGTTTTCTTTGCCAGTCGCAATGTTTTTTGCGCAAGATGTTGTCGTTCAAGCGAGCGGTACCAGTTGGGAAATGCTTGGCCAACACTTGGTCGCAGCTTTAATCTTCTCATTCGTGGGCGTGATCGTATTCTTCGGGTCGCTGCTGCTGATGGAGAAGCTAACGCCGTTTTCGATCATTAAAGAAATCGGTGAAGAGCACAATACTGCGGTGGCAATGATCGTCAGCGCGATTGTGATCGGTATCTCTCTGATCATCGCCGCGGCAATCATGGGCTAATCGCTCGCTCTATGAATCGCGCCCCCCTGTTTCTGCTTTACCTTAACGTTCTGGCGATTGCCACGTGCGGGTTGATCTATGAATTGCTTGCCGGCACGCTTGCAAGCTACCTACTCGGTGATTCGGTTACTCAGTTTTCTCTGGTAATTGGTGTCTACCTGTCTGCTCTTGGTGTGGGTGCTTGGTTATCGCAGTACGTCGAAGAAAAACTCGCTCGCACATTCATCGAAGTTGAATTGGCGCTCGCCTTGGTCGGCGGCGCCTCAGCTCCGCTGTTATTCGTAGCGTTCGCGTGGATCGACTGGTTTCGCATTCTGCTTTTCGGAATAGTGTTCGTAATCGGTGTATTGGTGGGATTGGAACTGCCGCTGCTGATGCGAATCTTAAAAGAACATTTGGACTTCAATGACCTAGTGTCTCGAGTTCTGACGTTTGATTACATCGGAGCCCTGCTGGCATCGCTGATGTTCCCTATTCTGCTGGTGCCCTATCTAGGCTTGGTGAGAACGTCGTTAGTGTTTGGAATCCTCAATGCGCTAGTCGGTTTGTGGGGGACCTACTTGTTGCGACCGATTCTTTCGCCACGAGGTCTAGGCGCCATGCGAGGACGGGCCGTGCTTGCGATCGGTATTTTGGTCATTGGTATTATCAAATCCGATGCGATTACGACTTGGTCCGAAGAAAATATGCTCTCTGGTTCGATCGTTTACGCTGAACAAACGCCGTTTCAACGCATCGTGGTCACCAAGAATAGCCGGGGTTTTCAATTGCATCTCAATGGGCATTTGCAATTCAATTCTGTCGATGAATACCGCTACCACGAATCGTTGGTGCATCCACCGATGTCATCGATTCCAAACCCTGAAATTGTCCTGGTGCTCGGCGGTGGCGACGGATTAGCTGTTCGCGAGATCTTGAAGTATGAGACCGTGAAGGCCGTGACATTGGTCGACATCGATCCGGCGATCACAAACTTGGCCAACCGTCTTCCTCCGATGAAAGAGTTGAACCATCACGCCTATGATGACAATCGCGTCACCGTTGTGAACCGAGATGCGTTCATGTGGATTAGCGAGTGCCGCCAGCAGTTTGACGCGGTGATCATTGACTTTCCCGACCCCAACGGATTTGCGATCGGTAAACTCTATACAAGTCGGTTCTTTCGGATGTTGTCAGATCGAATGAAGGATGACGCCGTTTTAAGCATTCAGTGCACGTCGCCATTGGTGGCACCAAAGTCCTATTGGTGCGTGCTGCAAACAATGGAATCGGTGGGATTCACGGTTCTGCCGTATCGAGTTTCAGTGCCGACGTTTGGCGTTTGGGGATTCGGCCTCGCTCGAGCACGCAATCAACCACTTGATCGACCGGTACTTTCGGATATCGATGAACTTCGGTTTCTCAACAAGGAAGTAATGTCCGATTTGTTTGATCTACCTGCCGATATGAGTCGCGTTGAAACGGAGGTCAACCAACTTAACAATCAAGTGTTGGTCCGGTACTACGAGAGTGAATGGAACGTCCAGCCATGACACCATTGAATCGTCGCGAATTGATTGCTTCGATTCTTGGCTCGTCATTCATGACGATGGGTGGTTGCGATCGTCATGTTAAAGTGCCTGCTGGCGAATTGCTGAATCCAAATTTCGCCATTGGTCACAGTCTTCGTGATCGCATGATGGATGTTCCCACCGGCAAGCTTGAGCATAGAACCCGTGTTGTGATTGTTGGTGGTGGCATAGCGGGACTCTCTGCGGCTTGGCAACTTCGACGCGAGGGGATCGAGGATTTTGTGTTGTTGGAATTGGAAGAAGCCGTGGGCGGGACGGCGAAATCTGGTTCACGTGGCAAGTTCGCTTATCCTTGGGGAGCGCACTATGTTCCCACGCCAATGCGCGAAAACCGATCGTTGATCGAGTTGTTTCGCGAGATGCAGGTGATCGAACCGGGCGGTGATGACGACGAGCCGGTCGTCGGTGAACAGTTCCTTTGTCGCGATCCCGAGGAACGCGTTTTCTTTGAAGGTCGTTGGCATGAGGGCTTGTACCCCGGCCAAGGTGCAAGCGACGAAGACTTGCAACAGCTCGCCCGATTTCAGACTGCGATAGATGAGTGGGTCTCCGCTCGTGACGAGCAGGGCCAACGATTGTTTACGATTCCTACTTCGCGTACGACTCGCGATGCACGAGCGATGAAATTGGACCGGCAATCAATGTCGCAGTGGATGGACGAGAATGGTTTCACATCCGAACGACTGCGATGGCTAGTCGATTACTCATGCCGCGACGACTACGGTGTGAATCCATCATTAGTGAGCGCTTGGGCCGGTCTGTTCTATTTTTCGGCGCGACAACGGGAAAAGGATTCAGAGTCGCAAGCCGTGATAACCTGGCCAGAGGGTAACGGGCGTATCGTTCATCACTTGGCCGATCATACGGGCGATCGAATTCAATCGGGATACGCCGTCGCATCTGTTGAACAGAACCCTGGGAGCGATGTCACGGTCATCTCCCTCGACGTAAAGACGAATCAATGGCATTCCCATCGCTGTGAACAAGTGATCTTCGCAGCCCCGCAGTACATGGCTGCGCACTTGATCTCTGATCTTCCCTCATCTCGTTTGCAAGCGAGCAAGGCTTTTCAGTACAGTGCCTGGGTCGTCGCGAATGTGCATCTGTCGGATCGGCCGCAAGAACACGGGTTTCCCATGTGCTGGGACAACGTCATTTACGGTAGCAATTCACTGGGTTATGTGACGTCCACTCATCAAACCGGAAACGACCACGGTTCAACGGTGCTGACATGGTACTACCCCATGTCGGCTGCCGACGGAAGACTTTCTCGCAAAGAGCTTCTTTCGCTCGGTTGGGAACATTGGTCGGATATCGTAATGAGCGATTTGCTTGTCGCTCATCCAGACATTGGTTCGCTGGTCAATCGAATCGACGTGATGCGATGGGGTCACGCAATGGTGACACCCGGTGTGGGTTTCATCGACCATCCAGGTCGTCGCGAAGCCGCTCGTCCTTTAGGTGCGATTCATTTCGCCGGAACCGATCTAAGCGGTATTCCATTGATGGAAGAAGCATTCGATCACGGCACTCGAGCCGCGAGCGAAGTCGCCGGTGAGTTAATGCGACGGACTTCGTCATCTAAGGCGTCGAGGTCATGACCCTAGCGTCAAACTATGAACAAGAGAGCAGGGCGGAGTCCAATAATTCTTGCTCGGGAAAATCATTGCCGTGGTTGTTTTCGCCATCGGTCGATCTTTGCACATTCCTAGGCAGTGCGATCATCGCATTGGGACTGCTTGCGATCGGTGCGCCCCTGGGTTTGCTTGATCGCGAGACACCGGAATGGACTTGGATTGTTGCGATCTTAATGATCGACGTCGCTCACGTTTACTCAACCGGGTTTCGCGTTTACTTTGATCGCGAAGAGCTCGTCAATCGACCGTGGTTGTATGGTCTTACGCCCATTCTGGCATTCGCGATGGGAATAGCGGTCTACAGCGAAAGCTCATCACTGTTTTGGCGACTGCTCGCATATTTGGCAGTGTTTCACTTTATTCGTCAACAATACGGCTGGGTGGCGTTGTATCGTTCTCGCGCTGGCGAATCAGGCCGTTGGGGAAAGTGGATTGACACGACGACGATTTACTTAGCTACCGTCTACCCGCTCATCTACTGGCACACGCATTTACCTCGCAAGTTTTTTTGGTTCTTGGAAGGCGACTTCGCGAAATTGCCAGACTTCGTCTCTACCGTCGCGGCGCCGATGTACTGGGCTGCCATGGCAGCGTACACGTGCAAAGCCATCTACCAAGGAGTCGCGCTAAAGCAATTCAATCCTGGCAAGGACATCGTCGTGCTAACGACAGCAGTGTGTTGGTACGTAGGAATTATTCTTTTTGATTCTGATTACGCTTTCACCGTGACCAACGTGATCATTCACGGGATCCCCTACATGGTTCTGGTGTATTGGTACTCGGTGAAGGCCCGCCCTCGAGAGCGATCGGGGAACCTCCGCTTCCTGGTCCGGTTTCTCGGTGTGATCTGGATTCTTGCCTATCTTGAAGAACTGCTATGGGACACTGGAATCTGGCATGAACGGACATGGCTGTTCGGCGGTTCGTTAGACCTGACCTCGGTTCAACTTTTCCTTGTCCCCTTACTTGCTGTGCCTCAAATCACACACTACGTGCTAGACGGATTCATTTGGCGACGTCGAACGAATACGAGATTCTCGAAACTCGTGCAGTAAGCGATCGCGAGCACTAGTGAGCGATCAAAGGTTGTCCAGCGCAAGCGTTGTTTCACCCTGACCGAGATAACGCCATCCTTTTAAATAGCCAATCAAGTGACGCATTTGGACAATGGAAAGGTTTCGTTCGAAACCTTCGGGCATCAGCGAAATGCCTGTGGACCTCAGTTGGTCGATATCATCGCGATCAAAGACCTTTGTATCACCACCCGCCAACATCAACGAAACATGTTGGTCGGATTGTGAAACTAATGAGCCCGTATGAGCGACACCATCGACCAACAAGACTTGATAGCCCAAGAATCCCGCGTCCACGGCAGCACTGGGGTCCAAGATCGCGGTCAACAACGACGCCGGAGTCTTGGTGCGACTGTCCGAGATGTCTGGTCCAACTTCGACTCCGACGGCTCCGATTCGGTGGCAAGTCGCGCAGTGTTGAACGAACAACGCCTTGCCATTCGCCAAGTCGGCTGTACCGCTAAGCGACCGCTGATAATCGGCGATTACGGACAAGCGATCTTTACGAGCTGCCTGAAATATCTCGCTCGCTCGGCTTGCGACATCATCGTTCTTAAACTGAGTCAGACGATCCGCTTGGGAAAGCGAAACGAATGTCGCTGGTAAACTACCGCTCTCAAGCCAAGTTAAAAGCGTTAGAGCCATCTCATCGTTGCGAGTCATTTGCTCAATGACACTCAAACGCAGTTCCGGATCAATGCCCGTCACGTTCTCGGCAATCCAACGCAACGTTGTTTCTTGATGATGTTTCAATAGCCACGGAAGTACTTTCAACTGCAACGTCGAAGCACTATTGCCAGTTAGAAGCGTCTCGTACAGATCACCACGCGGAAGTTCAAATCCTTCGACAACGTCGATCGCGGCCATTCGAAGGGCAATTGGTTTCGCGGGATCAGATGCGATGCCTATGGATTGGTGTTTGGCTAGCAGAATCCATTTTGCGGCGATTGAACGGCCAAGCTTAGACAATTGTTCTGATGGGGATCTGCGAGCGGCAAGATGTCCTTGACACCATCCCGCAGTGAGAAAGGTAGCATCTGCCAGGCGCGCGTCGTTTGCGTCGACAAACTCCGATTCAGCGTGTCGTTGGGATTCCAGGTCCTTGGTTGTACTACTCGCGTCCCCAAATCCGTCGCCCCAAGCAGCGCGGCGCGCAGTTTGAAAGACCCAGTCTCGCGATTGAGTGGTCGCTGGTTGTGGCAGGTCTAGATCCATGTAGGCGATCAAGACCTGTGCAGCAACGTCCGGTGACAAAGTAGCCAAGCGTTTCGTTAAGTGAGGCGTCATCGCGACGTGATGAGGCGTCAGTGCAATGAGCTTCGCAATGTCACCGACATCTGCGTTGGTGGGCGATTGATAAATCCAATCACCAGCTAATCCGATGGCTGCGAAACGAATACGCGGCGATGGATCCGAAAGCCAACGGGGAAGCCATTGATCTTGGGAAAGTGAGTCGATCCTGCTGTTGAGATTGATGCGACGAACTTGGTTGATGACAAGACATCGCAACTCGACTGATGCATGCTCTAAGAACGATGACAAGATTTCAAGAGTCAATGCACCACGTCGCGCCAACAACGCAATCGCTCTCGCGTCACCACCGGCGCGGCTTGATGAAGCTAAGCTTGCTGTTGAGACTTTAAGTTGATCGAGAAGCAATGGGATCAGCAGTTCCGAACGTTCATCGATAAGAACCTGCGATGCCATTTGACGTTGCCATGTGTTGGGATGCCACAACCACTCGGTCCAACTCGCGACATCGCTCGGCACGGTGACAGACTTGGTCGCTGATGTGTTGGTTCCCACCAACCGCCATATCCGGCCCCGCGCGTTCCCCCAACGTTCATCTTCGCGTTCCTTGAGTTCGGTCGGCGCCCAAGCGGGATGTTCAATGACAGCGCGGCACATATCGACGATGTACAGCCCGCCATCGGGCCCCACGGTCGTATCGACGGGACGAAACCAAGTATCGCTGCTGGCTAGCATTTCTCCTGCGGCATCAATACGCTCCGCACGCCTACCTTCGTTCGAATCTACAAATTGTTGCCGCTGGACCGCGTAAGACGTTGGCTCACAGACGACCAGATCATTTTGCCAACCTTCCGGCAACGCTGTTCCCAGCCCGATCGTCACACCACACGCAGCACTGAATTGGCCTTCATGGGTGTGGCTCGTTGTCCACGCTTTGGCAATTGGTACCACTTTAGATTCTGGACCAACCTTGCTGATATTGTGCAGTGCATCGGACGGTCCCGACCAACGATCGTCAGCCAACTCATTAAGCGTTAACAATGTTTCGATCGCTGGATTCCGGTTGCTACATCCAACGCGATTTCCGAAGTCATCGATCGTCAACCCAAACTGGCTGTTGCCCGCCACCGCGCCATAGAAGCCACCGTCGGGATTAAACGCAAAGTCCTTTCCGCTAAGATCAATCGCGGTATCACGAACAGGCCATTTCGCGTTGGCCGATCTTACCTTACCGCCACGAAGCCCATTGGCCACGTAAACGATTCCGTCAGGCCCAAGAGTCGGATGATTCGCTCGTAGTTGCTCGTTGTCTTCACTGAATCCTTCGAACCAAACTTCGGTCTTGTCGCAACGACCATCGCCGTCGGTGTCGATCATGAATTGAATCTTGCCGGCGACAGTAACGATCACTCCCTCACGCCATGGTTGTAATCCCGTGGGGAATACTAAGCCGTCGGCAAACGTCGTTGCAGTTTCAAACACACCGTCGGAATCGTTGTCGGTGAGCACTTTGATACGACCATCAAAATCTTCACCTGGAGCGGGGCCCGTTGGGTAGTCTCGCATCTCGATCACCCACATGCGTCCACGAACGTCAAATCGCAACGCGACCGGATCGACCACCTGGGGTTCCGCAGCAGCGATTTCGACTCGAACCGGACCATCGGTCTTGAATGCAGCGGCCGATGCTTCGACGCTGGGACCGGTGGGTGGCGATCCTGCGTTCGATTGTGCATGGGCAATAAGCGAGTGCATGCTGACGCAGGCTACTGCAACCAAAGCTGCGACACCCAAACCTCCATTTAACTTGCTTACGCCGAGTGATTTTTGATCCAGTCGATTCTGCATTGATTCGCGATCCTGTGTGGTCGAGTGAATCACTAATGAGCTTTGGCACCTCCGTCACATTAGTTTCCAAGGTGACGGATAAGTATATCAGCAATGCAGTCAAGTATCTGAAAGCGGCATCGAGCCTATCGTCAACAGAGGTCGTCGATGCGGAATGGCAGCGGAGCCTATTTGTCTTCCAACCACTGGTCATAGACTCGTGCGACGTCGGCCATGTAATGCGACAGCGGAGTTTCGGCGGCAAGGCGTATGTATCTTTTGGCTGTATCCTTATCGCCTTCGGCATCGGCGATCAGCCCGATGTAAAGGTTTCCATAAAAGGATGCGTTGACGTCATGCAACTGATTCATCCGATCGACAATGGCTTGGTCGCTTCCGCCGGGCAAACGCTCAAGGATTTCTTTCATCGGAGCTCTCCGGTCATCAGGTGCTGGCAACAGAATCTTTCTGGCTTGTTCGACATCGGATGCTTTGGCGACGCATAAGAAGTGCCATGCCGCATTTTCGACATCGTGAGGATTGACGATGCGGTGCTTTTCGAAAAGTTGCTTTCCGTCAGCGTATCGCTGCGCAAAGAAGAGAGCGATTCCGTATTGCCAAAGGTGCGGTTCGGATTCGGGGTCGGCTGTGATTACCCGCTCGAAGGTATTGACGGCTTCGTCGTACTTTCCCGCACGTAGTTGCGCATCGCCCAATACCGCCAACATGTTTGACGAAGAGTTCGAATCCAGTCGCGCCGTGATCGATTCAAGTGCGGCATCGCGACGCTCAGTTTGCAAGTGTTTGCGATTCGCCGGTTCGTTGGCCAAGGCAGTAGATGAGATCACGATCAACGTCAAAAGCAGCGTTCTATGCATGGTAAAATTCGCTAGGTAGTCGTCAATTCATTGCGAAGTACCAGCACCGAGAATCGCATCGTGATAATGGGGACTGACACATCGGTTACGGAACACTGAATACAAAAAAACGCCAAGGTGAAAGCACCTTGGCGTTGTTGATTTTAGCAGAACGAACCAGTGAGGCTACTTCGAGTCCTCACCCGCAGCGACGGGTTCGGGTTCAGGCAATCCGCGAGTTTCACTTTGGAAATCCAAGCGAACGATCTTAACCCGGTCGCCGTTCTCGTCGACAAGGCGTCCGGTCTTTTCGTCTGAAGTGACCTTCGACGGATCAATAAGGTCACCGTCTTTGTTGTTCAAGATCGCAGTGACGACGATGGTATCCTTACCTTCGAACGTGCCTTGAAGCAGTTCTTCGCTCAACGGATCTTCGATACGTTGCTCAATCGCGCGACGAAGCGGACGGGCACCATAATCGAGGTCGCTGCCTTCTTTGATCAAGTACTCTTTTGCGTGATCGGTCAGTTCAAGATGCAATCCACGGTCAAGCAATCGCTCACGAACCTTCGATAATTCGAAGTCGATGACGCTCTTAAGGTCTTCCTTGCTTAAGTGACGGAAGATAATCGTATCATCCAATCGGTTAAGGAACTCAGGTCGGAAGACGCGTTGGATTTGATCCATCACGCGAGCCTTCATTGAATCGTAACTTGCATCATCGTCTGGCTTTTGGAAACCGAACGAAGATTCGTTCTTGATCGCTTCAGCACCGGCATTGGTGGTCATGATCAAGATCGTGTTTCGGAAGTCAACGTTTCGGCCGAACGAATCGGTCAAACGACCTTCTTCCATTACCTGAAGCATCATGTTGAACACGTCGGGGTGAGCTTTTTCGATTTCGTCAAAGAGCACAACCGCGTACGGGCGACGACGAATTTTCTCGGTCAGTTGACCGCCTTCTTCGTAGCCTACAAATCCGGGAGGGGCACCGACGAGACGACTAACGTTGTGCTTTTCCATGTATTCGGACATGTCAATTTGCACGAGCGCGTCTGCGTCACCGAACATGTATTCAGCCAGTGCCTTGGCAAGCAAAGTCTTACCAACACCAGTTGGACCGGCGAAGATGAAACAGCCTGTCGGACGCTTAGGATCTTTCAATCCACTTCGGCTACGACGCACAGCTTTGGAAACGGCGGTAACTGCCGCGTCCTGGCTGACGACTCGCTTGTGAAGTTCAGCTTCCATTTGCATCAGACGTAGTGAGTCTTCGGTTGACAATCGAGTCAACGGAATCCCCGTCATCTTGCTGACCACTTCGGCAATCACTTCTTCGTCGACGACGCCATCGGTTTGCTGAGACTTTTCTCGCCACTCCTGAGTGATTTGGTCTTTCTTCTTACGAAGCTTCTCGGCCTGATCACGCAGGTTGGCGGCTTTCTCGAAGTCTTGGTTGGCAACCGCGTCTTCTTTTTCCTTGTTCAGCTTTTCGACTTCCTCGTCGATCTCTTTAAGATCTGGTGGACGAGTCATGGTGCGCAAACGGACACGAGCACCGGCTTCGTCGATCACATCAATCGCCTTGTCGGGAAGGCAGCGAGCAGTGATGTAACGTTCGCTCATTTCGACTGCTGCCACAACGGCGTCATCGGTGAATTGAACGCGGTGATGTTCTTCGTAACGACCGCGAAGTCCTTTCAGGATTTCGATCGTTTCTTGCTTGCCAGTCGGTTCGACAATGATTTCTTGGAAACGTCGAGCCAGAGCATTGTCCTTCTCGATGTACTTGCGGTACTCATCGAGTGTTGTCGCACCGATGCATTGAATCTCGCCACGTGCCAATGCGGGCTTCAGCACGTTGGCCGCGTCGATCGCACCTTCCGCACCACCGGCACCAACAAGCGTGTGAAGTTCGTCGATAAACAAAATCGTATTCTTAACGCGGCGAACTTCCGTCATCACGGCTTTGATTCGTTCTTCGAACTGGCCGCGGTACTTGGTACCGGCAACCATCATGGCAAGGTCAAGAACAACGATTCGCTTGTCGGCCAAGATCTCAGGCACTTCGCCTTCAATGACCTTTTGAGCAAAGCCTTCCACGATCGCTGTTTTACCGACACCAGCTTCGCCAAGCAGAACGGGATTGTTCTTGGTACGACGACAAAGAATCTGGATGGCGCGTTCGATTTCTCGAGCGCGGCCGATAACCGGGTCGAGTTCACCCTTCTTCGCAAGTTCAGTAAGGTCGCGACCGAATGAATCGAGTGCTGGAGTCTTGCTTTTGCCGCTCTTACCCGATGACGAACTTCCGCTGTCACCTTCGCCGGTGCGTCCACCACGCTCGCCGACTTCGGCACCTTCAAGACCGTGGCCAAGTAGATTGAGAACCTCTTCACGAACATCGTCAAGCTTCAATCCAAGGTTCATAAGAACCTGGGCAGCGACACCTTCTTGTTCTCGAAGAAGGCCAAGCAGGATGTGCTCGGTGCCAACGTAGGAATGGTTCAGGTTGCGTGCTTCTTCCATCGAGTACTCGATGACTTTCTTTGCACGTGGGGTCTGAGGCAACTTGCCAACGGTGACCATTTCAGGGCCGCTTTGGACAAGCTTTTCGACCTCGAGGCGGATCTTCCGCAAATCAACCTCAAGGTTCTTGAGGACATTGGCCGCAACGCCAGAGCCCTCTTTGACGAGTCCGAGCAAAATGTGCTCAGTTCCGATGTATTCGTGGTTGAACCGCTGAGCCTCTTGGTTGGCCAGTTGCATGACCTTGCGGGCGCGGTCGGTAAATCGTTCGTACATAAATTATCTCTCTGTCAATCTGGCGAATTTGCCGAGGCATCCTACCACTACGCAAACTGCACGCCATGACCTACGAAAAGGCGGCTGAACAAATCTCTTTTTCGGTTGCGAACTCGTTTTTTACTTGCTAACCGACGTCACATTGCTGTGAATCTCAAAGGTTGGAAAAGGAGGCACACACCCCGATTCTATCGGTGAAGTCAAAATTCGGGGATAGGAGCTTCTGGGGAACCCGGATAAGCAACCAAAATTTTTTCCTTCTTAGCCAAAACTAGCGTTTGCCAGCTAGGGCGAAGCTCAGGCCGCCATCCCCTGCTGATCATCACCCGATTCTGTCAGATCGGCAGCGGAAGTGTCCTGCTGAGGTGCTCGGTGATCTGGCTTTTCGCGTTCAGATTCTTCGCGATCAGACTCTGTTTCCTTTTCATCCGCCATTTCGGATTCGGCCAAACGTTGCTTTTCAATGGCCTGTTCGAGCCGCTGCTGCTCGGCGGCAACTTCCAGGAACCAGCCATCTGCAACCTCCAAACGGCCAATTTCCTTCATCAGCATCTCCGCTGATTCGTATCGCTCGGTGATTCGATACACACCGGCAAGCAATAACAGAGCGGGAGGGTCACGATGCTCAATTGCTAGCACATCGTTGAGCAGTTGTTCGGTGACCTTCCAATTTCCCTTTAAATAAGCCTGCTGGGCGGCCGGGAAAACATCTGGTTCTTCGCTAACCGCGCGAGGAAAAACAATTTCGGGTAACTCGCGAATGTTGCGATAAATCAAAAAACCCCATGCAACCAAGCCAATCCAAAAGGCCATGGTTGCCAATCCGCTAGGCAGCCACTGGGGATAAATGAAGCGTGTGACCAGAACAAAATTGACAGCCAACGCAAACGCGATCGCCGCGGGTAAAGCCGTAAGCCTCCCACGCCACCAAAGTTCCGGCAAACCCGGCCACAAGCATGTCACGTAATGCACTGATTCCATCATTCAACCAGTACCTGTGAAACAGACCCCGTGACAAGACGAATTACGAGACGAGCTACGGGTTGATGACGCCAAGTTGGCTTAACCACTGCTCGCATAAAGACGGCCACTGTTCAGCACCGGGCGAACCTTTCGCCAGTCCCAACCCATGGCGACCTACCGGAAAGACATGCAGTTCCGCTTGAACACCAGCACGCTGGCAACCCATGAAGTATTCAATGCTGTTCTGGACGGGCACGGCTGAATCTTCAGCGGTGTGGAACAAAAAGGTGGGTGGAGTCTGTTTGGTGATCTGACTTTCGTTCGACAACGACGCGATCAAATCGGCGTCTGCATCATCGCCAAGAAGGTTTTTTTGACTACCGCCGTGAGTGTAGGGTTTTCCGAGACCAATCACGGGATAACACAGGATGCTAAAGTTTGGCCGCGACGAGACTTTTTTAATCGGGTCAGTCGCGTTGGAATCTCCTTCGACAAAGTGAGTGGACACGGTCGAAGCCAAATGCCCGCCTGCGGAAAAACCAATCACCCCAATTCGGTCGGGATCAATGTTTAGTTCTTGAGCCCGAGCGCGAAGCGTTTGGATGGCACGTTGAGCGTCCATCATTGGATAGGGGTGCCCGTAGCCTTCGCCATCATTACCGGGTTTCGAATCGGGGCCATCACCCTTGTCTTCGCCCCACTTCAAGAACTCGCCGGGGCCGCGAACTCGATACGTGCAGATCGCGCTGGAGATACCGAGCGATTCAAACCATGTCGCGAAGTCATATCCCTCGTTCGTCATCGATAACCCCCAATAGCCACCGCCGGGAAGGATCACCACGGCCGCCGTTGGCGTCTTGGATTCCACCTTGGTGATGATCAAGCGGGGAAGATCATTGACACTTGGATTGGACGTTTTGACGCCTGGTGGATTGTCGGGCCAAAGGTTTTCAATAACAGGCTCGTCACCAAATCCGTTGGGCGTTGTCCAACACAGTAGACAGATCGCAACCAGGAAAGTTCGCATTGATAATAGCTTTATGAATTGGGTTCGGATGATACGGAAAAACGCCCCGTTCATCATAGCTAAACAGCACGACGAGGGGGCGTTTGAGTCGGATTCAGATTTGGCGAAGTGGTTTGGGTTACACCAAGTCAGAAAGGTGAACGGGATCAGGCTTCACCCTTAAGCATGCTGACTTTAGAGAGCATCGCATCGACAACGGGTTTCAGGATGGGGCCCACACCGGGAATCGCCATCACTTTGTCAAGCATTGCCGTGATCGGTTCAACCATGGGACCAATTTGGCCGGTGACTGTATCTTTCATTCCCGCAGGAAGCTTATCCAGCATTCCCGAAATACTGCCGAGCCTTTCGTTGAGGCCTTCCATCTCTGGAATCGCTGACTTGGCCGAATCCACATCCGTGATTCCTGAAAGCGTTTCGGTGTAGCCACCAAAAACATCCTTTAGTTTGCCGGTCACATCAGCGGGCGACAAACTCAGCGAGCCCTCAACATCTCCCAAATCAACGTTGGGGACGCTGACCTCGGGAAGTTCAGGAAGCACAACTTCACCGCCACCACCGAGGAACTTGTAAGCACCGAAAATTATCGCGGCCAAAATTGCCAATGGGATTAAGAGCTTGCCCAAACCGGATTCGCCAGATGAGACCACGGGTTGAGCTGATGGTGTGGCAGCGGGACGACCGGCGGGAGTGTCTGCGAATCCCAAACTCGTTAGCCCAAGCGTGCTGGACATACCTGCGGGCATTGCTTTGGCCACTTCATCTTTCTGGCTCATCAACAAGTTTGCCATCCCTCCGCTATCCAAGCCGAGTGATCGCTTTTGCTTGCCGAGAAAGCTTAATACCAAAGGGGCGATTAGGCCTAGCAAACTAGTTGCTGAACCTGACTTCATTCCCGTGACCTTTGCGATGATTTCGGCGATCATGCCAACTTTGTTTCCAAACAACATTTCGATCACTCCGCCACCGGCGTTAGATATCCCACCGGCGTTGCCGCCGGAAAGCATGTCCGTAATGTTGTCGAACATACCGCCGTCGTAATCGTCCGACTCCAACGCTTGATCGAGTTTTCCAGCACCCTCGGGTGTAGAGACTTGTTTTATCAGTCCGCCTAGAATGGTCGGTAGTAGCGCGCCGATTCCCGATTCGGCTTGCGATTGATCAAGTCCCACCGCTTTGCCTAGCTGACCGGCAACCATGCCACCAAGTTGTCCTTTTAGAATTTCCATCATGTTCATTGACATAGTTATTACCGCAGCTTAAATCCAAGAGAAAAGTACAATCACGCAACACCGCCTTACAAAATTCGGCTCAGCGCGATCAATAATTAGTTGAAGCATAGGGGTGATGAACTTTACGGGCTATCAGTGCGAAGCCTTTAAGTTTGATCGCTGTCGCTGCTTGTGCTCGTAAGAATCAGAATGATTCAACAACGACTTACGAATAAGTTGCGAAGCGTCTACTCCGCATATTCCCAGACGGAACGATAAGCGTCGCAAGCTTCGAAGTGCTCCAACAACTTGGCATAGAAGGGGTTCCGTCCCAAAGTCGCGCTATCGCCAACGATCACCAATTTCCGTCTAGCTCTCGTGATTGCCACGTTTGTTCGACGCGTGTCAGCGAGAAAACCGATCTCACCTTCAGCATTGCTTCGCACCATTGTGATCAAAACGATTTCTTTTTCACGACCCTGAAATCCGTCGACAGTATCGATTTCAATCTCGTGATCGTCCAATCGATTTCGAATCGCGCGAACCTGGGCGGCATAGGGAGCAATGACGGCGATTTGATCGGCTCGAACACCACTATCCATCACTTCTTTCACTAAGCGGACGATCAAATTGGCTTCTTTTGGATTGAGCTTACTTTCACCATGTTGTTCAAGCTCCTCGTCGTACTCGGCGCCAGCGGTGTCAATGAACTGAATCGTATCGGTGGTAATATTGGACTCGGCGACGTTGGGCAGATCACAAAGTCGATGAGCTCGAACGGAAGCATCAGCCACCAAATCACCATCGTAGAAATGGTCCGAGGAAAACTGCATGATCGATTCGTGCATTCGATACTGCACTTTCAATCGTCGATAAACTTGCTCGCCTTCTCGTTCGACCAGACGCTGCATCAAGGATAGGTTCATCCCTGCCTTGGATGCCGGGTCGCTTAGTATGGTTGGTGGCAATTGTTGGTGATCGCCAGCCAATATCAAACGATCCGCCCGCAACGCAGCCTGCCAAATGCTCGGTAAGGTCGCTTGACAGGCTTCGTCAACGACAACGGTGTCGAACTCACGATCCCCTAGTAAGTCATCGTCGACCGTGGTCGTGGTGCAAATCACATCGGCTCTGTCCAGAACCCCGCGGATGATGGAGCGTTCGAAGCCACGAATTTGCCCACGAAGCTCGTTTGCCTCGGCGATGATTTCCCGACGACGTTTGTATCCATCTCGCCCACGGAAATCACGAGAAGCCGCTTGCATCAGTTCCTTCACTTCACGTCGCATATCAGCGATTACCTCGGTGCCCGGATCATCATCGACCAAGCCATCGAGAGTGTGTCCGCGCAGCGATTCGAACACGCGAGCGGGATGCCCCACCCGTAAAACGTTCGGCATCATTGCCACAAGTCGTTCAAGCAAGTTGTCTACCGCTGTATTGCTGGCGGCACATGCCAACACTTTGTCGCCTGATAGAACAGCTTGGTAAATCAATTCAGCCAATGTGGTCGTCTTACCAGTTCCCGGTGGTCCATGGATGATCGCAACATCCTTCGCGGACATCGCGAACTCGACAGCCTCACGCTGAGGAGGATTGAGTTGCGAAAACAATTCCAGGCTTTCGGGTTTTGCAAACCTTAACGGGCGAGTACCCAACAGCACGTCGCGCAAGTTCTTGGTTCGACCGGTCGCCGATCGCATCTTTGCCATGGCGGCCACTTGTCGACGACGCGTGGATTCGTCTGGCGATGCATCAATGCGGAAGTTATCGCCTTCGGGCCATTGTTGGGTAGCGACCTGGATCGAATTCGATTTGCGGCGACTGACGACACCCGCGACTCCCTTGTCGCTTGGATCGCTGTCATTGGAAACGACTACTGGCGAGCCAACCTTAAGTCGGTTCATGGGCAAAGGCGACGCACCAGGCTTTGCAAAGTCCAAAAGCAAACGACCCGCCAATCCCGTTTGGTGATCGATAAGATTCATTCGAACGAGAGTTTCGCCCGTTCGTTCAACGTCCGACTGATTACGGATTTGCCGACGGCGAGCTAGTCGCTCTCGTTCTGCTTCCGCTTCGAGTTCCAACCACACGCCGAGTATGTCAAAGTAGTCATCAACTGAGATAGCGTCTTCGAGTCGCGGGATGGGGGTTTGGGTTAACTGATTCGTCTTCGTCTTTTTCTTACCAAAAGCCATGCAATTCCATCATTGAGTATGTCGTGAGCCCCATTCTAGCTTCATTGTTGTTTTTAGGTTGGACCGTTGTTGTTAGCAGCATTACGGCTGGCCTGTTCGCTTGGGACAAGCGTGCTGCGACGAATCAACAGCCAAGGATCTCGGAATCCACGTTGTTGGCGTGGTCGCTCGCCGGCGGATGGCCCGGGGGACTCGTTGCGGGAAGACTCCTACGTCACAAGACTCGAAAAGTTAGCTTTCGAGCTAAATTCGTGATCGTTGCGGCTCTTCATTTGGCGGTTGTTGTCGTATTGGCCTACCTTTTTTGGCCAACGTAGTCCCGGCTGTAAGGTACGTGGTCTCGGATAGGATGACGCACGGCACGCGCTCATTGGTTCGGGATGGTGAGGTTCACGAACCACAGTGCCGAGCATGTTTGGCTACGGCCAACCGCACGTTTCTGGATGATGTTTGCAAGAAATTGAACAAAATTACATTGATCTGAACCTCGGACTTGCAACAATGTGCGGGATTCAAGCAGTTGTCCCGCGTAGCAAAGTGGTCGCTCGAGGTGATGAGTATCAAATTCCGTTCTGGGTGTTTCGTAGGCTTCATCTCAATTTTGTCGTCTGGGTTGTTAATGGCTTGTCCGGGGTGTGGTCCTGCTCCGAATCAAGTCTTGGAAGAAACCTCAGATCAATCCTTCCGAGACATGACGGAATTAGCCCGTCAGGACTTGGAACTTTCGGAAACGTCCGAAGAAGATCAATAACGCCAGTACTCGTCAGTCCACCAACGTGTGAAAATGAAGAGCAAACGAACAACACCATCGGCGTTCACTCTGATCGAATTGTTAGTGGTCATCGCGATTATCGGCATTCTGATCGCACTTTTGTTGCCTGCTGTTCAAGCGGCACGTGAGGCAGCTCGGCGAATGAGTTGCAGTAACAACGATCGACAGCTTGGAATCGCAGTCCACAACTATCACGCTGCTTTCAAACAGATGCCGATCCACGGCGTCGGCCCAACCCGCGAATGGGACAATAGCGCTGGTGCTGCGTTCGGTGATGAGTCGCCCGGTGGTGGTGGAGGTTACACACGAATCGAACTGAGTTTTCTTGTCGGACTCCTTCCCTTCGTCGAACAGCAAGGTCTTTGGGAAGATATTAGCAACCCGATGACTGATAAGCTCAATCGAACTTGGCCCGCCTTTGGTCCAAGGGCAGCACAATTCGAGTATCGACCATGGGTCACCGAAATTCCTCAATTTCGCTGCCCTAGTGATCCCGGCTTTGGTTTGCCGTCAATGGGACGCACCAACTACGCCGCGTGCACCGGAGACAGTTTTTATGATGCCGAAAATGGTGTCACCATTTGGAACACCAGCGCCGACCGATGGGAGTACGAAACAGACGAACGGCAAATGAAACGTGCCCGATGTGGACTTCGAGGCGCATTCGTGCCGCGGAAGTCGATGGCGTTTCGTGACATCGTTGACGGGCTATCCAACACAATTTTCTTCGGCGAAATTGCGACCGATTTGGGAGACCGTGACATACGTACTCACGCTTCGACCAATAATGGCGGAACCATCACTGTTTTGGATAACCCCAAAACGTGTGCTGATGAAGATTCACCCATTCAAATCGATCCCGATCGGCCTAAGTATTGGGATCCTGATTATGTCATTGCCGGCGCAGAAGTCACACGTCGCGGATATCGATGGGCAATCTTTCATCCGCTTCAGACTCAGTTCAACACGATCTTGCCGCCGAATTCCGAAGTTTGTTTAGCGGGTCATACGGATACCCGCGGCGTGGTCCCGCCGAGCAGCCGTCATGTCGGCGGGTGCCACATTTTAATGGGTGATGGAGCCGTTCGTTTCATTAGCGACTCGATAGACGCTGGTGATTCCCGAAGCCAATGCGTGTACTGCGATGCGCTTTCGGCAGGTGCAAATAGTGATGCACCCGCAGGCTCGAAAAGTCCATTTGGCTTGTGGGGAGCGCTCGGTACGCGAGCAAACTACGAAATCATTGACGAGGATATCTAATCGCAGTTCCCGCAATCATACTGTAGAACGAGTGCGTTTCGTTGGACGTGTCGATCATTGACGCGCCGCAAAGCGATATGAATTCTTTTCGTTCATCAAGAGGCTTAGTATGAGGTCGTCTGTGTCCTTCTATCACGTTCACATGCTTGCACTTCCGTTTGGTTTGGCGTTGACACTCCTGCAGGTGACGATTCCCCACTCGTGCAGAGCTCAAGACGCAACCGCATCCACAGCCGCTCAAGAATCGGCTACGCCCCCCGCGGCTGCGTTGGATCAAGCAACCGGGGCAAATCAAGCATCAGTAGCCGCGATGGACAGGGACTTTGTCAAAGCGATCAAAGAATTCGAAGAGAGTCTGACAGCGGATGGCAAAGCGGTTTACAACGGATACCTCGCTCGAGCGCCCTTGCCCAACCAAAGGGATTTGTTGATCGGACAATGGCACGGAAAAGCCGAAGACGCTGACAACCGATCGCATTGGCGGTATGAGCGTAAAGCAGATGGCAGCCTCCTCAATCAAGCCGTCGACATCGACCTTGTGGCCATGGAGTACACCAAAACAAAAGAGCGACGCGAGTGGCTCACACGTGGTCGGGTGATGTACGAGTTCATCAAGAACGCCACCGATGACCAGGAACCGCTAACGGTATTCCTTCTCGATGGGATTTCGCCGAAGCAAATCGAGTATCAGATCATTTTCGCGGACGAATCGCCCGACGAGTGGATTCGGGATATCGACCGTGAAGGACCGGGGCCCCCCATCAAACTTAGTGAAGAGTTCGAAAACTCAGACGATCTCTAGGCGAACACATGGACTCACTTGAGCAGCTTTTCGCATCGCTTGGGTGAAACTTTCGTCGATGTTCCTAGTGGCTGAGCAAACAGGCTGACTCGCAACTCTTCAATCAACCATCGGAATTCCGAACTGGCTTGAGTTTCGGGAGAGCAGGGCAGGGGAGCGAGTTGCTGTTCCCATCGCGACCAAAGTGCCGCGACCACGGCTTGCGATTCAGCATCCTTCGATGCCGCGCCGCTGCGAATCTTGTCGAGCCGATAGACGATTGCCTTGAAGTACCGTGGGTAATGAACAAGCCATGCCCACGGAACGCTCGAAAGAAAACCAGGGAACGTCAGCCAACTCAATTGATTTCGAATGTCGTTCACGGCACTGCTATACCTTCCATCCCCGCTGAACGACTCGAGAGCTTTACGCACCTCGAACATTTGGTCGGCCGTAGCAGTCAACCAGCTAGCCACTTCCTGAGTCGCTTCCGCGATCCGTCGGCCACGCTCACTTCGTCGGCGATCAAACTCGGCTTGTGTGCGAACTGGCGGTTGAGATTCCACGAACGCGATGCGAGCAAGCAAATGCACGAGAGCATTTTCAAGGTCTTTCGCTGATACGGTTCCCGATAATTTGATGCGCGCTTGTTCCAATGCTGGCAACCAACGAACTTGACCTCGCAATTCCTTTTTTTCCGCATTCGCAAACAAGGTGACGCAGCCGAGACCAAGGGAGGTTTCGGCTGAAGAACGATCGGGAAAAAGCGTTGTTGCCACGGAATCACCGTCAATGATGAATCCCGGATACTGCGCGACCTGAACGCCCCCTCGCGTTCGCACGACTTCAGGTGGAAGTTCATCAATGTCGAACGTGGTCATTTTAGATCGAGACCATGGTTCGCCATCAACATCAGATACTGGTTCAGCAGTTGTGGAGCTTGTCTCGGATGATGTCTTTAGAACCTTAGCTGCGAGCGGTGTGATCGATCGACCTTCCGCAATCGCTTCACCTTCGTCGTCCACGACGGTGACCAAGAAATCTAAGTGCGATTGAAGTTTGTCGTCTTGAAAGTCCGTTGGCGATACCGGCATTTCGGCGTACCTGCTGATCGCCTCACAAACCGTTTGCATGAACGGTGCTTGACCATAAACCTTAGAAAGGTCGTCAACGATCTTTGTTGCCGTGTCCGATGCGGGAACTAGGTTGCGACGGATTCGCTTGGGCAACGACTTAATCAGACTGACAATCTTCTCGTGCAGCAGACCTGGAACAAGCCAACCCAATCGATCATCACTGATCTGCGAGACGGCGGCTTGGTGAATCGTGACGTTTACTCCATCGCGTTCAGATCCTGGTTCAAAGTGATACTTCAACGGCAATCGCGTGCTTCCGACCACCAACTCATCAGGAAAAGCATCACCATCAAGGACTTCTAATTCCGGCTTGATAAGATCATCCGGCCGCATGTAAACGGTAGCCTTGGCATCGGTCGATTTATCTAGCGGCGGCGGATCGGCAAGCCAAGCTGATACCGCAGCAGAACTGGAAAGCGACTTGGCCCATGAGGGAACTGCCAGATTGCGATCGTACTTTTCCAACGAAGCGCGGTCGATGACGTCTTGTGGCAGTCGTTCGTTGTAAAATTGTGCAACAACGTAGTCATCAATGACCATGTCGCGGCGACGTGTCTTGGCGGCTAGGGTTTCAATCGCCGTGGCTAAGGCTTGATTGCTTCGGAAAAATCGAGCATTGGTTCTGAGCTCACGGCCGGTAAGACCCGTTTCGATCAAAAGCTCTCTCGCAGTAGCAGGGTCAATCGGTGCTAAAGGCACGCGACGGCGGACTACGATGGGCAAGCCAAACAACGTTCGATTTTCGAAACAGAATGCGCCGCCTGACTTGCCACTGAAGTGGGGTTCGTAGTGCGAGGCCTTTAGCAAGTGAGCACCGACCTGCTCAATCCATAGTGGTTGCACCTTAGCGACCGTGCGGGCGAACGTCTTTGCCGTTTCGACAAGCTCGGCGGCTACGATCCATTTGGGTTTGCTCGCGAATACACCGCTGCCGGGCCACAAAAATAGCTTCAAGCCGCCAGCACCCGTGTATTGATTCTTGTCACCGGCAAGAGCAACACCGGAAAGCAATCCTGCGAGCAACGAACGGTGAATCGCTTCGTAGTGGTCCGCACTAACGACAAACTTATCGTTCACGTCGAGGTATCGAATTTTGCCAATGGAACGCTTCTGTTTTCTATCGCCTAACGTTTGCGAAGCCATCTCGCGAAGTTGTCGGTAGATGTCTGACCATTCTCGCATCCGGGTTGGAGAAAGGAATTGCTTCTTAAGAGTTCGATCGAGTTTGCTGCGCCCGAAATCGCTGCGTGCGGTTTCGTAGTGACGCCATAGTCGTAAGTAGGAAAGAAAGTCGCTTTGCGAATCGGTGAAATCAGAATGAGCTTCGTCAGCGGCTTGTTGTTTTTCAGGCGGACGGTCGCGAGGGTCGGGAATCTCCATCGCAGCGGCAATGGGTAACACCTCGGCAAGAACACCATTTTCGTCGGCAGCGAGGATAATTCTTCCCACCCGTGGATCGACCGGCATCCGGCCAAGTTTCTTGCCAATGGAGGTCAGCTCGTGACGATCGTCAATTGCGCCGAGCTCCGTAAGTGTCCTCAATCCTTCGCGGATGGCTTCAGGACGAGGCGGATCGAGCAGTGGAAAGTCTTCAAGCCGTCCAAGCTTGAGTGTTTTCATTTGCAGTACAACGGACGCCAAATTGGTTCGGCGAATTTCCGGTGTCGTGAAAGCTTCGCGATTTTCAAAGTCATCAAGCGAGAATAAGCGAACACAAATGCCTGGACCGACCCGACCACAGCGTCCCGCACGCTGGTTCGCGCTTGCACGACTGATGGGCTCAATCGGCAATCGTTGCACTTTGCTTCGGGAACTGTAGCGGCTGATTCGGGCGGTGCCGCTGTCGATCACGTACCGAATTCCCGGCACCGTTAATGAACTCTCGGCGACGTTAGTGGCAAAAATGATTCTTCGCTTCTTACCATTGGGCGAAAAAATCTGTTGTTGTTGTGATTGAGGCAAGCGGGCGTAGAGCGGCAGCAGGTCGACACGTCCCGTCAATCCGAGACGTTTGTAGTGACCGGCAACGCGGTGCGAAACTTCGCGGATGTCACGTTCGGTCGGAAGGAAGACGAGCGTGTCGCCTTCGCCACTCCGAGAGAGTTGATTGATCGCTTCGATCACATGACGCGATAGATCGTAACCCCGAGTCTCATCGTCGACTATTTCTTCCCACGGCAAGTACCTTAGTTCCACCGGATATCCACGTCCTTCTACGTTGACGATGGGGCAAGGAACTTCATCCTTAGAAAAGTGTTCGGCAAAACGTTCAGCGTCAATCGTTGCCGATGTGATGATGATTTTGAGGTCCGGTCGCTTATCTTGCAGCCGACGCAAATAGCCCATCAAAAAGTCGATGTTCAATGACCGCTCGTGCGCTTCGTCAATGATGATCGCGTCGTAGGCGTCGAGCGAACGATCCGATCCCGTCTCGGCTAGCAAAATGCCGTCGGTCATTAATTTGATTAGCGTCTTGTCGCTGGTTTGATCACCGAAGCGGACTTTGTAGCCGACTTGATCGCCGAGATTCGTCGACAATTCCTCAGCAAGCCGAGTGGCGATGCTGCGGGCGGCCAGTCGACGTGGCTGCGTATGGCCGATCATGCGGTTACGCCCGAGTCCAGCTTCAAGACAGAACTTTGGCAGTTGCGTGCTCTTTCCGCTGCCGGTTTCACCGCAAACGACAATGACTTGCTGGCTGCGTATGAGTTCAACAATCTGTTCTCGATGCGCCGTGATCGGAAGCTCATCGGGAAACTCAACCTTGACTTCCACGTCACGATTGTCATTGGCCGCCGGCAGCGGGTCTGCCTTGGCGGACAGAGCGGGGCTCGTTGGTTTGATCGGACCGTGGGAATTCATGAGGGATTCAAAACGATTTGGCTGAACGCGTCGGACGTTGATCTACAAGGGCGAAAGCGGCCAAACGAGCGGAACTACCACCATGGTTACGACGAAGACGATGATCGAAAGTGGCAATCCGAACTTCAAGTAGTCGACGACTCGATAACCGCCGACACCGTAAACCATCATGTTGGTTTGGTAGCCGAACGGCGTCAGGAAGCTGGCTGAGGCGGCAATCATGACGGCGATGATCATCGGAGCTGGATCGCAACCCAGTCCCGTGGCCGCTCTAATCGCAATCGGAAACATCAGCACCGCAGCAGCGTAGTTGGTAATAAGTTCCGTGCACAACATCGTGGCCATGAACACCGCTGCCAACGTCAGCAAAGGACTTCCACCGGCAAGCGACAGAATTCCGTTGGCGATAGATCCAGCAGCACCGCTCATGTTGAGCGATTCACCGATACCAATGGCCGCCCCAATCACGATCAAGATCGACCAGTCAACACTGCGTCGAGCTTCTGCACTGGTGCAACAACGAAAGGCCACCATTGCAACGGCCGCCAACATTGACGCGGTCAAGATTTTTAAACTTTGCGTGGCAGCGGCCAACACCATCGCGGTCAAAATAAAGACGGCGAACCAAGCACGTTCGGGACGGCGAACGGCGGCCTGTTCAACGGCGCTGACCAAGAAGAAGTCTCGCGACTCTCCACGACGATGTAAGAACGATGGTGAGGCTTCAAGCAGTAACACGTCGCCAACTTCCAAACGCACGTCACCGAGCTTTCCGGTTAGACGACGATCACCCCGCGCGACGGCTACAACTGCGGCGTTGTAATGAGACCGGAATCGCCCCTCACGAATCGTCTTGCCCAAAAGGCTACACCGTGGCGAAACGACTGCTTCCACCAGCGTGCGTTTCCAGGCGGGGACCTGCAGTTTTCGGGCTTGGTCGTCTGGCGTCGTGAGGCCTCGGATTTTCCGCAGATCGACCACGCTTTCCAACGCTCCGACCAGAATCAACACATCATCCGACTGAAGTCGTTCGTTGGGTTTTGCGGCAGCGATCTCGCCGCTGACACGTTGAATCTCGGCAATGTAAAGGCCTGGTAAATGACGCAGTCCCGCTTCTTCAATCGTGCGACCCACCAACGGTCCGCTAGGTTCCACTTGAACTTCAACGGTGTATTGCCTCGGGTCGTCACCAGCGCTGACGGCGGGACGGCGTTCGGGCAACAACCATCGCGAACAGACGATCATGTAGATCAGCCCGAGAACCGTAGCGGGTAAGCCGACAACAGCGGGTGAAAAGAAAGACAGATGGTGCGTCGCATCTCCCGCCGCGATTGCTTTCTCGTTCATCTGGGCGACGATCAGGTTCGTCCCGGTGCCGATCAATGTGCACATGCCACCCAAGATCGCGGTGTAGGAGAGTGGCATCAGCAACCGGCTACTACTAACCCCGATGCGTTTGGATAAGTCACCAACCACCGGGATCAGAGCCAATACCACCGGCGTGTTGTTCAAGAATCCGCTGAGTGCCGCCACAGGAATCAGTAGACGAGTCTGAGCATCGGAAAGCTTGCGAGCACGCCGCAGCAGCCATCCCGTCGCCAACTCGGTACCCCCAGTGAACTCCAATCCCGCGACCGCCGCGAACAGCAATGCGATCGTAATCAGACCTTCATTGCCGTAGCCCGCGACTGCCTGCTCGGGTGTGGGAAGCTTTGTCGAGTGAGTGACGTTCTGGGCTAGGATGAGGATGCCGAGGCAGCCTAGCGCCAGCAGTTCTTTCGCCGCCACGCGCATGGCAAGCGTCGCCAATAACGTGCTGGCGACGCCGAGACTCAGCCATGCTTCCCAGTTCATCATCGAAAGACGTTACGCTCGCTCGGGAAAAAACTTTGCCAACGTCTGTTTGCTCGGCTTGGGAGTCACCAACGAAACCACGATTGTGGTGATCGCCGATGCCAAGAAGATCGTAGCCACTGGCATCGTGTGAATCGTTCGTTCACCAATGGTGAAATCGACCGACCAATTTTCGATCGCTCCAAATTGCGATGCGGAAAAAAGGGCATACCAGACGCCGGCTGCGGTTAACACACCTGCGTAGGCTCCCCACTTGGTCAGTCCCTTCCAATACACCGCTAAGAGCGCCAGAGGGAACAGACTGCTGAATCCGCTGAAGCACCAAATGCCCAACTGGAACACTCGGGTTTGAGCGATATCGGTCAAACTCAATCCATAGGTGATGGCAACAATCGCGATGATGAAGCACCGAGAGATAAAGATAATCTGCTTGTCCTTGAAGCGATCTTTGCCGCCATAGTGGACCACGATATCGGTGGTAAACATGGTGCCCAAGCAAAGAAACTGACTATCCAGGCTCGACATGATCGCCGCCAAGATTCCGGCTAGCAAGAAACCACCCAGGACATCGCCTGAGAGTGTCTTGACCATGAAACCAAGCACCTTGTTGGGATCACTGGCGATTGGTGGTGGAATCGCGATCAGACCTGTCGTCGCCCAGACCCCGATCAAAACGCAGGGAACCCAGACAATCAAAATGAATACCGGATGCACAACAACCGGCAACTTGAATGCTCTGGCGCTCTTGGCAGTCAACCAATGCTGGAACAAGTGAGGGAACATTCCGACCGAAAACGGAATCAACATGTAGGTGAAAAACATCCACGGGTCGAGCTTCTCTCGGGTCCGAAACTTAGCGGGAGCTTCGACGGATTCGAGTTGGTCTTCCAGATTCACTTCATCTCGCACACGGCGAGCTTTCGGAATCTCCTGCGAAACAATGTGCAGGGAGTCCATCAGTCCGGTAGGTGGTTGAGTTCGAACGACACGCTCACCGTCGACGAATTCGTGAGCACGGCCTTCCTCGACGGATCTTGCCGCTAGGCTTGTCGCAATCAAGTAGAACGCGACGACGCCCAGGATCATGAAAACAATGGTCTGAAACGTATTGGCCCATGCAGTACCTCGCATGCCACCAAAGAACACATACACCAGCACAACGACGCAAATGACAAGTGAAGTCAACCACGGCGGAATAGCACCGTTTTCAGTCCACGTGGGAAAATCGCCTCGCGTGGCACCTTCGATCGCTTTGCCAGCCGAGATGACGCCGACCAACAAGTAAGGAACGACCAAGCCGACCAGAATGGGAAACAGCACCAATCCAATCTTGTCGCTCTCTAAACGATCACGAAAGAACCCAGCTTGTGTTGTGTAACCATATTTTTTGCCCCATGACCAAAGCCGAACGCCCAGGACAAAGAAGCAAAGCGAGTGGATGATCCCCGAAGAGGACGCCAACATGCCATAGACGCCAACACCTTCGGCAAAGGCCTCACCCGTTGATCCCACCAAGGCAAAGCCTGTCATGGTTGTGCCGAACAACGACATCAGCAACAGGAAAGGACCGATGGAGTGGCTCGCCAGCAAGTAGTCCTTGGACGTACCTTTGAACAACCGCGATGAAAACAACCCAAGGAAAAGCAGCAGTCCAAGATAGATGCTGATGATCGTAACTTTAATCATTCCAGGACTCATACCGACGCCTCCTGAGAAGAACCGCTGGCCAGCGTATCGCTGGATTCGTCTTCGAGATTATCCGGCCAAGCCGTCGTTGCCGCGATCAGCCACACGATGCTGGCGGCAATCGAGATTCCGGCGTGGTAAGCGAGCGTGATGGGCAAGAAACCCAAGACAAGCTTGTCGTTGTTCCAATTCCAAACGTCCTGATGGATCACCACCAAAACGGCAATCAGTCCCCATACGACGTACTTCATGAAACCAGGCTTTCTAAGGAAGGGAGGGAATTTGAGGTGAGCGAGTCCCGTCGATCTTTGCGACGGAAAGCAGTCTCTGGCTACGAGTGGACTCGAGGGCAGGTCCTATCAAGCACGAATCACGCAAACGACAACGAGCGTTCAGTTAGCGCTTGGCGGGACGATTCAATGCTTACCACGCTTTGATCGTGGCAGGTGCGATAAGTGTAACAGGGCGAATAAAAAAGAGCGACTGGAAGCCCCAGCCGCTCTTGCTTTCTACGCTATTTACTCAGATTGAAGATCAGCTACCAAACGGATCGTCGTCGCTACCACCAAACGGGTCGTCGCTGCTGCCACCGAAAGGATCGTCATCGCCAGCGGGTGAATCGCCGCTGCCACCGAAAGGATCGTCGGCGGCGGGGGCATCGGCGTCGAAAGCATCGCCAGCATCCGCGGGAGCGGTGCCAGCGGGTGCATCACCAAAGGGGTCGTCCATCGCACCTTCGAGCGCGTCGTCCGCCTCGACTTCAGGTTCGCTGGTGTCATCACCGAATGGATTGTCATCGCCAGCGATTGGTGGTGCAGGCGGAGGTGCCGGTCGAGATGGGGCTGCTCGAAGAACGTCACCTTCGGCGGCCTGGATTTCGCCAAAGCGTTGTTGCGATCGCATGGCCGATTCGGCAAGGTACTGCAGCTTGGCTTTTTGACGGATAGCTTCAAGCTTCATCCGTCCTTGACCTTGGAAGCGCGACAGGGCGCGACCGATGGAGCCAACAATCTTGCCCTGAGCTTCCAGCACTGCGCCCTGCTGCCAATCGCTTTCGGATTCGTAGGGTCTGCCCATTCGATCGGCGACGATACCACGGAAGTAATAAACACGTGGATCCTTACTTCCGCTGTTGATCGCCATCGACAAATAGTCATAGGCGTCTTGATACTTTCCGGCGTACGTTGCATGAACACCTTGCCCGTACAAGTTGGAAAGGATTGCGTTTTGACCTTGTGCTTCTGGTCCCGAAACGATCATCGGAACCGCGAGGGCAACGGTCAAGAAAGTCAGTGCTAGTTTTTTCATCAGGTGTACAGTCCTCCGCGAGGAGTTTCGACGCGAGCATCGCCCCGAATGCAGGAGAGTCCAAAAAAGGTTTGATTTGCCGCTAAAACGGGTTGCGCGGACACCCTCAAACTGTAGTTATGATCTGCGCAACCGGCAAACCTTTTCCTGAGATACCGTGGGACAGGGGCGGCGAGTGTGAAATTCAGCACTCACGGATTGCCAAAAATCCGCTGAATTAGCGGATCCAGCCGCCACCGAGGACTCGATTGCCGTGGTAGACAACCGCGGCTTGGCCTGGGGCAACAGCCAGCTCTGGTTCGTCAAAAACCACTTCAAAACGATCGGGATCCCCTGCGTCCACACTCATTCGGGCCGGTTTGGGCTGGCCGTTGTAACGAATTTGGACCGCCACATCAGTCGGCAAGTCGGCCGGGTCAACCAGCCAATTTGCCTCACTGGCAATCAAACCTTGGCTCGCTAGGGCGTCTTTCTTTCCGATCACGACGTTGCAAGTTTCCGGTTCGATGCGAATGACAAAGTACGGCTCGCCCATCGCGATACCGAGCTTCTTTCGTTGGCCAACCGTAAATGCCTCATAGCCACGGTGGGTGCCAACGACTTCGCCATCGACGGTCACGAAGTTCCCCGAGGTTCGCTGCGACCGCTTCGGTTCGCGAGCACGAACGAAGTCGCTGTGGTGACCTTGCGTTACGAAACAGATTTCCTGTGAGTCCTTTTTTCCGGCCACACCCAAATCAAGTGAACTGGCAATCTCTCGAATGCGAGTCTTTTCAAATCCGCCCACGGGAAGCAGCATTCGACTAACGCGATCGCGGCGAATTCCAAACAATGCGTAAGATTGGTCCTTGGTAGAATCGAGCCCACGATGCAGTTCGCCATCGACCAATTGCGCATAGTGTCCGGTCGCTACAAATTCCGCGTCCACACCATCGGCGTAATCGAATAGTCGTCCGAACTTGATCCATTGGTTGCATCGCACGCACGGGTTCGGGGTACGGCCAGACAAGTAATCATCGACGAAGTAGTCAACGATTCGACGGAAGTCTGCCTGCAGGTCCAGCGCGTAGAACGGGATATCCATTCGCGCGGCAACCCGACGGGCGTCCGCGGCGTCCGACGCGGTGCAACAACCTTGTTTATGGTCGGCTCGCCCTTGCGCAAGTCCACCCAATACCGGCAAGCTCGTGTTGCCGGTGTCTTCGACCTTGCAAACTTCGCTCGACTCTTCGCCGTGCCGCATGAACACGCCGACAACCTCGTGGCCAGCTTCGAGCAACAGGTGCGCAGCGACGCTCGAATCCACGCCTCCACTCATCGCTAGAACTACCCGGGCCATGTATATTTACCTGTGAATCGAACAAAACATTAGGAAACCGCGTCACGTCGTTTCCACCCATCATAAGCACGAAAGAGAGAGTTACACATGGATGCTGAATTAGTAAGCCGAAGCAAAGAGATTCGTCAGCGTTTGACTCAGTTACGAGACTCTCTTTGACCACGCCGGCAAAGCAGAACAAATCAAAGAAATTGAGCTGAAGATGGGCCAACCGGGGTTCTGGGACGATAACGAATCGGCCCAGAAGAACGTGATGGAACTGAAAGGTCTCAAAGTTATCGTTTCGCCGCTCAATGACCTGACGTCTTCGGTCGAGGATCTCGCTGCGCTCTTTGAGATGGCCGAGGAAGACAGTTCTCTGATCGACGAGGTTACCGGTGAGGTGGATCGGCTCGAGCAAGTGCTTGATGACCTGGAACTCAAAGCGTTGCTTAATGGTCCCAACGACCACGCCGGGGCAATTTTGTCCATCAACGCTCGCGATGGAGGCACCGATGCGAACGATTGGGCTGACATGATGCTACGGATGTACTCGGCATGGGCCGTCGCCCAGGACTACAAAATCGAGCTGCTCGATCGCGATGACAATGAAGAAGCGGGTATTAACCAAGCGACGTTGGCAGTACGTGGACCCATGGCCTATGGCTACCTCAAAGGTGAAGAAGGCATCCATCGCTTAGTTCGAATTAGCCCGTTCAACAGCGAAGGTAAACGACAAACCAGTTTCGCTGCGGTCAGCGTTTCGCCAGAGATCGACGACTCGATAGAAGTTGATATCGAAAAGAAAGACGTTCGCGAAGACACGTTTCGTGCTTCGGGTGCCGGTGGACAACACGTCAACAAAACCGACAGTGCGATTCGCTTGACTCACATCCCGACCAACACGGTCGTGCAATGTCAAAACCAACGTAGCCAACACCAGAACCGTGACACCGCTTGGAAAATGTTGCGAGCTAAGTTGGCAAGGATCGAAGAAGAAAAGCGAGAGGCCGAAGAAGCTCGTAAGTACGAGACTCAAGCTCGCTCGGGTTTCGGATCACAAATTCGAAACTACTTTTTGCACCCCGACCAACGCGTCAAGGATGCGAGGACCGGTCACTACGTTGGCAATTTCAACAGCGTGATGGATGGTAGTGAATTGCAAGGCTTTCTCGACGCGTTCCTGCGACTTAAAGCTGGCAAGGCTTGAACGATTGAAATTCGCGAGTTGTTCCAGTTTTGATGCCGACGAACTTCAGTGCCAACAAACTGCGATGTCAACAAATTTAGGACGGACGGCTCGATTGGATTTGCTCGGAATGAAGACGCGTGAATCGCATGGCAATCTTCGTCTTGTCTTTCCATTGTCAAAGTATTCGAACGATGTTGGTCGTTCCTTTTTGTGTTGCTGCGTTCTTGAGGGGATGGAAGTCCAACGACCTCTATCTGAAGCGGCAACACAAAGAGGACGAAGCCAGAGCACAGCCATACCGAAACGTCCTTGCGACGGAATTCGCTCTTGTTAGCTAAGCTACTTTGCGAGCTTCACCGTCAACGTCAATGTTACCGTCATGCAAATTTTGACACTGCTTGTGTTGCATCGCCTTAGGTAACCTGCGTTGTGGGTCCACTAGGCAGCGCGGCGGATGGATAGGTCTTCGCCACCATCGAGATCGCGGATAGAGCCTCGCTCGCGACGTAGTTCGCGGATTTTGGCAGCTTGCTGATGCAGGTCGGTTTCCAGTACGCGAATGCGATCCAGGGCTTCCGTATTGGCTTGCAGTGAATCTTCCAATTCGGCACTGACCCGCTTCAGGTGAGCCATCAAGTCGTTCATTCGGATTGTCATCGACTCGTTCTCGCTGCGAAGCTTCTCGGTCGATTGCAATTCGGCAGTCAATTTGGTGATCGAGCTTCGTTGATCCTTCAAGGTCTGAGTCAGTCCGGTGATCTCGTTCAATGACTTTTCATACTGCTCGGTCTTCAATTTGAGTTGCTGGTTCTGAGTGTCAAGCGATTTCTGCTGTCGTTCGACTTGCGATCGTAGAGTTTGCAATTCTTGAGCGTACTCGGATGTCTTGGCAGTCAATGTCTCGCTGAGTTCATCATTCTTGACGGTCTGCAACTTAAACTTCATCTGTAAGTCACCGAGTTGAGTCTCGAGTGATTTGCACGACTGCTGCAGGTCGGTTCGTTCAGCCGATGCTGTTTCGAAGTTCGCCGTTGCCGAGGTAAGTTGTTGTTGTAGCGGTTCGAGTTCTTCAATTCTTGCCTGCAACGCGATCAGGGTTTGTTGTTGCGATTCAAGGCTTTCGTCTTTGTCTTGGACAAGACTTTGCATGTTTTGAAGCACTTGATCGAGTTCGCGAATCTTTGCTTTGTCAGTTTCGATCGACTGGTCTTTCTGGCGAAGTTGCACAGTCATCGACGCCATTTGTTTGTCGTAGTCGCTTACCTTCTTGGTTAGCTCGTCCAAAGCGGCTTGTTGGCTTTCGAGCTGCTGAACACGTTTCTGGTTGACTGATTTCTGTTCACCCAGGACGTCCGCAATTTGGCTTAGCTCGTTACGTAGCGGCAGGAGTTCTTCGATCTCCGACCCCATGGTGCTGACCTGTTCTTGCAGGGCGGCGAGTTGTTGATCTCGCTGCGAAACCACTTGCTTTAGTTCTTCGTTTTTCGATTGAGCGATCGTCAACTGTTCGGCACTCGCTTCGAACTTCTCGCGGAAGCTAGTCAGTTCGCCCTTAAACTGGTCGACTTCCTCTTCGCGGGCTTCCAAGAGTTCATGTTTCTGTTCGAACGAGGTCGTGACGACTTCTAATTGACGGAACAGCTTTTCGCGTTCAATGCGAGTGTTGTCCAGGTCTTCGCAGCGGGCAACGAGGTCGGTCTGAGTGTCCTTAAGGGCCTGTCGTAGCGAATCGATCTCGGCTTGCAGTTGCGAGATGGTGTTTTCGTTCTCGCTAGCGATCTGGTCGGCCGTGCTTGTTTGGTTTTCAAGCATCGTTTTCAGGCTAGCAATTTCATTTTGCAATGCGTGGGTTTGCTGCGTAGCCCCATGGGATCGAGTGTCGAGTTCAGCTTGCAGACGGTCGATCTCGGCCTCGAGCGATTGACGTTGCTGGTCGGCGGCAGTGAAGTGCTCATTGCTTTCGCGAAGTTGTTGCTCGAGACTGGCAATGCGGTCTTGGTCAGTGATGCTAGCGCTACGCAATTGAGCGACTTCATCATGGAGCGTTTGGCGTTGTTCGTCTGTAGCGGCCAACTGATCGGTGGTTTCGCGGAGTTTTTGTTCCAGCGACGCCAGTTGTTCTTGGTCACTCGATAAAGTGCCGCGAAGTTGTTGCAACTCGTCTTCGAGCGATTGCTTCTGTTGAGCGGACGAAGCAAGTTGTTTCGTTGAATCGCGAAGTTGATCTTCCAGAGTTGCGATTTGATCACGATCGGTCGCGATACTGTGAGCATGAACCTCAACGCTGCCGCGCAGTCGTTCGATCTCGGATTCGAGTTCTTGATGGCTAGTTTGAAGTTGAACAATCTTGGTTTGACGCGAACTGGATTGCTCTTCGACGGCAGCCTTCGATTTCAAGACTTCCTGCAACTGACTGACCAAGGATTCGCTGCGAGCATGTTCTTCGTCAAATTTTTGCTGAACTTCGTCGCGATCGCGACCTAGCCGTTTAATTTCGTCGCCGGCCTCGAGTGCTGCCGTTTCGAATTCAGAGTTTCTGGTCCGAAGTTCGGCCACCAACTGCTGCAGTTCAGCCAACGTGTGCTCTTGATTCTTGCTGTCCTTTTGCAGTTTCACGAACTCGCGTTTGCGTTGGCGAGCTGAGCCGCGGGCCTTGAAATAGCGGCTTTCAAGTCCGTTCATCTTCTCGCTATCAGCGGAGCGATCGTGAAACCAAAGCAGGTGTCCAATCAGGATGCCAGCCAAAATGAAGAAGATCGCTGAGACAAAAGGGAGATCGTAAAGAACACTCATCGGAACATCCGTCGAAGGTAGGCGGCGGCAGCAAACAACACTGCCAATCGGCCTATAGCAATCTAGGAAGTCCTAAGTCGATGGAGATTCTCTAAAAAGTGTGGTAACGCATTCGGAACTTTGATCCCCGCCAAACGGCATCAATCACTTTGATGAGCGAAGTGAATTCGTTCAATCCGACGATTCGATCCGAACAACGACACCCTTGAACGCCGGCGTCTTGCTCTTGGGGTCGGCGTACTTGGACACTAATTCGTTCGCTTCGGGGTAGTACATTAACGAATTGCCTGGACGGATCTCTTCGTATCCTCGAGCCAAGATGTTTTCCAATCGCCCGGTGTCGTTGTAAACGGTGACTCGTTGGTCATGAGTGAGCCCGAATCGCTTGAGATCGTCTGGATGCATCAGAATGATGTCGCGACGATCTTGGTTTCGGTAGAGGTCTTCTTCTTCGTACACAACGGTATTGAATTGACCCTCGCTACGAACGGTCATCAGGCGAAGCTCTTGGTCACCACGGCCATTAAGATCGGGTAAACGGTGAATGTGCATGACCGCTCGACCGTCATCGGTGCCAAACTTTGGTTCGTGGAATGTGCGACCTTCGATTTGAAACTCTTCTTTCGTCCGATCGATCTCCGCGATTTTTTCGTACCCGGGAACGACGGCACCGATCCAATCTCGAATCGTCGTCGTTTGCTTCATGGCTTCCCAGTCGATTCCCGGCGCATCGGGAACTAAGCGTTCGCCAATCGTCGATATGATTTCGACTTCGCTACGAGGCCCGGGCAATCGTCTAGGTCCGCCATCGGAAAGACGGACAAAGTTAAACATCGATTCTTGAGTCGTCGGTTCGGGCTCTTCGTCACGCGCAAGTACGGGAAGCACGATCGTTTCTTTGGCTAGGCCATGAGCGTGACCGGTGTTCATTGTCGTATTGAGCATCACGTTGAATTCAAGACGCGAAAGAGCTTCGGCAGCAAACTTGGCATCTGGGTTGGAACCGTACAAGTTGCCACCCAGGCAGAAGCCCGCTTTCGTTTCATAACGCGCTGCCGACTCCATGCACTCCATCGTGTCGCGACCTTCCGTTGTGGGTAACTGCACGCCAAACTTGGTTTGCAAAGCATCAAAGATTTGATCTTTGAGTTTGGGCGTAACGCCGACGCTTCCAATTCCTTGCACATTGGAATGACCACGAATCGGCATCAATCCGCATCCCGGTTTGCCTACCATGCCTCGTGCCATCGCCAGATTCGCGATCGCTTGAACGCTGTCGACTCCATGGGCGTGATGGGTGATCCCCATCGTCCACGAAAAAATGCTGCGTTTGGATTCTGCATACACATCTGCGATGGACTCGGTTTCGCTTCGCGCGACTCCCGACTTGGTCTCGATTTCTTCCCAAGTGAGTGAATCTAGCGCCTCCAGCCAAGCATCCGAGTCGCGGCAGTGGTTTGCAAGGAATTCGTTATCCAGCAGTCCCTTTTGCTTGAGCGACTTTGCGATACCCCATAGCAATGCCAAGTCCCCGCCGATGTGCGGTTGAACGTAGTGCGAAGCGATCTTCGTTCCAAGCATCAACGAAATAGGATCACTCGGGACACGGAATCGAATCAACCCAGTTTCGCGAACCGGATTGATAACGATTACTTTGCCACCGCGTCGACGCACGTGCATCAAGCTGGTCATTAACCGGGGGTGATTGCTAGCCGGGTTGCCACCAATTAGCCAAACGAGGTCGGCATTTTCGAGATCATCCAACACCACGGTCGCTGTCCCGCTGCCGATGCTTGACTGAAGACCCACGCCGCTGGCTTGGTGACAATAGTAACTGCAGTTGTTGACGTGGTTGGTGCCATACACGCGAGCGAGCAACTGCAGCAAAAAGCCAGCTTCGTTACTGCTGCGACCGCTGAAGTACCAAAACGTTTCGTTCGGATCGGTGGCTTTGAACTTGGCCACGATGGAATCAAAAGCTTCCTGCCAAGTGATCGTCTCGTAATGCGTTTCGCCTTGTCGATAGCGAATCGGGTGGATCAAGCGACCGAGGTACTCAAGTTCACGAGGGGACAGCCTTTTGAGGTCTTCGATCGAAGTCTTTTTCCAAAAGTTCGGATCGATAGCGGGCTGCATGTCGCCCACCATTGCCTGCATGCTCTTTTTACAGACTTCCGGAAAGCCACCTTTTTCATTGACCATGCCGCCTTTCTGTCCGCCCATACCGAGGGCACAAGTCTTGCACGAGTTGCGTGTCCGCAGGGCTTTGTAGAGTTTCCAGACGCCGCCCGCTTCACGGCCCTTCTTCCACGTGTAATAGATGGCTCGAAATCCACCGCCGCTGCCAACTTTCACTGCTGCTACCTACCTGACAAGAATGATCCCGTTCGCGGGACAAATGTTAATATTGCACAGGTTTAGGTTAGCTGAAAAAAGCCCGCTTGGGCACGGCTACATGCCCGGATTCGTGGTCGCAGGATTATTCGCCGAGAGATTCGAAAATTTTCCTCGTCGCCCGGGCTTCGTCTTCGGGGTTCATACCAAGCCAAGTCAGATCATCGCGATCGTCCGCTGACGAAATAGGAATCGGATTGATCGACTGCGTCCCTATTTGCATCGGCAAACTGACCGGTTCAAAATCTTCGAACGCTTCGACTCGTTCGAATCCGCGAGCGATGCGTACTTCGCCTTCGGCCCCATTCCACTGCACTCGGTCGGGAGTGGATTGCCAACCGGCGGTCGATCCATTGGAATAAATCTTGGCAGTGTCATTGCCACCAAGTGTGGAATTGGCCGTGGTCGATTCGAATCCATTCGCAGAAACGTGATAGCCCGGCCCGACGAAGGTGGTCCGACCGGCAGTCACGTTCAGCGTGTCGTCGCCTTCGGAATCATTGATTTCAATGGAATCAAACCCACCTGCGGCCGCGAATGCATAGACTCGTTCGAATCCGCTGGCCAGTTGAAATGTGGTGTCGCCTCGAATGCTCGAGAACTGTGGCCGCACGGCTAGAACGTCGTCGCCCGGTCCGTCACTTAGGAACGCAGTGTCGTTTCCACCGTTGGTCGCCGTGACATAAATCTGGTTGACGTCGAAAACTTCGAATTTGTACCCCACTCCATGCAGCGTTGCCCGAGAGGGTTCCGAGGTGAGCGTGTCGTCGCCGTTGGAGTCGGTCAATGAAGCGCGATCGAAGCCGCCACCGCCGACAAATGTTATCTGCTCGAATCCGCGAAGTTCGATCTCGATATCACCCGTGATAAGGCGGCTAACACCATCGGTTTGTGCTTGCAAGATTAGCCGTTCGCTATCACTGGAACCTTCGATATGGATCGAATCGCCACCGCCACGTACATCGATCACGATGGTCGAACTGACCGCGTCGGCTTCGAGCGAATAAACTTGATCACCGACTCGCAAGGTTTTGCCATCTCGTAGATCAAGTTGAATGTAATCGGATTCGTCGGTGCCAATGAAGGTCGACATCGGAACTTCCGTGACTCCATCGGTCGGACCAAGGTCGGTGTCTGGAAGCTTCGTGGAAAGTAGACTTAGATCGATCGTCGAGTAGCTTAAGCCGGTGGTCGAATCGATGTGCGATTGCGTGATTGATTCGAGTCGATCAAGCACGGCATCGATGGTCGGTTCAACGCCTTCGTTGATCAACGTTTGTCGGATCAGCATCGATGTGGCTGCGACTTGAGGCGTTGCCATGCTAGTTCCGCTTAGAATCGCAAGGTCGTCGACCTTTCCATCCCATCCAAAGACATGATCTGGGACTGCGGCTTCGATGGTTTCTCCGTTGGCGGCGAGAATGCCATCGCTACGCTGAGCGAAGCTGCTTAAGGTTCCATCGTCACCGATTGATGAGACAGGAATGACCGAAGAGCTCGACGCCGGGTACAGCAGTTCGTCGAAGCTTGATCCACCTGATTCAAAGAAGTTGCCCGCTGCTGCAAAGACGAGAATGTTGTCTTCTCGCAGCAGCGCCAACTCATCTTCGAGCATGTCCATTGCTTGAGCACGGTTCGCTTCACTTAAAGCGGCACCCACCGATAAGTTGACGGTTGTGATGGGTGATTCAAAGCTGTCTTGGTTCTCGTGCACCCACTGAAGCGCCGATTCAATCCATTGAAGTTGTCCATAGCCTGCATCGTCAAAGACTCGCAGCGCAACGATATCGGCTTCCGGAGTAACACCCACAAAACTTTCGGATTGACCGGCAATGATGCTTGCAACATGAGTGCCGTGATAGCCAGCGGGGCCATCGTCGTATGGATCAGCGTCGTTCTCGGCAAAGTCCCAACCGCCGACGACGCGATAGCCAGGGCCAAATCCGCTACCTAGTGTTGTACCCAGTGAGGTGTGATCCCATGCGATGCCACTGTCAATGACGGCGATCGTTTGCCCGGCACCGGTGAGGGTATTGTCAGTGGTTCGCAGGGCTTCCGCCTGACTGAACAAATCATAGGCTTGCCCCGGATCGGTTAAGTTTCCGGAGTCTAGATCGACGCCGTTTTGTGTTGACGCAGCAGCGGTATCGGCCTCGATCGGTGTCGGCGGTGCAACCAGGTCGGTTTCGATCTCACCCCAAGGGGATAGCTCCATCAGCACATCGGCGGCTAACGATGCCGAAAGTGCGAGTCGTTCTTCACAGATTTCGATCAAAGCTCGCTTGGTCGCCAAGTTGTCCCTAAAACGCATCCTGTCCTTGGAAGCTGTCTTGATTGAATCGCTAGAGCGAAAGGGGTGTTTCATGATTGCCGACGAAAGGAAGAGCAGGTCTTGATCTGGTACAGCAAGCCTAGGACGCAGACTCGCGCCCTATCTGCGTAACCTGAACCTTGCCGGAACCAGTCGAGCGAACGGGACCGCGTTGCCGACATAAACGTTCGAGGCGGTACTTTTGAACGCCTTCCGTGTTCGTTTTGGCGATTCAAACGCTTCTCTTTCTGTCGGGGCCTGCTTCGATGCCGCTGCTAAAATTGTGGAACACTCTTCGCGGCCGGTCCGGAGAACCATCGCAACCGGAAAAGTCGGCTCAGCCGAATGCGTCGAGCGATCCAGCGCCCGGGGCAACGAACCCGACTCCCATCGCAAAGAAGAAGACGGCCACTGCGACCGATAGGGCTCCCGCGGCGACCACCGCGAAGGCTGCTTCGGTAACGAAGGTCGTTCCGGCTGAAACGCCCGCACCACCGGCGAAAAAAGCGAGGCTTAGCCTGTTTGGGGGTTCGTCCGCCAACGGGCCGCTGTTGAAGCAGATCAAGAGCCTGTCAGTCGAAACGGCGCTGGAAGTGGGTGTGGGTGACGGATCACGCGCGATTGAAGTCATCCAAACGCTGACCGCCCAATCGGATAAGACCGTCCGCTACATCGCCTTGGACCAGTTTGAAATGGCGGGTGGCGAAACCACTCTGATGCAGTTCCACCAAAAGTTGCGAGCTGCCGGCGTGAGCTCTCAGGTCTATCCTGAATCTCTCGATCGCGGACTTACCCGTGTCGCTCATACGATCGGGTCGGTCGATCTCGTGCTGTTTTCGCAGCCGCAAAACGAATGGGATACCCCCGAAATTCATGGTTTGCTAGCTAGAATTTGCAAGCCATCGACTGTGGTATTGGTTCATGAGGGCCCATCTTGGCAACCGCTTAAGCGTTCGTCGCAGTCGCAAGTCGGCCCCAATCGTCGTGCTGCCTAAGCCACTTGGCCCCCTGAGGCACTGTGCTCCCAAGGCGCTTTGCTCCCAAGGCGCTGTGCTCCCTAAGCCACTGAGCCGTTCAAGCCACTGAGCCGTTCAAGCCACTGAGCCGTTCAAGCCACTGAGCCGTTTTAAACGGAATGCGGCGTAAAATATGGATGGGCGTCAGCGAGAGATCTTGAGCTTAGTAGCCAAGTAGAACCCGATTCATTGGTCATTTCTCGCCGAACGGCCATGTTTTGCCGACTTTGTGGGATAAGTGTGCCGATCCTAAGCAGGTAGGCAGATCGAGTTCGTCTTCTCTAGTGTGATTGAGCCAGTTTGAGTTAGGCTTTCCCTAGATGTGTCGTGTGGGCACGTGCAAGACACGGCAACAGATCGAGAGACGAATAAGAGACCAAGCAATATGTGTGGAATCGTTGGCTACGTCGGAAGTGAAGACGCATGTCCCTTCCTAATTGATGGGCTCCGGCGTTTGGAGTACCGCGGCTATGACAGCGCCGGTGTGGCAATTCATGGCGGAAGTCGATTCGATATCACTCGGTCCGTCGGGCGAATTGACTCTTTAGCGGCCAAGATCGGCAACGAACCCAAAGCTGGAATCTTGGGAATCGGACACACTCGTTGGGCCACGCACGGCCCGGCCACCGAACCCAACGCTCACCCGCACCTCGGCGGTGAGGGTGAAATTGTTTTAGTGCACAATGGCGTGATCGAGAACTTCCAGGTTCTTAAGGATGAATTGATCGCCAAGGGTTACGTCTTTAAGTCCGACACCGATAGCGAAGTGATCGCTCACCTGATTGCCGAGGAACTAAAGCAGTCGCCTGAGATTAAAGATCAACCCAACATGCGATACTTGTCGGCTGTGCAAGCCGCGATCGCTCGGTTGCGCGGAACGTACGGTTTGGCGATCGCGTTTCGCGACAAGCCCAGCTTGATGATTGCCGCTCGGTTTGGCAGCCCTTTGGTGATTGGTGTGGGGCGCGGTGAGTATTTTGTTTCCAGTGATGCATCGCCGTTGGCTGGACGCACCGACCGCATCGTCTATCTTGCGGACCATCAAATCGCGGTGCTCACCCCGGAAGGATTTTCTGTACTGCACCGCGACCAAGGCAAGGTTCGGGTCGACATTCGACAGTTGGAAACCGAAAGCGGCGAAGTGGGTTTGGATGGTTTCGATCATTACATGCTCAAGGAAATCTACGAGCAACCCGAATCGCTTCGCAACGCGATGCGTGGTCGACTTGACGATCAAAACGCAACGGCTGTGTTCGGTGGTTTGAATCTGACACCCCAGCAACTGCGCAGCGTTGAACGAATTATCTTGACGGGCTGTGGCACGAGTTGGCACTCGGCACTGGTTGGTGAATACTTAATTGAAGAGCTCGCACGGATTCCTGTTAGTGTTGAATACGCCAGCGAATTGCGATACCGAAATCCGCCGATCGAAAACAACACGCTCGTCTTTGGAATCACGCAAAGTGGTGAAACCGCAGACACGCTTGCGGCACTGAACGAGACCAAACGAAAAGGACACCGGACGCTGGCAATCTGCAACGTTGTTGCCAGCTCAATCGCGCAAGCGGCGGACGGTGGAGTCTACTTGCACGCGGGCCCCGAAATCGGTGTCGCCAGCACGAAAGCGTACACGTCCCAATGTTGCGTGCTTGCGATGTTGGCTTTGTATTTTGGACGCATGCGGCACCTGAGTTTCGAAGGCGGACAGCGTCTGATCGAAGAGCTTCGGTTGCTGCCCAACGCCGTCCAGCAAGCCTTGACGTGCAACGAACAAGTGAAGGACGTTGCCAAGAAATATGCTTCGGCCAACAACGTCCTTTACCTGGGACGCCAATACAACTTCCCAACCGCGCTCGAGGGCGCATTGAAGCTAAAAGAAATCAGCTACATCCACGCCGAGGGATATCCAGCAGCCGAGATGAAGCACGGGCCGATCGCGTTAGTGGACGATGCGACACCGAGTGTGTTTATCGTGCCCGCCGGCGGTACGTACGACAAAGTCATGGCCAATATGGAAGAAGTAAAGGCTCGTGGCGGGCCCGTTATCGCTATCGCCAGCGAAGATGATCCACATGTTCACCAAATCGCCGACGACGTGATCCATGTTCCCCAGGTTCAGCAGTTCTTGCAGCCCATTGTCACGGTCGTTCCATTGCAATTATTGTCGTACCATATCGCTCTGATTCGTGGTTGCGACGTGGATAAACCGCGTAATTTGGCGAAGAGTGTGACGGTAGAGTGATTTTGGCTTGTCTTTAAAGCCCGCTCAATTTAACTATGAGCGTTCGATTGACATTTTGGTTTAGGAGAATCCCGATGAAACAAACTGGACTTAGCTACAACTCGCGAAAGGCCCTGATTGTGAATATCGGTGAAGCGGCGGGAACTGAGATTGCCAATTTGATCAACGAAATGGCGGCTGAAATCGAGGAATTGCGTCGAACCAAAGTCAACGTGACCAAGATCGTCCCCGGTAAAGACACGGAACGCCAAGAGTACATCGAAGAGCCCGTTTAGATCGGCTCTTCGCATTTGAGCTTGTTTTACTAAGCTACGGCTTTAATGGGTCGCTATTTTCGCAAGGCGGTGGGCGTTTGTCTTTGAATTAGGGTCCTCGATTCCTCTCACTCCAGCGTACCTCGGCATTCCATGAGTACTCACCTGATTACCGGCGCCGCTGGTTTCATTGGCTACCACTTAGCAGAGCGATTGCTCGAGCGTGGCGATCGAGTGGTCGGTCTGGATAACCTGAACGATTACTACAGTGTCGAGCTGAAGAAATCGAGGCTCGATCGACTCCAACGGCACGACAACTTTACGTTCGTCAAAGCCGACCTTGTTGACCAGGCCGCCATCGACGATCTGTTTGCCAAGCATGATTTCGACCGCGTTGTTCATCTCGCCGCCCAGGCTGGGGTGCGGTACTCGTTGACGCACCCTCGTGCTTACGTGCAAAGCAACCTGGTCGGTTTTACGAACATTCTTGAAGCTTGTCGCCACGCCAAAACGCCGCATCTGACCTATGCCAGCAGCAGCAGCGTCTACGGGGGTGGGACTCAAATGCCGTTTTCGACCTCCCAGCGAGTCGACCATCCGCTTAGTCTCTACGCGGCGACCAAGAAGAGCAACGAATTGATGGCTCATACGTACAGCCACCTGTATGGGCTGCCCACCACGGGGCTGCGTTTCTTCACGGTTTATGGTCCGTGGGGTCGCCCTGACATGGCGTTGTTCTTGTTTGTCAAAGCCATCCTCGAAGGACGTCCCATCGACGTCTTTAACGAAGGAAAGATGCGACGCGATTTCACCTACATCGACGATATCGTTGAGGGCGTTGATCGTACCAGTCAGCAAATCGCGGCACCGGATCCAAACTGGAAGAGCGATGAACCCGATCCTTCGTCCAGCAATGCTCCCTACCGGATTTACAACATCGGTAATAATGACCCCGTCGAACTCGGCGTGTTCATCGAGACCATTGAAAAAGAACTAGGCATCACGGCTCAGAAGAACATGCTTCCGATGCAGCCGGGCGACGTACCCGCGACCTACGCGGACACATCGGCCCTAGAATCTGCCGTGGGATTTAAGCCCAAGACGCCTATTCAAACAGGAATCGCGAACTTCGTTGCCTGGTATCGTGACTACTACGGTGTCTGAAAACGTCGATCGCAGTGTCGTCAATCACAGTGTCGGAAAACGGTACTGAAGCGTCCCCTATCTCATTGACAGTTTGCCCCTGAGGATCGACAGTGAGGGGCGTCGACGCCAAAGGCGATCGGCACGGATGGAACCAGACGAAAAACTTACAAAACACGCTCTTTCTGCAACAAAATGACTGCAACATCTTCGTCCGCACCGCGGACTATGCTGGACAAAATCTGGGACCAGCACGTCGTTCACGCCCCCGAGAGTGGACCAGCCATCCTGTACATCGATCTGCACTTGGTCCACGAAGTCACCAGCCCTCAAGCGTTTGAGGGGCTACGCATCAACAATCGCCCCGTTCGCCGACCTGAGCGGACCATTGCCACCCCTGACCATAATGTGCCCACCAGCGACCGGTCGTTGCCGATCGCGGACCCCATCAGCCGCAAGCAGATCGAAACTCTGCGAGCAAATTGTGCTGAGTTTGGCGTCACGTTGTTCGATATCGGCGACGTACGTCAGGGTATCGTACACGTCATCGGACCTGAAAACGGCTACACCCAACCGGGGATGACGATTGTCTGTGGCGACTCTCACACCGCTACCCACGGTGCGTTTGGATCGTTGGCATTTGGGATCGGCACCAGCGAAGTTGAACACGTCATGGCGACGCAAACGCTGTTGCAATTCAAACCCAAGACATTCGAGCTTCGCGTTGATGGCGAACTTGCTCGAGGTGTGACCGCCAAAGACATGATCCTTTATCTCATCGGTCAGATCGGTACCGCTGGGGGAACGGGCTATGTGCTTGAGTACACCGGTGATTGCGTTCGCGCATTGACCATGGAAGAACGGATGACCGTTTGCAACATGTCGATCGAAGCCGGTGCACGTGCCGGAATGATCGCACCGGATCAAACCACGTTCGATTATCTCGACGGATTGCCTGAAGCTCCTAAAGACTTTGCCGCTGCTGTTGAACGTTGGAAACAACTGCCAAGTGACCCCGGTGCCAAGTACGATTTGTCGAACGTCTATCAAGGCAAAGACATCGAGCCGCAGGTCACATGGGGCACCAACCCCGGCCAAGTGCGTAGCGTTGGATCGAAAATTCCCGATCCTTCCGAGTTCGATAACGCAACCGATCAAAAGACCACGCGTGATTCGCTCGACTACATGGGTTTGACGGCGGGAACACCTATTCAAGATGTCACTCTTGACCGAGTCTTCATCGGCTCGTGCACCAATGCACGAATCGAAGATTTACGAGCCGCCGCTGCGGTCGTCAAAGGCCATCATGTCAGTGGCAAGGTCGACGCCATGGTTGTGCCCGGTAGCGGCAAGGTAAAGATCCAAGCTGAAAACGAAGGCCTCGACAAGATTTTCAAAGAAGCTGGATTTGACTGGCGTGAAGCCGGCTGCAGCATGTGTTTGGCCATGAACCCTGACAAACTTGCACCCGGTGAACGGTGTGCAAGCACCAGCAACCGTAACTTCGAAGGACGCCAAGGCAAGGGCGGTCGGACGCACTTGGTTAGCCCAGCGATGGCAGCCGCTGCCGCTGTCAAAGGTCACTTTGTCGACATCCGCGATTGGGACTACAAGTCCAACGCTTGATCGCCTTTCACGCTCACAACAATCATTAACTCACCATGCAAAACTTCACTATTCACACTGGCGTCGTCGCTACGATGGACCGCGCCAACGTCGACACTGATCAAATCATCCCGAAGCAATTCCTGAAGCGAATCGAACGAACGGGTTTCGGCCAGTTCCTTTTTTACGATTGGCGATTCATGGATGATGGCACGACACCTAATCCTGAATTCGAACTTAACCGAATCAACGTCAAAGGTGCGTCGATACTGGTCGCGCGTCAGAACTTTGGTAGCGGCAGCTCACGTGAACACGCCGTTTGGGCTTTGGATGACTACGGTTTCCGCAGCGTGATCGCACCCTCGTTCGCTGATATCTTCTTCAACAACAGTTTCAAGAACGGCCTGCTGCCGATTGTGCTGCCGGAAGCCGATATTGATGAACTGTTTGCACGAGCCGAGAAGCATTCTCCGTATCAACTTACAGTTGATCTCGAAAACCAAAAGATCACTGATGAGCACGGTTTCGAGCGGAGCTTTGAGGTTGACCCGAGTCGTCGACACAACTTGTTGCATGGTCTCGACGACATTGCGCAAACGCTGCAGCATGAAGAGAAAATCACCGCCTACGAAAACGCTCGAAGTTGGTAGCGACCAAGCGATCTCTTTTTTGCAAAGTAGTTTTCGACAGGACTGATCGCTCGCGAGTTCAGCACTTATCGCATCAGCACTGGATCGCGGTAGATCAGATTCGATGGCAACAGATGACTGAAATCACAGGGCCGCGTGCAGGGTGATTCGAGGTAGTATCCGCAGCGATATTCAGGACTTCATCTCGCTCCACAGACGAAGCATTTCGACCAAGTGCTCGGTCGCCTCGACCATTTCGTCGAGACACGCGAATTCAGTAACGGCGTGAATGTTATGTTGCCCGCTCGATAGATTCGGTGTGGGTAAACCCTTTTCGGTCAATTGGCTGCCGTCGGTTCCACCTCGAATGATCTCGCGAGTGCACGGGCGACCAAGGTTGGCGAACGCCTTTTCGACCATTGATACCGACTCGGGAAGATTTGCGATGCCGTCTCGCATGTTTCGATATTGCCGATGAATCGTGACCTCGGCTTTTAGGCCGGGTATTTTCGACGTGATGTCGTTCGCGAGCGAGCGCAATTGATCAGCGTAAGTTTCCAGGTCTGCGGCTTCAAATGAACGTAGGATCAAGTGCACCGTCGCTTCGCCTACGCCACCGTGGATCGTGGTCGGGTGAATGAAGCCGTCTCGTTGGTCAGTTGTCTCGGGAGTCTGGCGATCGCGGGGAAGTTGCGAAACGAAATCACAGGCACCTCGCAACGCACTGACCATCCGATCCTTTGCGATCGCAGGGTGAATGTTATGACCAACGAATCGTACGGTCGCGCCATCGGCCGAAAATGTTTCCACGTCGATCTCGCCCGCGCCACCGCCGTCGACCGTGTAGGCAACCGTGGCATCGACTTTCGCGAGGTCGATTTTGTCGGTGCCGCGCCCGATTTCTTCGTCGCAAGTGAATAGCAATCGCACCGGACCATGTTGCAAATGAGGATTCTCGATAAGCGTTTGGGCCAGTTCCATGATGATCGCCACGCCTGCCTTGTCATCACCGCCAAGCAGCGTGGTCCCATCGGTCGTGATCAATGTCTTCCCGACGACCTTGCTCAAGTCGGGAGACGAAGCGACCGCAATGAGCTCACCTGACAGCAGTGTGATGTCGCCTCCGTCGTAGTTCTCGATCACTTGAGGTTGGACGTTATCGCCGGGTGATTCCGGCGAGGTGTCCATGTGAGCAACCAGGGCCACCGTCGGGGCGCCCTCGCCAATGGTGGAGGGGACGGTTCCCCAAACCAGTGCGTTCTCGTCCTGGTGAGCATCGTCAACGGACATCGCGGATAACTCGTCGCACAACATTCGCCCCAGTTCCCATTGCGAGGTCGAACTCGGGTAGGTGTCACTGGTGGGATCCGCCGACGTGCCGATTTTCACGTAACGCAGAAAGCGATCGAGCAGACGTTGGCGATCAATACGGATGGAAGCGGGACTCGAAGCCGACATGCAAAACTCACAGAGAAAAAGGTTACAATGGGCGGAAGCGTCAAATTTGCTTCGTAATTGTGCGAGGTTGGGCACCCATTCATTCCAGGCGAACTTCCATGGCTGAACAAATTTCGCATCTGATCTTTGACGTGGAAAGCGTCTCGGATGGTGATTTAATCTCCAAGGTTCGCTATCCCGGCCAAAACTATACACCCGAAGACGCGATTGCGACCTACCAAGACGAATTGTTGGAACTTAACGGGACGACATTCATTCCGCACACGTTCCAGATTCCAGTCGCAGTTGTGATCGCCAAAGTCGCCGTCGATCTAAGCTTAGTCGACATCGTATCACTCGATGAGCCCGACTTTCGGCCTCATGTGATTACGAAAAACTTTTGGCGAGGCTGGGAGGCGTACAAGCATCCCACTTGGGTGACGTTCAACGGTCGCTCATTCGATATTCCCATCATGGAACTGGCCGCGTTCCGTTATGGAGTCGCAATTCCGAAGTGGTTTCAAGGCGAAGGCTACAAAGCTCCGCGAAATCGTTTTAATACGATGGCTCACTTAGATCTGCAGGACGTCCTGACTAATTTCGGAGCCGCGCGTTGCAACGGAGGATTGAATTTGGTTGCCCAGTTGCTTGGCAAGCCTGGCAAGATGGACCTCAATGGAGAGCAAGTTCAAAAGCAGTTCGACGATGGCAACAAGAAAGCGATCAGTGATTATTGTCGCTGCGATGTGCTGGACACCTACTTCATCTTCTTGCGCACCAAGACGCTCAAAGGCACGATCACGCTGGAGCAAGAAATTCAACTGGTCGCTGACGCTAAGGTATGGATCGAAGAACGTGCCGAAGACTGCAAAGCCTATCAAGACTACCTTGCTCATTGGAATGATTGGCTCAATCCTTGGCAGGAAGACGAGGCGTCCGATCCAACGCCCGAGGCTAAATCATCAACAGTAGCCGGCAACGACAAATCAGACAGTGCTCAAGAGTTAGTAAAATGAACGACCCGCCGTGTTTCACTGGTGCCAATGCTTCACGTACATTGGCCGCAGTTTGGCTGCTGCCGAGGGTTATCTATGGCCTGTTTATTAGTGCTGTGTGGGTCAGTGCTGTGTGGGTCAGTGCGGTATCGGCTGATTCGGTGCACGCCGGTCGACCCAACGTTGTTCTGATTGTCAGCGACGATCAGGGTGGTGGAGACTACGGGTTCATGGGCAACGATCTAATTCGGACACCGCAGCTGGATGCGATGAACGAGTGTAGCGGTCGGTTGACGAACTTCTATGTCAGCCCTGTTTGCGGTCCAACGCGAGCTAGTTTGATGACCGGCCGATACAACTATCGAACTCGCTGTGTGGATACCTACGTCGGTCGAGCCATGATGGACTCGGGCGAAGTGACACTTGCGGAATTGCTTCGAGACGCTGGATACCGAACAGGTATCTATGGGAAGTGGCACTTGGGTGACAACTATCCTCTGCGTGCAATGGATCAAGGGTTTCAAGACAGCTTGGTTCATCGGGGCGGCGGAATCGGACAACCTTCAGATCCGATCGGTGCCGAAGGAAAGTACACTGACCCGACGCTTTTCAAAAATGGTAATCAAGTCCAAAGAAAAGGTTACTGCACTGATATCTTCTTTGACGAGGCGATGGATTTCATTGCCAAGAGCGTGGATTCGGATGCGCCGTTCTTCACCTACATCGCGACCAACGCACCTCACGGTCCCTTTCACGATGTGCCAAACGACTTGTACGAACAATACCGAAACGTGGATTTTGCTCCCATCATGGTCGGTAAGGTCGCTCCGAAACGGATGGACGAGCAACAAGATAAGCTCGCTCGCATCGCAGCAATGATTACCAACATTGATCAGAACGTTGGCCGGTTGTTCAGCAAACTCGACGATCTCGGCATTCGCGAAAACACGATCGTGGTATATCTCAATGACAACGGTCCTAACTCGAAACGATACGTTGGCGACATGCGTGGTTCCAAGTCGAACGTTGATGACGGAGGGATTCGTTCTCCTCTTTTGTTTCATTGGCCCGAGAAAGTAGATGCGGGAACAACCGCAAACGAGTTATGCGCGCACATTGATGTACTGCCCACCATTTTGGATGCTTGTGACGTAGAGCTTCCCGCGAATCTGATCATCGACGGGCGAAGTTTCTTGCCGCTGATGACCGGTCGTAACGCTCCTTGGCCGACTCGGCAGCTCGTCATTCAATCGCATCGCGGTGACGTTCCGCAGCGCTACCACCATTTCGCGCTACATGAAAATTCTTGGAAGCTTGTGCATCCCAGTGGATTCGGAAAAGAGAGTTTCGAAGGTGAGTGCAAATATCAGCTTTATGATTTGAGCCTCGATCCTAAACAGCAGCGAGACTTGGCAAGCCAACATCCCAATGTGGTGAAACGACTGGCGAACGCATACGCCGCTTGGTTCGACGATGTCAGCTCCACTCGACCAGACAACTTCGATCCACCGCGAATCATCGTGGGCACACCGAATGAGCCGACGACGGTTTTGACTCGGCAAGATTGGCGACACACCCAAGGAAAACCTTGGGCTGTCGATTCAAACGGGCATTGGTTGCTCGAATCCAATTCATCAGGACGCTACGAGGTCGAAGTCTTTATGAACACTGACTTGCCGACAGCCCAGGCGACCATCAATGCCGGAAGCTTTTCGCAAAGACTCGATATCCCGGCGGGCAAACGCACCGGTAATCGAACTGTCATGCAGTTGCCATCAGGACAATTCACATTGGCGGTTGACGTTGTCGTGCGCGAACAAGTCCAAGGCCCGCATCAGGTTTCGCTCAAACGAATTGATGATTGATAGCAATTGATTCTTTGACTCGTGACCGCAGCAGGAAGCGAGAGGTCGGACAATTGCCAGGCAAGGGTTAGCGATCGGTTCGGCGTAGCCGGGCAAAGATCGCCATCTGAGAGCCCGAGAGGGGTGGGCGAATGCATCTATGCCCCAAAATTCCCTCTTTACCTGTATTGACTGGATTTTGTACGCTCGTCCAGTTCAAAGATTCGCGTGAGCTTTCGCTCGACGTGGTTCCCTTTCGCATTTTCATGGTTTGATGGTTAGACAAGGAAGTCTTCCGTTCCGTTCGCCAGGTTGGTCCAGCATATTGCGGGCGCCATCGACGGCTATCATTCTGTCGAGGCTTTCAAGCTTCCACCGGCGAGCGTTGGTTGGCGGTTTGTGCTGGTCACTTGTGTTGGCATTCTTGATCGGCAACGGCGTCGCGACCGCAGCGGACGAAAACGCGTCCAAACTGCATCTGTCGTCCGTCATCCCGGCGAACATGATGGTGGACAGCGGATCGCCTATGCCTTGGATTTGCGAAGTCGACCCTATTCCTGAGTTTGCTTCAGAAGAGCTCACACTTCGCTTCTCGGTAATCCGAGTTAGCCACGGCCACCAGGTGATCTCGGGACGTCGAAATGTTGTCTTAGATGTGCAGGGAAAAAGTAGCTCGATCAGCTTGAACGATCACGCTCCCACGGTACCGGGCGTGTACGAAGTTCGCATGGAGCTTGTGCATTCGCAAGGGAAGGTTTGGTCGCGATTTCGCGATGCCGGTGTACCGATCGCCACACTCACCCAACCTATGATCATTCTGCCAACGAATGATTCGGCAACGATTGCAACGGAAACCAACGCGATCTCGCAAAGTGTTCGCAACGCGACAAATGCAATTCGCAGCCCCTTTCAATCTTCCGGCTCTCGTTCGTATCAGTCATCGGATTGGGAAACGATTGGCGTGCTGCGACCCTCGGCTGCATCATGGGCCATTGGCGAATGGATCCCCGAGTCGGCAACTCGACTGATTCCCGGAGTCCAGAAGGCCACCGGTGAACTCAAAACAATGGAACACCATGGTGAAAAGGTTTCACTGCTTGATTCGAAAAGCGTATTCCAGGCGAAACTACCCGTCATGACCCCAGGGATGCCGCACCGTATCCACATACGCGTTCCTGGAAACCAACATCAACAGCTTCGCGTCGATATCGGACCAGGCGGAGATCAAGCGAACTCCATCGCATCGGCGGTGATCCAGGGCATCTCGCCGCGCAAGTGGTTGAACTCGCATCAGAAAGAACCTGAAACTACCCCTCGCAGCATCATGCCGCGGTTGCCAGCGGTCACGCGATTGCCGGGTGTTACCGGAATAATGAATCGCAGCACCGAAACCATGGTTGCGGATGCGCTTCAAGACACGGCAAAGCAACCTTGGACAATTCACACACTGATCTACTATCCCTTAGGCAAAGATCAAATCTGGTTGACCAACCTGAGCGAAGATGACGTCGCAGCCTTTGAGTCCATCGAAGTCGTAGCGGGTCCCGAGTCACTGAACTTGGATTCTTCTTCGTCCGCCCACGAAATCGTAGCCAGCGAGTATGCAGGCGAAACTTTCGGTGGCAATGTCGTGATGCATTTGAGAGACCGAGACTGGGTCGAAAATTTGACTCGGGATTGGAAGCCTAACCAAGACGCGTTGCAGTGTGACGATCAAACGATCGCGGTACACCGCACATGGATGGCTGTCGATCGACTTTGCCAATTGGCCAAGCTGCAGGGAGCCAATGCAGTCGCGATTGCAGGTGAATCGAAGGCTACGCTTGCGAATCAGAGCAAGGAAACGTTGTTGAAACTGTTCAAACAGCGATCAACCCCCGTTTTCCTTCGCTTCGACATCGGTACCGTTCCCGGCACCGTAACATCGACTACCGCTAACGCGGTCTCGGCAACAAGTACAGCGAACTCTGACCGCGTCGATGAAGTCTCTCGACAACTGCGCTACTGGTCGTTGGTTGAATCCAATGAACCAGTCATTGCGGGAATCATCCTTTCGGGTGAAGCGACATTGCGCTCGTTTGCTCCCTTGGCGTCGACTCTGCAATCGCACCCCTGGTACTTGGAAGTTCCTCATCAGTCCGCGACTGTAGAACTGAAGAGCGACGTTCATCGTCGGGGCGGACGCTTGTTGGTGACGTTTCCGGATGATCCCATCGATACGGTTCACGATTCCGTTGCTCTGTTGTCAAAGGACCCGGCACCGGTGGCGGTTCACGCTGCGAACGTATCGGCTTCCGGAAACTCTGTCATCGTTGATGGGCTTAGCGGCGATCGCTTGCTCACTTTGGTTCAACAACTCAGTCCAACCGATCTCTTCGTTGACGCAGACCCGGATTACCTTTTCGTTGACCAGCACCTGAAGGACGTATGCGATAACTTCCGCCTGATGGCCCACGGAACGACTCAACTGATCGAACCGAGCGATCCCAGCGAACGTACCGCGAGGTTGCGTGCCACGATCGATGGCGATCACGTGCTGCTGAAATTGGCGAATCTAGCACCCTGGGATTCACGGTTAATACTTGTCGGTGCCGCGAGTTCTCACGAGGCTTGGCAACTCTGGAAGTCCAGTGATGATCTACCAGTTGCTTCGTCGGAGTCGACGGTGAATGCCGGACCCAACGAGTGGCTCGTACCCGCGCGCCGCTCAATCATTCTGAGAGCAAAAATAGTCGATCCCCAGAAAATTCACCAAGACTTGAAGTCATATCGGTGGTCGGCATCGATCAATGGCGGAGAAGACGAGATTGCGGTCATCAAACAGAAGGTCACGACCGTTGTCGAACGAATCGGAATGTTGGGCAACCCGCCGACTTATTCGGGACTGCACAACGGTGGCTTCGAAGTCACCGGCGAAATGGGTCTTGTGGGTTGGATGCACGCACAACATCCGCCGGGTTGTGTTTCAATTGACACAGTCGAACACGCGATGGGAAAACAATCGATTCGATTGACGACCGAGGCTTCGACTTTGGCGACTCGCACCTGGATGGTTAGCGAAACAATCTTGCCGCCGCGCACCGGACGCCTGGCGGTTTCGATCGCTTGCCGTGCTGAAGCGATTACGCCTCACGATCGAATCGCCGGCGAAGAAGCAGCGTCGGACAAAACATCTGACGATCATCCACAACTTCGCGTCGCCATCGAGGGAACAAAAAATGGAGTTCCATTTCGTCAGAGCGTGGATATCGAAGTTCCACCAACGGGGGTTTGGCAGCCCCGCTTGATTGTGTTGGAAGCCCTGCAACTGAACAATCAACAAATCGACTCACTACGATTGACGATCGACAGCCTCAGTACAGGTAAAATTTGGATCGACGACGTTGCCCTTCACGACTATTTCCCAACCGCGAAAGAACGTTCTGACTTGCAAAACCAAGCTTTCCTAGCTGTCCAAGGTTTGCAGCGTGGAAGACTCGCCCCATCGGCTAAACTTCTACATAACCATTGGGCCAAGGTGTTGCTTAGCAATCAACCACCTGCAAAGGTTTCGCCGTCAACACAGTCAGCCGATTTGAAACGCAGGAATGCGATTGAGGTGACTCCTTTGAATGGTGAATTGCAGAACGCGGGCGAATCTGAAAAGGTTGTCGAAGAAAACGGATCAGAAACGCCTAGCGTTGCCGATCGGTTCCGCGACTGGTTGCCCGGTCCACTGCGATTTTGATGAAACGACTTCACTCGGAGATGTTCGATGCGAAAGCTGAGCAAACGTTTGACTTTGGTCGCCCTTGTCATCATGGGTTTAATCAGTTGTTCAAGCTGGTGGGCGGTGCAGCAAACCAAACACGTCCCTGATTTTTATGCTCGTGCAACTCAACAGGGTGCCTCGACGCATCTTGCACGCGAACGACTCGACGCCGAAGTCAGACAATTGCAAAAGGACGTTGCTCGCCTTGGATCTTGGCGGGCGGCCTTTAGCGATCAACAAATCAATGCGTGGCTTGCTGAAGAACTTCCAGCAAAGTTTCCGCGACTTGCTAGGTGTGGTGCCAAGCAACCTCGCATCATGATCGATGGAGAAAAAATCCACGCGGCTGTCCAGTTCCAACACGGTCGGATCGACACGGTGATCTCGTGTGAGGTCAACGTCGAACTGACTCAACAACCCAACATGATCGCGCTTCGGCTATCCAACTTGCGTGCCGGTGCACTGCCATTGCCGTTGCAGAATTTTCTTGGTGGCATCACCCGTGAAGCCGCACGCGGTGGTCTGGATGTACGCTGGGACATGACGGAAACGGGACCGATTGCTTTAGTGACCATCCCTAGCGAAGACCCTCGATATGTTTACCGACCGGCAGTTATCGAAACCGTCAATCTCGTTCGCGGAGCGATGTATCTATCAGGACATGCTGGCGACGAAGCTGTCGACGCTTTCATGCCAAGCGGACCGTTGCACCAATTCGTGTCCTACAAACCTGGCAAGAAAGAAACGCTCCAGGTTTCGCAGCTCCCTGGGTCTTCCCGCAGTGAGATACGTTGAAAACGAACACTTGCCGATTTGGGTTCGCCTAGGTTCGCTTCGTCACTCTTGGACCATTGTAAGTTCATGACCTTTCGATCGTCATGGTTTTCCAGCCATGCAAACGTACCCGCGATGACTTGTTGTACAGCCCCACGGTCGTGTCCGATCGGGCCTTCGTAGTCGAGGTAGATCGAGCGGTGATCGGGAAGTGAAAACGCCTTTAGCTCAAAGGCCGAATCCCATGAACCGACTTCCGTCGTTGAAAACGTCAGCAGCGAAGTCGCTTTGGATTGTTCAAACATCCAGTCCAGATGCGATTCGGCGGTCCGCGAAAAGCCGGGGCCTACGATGTGATGCAAAACGACAAAACGAAATGGTCGGTTTACGGGACTAGGCATTCTTGACCAATCGGTCGACTAGATGATCCAGGTAAGCGTCCAAGTTTTTCCAACGCATGGCACATCGAACAGGACGACCCTGATCAGGATCGACAAGCGTCATGCCTTTATCATCGACAACCAGGGGAAGCGTTTCCATCTCTAACAGGTCTTCGCTGAATGCCATCGTCACGGCGACCATGTCGAACAAGGTACTGCTTCGGATCGCGGGATCGGGTTTGACGTCAAGCCATGGTACTCGAGTTAGCCAATCACGATAATTTTCCATGAGAGGCTTAATGCCAACGGAGTCGCTACGGTAAACCGTTTGATATCGCTCGTCCGTCAAGTCAACGATCCCGCATGTATCGAGCGGCGTAATGCTGCACTGCCAATCCGCAGCAAACACATCTCGAAGCGCTTTAGGATCGGTGCGAACATTGGCTTCGGGAACCGGTGGTCCGTGACCGCCGTAGCCGACGTGAATGGCGCCGTGCATGCCCACAAACCGAGCGTTATTCGTGATAGAGGGATCGCGCCGCAGGGCTTCAGAGATGTTGGGAACACCTCCGACGCAAATCAGTGTTACGGGGTCCGGCGACGCGTGAATCGTTTGAATGATCGCGTCAACTGAGTCGTCGTAAACGTTTCCAGCGTACGATTCAAGGTTGTAGCCTTTGACCCAATCTTGTTGATTTCCGAGTTGATCGGGCTTGCCGCTACCGACGGACACCGGAATGTTGCTATGTCCACACTCGGTCAAGAACCTAGCCGTCAATCGAGCTCGATATGGCCCTTGGCCTGCATCAGTTGACACTAAACGCAGATCCATTTCAGGGCAGTTCAACAAGTACAACAACGCCCACGTATCGTCGATGTCCGAGCCAATATCGGTATCGAAAATGACGGGAATCTTACGGCCTTTTTCAAGTAAGCCAAATGTGTCTTTATGGGTGGGAGCTGCCTTCGTCGTAGCTTCGTCTGCATCCGCTTGATGCGTCACCATAGAACTGGTCATCAGGGCGGTGGATGCGGTGGCCAAGTAGCGAATCGAGTCGCGACGAGTCAATCTTTGGTGGTTTGCCATGCTTGGTATTCTTGTCGCTGGGAAGCCGATAGACCGGGCGTTGTTAGCAAGAGATAACGAGCCCGCTTTTCAGCTTCGGAGGTTTGTCCTGAGTGAGCCAGTAGTTTAATAGCGGACAACTTTGCTCGGTGCCACTGGTGGCTGTTTTTTGGACTTCCTGCAGCGAGTTTGTCCCACCATTGAACGGATTGGGTTACCGCAAGCGTCGAATCACTCGCAGATTGTCCCAGGATTTCAGCCGCGTCTGCCAACATCGTCGCATCGTCATTGTTTGCCAGCGTTCGCTGGAGCAACTCAATGGCTGCAGCGACTTGCCCCTGCCAAATCATCAGTTTGGCGCGATCAAGTGGTGGCATAATCGCATTGGTCAGCGAATTTAAACGTTTGGCGATGATTGGTCGCATTCGAGGTTCTAAGTCTCCATCACGTATCCAACGCCAAACGAAGTCTTTCTCAGCTAGGTGTGAATCGTTCCAATCCAGTGGTAACTCGTTCGTTGAACCAGGCTTGCGCCGCAGTTCTAAACATGCCTCAATCCACTCTGGTTCCTGGTCCGAAGCTGGTGGCAACGAAGTCAGTTCACGTCGCTGTAGAAACCGTACGGCGATCTCTCGATGTACACTCGCCGCGAACGAAGACGGATCGAGTGGGGCGGCCGAAGACGCGTCAAAGGCTTGCGCAGCAACTTGGCTGAGTTGATCTAGATCTGGCAACGAAGAGTCATGAAAAACGCTTCGCCATAGATCAATGCAGCGGATGCGTAACGGTTCATCGCTTTCGTACTCGCTGAACTGACTCGACGCGACGGCGGCATCGAGCTTGCGATCGGATTGAGTTAGCAGTTTCAACAGCCAATCTCGAACTGGCTTCGTCGTTGCGTCTTGAGGCCAAGTGTCGAGATGCCAACGTAACGACGCTTCCAATTTTGCAATCCCTAAATCGGTATCGGAAGCCAACATCAAGCCTTGCAAGTGAATGCCTGCGATCTCCGGTTCGCGTGCATGCAAACGAGCGGTACTGAGCAAGACTTCCGATGCCGCGTCCCGTTGATCTGCGGATTCAAACGCTGCAGCCGATGCAATGGCAAGTTTGGCCGAACTGGCAAGATCGGACTCTTGTCGTGCAGCGGCGGCAAGCACTCGTGCGGCTTCCAACGTCTCACCTCGCCGTAGCAATGCGTACCCGCGAGTCGCCATCAGCCCATTACCAGATCTCGTTGAGCTTTGGTCGGGTGCGAGGTGCATTGCAATCGCTTCCGCTCGACGACGAGCGTACTTTCCGTTGCGCCGTTCGATAGCTTCAATCCAATCGGCGGCTTGATCGAGCTGGTCCGTTTTTAGCAACCACTCCAATCGAGCCAAGTCCATCGCGATCGAGCTGCGATGTTGGTTTGCCGTCGCGGACGATGTCGCAACTGCGGCACCGAAGTAATCGTCAAGTTGCTTTGCTGCTGTGTCTGTCTGGCCGGTTGCCAACGCCGTTCGCACGATCAAGGCGACGATTGCCGGTGGCCAAGGTGATTTCATTTCGGCAAGCAATTTTCGTAATTCTTGCTTCGCTTGGTCAGCATCGCCTCGTCGCAAAATTGCGTCTGCTTTTATTCGTCGGGTTTCGTGGGCGGCTTGTGAGGACGCGGGCAACTTCAACAAAGTTTGCTCGGCGACCGCTTCTGCTTTAGCGGCGGCGGCGACGAAATCATCGCCGTCCGGCGGGAATAATTCAGTTTGCAACATCGCCATCGACACTGATGAAACGAGAAGCTCTTGCTCTAGCCTGCGCAGGTCGCCAACCATCGCGTCGTTATCGGGATCACGCAGTGATTCTATCTGCGTGATGGAGTCACCTGCCTTCGCGGCAAGTTCAATCAGATCGCTGTTGATTCGCGTCAAACGAACCATCGTGCGTTCGACTTGCGCTAGATCGTGCAATGTCAACGCAGTCCGCGCGACATCCGATTGCGTCGCCATGACTTCCGCCTGTAGGATTGCCTGATCGAGGAACAATCGACGGGGTTGATCGGGATAGCGTCGAATCAATTCCGAAACGATCGCAGCAGATTCTTCGACATCGGCGGAAGCGTCGTTTCCAAGAGAAACACTCTGAGCGATTCGAACATTGCAAATCGCGATCGCCCACTTTGCGTATTCTTCTTGGGGTGGTTGATATCGACCGATATTCCAATTGCAAAGTTGCGTTGCGTCGTCGAATCGCTGTTGTTGAAGCAATGCGTCAAGCACATCTTGATCACGATCATTCGACACTCGTCTCACCGGGCTTCCGACTTCGGCCAACAGGTCAGCGCTGCATAGGCAGAAGGCAATGAAGGTCGCGATCGTGAACCTGAATGTCATTGCAGTGGTAATCATCATTCTGAAGCCGCGAAGAGAACCCGGTCGACGCCCGCAGACCGTGCCGCGTCGTAAACCGCTACGGCATAGTCCATGGTCACATCGTCATCGGGATCCACAATCACGGGTGGTTGAACGCCCATTGCGATAATTTCAGCGAGGTGTTGCGATAGCTGATCGGTGTCCTGGATTTCATTTCCATTGAGTTCAATGCCGAGGCTCGCACCACGAGCAAACAAGCGAATGACAATTTCGTCGAAAGCTTCAGGAGGGCTTGTGGAGTTGTTTTGCAGCGTCCCGCCGGGCGGGGTGGCAATGGAACTGGGTAAGTCGAACTCGGGTAGTTCAAAGCTGCTCGTCCAAACAAAAAAGACTAGCAACAAGAAAACGACGTCGATCATCGGCGTCATCTTTAGTTCCATCGAATCGTTGTTGTGAGTATTGGGGATTTTCATACGCGACGACTACTTTTCACGGACTGCAATCGCAGCGTCGGTGACGCCTGCCAACGCCGCCTCTCGCAACACTGGTTCGACGTAGGCGTACTGCACTTGCCCGTCAACGCGAATTCGAATCGCGGCGTCGGAGCCTTCGCGAGCAACCAAATCGTTTAGCACCAAGCGAAGCCCGCCGGTATCAATCACATTGCCGGCAACAAGCGTGCGGGCTTGGTCGTCAAGACTAATCGTTAAGGCAGCTTTCGCAGGATCAGCAAAGTCGAATGTGCCGGCTGTCGGCAGGTCCAGAGGCAGCCGATTTTCCTGGCGCGCAAGGTGACTCGAGACTAAGAAAAAGATGATTAGCAGAAACACAACGTCGATCATGGGGGTCATGTTCGCTGTGCCGCTGCCGCGTCGATGAGTTGACGGTATTCGCATGCCTTCTATGGTATCGACAAACACGTCTGATCGGTAACCTGAGATCCATGAGCGACGCGGCAACCTTCTTGAAAAATTTCATTCGCAACCCGACTAAGGTGGGCGCGATCGCACCCAGCAGCGCGGGGTTGGCGGAAACAATGGTCGATTGGTTCGATTGGACCAACGCAAAGAATGTGGTCGAGTTCGGACCCGGTACCGGGGTGTTTACCGAGGCCATTCTTAGTCGACTTCATTCTGACGCTAATTTCTTCGCCATTGAACAGTCGGCCGAATTGGTGGCTGCGACTCAGACGCGTTGTCCCAATGCCACGGTGATTGAGGATAGCGTCACGAACGTCGCCAACCTGTGTCGCAGTCGTGGGATCGAGAGTGTTGATGCAATTGTTTGCGGGCTGCCCTGGGCGGCGTTTTCGGAACGCCTCACGGACGAGATCATGGACGCAATGTTTGAAGTGCTAAAGCCGGGTGGGCAGTTTGCGACGTTCGCGTATTGGCAAGGCGTTATTTTGCCTGCTGGCATCCGCTTTTCTCGCCGCCTTGAAAAGCAGTTCGCGTCCGTCCACAAAAGCCCGACCGTGTGGCGAAATTTACCGCCGGCATTTGTCTATCGCTGCATTCGATAGAATCAAGGGTGCACTGGTTTCCGGTACAGCTTTCGGTTTCCGTCTTTCGGCAAACCACTGAATCTCTTGGATCAATTACGTCATGAAGTACCTACCGCAAGTTCGTTGTTTTTTGACGATCGTGTTGCTGAATTGGTTGGTTGGCCCGGCGCATGCCTATGAGAATCAAAAAGGAGCCCGTGACGCGAGGACCGATACCGATCAGCGGCCCAATATTGTGATCGTTCTTGCCGATGACTTGGGCTATTCGGATTTGGGATGCTACGGGGGTGAGATCAGCACTCCGAACATTGATGCTTTAGCCAAGAACGGAGTTCGTTTTACGCAGCTCTACAACTCGGCTCGATGTTGCCCCAGTCGAGCTTCTTTGCTGACTGGGCTGTACCCAACTCAAGCTGGCATTGGTGACTTCACCACGGACCAGCCCAATCCTAAACGTGGTCCTGGCTACCTTGGACGACTAAACGATCAATGTGCCACTCTTGCCGAAGTGCTCAAGCCAGCAGGTTACGGGTGCTACTACGTAGGGAAGTGGCACGTTCATCCAGAGACGGGTCCGATCAAACGAGGCTTTGACGAATTTTACGGGTACACGCGAGACCACTCGCACGACCAATACGATGCAGACTACTACATTCGTTTGCCGGAAGGTCGGGACAAAGAGATCGATTTATCGAAGGACAGATTTTACGCAACGGATGTATTCAACGATTACGCGATTGAATTTATTCGCCAAGGGCAAAGCTCTAAGCAACCGTGGTTTTTGTTTCTCGGGCACTCTTCACCGCACTTTCCCGTTCAGGCGCCCGCTGATCGAGCGGACAAGTATGACGAAGTTTATCGACGGGGTTGGGACGTGCTTCGCGAAGAGCGGTTTGATCGCATGAAGGCGATCGGATTGGTCGATAGTCCGTCTTGGAATCTTTCGCCTCGCAGTCTTGTTCCGGTGGACCGTGACGATATCGCGAACGGTTTCTCGGGCCAAGACAATCCAGAGTGGGATTCTTTGGATCATGATCGCCAACTTGACTTAGCTCGGCGAATGGCTGTTTTCGCGGCAATGGTGGAAGGTGTCGATCAAGGGGTGGGCAAGATTATCGATCACCTGCGAAATACGGGTCACTTAGACAATACCCTGGTTTTGTTCCTTAGCGACAACGGTGCCTGCTACGAATGGGGGCCGTTTGGATTTGATGGAAAGTCACGGCTAGGTGAAACGACTTTGCGTCAGGGAACCGACTTGCGAGACATCGGTGGACCAGGAACGCATCAGTCCTACGGAAGTGCCTGGGCGAATTTGGGAAATACTCCCTTTCGAATGTACAAGCACTTCACTCACGAAGGCGGCATTAGCACTCCCTTCATCGCCCATTGGCCCGCTGGGATTGCAAAGTCTGACCGCTGGGTGCGAGATCCTTCCCACGTCATGGACATCATGCCGACCCTAATGGAAGTCGCCGGCGCGACATACCCTGGTCAAATTCGAGGTAATCCGACGACGCCCCTTGAAGGAGTAAGCCTGCTACCGGCGATGCGAGGTGAAAAATTGTCCGAACGCACCATCGGATTTGACCATCAAGCCGCACATGCGATTCGCAAGGGTGATTGGAAAGCGGTCTACGCCAAACGTATGCCTCATGATTTGAAGTGGGAACTCTACAATCTCGCCGAAGACCGCTGCGAAATGAATGATCTCGCTGACCAGCAACCTGAGCGTACCAAAGAAATGATCGAATTGTGGAACCAATGGGCGCGTCGCGTCGGCGTGATCTGGGAACCAGACACAAACGTCGCGGTAGAAAATGTGTTGCCAACCGGAGGCCTTCGCAATTTCAAGAGTCCTCAGATAGCCAAAGCGAACTTGCGAATCGAAGTTACCGTTCAGTCCGCTTCGCCCGACGGGGTGGTGATCGCTCAAGGAGGAAGCCACTGTGGATATGCTTTGCATTTCGTTGATGGACGGCCAGCCTTGGATGTGCGCATTGATGGCGAAGTTACCCGGCTACTTTCAGATCATCCGATTCGCGGTAAGTCTCGCTTGGTAGCGACGCTAACGACCGATGATATGACTTTGATGGTCGATGGAGCGTCATCGATATCAAAGCGTTCACCTGGAGTAATTCCAGTGCAACCTCAGGATGAATTAAGCGTTGGCTATGACAGCATGTCTGCTGCCGGGGACTATTCATCGCCCAACCCTTTTAACGGGACCGTGCTAAGCCTTGATGTGACGACTTCCGAGGTTTCGAAGTAGCGAAATGCGAACGACGGTGCTTTCGATCGCGTTCAATCACCGGGGATCGCAGCCTGTTTTTGCAAGGTAACAATCGTTCGTTCAATGATTTCGATTTCGTCGGTGCGGCCATCTTTTCGTGCCGCAGCTAGCAGTTTCTTTGCTGCCCTGCCTGCATCTTCGTACTGGCGAAGCGCTAGGTATCGAGTCATCAGGTTCAAGCAATAGTCGTAGCTGGGTTCGATATCGACGGCAGCTTCAAAATGCTTGATGGCCGAATCGAAATTACCGCGTTCGGCCAAAATCATTCCGAGATTGTGGTGCGCATAATGCGCGGTGGGATCGAGGCGAATGTTCTCTTCGTAATGCTTCATTGCGAGAAGCGGTTTTCGGTTTAAGTCGAAAGCCAAACCCAAGTTGTAGTGATAGGTTGGATCATTCGGGGCAACTTCCAATGCGGTTCGATAGACATTGATCTCATCAGCGGGACGTTGCCGTTCTTTGTAGGCTTTGGCGAGCACGAGCACACACGGTTTGAAATCGGGACGAGTTTCAAAGGCGGCTTCTAATCGTCGAAGTCCCAATTCTTCCTGACCAGCGTTGTATTCCAGAATGCCTTGATACATTAGCCCCAATGGGTTGTCGCTGTCATGTTCAAGCACATGCAACCAAACTGTCATGCGATCCGATAGTCGGGGAATCGCCTTAAAGGAAACGAAGCAAAGCACAGCGACAAGGGCCGTCACGATTCCTTGCGTCAACCAGTACGATTTACGTCCTTCACGAACCAAATAGGTGATCAAGCTGTATACGCCGATCACGACCAGGGGCGCAATCGCAGCAAGCGGCACATACAAACGTCGTTCGACCAGTTCTTCTCGAGGGAGAGGAATCACAAGTGTGGGCGAAAGCACCGCGACAAACCAAATAAGGCCGTAGCCGAGAACGCTTCGTCGCCAAACCAGCCAAGTTGTAACGCCGACATAAAGAATCATCGCCGCTACCGCCGGCCAAGCGTTTGCCAGACTGGTGACGGTGGGGACCTGATAGTTAATCACTAATGGCCAGGGCCAAAAGGTAAGACGCCAGTAGGTAAAGAAGACACCCGCTTCAGTCATCCAATAGTCGACCGCCGAAATGGTATTGTTGAATCCGGCAGCCGGGGTTCCATAGCCAACCGCGTACAGCCCAGCGATCAGTAGCCAACTCAACATCAAACCGACGTAAAGGGGCCAAGATTGTTTGACGATATTGCGAAGCGATGGTCGTATGAATGTTCGCTCGTACAAAAATGCCATGGCTGGAATGGACGCCATCATTTCTTTGCACAACATGCCCGCGATGCCGGCCAGAGTGGCCATCATTAGAAAGAACGATCGCTCAGCCATGCGGGTGCTGCACCAATACTTGATACACAAAAATAAAGTGAGCAAGTAGAACATGCCCATCATCAATTCGGTTCGCTGAGTTAAGTAAATGACGGTTTCCGTATGGATCGGATGCATCATCCACACGGCGGCTGATGCAAAACCCAACCAATATCGGTGACGCGACAATCGCTCGCTTGAATCGTGAAGCCTTAGAGTTGCGATCACAATCGCGGCCAACAACACGGATGTGATGATGTGCATCACTAGATTCACGATCCGATATACCCGGGGATTTTCACCACCAAAGTGATAGTCAATTGCAATCGAAAGATTGACCAGGGGCCGGGCCGTGAATGGTTGACCAGGCTTTGGTTTCAAAGGGCCATATTCACCGCTCTCTCCGATTAACGGCCATAGATGGTGCACCGAGTTGTTTTCGAGGATGCTGGCGACATCATCAAAGATCATCGGGTAATCAAAGGCGGGGCGATAAAGCCAGAAAGCCAGTGCCGAAAGTACCAGCACGCCTAATGCGAAATAACGTCGCTGGATTGGCGATTGTTGGGGTGGGGTGTCCATTAAGCACCGGTGATTTGACGATAGCTCCAATAGCAAACACCCCCTGCGAACACCATCAGGGCAAGGGTGTAGACGATCACTGTAATGGCCCAAAACATTCGTTCGGTTGGACCGAAGTTCTTGTTGGACCAAAGCAACGGAATGCCAAGTGCGCCAGTCACTAGGAATAGGATTCCCAAGACCACTGCTTTGCTTTGCAACAACTTCTCATTGCCGGTGGGCCTAGTACCAGAAGTGACGTCTTCACCGTCACAGTACTGAGGCGGCCGCGCCATCTCAGGACGGTTGTCTTCATGAACTAACTTCGCTTCATAAGCAACCGGGTCACGACCACCGGAGTCAAACTTGCTAGGTAAGAGTCGATATTCCGATTCGTCGGGCTGATCGTTATCCATCAGGGTGCAGTTGCGTTGGTCATATTGGGATCATTCTCGACTTGCGGTAGCGAAGGAGTCGTCTTCTCAGCGCGACCTTCTAGGCGGTCTTGTGCTTTGGCTACAAGCGGGGCCACTTTTTCGTTGCTGCCGTAAAGTTCGAGGACACTGTACCAAATTTTTCTTGCTGGAATGACTTTGCCATCGGCGAGCAGTTGGTCGGCCTCGTCAAGCTTGGCTTGGATCATTCGTGAGGCTTCATCAATGTCCACTCCTTCGCTTTCGATCTTACCAATTTGGCGTCGTGCCAGATTGACGAATGGGCGATAGTTTGGATCATCGCCCAATAAGGTTACCATGCTGCGATACTGATCTAACGCCGTCGCAGTGTCCCCGAATCTTTCGAACTGATTTGCTTCAGCGTAAAGTCGTTCGGCTTCGTCTTTGAGCGGTAGGTTGCGGTTGAGTTTGACTTCTAAGGCGTGTTCGGCCTGTTTCATTTCAACGCGTTCGATCTGCTCTTCTGCCCAAGATGCATGCCGACCTTCGGGATATCGATCCAGCATCGGTTTCAGATAGCTGTTTTTGGCTTGCATCATCGAAGTTCGAGTTTCCACTTTCAATAGATCCTCGGCACGCTCTCGCATCTGATCTTCATTAAGCGGCCAGATCACCCATGCGAAGGCACCTACGATTAATAGCAATCCTGCAATCAAAACAAAGGGGCGGTCGTGCCAAGCCACGTCATGCACCGGGGCATCGTCGTCGAAGTCCAATGAGTCACGTCCGAGTAATCGACGGGCTACTTCGCGATCATCTTGGCTGGTAACCGTAAGTGGACTGAATCCACTCGACGCGTGTTCCGCAACACCGGTTCGCGACATCGATCGACGTCGAACCTCGGCGAGTGCCAACTTGACCGCCTGGGCGCTATTGGGACGAGCAGCGGGATTCTTTTGCAACAGTTGCATGATCAGCTTGTCGAACCAAACCGGACATTCCATGACGAGCGAAGCAGGAGCCGGCGGGTCCACGTTGGCGATGTTCGCGGTGATCTCTTCGATCGTTTCCCCGTTCACGGGCGGACGGCCCGTGACAGCTAGGTACAACGTTGCACCAAGCATGTACAGGTCCGTCTGGGGCGATAGCGCGCTAGGGTCTATAAGTAGCTCTGGCGGTAATAGCTTGAGTTCGTCAGGCGTTGGAGGTCGCTGGGTGCGATAGCCTGTGCCGGTGCGTTGTGTGCGGACGTCAACGAGGACGGGTGATAAGCCGGCGAACAGAATTTTGTCCGGTTGAATCGCGCCGTAGATGATGCCGAGTTTGTGCAAGTACGCGAGCGCCTCGATCAAGGGCTCTGACATATCCAGGACCGCTTCCCAGGACAAGCGAGTACGCCGCTGCAGTTGTGCCGAGAGTGATTCACCCTCGATCAGCTCGTAGGCCAAGTAGGCGTCTGTTTGTTCGAAACCGCCGCCATAGCACTTCGCGATTGCGGGATGCTGCAATGATTTCAAGGTCGCCCATTCCGAGGCAAACTCGGCTCTCGCCTCAGGGGTTCCGCCGAAAGGAGTCGCAAACACCTTTACAGCAACCGCTCGTTTAAGCTGCACGTGGATCGCCCGCCAAACGCAGCTTTGCGAGGGATGATCACCCAGTTTCGTTTCGATCGCCAAGGGTCCTAGGCGGCTACGTGGCATGGGTGAACTGAGACCAAAAGGGGAACAAATGTATGCGGTGCTATGCAGTATAACCAAGCAGACGCCGTGGCCGATGCGGCAATCTGAAGGCTAACCGTCGATGCGGTCCTGAAGACTTGAAAAAAAGTCTGCCTTCGTCTGCTGATACGCGGCAAAGTCGCCGGACTGTTCACGCCAAATGCTCACTTTGCGTTCCTCCAACTCGATCGCCACCTCTGGGTTGGCGATTAAGTAGTCGCGAACCAGGGTGCAGCGGCCAAGCATCATGGAAGGCAAGTTTGATGCTTTGTGAACGACAAGGAAGATTCGATGGGTGACATCAGAATCCTCTGCTGAAAGATGTCGAGGCTTGATGAGAGTCTGCGCACCGTCGGCCCACAGCGGTGTGTCCACGGATCTGAAGTTCAGTCCTTCGATAAGACTGGTCGCATTGCCAATCGCTTGGTCAGATTCCACCGTGGCGATCACGTCGATTGTTGGGCGAGCGATTAGCCCGGAAATCGCCGTGCTACCAATGTGATGAACTCCAGTGACCCAGCCATCACAGCTAAACAAAATGCTGCTGCGAGTTTGTTCGAACTCTTGTCGCCATCGCGGATCGTAATGCATCAGGCGAACGGGCTCTGTGGACATGCCAGTGCTTTCGATAGGTACAAAAAAACCGAATCGAACATGTCGTGTCCGATTCGGTCATTGTTGTCGCTTTGTCAACCGGCGGGAATGGCTGACGCCGTACCGCCAACTAGGACGAAGAACTACTTGCTGGTCAATACCGCAACACGAGCGTTTGCGAAATCTTCCTTGATGGAATCAACATAGGCTGCGTCCGCTTCGCACAAACGCGAGTGAGGAACGGTGCAGGTGCGTCCGTTGGATTTCTCCAACCGAATGCCGGTTTCGGTGATCTCGATCAATCGACCTTCGGTGTGGTACCGACCGGTATTATCAATCCAGGTCCGTACTCGCGTGACATCCAACGCTTCTAGTTCGCGTTGTTCGTGGGAAACCACTTGGATTTCGCCTGTCGAAGTAACGCTTGGCGATTCTACGTCGCTTTCGGTTTCAACTTGATTGGCACTGAATAGATCTTCGATGCTCAAATCGGTTTCAGCATCCTCAGGTGTGACGTTGGTGTCGTCGTCGGAGCTACCGAACAAATCATCAAGAGCTGTTTCTGTTGAATCATCATTCGATGACTCACCAAACAGGTCATCGATGCTGGTGTCTTCAGCAGGAGCTTTATCGGTTGGTGGATCACTGAATAGGTCGTCCATTGGTTCGTTCGCAGGTGCAGCTTCCTCAGCGGGAGGATCGCTAAACAAGTCGTCCATTGGCGCAGCTTCCGCTTCAGGAGCCGCGTCCTCAGGAGCACCAAACAAGTCATCTTCTGGACCGGCTTCTGCGGCAGGAGCCTCGTCTGCTGGAGCACCGAACAAGTCGTCCTCAGGAGCAGCTTCCATTTCTGGAGCCTCATCCGTTGGAGCGCCGAACAAATCGTCTTCCGGTGCCGCTTCAGCCGCGGGAGCCTCATCCGTTGGTGCACCGAACAAGTCATCGGCTTCTGCTTCTGCCTTGGGAGCATCGTCTACCGCTGGCTCATCGCCACCGAATAGATCGTCCATCGGTTCCGCAGCCTCTTCAGCGGGAGCGGGCGTTGTATCCTCTGCAGGAGCGTCAAACAGATTATCGTCCTCAGCTGGCTCTGGAGTCGCTGGCGCTACAGGAGCAGCGTCGGCTGCGTCGGCTGCAGGTGCAGGTTCGGGCGTGTCCGATGGTGAGTCGATGGGAGCTGGATCGACGGGTGCTGTTTCGACGGGAGCGGGCTCGACCACGTTCGATTCGAACGGACGCTCGATTGGCGCCGACTCGATTACGCTGCCCGAATCGTAACTTTCGATGATGGGTTGGTTCATCATGGTGTCATCCACGATCACACCGCCGGACATATCCATTGGAGTCCCTGATTCGACCGGATAGGACTCGTACGAAGGAACCTCAACCGGATACTCGCAACAGGGTGCTTCGATGGGCGATGCCATCATCGGCGCTTCCATGATCGGTTGGCCAATTACCTCGATAGCACCCGAGTCACAGCAGGTCACTGGTGCCGGTTCGGGACAACAGGTAGGTGCCGGTGGCGGGCAGCAAGCAGGTGCCGGCGCTGGGACAACGCAGCAGGTCACAGTGCCACAGCTTTGTTGATGACCGCAGCGAATCTTGTTAAGCAGCCAACCAGCCGATACCGGACTTGCGCCCAAGATAACCGTCAGGGCAAGTACGAGTGACCATTGGAAGTAATGTCGGACCGAACGCTTCATAGTGCTTTCTGGCTCCTCCGCAGCGAAAATTGCGGATGGTTTGTAGGGGGGGGGACCGTGGCGATGGCGTCAACCTGAAACGATCCATCTATGACGGGCGAACGGCCCTGAAAGTTGACGACTTCTGAGGCGGGCAATCCTAATTCAATACCCACCTTTCAATCCCCATGCTAATTGTGGGGATTTCATACGGCAAGCAGCGAAGGATGGCTAAAATGCGAGGTTTGCCAGCCTTGTTGCGGTTCTGAGGATTTTGGCGGCAGAATTCACCTCGTCCCGAACCGCAAATTTCGTCAAACTCGCGACTACAAGCACCGCCGGTGCCTGATTTCGCAAGGAAAACTCAATGATTCGGTTCTTTCAGGGTCTATTCGCCTCCATGAGCCTGGAACGGAAGTGTCTTCTGTTCTTCGGGTCGGCGGTGGTTGTCCTGATGTTTCTGGCATTCTTGATCGTCGAGAAGCTTGGTCGTGAATTGGTTGAAAACACCACTCGGTCTCGAGCTCGCGACTACAGCGACGCCGAAATGCTGCGACTGCACTCACGTGCGGTTGGCGAAGGTAGCAACCCGGAAGTGCTCGATGAGCTTCGTCGATTGTTGTTGTCCGAAGAGGGCAATCGAGATACCGCCATCGAGCACGAGTTTCTGGGGCCTGTGGATCCGGTTCGTTACGACAATTTGCCGCCTCGCCATCCCGGTTCGCGACTCGTCGACGAAACCAGAACGAATGAACCTTCGCGAGACCTCATCGACGAGGACGCTGTGTTGCGTCGCCTCGAATTTGCCTATCGAAACAAGCTTGCCAGGCAGATCGCGGAAAGTCGGCCTGATGTGTCCACGCCATTGGATCTAGCCGAGAACGAGCCCATGGCGCAAATGGGACCCGGTTTGGCTCCGTCGCTATACGAAGACTTTGGTCCGATCAACGGCGATTTCGTTTTCTATCGTCCGTTCTTTTTCAAACCCAAGTGCATGGCCTGCCACGCGCCCGAGGAAGGCACGTTCTCGCTTGATCCCGACGCTGACCCGCTAGCACTCGCGAATCAGTATCCATTCCGCGTGATGAAGGTCACGATGCCCTACAAGCACACCCACGATCAAACGACCCAGATTCGTGCGATCGTTGTCGCGTTAGGGATGTTCATCGTGGCCGTTACGTTGTTTGTCCTCCACGCGATTGTCCGACACCTCGTCTTGTACCCGATGTATCACTTGCGTGATGTCAGCGACGCGATCACGCATGGGGACACCAACCAGCGTGCCGTGATTGAAACCGAAGACGAGTTCCGTGAGCTAGCCGATGCGTTCAATCGAATGTTGCGGCACATGACCGAAACCCAGGACGAGATTCAAGAGGTCAACGACGAGCTCGATGCACGCGTCGATCAGTTGGCTCAACTGAACTTGCAGCTCTACGAAGCGAATCGTCTGAAGTCTGACTTTTTAGCCAACATGTCTCATGAACTTCGCACGCCGCTGAACAGTATCATTGGCTTCTCAGAGGTGCTGCAGGGCATTGACTCGTTAACTGAAAAGCAGCGACGCTACGCATCGAATATTCGCAACTCCGGCCGGCTGCTTCTCGAGATGATCAACGACATCTTGGACTTGGCAAAAGTCGAGGCTGGCAAGATGGAAGTCAAACCGAGCGAATTTGAGTTGTCGAGATTGGTATCGGCACAATGCGACATGATTGGTTCGCTTAGTGAGGACAAGAACATCTCGTTGTCGGTTGACATTCCTTCCTCCCTACCCAAAGCGTTTCAAGATCCGAATAAACTTGGGCAGATCATCAACAACCTGCTCAGTAACGCAATCAAGTTTACGCCCGAGGGTGGCATGATCACGGTGCGTGTAGCCGATACACGCCAAGGCCGTTTTCGACTTGAGGTGACCGATACCGGTGTGGGGATCGCCGAGGAAGATCAAGCGATCATCTTCGAGAAGTTTCGCCAAAGTCGCAAAGTGTTGGATGGCGAAGGCCTAACGCGAGAGTACGCGGGCACAGGACTTGGCCTGTCGATTGTCAAAGAGCTCGCCAAATTGCTTGGTGGCGAAGTGGACTTCGAGAGCGAGCTTGGACGAGGAAGCACGTTCTGGGTGACGCTACCTTGGCGGTTCACGGCGACGCCGAGAGTCAACTTGCCATCGTTGGCGGCTGACTCGGTGGTGACGACGTAGCCTCTTCTTCGTCCATTTCGAAGCTTGCCCACGTTAGCGGACAAGCTGGTCGTGACATGGACAGTCTACGTTAGACATTCTTCCAAGTGTGTGATGCAGCACTCTTGAGCACAGCGTCGCACACTCGCTGAGTTTCCAACGCATCTCGGAAGCTAGGTCGCATGGTTTCGCCTGTTTCAATCGACTTGATGAAATCGGCGACTTGATGCACGAACGTGTGTTCGTAGCCAATGTTCAAACCCGGCACCCACCACTTATCCATGTAGGGTTGTGATCCGTCGTGGTCGGAAATATGGATCGAACGCCATCCTCGCAGCTTACCTTCGTCGTTGTGGTCGAAGTACTCGAGGCGATGCAGGTCGTGCAGGTCCCAACGAATCGATGCGTTTTCGCCGTTGATTTCGAAGGTGTAAAGCGCTTTGTGTCCACGAGCGTAACGGGTGGATTCGAAAAGTCCTAAGGACCCATTTTGGAAGTGACAAAGGAACGCGCAAGCATCGTCGATGGTGACGGGTTCCTTCTTGCCCGTTTCGTTGTGCATCCGCTCTTTAACAAACGTCTCGGTCATCGCGGTGACATCTTTGATCGAACCATTGAGCCAAATCGCAGTATCAATGCAGTGAGCCAACAAGTCGCCCGTCACACCGCTCCCTGCCGCAGCGGCGTCCAAACGCCAAAGTGCAGCGCCACCTTGAGGCAAGTCTTCGTTGATTGTCCAATCCTGAAGGAAATTGGCTCGGTAATGAAAGACGCGTCCTAGACGTCCTTCATCGATCAATTGTTTGGCCATCGTGACCGCAGGTACACGGCGATAGTTGTACCAAACGGTGTTCGCAACACCGGCTTTCTCGATAGCTTCGACCATCTTCTCGCCTTCGGCGGGATTCAGCGCGAGCGGTTTCTCGCACAGGATCATCTTGCCCGCCTTGGCCGCCGCGATGGCAATCTCGGCATGCGAATTGTTCGGGGTGCAGATATCGACTGCGTCGATGTCATCACGAGCAATCAGGTCACGCCAATCCGACTCGGTGGATTCGTACTGCCATTGATCGGCGAACTCTTTGACCTTCTCTTCGTTACGGCCGCAAACGGCTTTCAAGATGGGACGATGCTTCAATTCGGGAAAGAAGTCGTTAACGCGTTTGTAGCCGTTGGTGTGCGTGCGGCCCATAAAGCCGTAGCCGATAAGTCCGATGTTGAGTGGTTTCATGTTGAATTAATGGATAGTTAGTCGTAGTGATTGAGAACCGGCGCCGAGCGAAATTTACTCGTTCCAGCCGTGAGCATCTTGAACGGAAAGCATGGCGGAAAGAATGCTGTTCCAGGTTTCGGGTTTGTGCATGACTTCGTTGGGGAACATGCAACCATCCCAGCAAATGTGCCGGCACGTTTTGAGCACGTCGCCATGTTCGTCCCGCAACCAGAACCCCGCATCTTCGGCAATATTAAGTTTGCCGTTGGGATCGTTGGGCAAGCAGTGGCGACCGGTCTTATCGTGCGTTCCAGTACCGTGGACAGTGGCATCGTTCTGGGCAACGTGAAAGTCAATCGTCCACTCACGCAGCGCGTGGGTCAGTTCTTTCAATGCGGCCTTTTTCTTCTCGTTGTCGCTCCAATCGAAGTCTGTTGGCAAAATAGCGTCGTCGGGAGCGTTGTAGCCGAGCAGGTATAGCAGCGTGTGAGCCATATCTGCTTGGAAGCCGAATCGTTCCGGATGCCCGACTCGCTTAAGCAGGTCGACCATGGTGCGCCAACTTTGCATCCCGCCCCAACAAATCTCACCTTCGGCGGCTAAGCGTTCGTCGTACTCTTCAGCGATATCGCATGCTGCTTTAAGTGTGTCCGCAATCTTTGATTGATTGCCTTCGGGGTCCTTAGCCCAATCCGCAACCGAGGTTGCGGTATCGAGTCGCACGACCCCGTACGGCCGAACACCAAGTTCTCGTAGCTTCTTGGCAATCGTGCATCCCTTGCGAACTTGAGTCAAGAAAGCATGGACTTGCTCGTCGTCGCCTGCTGCTGATCCGCCACCGGTGGGTTCCCACACCGGGGCAACAACACTGCCAATGACCAGACCACGAGCGCGGACGCGGTCCGCTAAGTCTTCGAGTTCTTTGTCGGTGGCATCGATAGAAACGTGAGGGTCAAACAGGAAAAGGTCGACACCATCAAACTTCCGACCGTCTACTTCTGCGGCCGCGGTTAAATCCAACATCGTATCCAGCTCAATCGGCGGATCGTTTCCTTCGCCTCCTTTGCCCACGACGCCTGGCCATGCTGCGTTATGAAGTTTGGGGAATTGATGAGGGTGATTGGTCATAACAACGTCTTTCTATGATTCAGTAGAGAAAAGGTCGGAAGGGGAAGGGCAACAACATAGAACTTGGCAACACGAATCTAATCGTTTATGACCCTGCCGTGGGCAAGTTGCTGTGCGTATCGGGGCCAAAGTATCGCAATCCAACCAATGGTTCCGTACCTGTGTTCTCGATTTCAACACCCGCGGTTGCAGCGGTATGCGTGATGAAGACTTCGTCCGACGTGTTGGCACCGAAGCGAATCATCGCTGGCGTCTGCAAGTCCAGCGAACCCATTCGGCCACGACCCTGGACTGTGATCCAACTGCTTGCCCCAGGATCTTGAAGCGTGCATTTCGCACCGGGTTGAATGGTTAGTTCTTTGGCGCTGAAGAGTTGTTGACCATCGACGGTTCCATAAACAATCCACAAGTCTTCAAATCCGTCACCACTGCGTGCATCGTCGCGAACTGGTTCAAGGTAGTTGCTATTCTTAAAATGAGTGTCAACGTTCTTGTCCCAGTCCAACTGGCCGACGATGAAATCTAGATCTTGATGCTTTTCTTCGGGCATGTCTTTGACCAGCAGCGACCACGGAACGTAGCGTCCTTCCACGATCGATTGGTACATGCCAAACACATCGCTACCCCATTGCGGTTCATAGGTGCAAAGTGATCCGGGCGCGTGAAGGACACCCGGTGGGATCAACCATCCGGTGCCTCGTTTGAGACGATAGGCGCGACTAAGGTCTAAGATCCCATTGTCACCTTCGTTCCAATTTTCCAAACAACGCCGAACATCGGACTTTTCGGTGCCCGGTTCCAATCCCATGAACGTGTAAGCAAAGTTGTTGTCGACATTGTTAAGTTGAGGTGGGAAGTAATAGCTTTCGGGCTTGCCCTCTTGGCCAACAAGTTTCGCATCTTCGAAACTCTGGTGCATATGATGGGGAATCGGACCCATGTTGTCGAAGAACTTCGAGTACACCGGCCAACGGTCGTACTTCTTGAAGATGCTCTCGCCGACAATTTTGTTGCCAGCCTCCGAAACCGCATCGCGAAGCAAAAACTTCTTGCCTTCAAAAATGCAGAAGCTCAAGCCTTCGTGCCACACTCGGCCTTCGTTGGCCGCTTCGGTTGTGCTGCCAAACCAGCGCTCGTCGATCCCTCCTCGATCGGCGCCAAAGCGATAGTAGTCGCCCGGGTGAAGTTTGATTCGACGTCCTGGGTGAAGGAATGATCGTGGGACCCAAGTTGGCGTTAGTCGCAGCAGCCCGTCGCCAGCGTCCATGGCAGAATCCAAAATTCCCGCGACGCTATCACCTTGAACTAAACCTTCATCTAACTTTACGTTCGCCATAAGACACGATAAACCTGTTTGGGGGGAGGGATGGTGGGAGCGGTTGCAGATAACTGGCGAACCGTCGCATTGCCGGTACGATGCGATCATTGTTCAATGGGTCGCTGAACCAGGGTGGTCGCAAGCGTAATCCAAAACCTAAGAATGATGTTTTAGAGTCTGCGAGAATTGCGGACAACCTTTCCACGCTCGACTGTTTGTCTCACCCGACCACAATTTCGCCAGTGTCAGAATCATTTCATGAGTACAAAAATTGAATCGGCCTATGTTTCAGCCTCACCGGAGGCAAACATTCGCTGGAGTAAGAATTCCTCGCTGACTCGGCAAATTGAAACGCGCCAAGGCATGATTGGTGTGCGACACGGTCGATTTGTCGGCGGACTTGCTGACGGAGTCGAGGTCGTGGAAGTAGACACCGGTGTCACGACCGCGTTGATTCTGCCATCACGGGGAATGTCGATTTGGCGTCTTGAATCGGGAGGCATCGATTTTGGTTGGAAGTCTCCCATCGCCGGTCCTGTTCACCCATCGCATGTTCCTATCTTTGATCCAAGTGGATTGGGATGGCTTGAAGGATTCGATGAATTTGTCGTTCGCTGTGGTCTCGAGAGCAACGGAGCGCCTGAACACGATGATTCGGGAAGATTGCTGTACCCGTTGCACGGTCGAATTGCGAATCTGCCTGCGACGTCACTGTCGATCGAATACAACGAAGCTTCGGGCCGAGTTGAGGTGATAGGTGAAATGATTGAGTCGCGTTTGTTCTTCAAGCGGTTTCGGCTCAAGAGTCGCATTCGATTTCACGCCGGACAACCCGATGTCGAATTGTTGGATGATGTCACCAATGAACTGACTTCGCCGGCATCCATGCAATTGCTTTACCACATCAATGTCGGAAGCCCCGTGTTGGGCAAAGATTCAACGTTCGATGCCCCCGTCGAGACCTTGGCCCCCAAAGACGCGCACGCCGCTGAAGAAATTGAGACTTGGAACCAGTTCGGGGAACCTGAAAGCGGCTACGCCGAACGGGTCTACTTCGCGAAACTACGTGCGAACGAGCACAACTTGACCTCGGCAATGTTGTCCGCGGCTGACAAGGCTAGCGGTTTGGCAATCACCTATAGCGTCACCGGACTGCCGCGGTTTGTGCTTTGGAAAAACACCGCGGCCTTAGAAGACGGCTATGTTGCTGGTCTCGAACCTTCCACCAACTATCCCAACAATCGCACGTTTGAAGCGGAGCAGGGCAGGGTGCTTGATATCGATCCAGGCGAAACGAAATCATTTCGCGTCACGATTCACCCTATGAGTGATTCCGAGGCAGTGTCAAAAATGGCGAAACGTATCGCAACGCTGCGAGGCGATGAGCCATCGACGGTCGAAAAAATGCCCAAGCCCGGTTGGACACGCGGCGCATGACCGTGCTGAACCGTCAAATATTTAAGTCATCAAGAATGATAAAGAATCGTCCGTTCGCCTGCTTACTTAACGTTGAGGCCGCGGATACGAAAGATCGCCAAGTGTGAAGCTCCTTTGGGACCCACACCGTTGGGATACTTGTACTTTTCGACATCGATTTCGAACTTGCCTTCAACGGTTACCGGTCGCGTGACAAAATCGGTTGTTCTTCCCGGTTCCATCTCGATCATCACACAATCAAATAGTGCCGCCCCGGGGCCAAAGCAACACTCTTGGTTGTCTCGCACCAAAACAAACTGGTCGATTCCGGTTTCCTTGTACAAAGTCGCGGGAAGAATATAGCCGCGAAGTTTGACCTTCTTGCCGTTGAGCGCTTGAACGTCCGCGTTGAGCTGAGATGGTTCAAAGGCTTGATCCTTTTCGATCTCGAACTTCAAGTCGTCGAAGTTAATTTCGCCCTTGGCCTTCGACGCATCGCTACTGCTGCGATCCTCCACAATAGGGCGAGTATCAGGTGCGGCGTCTTTCGTCTCTTGCGCAAGCGAAGGAACTGCCAAAGCGGCAACCAACAGCAGCGAAAATGAATTTTGAAGCATAGTGGCTGACAGGAGCGGATCGGGGATCAAAAAGCGGAACAGGTGTTACCCCCGAATGATACTCCCAAAAACAATCGCTCCAACAGATCAATCTATTCGGCAGATTGCTTCGTAAGCTATTTCACTTGATCGACTTGCATTCGGTAAAAAATCGCTTTATCGAAATCGGTGATCGATTGCGGCGCTTGATTGACTATGAAACGGCCGGCAAGTTTCTTCTTCCGCAAGTTAGCCTTTGCCGTCTGACCGCCCTTTAAGGTGACTTCGACCATATCGCTACTTTCGGGTTGCCCACCGAAACAGCAGGTGCCCAAGTCTGGAACGAGGACGAAGTGCTTCAGCAGGCCGCTGCCCGATGAGGGATGGATATAGCCTTTAAGGAAAATGTCTTGGCCATGCGCGGCAACGGCTTTTTCCGTGGGGCGATCCGGGCCGTTGTCTTCCGCCTGCAAATCATAGAATTGCACACGTGTATAGCCTTCGGGAACTTCCGTCATGTAGGTGTAGGTGTGCAACGCGATGCCACCGACGACCAAAGCGAGATTAAGGAAGAATCCTAGAATCGCGACGGTGCGTCCGCTGTATTCTTCGGGATAAAGCCGAGTCGCACGCATACCTAGGAAAGCGACCAGGATTCCAACCATGGCAATACCCAGCAGCGGTGCAAAATCTTGCAGCAATCCTGGAAGTGCTACCACCGCCAGAACCAACGAAATGATGGCACTACGGCTGATCGCCTTGTAGGGAAAATCAGTAAGCTCGTCGCCGGAGGACGACATTTGAAGTTCAGCGGACATAGAGCGTCAAAACAGTGCGTCACTTAGGTGATAGGTTGCGAGCCGCCGGTCAGCAGCAAGAACGGCACAATCATGAACGTCAGTGCCGCCACCAATAGTACGTAAGCCAACCGCCACGGGTTCGCAGGCTGGGAAACCGCAAGCAAAGCGACCGGTGTTGCCGCACGCTGCACTCCCGCATGCTTTGTTGCCGCATGCTGAACGGAGCCAGAATCCTTGGCTGCGTACAGCTTTGCCATTGCCGACCGGGGCGACGTGGAAATCACCGGCCGGGTAGCCAGATAGGCGGTTCGACCGGTCATAGCAGGCCCTATCATGCCATCAAACGCTAAGTCACTAACATCCAAAGGCAGCGAGGTCCCGTCATCACTCGATGAATCCCGAGCGGGAACAGGCACGGAGAAGAATGTATTGGCTCGCTTGACACTTTCCGGGTCGATCTCCTCGAGTTTCTTGATGGCTTCGTCAGCCTTTTCCAGCGGGCATGCTCGAAGGTAGTTCACCACCGGGACGCGAATCCAATTGTTGTCGGGGTCCGCTTTGGTGAACAATTCCACCAGTCGGTCAATTTGGCTCCAGTCTTGCCAGCGAGCCAAGTCGGGGATCACCAGGTCCGCCAAGTCGGTTCGATCGAGGACGTGGTGCAATGAGTCGACAAGAGCGCTTCGCGGAATGACGTCGCCTTCGGTTCCGTGAAATCGAACCGCCATGATCGCTGCGTACGTGTCTGCGTAAGGAGCATCGGCATTGTCCAAGAACAACTCATTGATTAGCGGCAAGCCTTTCTCGCCGGCCAACGTTAAGTAACAAGCGATCAAAGCGTCCAATCCACCTCGAGTGCTTTTCTTAGTGCTACGCAACATCGTTTCCAGCATCGGCAAATCCTGTTCACTGCCGCAAACACCCAGCATGGTTAGATAAAGTCGTTTGCGATCGGTCGCCAGTTCCGGTTCGCTCATCCATTCCACCAATTGATCGCGATCCATTTCAGGGCCGAGTGATTGGATGACGTCGTAGGGAGTGATGGCAAACTCGTCGTAGGCATCACGGTTAAGCATCGACTCGTCGTCTTGCAGATAATCGTCGTAGAAACGCAGTCGCTCGAGCGGGTCAGCGGTGGCAAGTTCGGCGACCTTGATCACGTAGGCCTCGCCTCGCTCACTTAGTGGCAAACAGGACCACTGCATATCGTTGGGGTCAACGCCCGAGAGCATGAAACGGCGACCGACTGAGACTTCGCCGTAATAGACCGCCGTGACTTCGTCGCCCGGTTTAACAATGGCGTCACCTTTAAGGACCTTTTCGATCTTCATCGTGACTTCGCCGGTCGTCTTGTCACGAACTAGATCACTTTGGGTTGCCGAAGCGATGACGACAGCGTCCATGACTTCCATTTCTTGGCGAAGTGTTTGCGACACAGCGCTGCAAAACGGACAGGCATAAATCGGGGTCGCCGCCAGCGAAAAAGCGAGGCAGACAACGAGGCCAGTCGTAACGAACTTGGGAACTCGATGAGACATCGAATTGAACATGAAGTTGACCAAGGTGTAGGTGAAGTTAAGGGGCGATGAGAATTCGCTGCAAGTTTGGGCACTTGAGCGACTTAAGTGATTACCCCAAAGTTTAGGAGTTTTCCTAGCATCTTGACCAGGATAAATGTTTGGCGGGAAATTTCCCGGCTCAAACCGCCTGTTGAAGACCTATATCCGGCCCCGAAGCAGCTTTGGAGTGACCAATCTGAGCGTCGAGAACGCAAATTCACGCAAATTGTCTTGCTGATCGACTCAACCGTCACGATCGTTTGTGCCGATAGATCCGGTACGCCGTGTGGGGCTCATGCCGTGCCACGCATCGGAATCGAACCAGACATTGTTACGGTTGAAAGTCCTAAAGGGGGGACGCCCAAATGATTCGACAACTCGTCATCGTCGCCATACTCGCGGCGAGCTATGTCGCTACGGCCGAGTCTGTTTCTGCAGATCAACGCGCTTACGGGCAAAGCTGGGGTGGTCAAGCGGATACGCGAGACTGGAACCGCCTTTACCACTATCCCTATGTGTACTATCCCCAGAACTTCTGGGGACAGGAATACTTTCGCAGTAGTGATGATATGTACCATCGCTATCCGGCGGAAATGCGAATTCCGGTTTACAACAAGCGTTGGCACAACTACTACCCGAGCAATCGTCGGTATCATTCAGGTCACCACTTCATGCTCGACGTGTTTTGATCGCACTCTGATTTGATCAGTAGCTGTTGCGATCAACGTTCGTGCTTATCCGCACTTCCTTGCTCGACAACAGCTTGCATCTATGCCTGGTACGTCCATCCGCCCTCTCGCTCGAATGCTGGAAGGAGCGGGAGCGATCGTGTGGGTGATCAACCCCGTCGGTCGGCTCGCTTATGTATCCGCGGGGGTTGGCGAATGGTTGCACATTGAACCAGCCGAACTCTTGGATCGACAAGCGATCGCGGGGGCCGCGGTTTCGGATCAATGGCAAGATCACGTTGCTGCTGCGTTGTCAGCGCCGCCGGGACTTGTCGAACGAGGCACCGCTTCGCTAAAGATCACACCACCCAAGATTGCATTGCCAAAAGTACCGCCACCGACAACCAGCGGTCCGTCGACAACCAGCGGTTCGTCGACGAGCGAGGCAAAAGCCAGGGTGGTTGATGTTCGTTTCATTTCCGTTGGTTATGACGAACGCCGTTTTACGATTGCGTTCGGCGGGTCCTACGATGATCGCCTCATTGACGCTGAACTCGGTGATGCGTTGCAACTTCGCCAACGACTCGATCGTTGGCGGCAACAGAATCAAACGATGCAGGCTATCTCGCTTGCCGGCAGTTCGACTCTGGTTAAGCGGCTGCGAAATCGTGTGAAGGTTGCGTCTCTTGCCAGGACGGATGCATTGTTGGTCGGAGTTCGTGGTAGCGCTGGGGAAACGATCGCCGTCACCCTTCACCATGCGTCAGCGCCAGGCGAACCGATGGCGAATGTGGACGGATCGCTAATGGACACCGAGTTGCTTGATGCAACTTTGTCTCCGTTGCTCTCGAAACTGAACGACGCTAGAGAGGCCAAGGGCACGGTGATTGTGCGAGGGTTGGATCGAACATCCACCGAATCGCAGCAGCGGCTTGCGCAACTGCACTTGCAATACGAGGGCCGCCTACGCTTGATTGCAACGGCGCGACACGTGGGGGAATGCAACCTCGGTGATGCGAGTGTCATGGCGAGCGATAGCGCGTCTCATGACAATGTGAGCGGCGGCGGGAAATCTGGCGGCCAGAGTTCTAGCACTGCGAAGTCAACGTCGTCCGCCGATCTTGCATCCACCTGGCAACAAGTTCAGTCCGTTGGAATCATTAGCAAACTTGTCGATGTGTTCTGCGCTACCGTTGTTCCTATTCCGTCATTGACCGATCGCATCGATGACATTCCCGTTTTGGCGACGGCTTTGCTTGAGCATTGGCACGCCAAGCGCGAATGCACTTCGGAACGATTCAACCGCGCCGCACTCGATGCATTGGTGGTGTATCCATGGCCCGGTGACTTTCGCGAGTTGGAACAAACTGTTCGCGCAGCGGCGCGTACTGCACCCGGTTCGGTAGTGGGTGTAGAGCACCTGCCCTTAGCAGTCCGTTCCTACCGACCCGGCGATCCGGTCGCTCGCGCGAAGGTGGCGGTCATGGATCTGGATGACGCGGTAAGACGGTTCGAAGCGAAATTGATTCAGGCAGCGATTGAGGCGACTGAGGGAAATCGTGCAGAAGCCGCGCGGCGTCTAGGCATTAGCCGAGCACGATTGCTTCGCAAACTCGAAGAAGCTGGCGGCGATGGTGCTTCGGACGCAAACGTTTCTGAAAGCTCGTGAGGCCGATCGCAATGGAACCTGTCGACCCAGTGGAACTGATGGACCGTTCGATGCTTCGCCCATGGGTGATCTTCGAGCAGGGTCGTCGCTGGACCTCGGCGGCGTTTCGATTTGCCGACATCTTGATGCCACCGACCTTGGTCGCGGCAATCACGACTTTGCCCAGCGGACCATCGGCTAGCGTTGGCCGCCTCTCGCCAATTCGCAACCCTTCGCCAGTCCGTACCGGTTCAGCGGTGGACGCTAGTGGTTCAGGGGCAAGTGACAGCACTCCAGGGGCGAAGTTGAAATCGGGGGCCGAAAGAAGAAGCATTTTCAGCAAATTGTCCCCGCCTTCGCTGTCTCATCAGCCGAATTTGGGCCTAGTGATCTGGGAATTTACCAAGCAAACATCACCCGAGGTCGTAGACGACCTATTTGCGATCGCGTCCACACGAAAAAATATCCTGCAATTGGTTGCGACGAGTCATTTGTCCGTGGAACAGCAGCTTGTTCTAACTGAAATCGGCGTCTCGGGCATTTTGCGACATCCCGAGGACCTTTGGCGATTCTCGCGCCTGATCCAAGGCCACTTCGCAAGATCGACAACCGACCTAGACTGACGCTATTGCGCTTCGTGTTCGCTTCTTGCCGTTTACATTATCTCAAGCCTCACCGTTAGTTATGTCAGAGCTTTCCATCGAAACCGTCCGTGCCGCCATTGAAAGTCATCCGGATCCTGAAACAGGCCGGCCGATGGGGAAGACAGGGCAAATTGTTGAAGTCACCGTCGATGGAAAAAACGCTCACATCAAACTTGGGCTTAGCTCGCATTCTGCCGCGATCGCCGACGAAGTGGCCGCGATGTTGGAATCAAAAGTGGTAGCCGCTTCCCCGGGAGCGAATGCGAAAGTGGAAGTCGTTCCCCATCACCGCATCGCGCCACGCAGCGGTCAGGCCGGTTTAAAAATCAAGAGCGTAATCTTGGTCGGCAGCGGCAAAGGCGGCGTGGGCAAAAGCACCGTCGCGGCTTCACTTGCTTTGTCCCTACAACAGTTCGGGTCACGAGTTGGCTTGATGGACGCCGATGTCTACGGTCCAAGCGTTCCGCAGCTCCTTGGGCTTGAAGGGCGTCCTGCAATTACCGAAGCCAAACGCATTGAACCGATCCGGTGCGGCGACATGCCGGTCATGTCGATGGGGTTCTTAGTGGAACGCGACCAAGCTGTTATTTGGCGTGGTCCGATGCTGCACGGTTCGATCAACCAATTCTTAGGTGAAACCGAGTGGGGCGAACTGGACTACCTCATCATTGATATGCCACCGGGAACTGGTGACGTGGCACTCACGTTATCACAAGCCGTTCCCATCGCCGGTTCCGTTGTGGTGTGCACGCCTCAGGAAGTCGCACTGCTCGATGCGATCAAAGCCATTAGCATGTTTCGCAAAGTAAACATTCCAATCTTAGGAATGGTTGAAAACATGAGTGGCTTCCTGTGCCCGGACAACGGCAAGACCTACGACATCTTCGGCCGGGGTGGCGCAAGGGCCAAAGCGGAAGAACTCGATGTTCCGTTTCTGGGCGGGTTGCCGATCGACATTGGGCTGCGGATCGCAGGTGATGAAGGACGTTTGGCTGAGGTCATGGCCAACGACGAACAGGCTCGGGCCCCGATGGACAAAATCGCTCGTGCGGTGGTCCGGAACTTGGCTTCTAAAGCCGCAGCAGCACCCGCAAAACCAAGTCTGCCAACGCTTTAGGGCGAATTCTGCGCACGAAAAAAGCCACGTCGGAGAAGCTCCACCGTGGCTCGATTTGACTTGGGTTGCTCGATCAAGCGATGCTTGAACCGGCAAAGTGCTCAAGAGACTACTTGCGCTTCTTAGCGGCTTTCTTCTTAGTAGCGGCCTTCTTGGTTGCTTTCTTTTTAGCAGCCTTCTTCTTGGTCGCCTTCTTCTTAGTAGCCTTCTTCTTGGTTGCCTTCTTCTTAGCAACCTTCTTCTTTGCAACCTTCTTCTTAGTTGCCTTCTTCTTGGTTGCTTTCTTCTTGGTAGCCTTCTTCTTGGTTACCTTCTTAGCAGCTTTCTTTTTGGCCACGTTTTTCCTCCGCGTGAAAGGAAACGTTGGTGAGTCCTCGAGACTTTGAAAGTAGAACTTTTAAAGTCACCGGCCACGGCTCACCAATCATTGATGATGATTGAAACAACACAGTTGATGTCCAACATCGTTTGTTGAGTTGCTTTCAATCGGAAACTTGGGCGTAACTTTACGCAGTTCTCCAAATTCCGCAACATCTTTTTCTAGAAAAAGTGCTTGCAAGAGAATTTTTTTTTGTTACGAGCGGACGCAATTTTCAGTTTTCAGTTGTCAAAACTTAAGCCGCGCGAACTGTTTTTGACGCGCGATGCACGCGTTCATTTTACTAGTAACGATGACGTGTGAACTGCTGCATGACTTGGTAGTTCATCAACGCGAGCATCAAGAACATCACGCCCATGTACGTGCTTTCGTTGTAAAAACCGTATGCCGCAACGCAACCAGCAACGATCATGCTTAACTGAAACGCCATCGTCTTTGGCACGCGTCGCATGTCCATCACCTCGCTTGTAATCTGTCCGCCATCAAGCGGCCAAATCGGTAACAAGTTTAGTAGCGCCCACAGTACGCTCGGCACCAAAAAAAAATCTAACAAAATGTACAAACCAGGGCTCGTAAGCATCGCTCCATCGATCAAACCGGGGATCAAGTTGATGGGGCCGAGCGGAATTGTGTAAACGAAACCGTCGAGTGAGAGTTGGAAACCGTAGCCGGCAAGTTTTACTGCGATCATTACGACAACGGCGACGGCGAGTTGCAGTAGCGGACCAGCAAGCGAAATTATTATCTGTTGTGTGTTACTTAGCGATCGGTTGGATGATCCATATTGGTTTTGTGCAAACGAGGATTCAACGTCGTAACTTGAAGACGAGCGAGACTCGGGGATCGCTAGTCCACCGAAGTGGTAAAGAACGATGGAAGCATCCATCCCGTACTTCCGAAACGCTAACGCGTGGCCAAGTTCATGGATCAAGATGGACAACAGCACGCACAATGCCCACAGCAACAACATCGGCAGCATTCCTGGGCTGGCGGCCCCGAAATGTCGGTCCAAACTCTGCACATTTGAGTAGCCCAGCAGCGAAATCGCGACCCAAAACCAGGCGGAAACGCGGACGCGAAAGCCCAAGCAATTGAAGTGCAGGTCGTACGGTGTGGAGGCAGGTTCTTGCAGCAACATGGGGCAAAGAGGTGTCGGTATGAGGGTGACAGCAGGCGGCGGATAGGCTGCTTAGGGGTGGGATGACTTAACGAGCATAACGGCGATCACATATTCCCGTTAGCCGCGTCGACATCACTGGCAATCCAGGCAGCCCTCACATCGCTCATGCCTCTTGAGTTTAACTGGATGCACCACGCTGAAATGTCGATGATTTCCGGTGGTAGGGGTTGGCGGGGTATTACCAGCGGAAGTGTGCGACTAGGTAATGCGATTCACTAAGGTTTATGGTCGGCAAAGCATCATGGTTACAGAAAATTCTCAACGACGGATCCGTTTGGTAGTGAATTCGATATTAGTGATGACGGTCGTCGCTTCGATGTCAGGATGCGCGACTATTCTTAGCGATCGTCGCTATCCAGTGACCATAGATAACGCTGATGGCCCGACATTCTTTTCCGTACAGGACAGGAAACACAATGTCATCCACCAAGGTGTGACGCCGCAACAAGTGACGCTCGATGCGAAAGCGTTTCCTTACTGGCCAGCCAAATACTCGATCGCGTTCGCTGGTGCCCAATCGGCAACGCAGGTAAAGGAAGTTAAAGCTGGTCTGGATCCTTGGTCCGCTGGTAACCTTTTGCTCGGCGGCATCCCTGGGTTTGCCGTCGACGGAGCCAGCGGCGCTATGTTCAAACTGCCGAAGTCGATTCAAGGTAGTGTGCCATCTCAGTATGCCGTTACGAACTCTTCACAAGGTTCACAACTGATTGCGACTGCAATGCAAAGCGCATCGCCTCGCATAAGCGACCTCGATGGCGGCGGCGTACTTTCCGAAACTACGCAGGGCATGCCGTCATCGTCAGACGTTCAAATGGCCAGTGCGACCGAGCCGATCAATACGCAAGGCAACATCGTTACGCGATAAAGCGTTGAACAGCGATACTTAGCCCGGCTTATCTAGCGGAGGCTTAGGATAGCTTGGACCTATTTCAAGTTTTCCAGTAAGAACGCCCAAGCGTCGGCGTACTCCTCGATCTTCTTGCTCACGGGCGTGCCGGCGCCGTGACCGGCCCTGGTTTCGATCCGGATGAGCGTGGGATGGCCACAGGTTGGCTCTCGCGATTGCGCCGCTTGCAATGCGGCAGCAAACTTGAAACTGTGTCCCGGTACTACGCGGTCGTCACGGTCTGCGGTAATAACCATCGTGGCGGGATAGCAGGTGCCGTCCTTCAAGTTGTGAAGCGGAGAGTACGAAAGCAAGTTGTCAATTTGGTCCTCTTCATCGCTGCTGCCGTACTCGGCGGCCCATGCCCATCCGATGGTGAACTTGTGGTAACGAAGCATGTCCAACACACCCACCGCTGGCAAACAGGCACCAAACAAGTCAGGCCGTTGGGTCATTACTGCACCAACGAGCAAGCCGCCGTTGGAACGGCCAGACAATCCTAGACGACTCGCCGATGTGTACTTCTTTTCAATTAAGTATTCCGCTGCCGCGATGCAATCGTTGAAGACGTTTTGTTTCTTCAGCCGCATGCCATCTTCGTGCCATTGGCGGCCGTACTCGCCGCCACCTCGCAAGTTTGCAACCGCGTAGATGCCTCCCTGGTCGACCCAGGCGGCCGTTGCGGGGGAAAACGATGGCGTAATCGAGATGTTGAATCCACCGTAGCCGTACAGCAGCGTAGGGTGTGAGCCGTCCAGTTCGATGTCTTTCTTTCGCGTCACGATGATCGGGACTCGAGTTCCATCGGCGCTGGTGCAAAACAACTGCTCGGTCACAAATTGATCGACATCAAAAAGCACGCGAGGTTGCTGCCACAATTCGGTCTGTCCTGACGCAAGATCGACTCGGTAGATGGACGTCGGCGTTACATCGTTGGTGAAGGCAAAGAAGGTCTCCGTGGCGTCCTGTCGTCCGCCAAACCCGCTGACCGTTCCCACGCCAGGCAATTCCAGTTCATCAATCCGCTCGCCATTGATTTGGTGGCGAGTAATCTTGGCTCTGGCGTCTTTCAAATAGTCCAAGTAGAAAGTTTGCCCAAACAGGCTCGCCGATTGCAGCACGTCATTGGACTCTCCCACGATCACTTGCCAAGCGTCACGATTCTCTGTGCTCGCCTTGATTGCGATCAATCGGCGTTTGGGAGCTTCATGGTCCGTGATGAAGTACAACGTATCGCCAACGTTGGCAATGAATTCGTATTCAGCGTCAAACCCGGTAATTAGCGGTACGATTTCGCTGTTGGAATCGCGCAGGTCTTTCACGAAGATTTGCGACTTCGGTTCGCTACCTTTCCAGTTATGAATTACGAGGTAGCGACCGTCGTCCGATACGACAGGTGAGAAACCCCACTTGGGCTGGTCGGGACGCTCTAAAACCAACTGATCATCAGATTGGTCGTCACCGATTTTGTGGAAGTAAAGCTTTTGATTCTCGTTGGTACCCGACAGTTCCTGTCCTTCCACTGGTTCGTCATAGCGAGCGTAATAGAACCCGCTTCCATCAGGTTTCCAAGCGATGCCACTGAACTTGACCCAGCGAATGATGTCGGGCAAGTCTTCGCCACTAGCGACGTCGCGGACCTTCCAGGTTCGCCAATCACTTCCCCCGTCGGCGACACCATAGGCGATCCGCGTGCCATCGTCGGTGATCGCGGTTCCCGCGAGTGCTACCGTGCCATCGTCACTGAGTTTGTTAGCGTCGATCAGAACGTTTTGCGTTTCAATGAGCGAACCGGTAAGGGTTGGTGTCTGGTAAAGGACACTTTGATCCTGAAGCCCATCATTGTGGGAGAAGAAGTAACGATCGCCGCACTTTTTTGGCAATCCGTAGCGTTCGTAGTTCCAGAACCGCTCGAGCTTCTCTCGGATCGCGTCACGTTGCGGAAGCGAGCGTAGATACTTTTGCGTTAGCTGATTTTGAGCAGCGATCCATTCCGCCGTCTCTTCACTCTCGGTGTCTTCAAGCCAACGATACGGATCGGCAACTTTCCGACCGTGGTATTCGTCGAACACGTCTGTTTTTTTGGTTTCAGGATAGTTCATTTGT